>NZ_JBNTJZ010000001.1:0-791098 GCF_051195115.1 Haloplanus sp. C73 | reverse complement strand
GCTAACGCGCCCCTCGAATCCGGTCAGACTGCAACCCTGCGGATTAACACGGAAAGCGGTGCGACCTCCATCATCCGCATCCAGGTGCCCCAGTCCCTCTCCGGCGAGGAATCCGTCGAACTGTAACTGCTACCCAGCAGTTTCACCGAATCTTTATTGTTTTCACCCTCTCAAGTGGTAACACTGCCCACCGTATGCCATCTGACTCAGACGACTCCGTCTCGGACCGCGGGAAGGTGCTCACCGAGGAGGAGTTAGACCTCACCAGACACGACAACGTGGACGAAATCGACGACGGGCGCTACGTCGTCTCGACCGGCGGGTCGACCAGTGACGATGCCGCCGAGGCCCGCGACGAGGAACGAGAGATAGCGGAGTCGGCGTCCACGGACACCGACGACGACGAGCCGTCGATAACCGAGACGGACGTCAACGCGTGGCTCGAAGACCACCTTCGCGAGGTCGACGCCCAGTACGGCTTCCACGCGACGGCCAAGTTCGACGACGGCGTCAGTCGCCACCAAGTCGTCTCGAACGACGTGGTCACGAGTTTCGAGTCGCTCATGATATGGTACGCACAGCACGTCGGGCGCGGGACGCCCGTCGAAGAGGTACTCGGCATCTTGCTCGCCGAATCCAGCGTCTCGGTTCGTTATCCGGTTCGGACGCTCACCGGCCTGCTCAAACGCTACGACCTCGACCGAGAGGACAGCATCGACGACCTCATCGAGGCCGTCTCCGACGAGCAGGCCGTTGCCCTCTCCGAAGACTGAGTATCACCCGCCCGCGCCCGTATCAGCGCTGAGAATCGCGCCCGAGTCTTTATTTACCGAGTCGTGAATTCACGGCATAGATGCCACCGCAAGTACTACTCGTCGACGATTCGGATTTCATGCGCAACCTCCTGCGCGAGATTCTCGAAGAGAACTTCGAAATCGTCGGTGAAGCCGAGAACGGCGTCGAGGCCGTCGAACTCTACCGCGAACACGACCCCGACCTTGTGATGATGGACATCGTCATGCCCATTCGCGACGGAATCGAGGCGACGAGCGAGATTACGGGGAGCGACCCCGACGCGAACGTCATCATGTGTACCAGCGTGGGGCAGGAGGAGAAGATGAAAAACGCCGTCAAGGCCGGGGCTGACGGCTACATCACCAAGCCGTTCCAGAAACCGAACGTGCTCGAAGCCATCGACGACGTCGTGGCCTGACGATGCGTGTCGACATTCAGTCGCTCGGCACCTACAACCGCCTCGCACAGGAGGGGGCGGAACACGCCGCAGCGTCACTGACGCAGATGACGGGTATCGAGACGTACGTCGACGTGACCAACGTCACACTGATGTCGAAGCGTGACGTGGAGGACGTCTTCGGTGGGACGACCTTCGTCGGCGTCCAGATTGGTCTGGAGGGGGGGCTCTCGGGCGAGACGGCGCTCGCCTTCGACCGCGACAGCGCGGCGAGCATCGTCGACGTCCTCGTACCCGGTGCGTCCGTCAGCGAGGACGACGAGTTCGAGGGCATGGCCCAGAGCGGCCTCGAAGAGATTGGCAACATCATGATGGGCGGGTTCGTGGATGGGTGGGCCGACTACCTGACCACGAGCGTCGACATGACGCCGCCGACCTACGTCGAACGCGACGGGACGGACGTCCTCCCGAACGACGCGCTGGACCGTGCCGAGGAGGAACACGTCTTCGTCTTCGAGAGTCAGATGACCGCCGTCGACGAGGAAATCGACGCGTACATCTACATGCTCCCGGAGTACGGCGCCTTCGCGGAGATGCTCGAAGCCAGCGACGACCACGAAGACGCCATCCCGATGGACAAGCTGACGGTCTTCGACGAGATGACCCGACAGGGCGCCGAGCGCGCCGCCCAGAACGTCTCGTCGATGACGGGCATCGAAACCGACGTCGACGTGAGCCGACTCAGCTTCGTCCCCATCGAGGACGTTCCCAACACGGCCCGGGACGAGGTGTATCTCGGGACGGTTATGGAGTTCAAAGGAACGCCCGGGGGCTACCTCGCCATCCTCTTCGACGAGCCGTCGGCCCGGACCATCGTGGACGCGACGGTGCCGATGGAGCTCGACGAACCGCTCGGAGACATGGGCGAGAGCGCGATTCAGGAGCTGGGCAACATCATGACCAGCGGCTTCATCGACGGCTGGGCGAACGTCCTCCAGACGAGCATCGACCACACGCCACCCGAACTCGTTCACGACATGGGGACGGCCATCCTCAGCCCGATTGCCGGCCGACTCGGCCAGTCACAGGAGTACGCCTTCCTCATGGATTCGGCTGTCGTCACCCCGGAAGGCGAGTTCAACTGCGAAATCTACGCCATCCCCGACGAGCAAAAACTCAAGGAAGCGCTCGACTCCCTGCTGGTCGAGCGGAGTGACCAACTCGAAGCCGACAGCGAGTCACTCTTCTAATATGAAGACGTACGGCGCGGAGCCGACGTCGAGCCCCTCCCGACAGCGGGTCGGCATCGCCGACTTCGCAGTCACGGCCGACGGCGCCGTCCTGTCGACCAGCGGCCTCGGCTCCTGTCTCGGAATCGGCCTCCACGACGAGCGAGCGGGTGTCGCGGGCCTCATCCACGTCATGCTCCCGACTGCGCCGGACGACGTCCAAAACCCCGCGAAGTACGCCGACACCGGCATCGACGCCCTACTGGAGGCTATGGCAGACGAGGGGGCGACCACCGAGCACGTCACGGCGAAGATGGCGGGCGCGAGCGCCATGTTCGATTTCGACAGTCAGGACGAGCCAATCGGTGACCGGAACGTCGCCGTGGCTCGCGAGGTGCTGGACCGACTCTGCGTCCCCGTCGAAGCGGCGGATGTGGGCGGCGATTCGGGCCGCTCGGTCCGCTTTCACGGCGATACGGGCGAGTTGTGTATCGTCTCCGGCGGCACCGAGCGGTGTCTCTGACCTCGTCATTTCTGTCTGCCGCGCGTCATACGCATATCAATATTGATAACCTAAGGACAACGATTAAAGTGAGAGCGAGCATGGGAGCATACGATAGAATGGATTCGGGGACACGTCGCGTCATCTGGGAGGCCACATGGAGCTTCTAGACCGGTTTCTCGGTAGCGACGACGCCGAGTCCAGCGACAGCGGTGACGGCGGCGACGACATGCTCTTCGAGGAGGACGGTGACGACGACCTCGGCGGGTTCGGCGACGATTTCGAGGACGATGGCCTCGGCGGATTCGATGACGGCGACGACGGCGACGCGGCGACCGCCGAACTCGAAGGCCGAATCGACGAGTTGGAAAACGAGGTCGCCAGCCTCTCGTCGACGGTCAGTACGATTCGAAGCGAGAACGAGGAGATTAGCAACACCGTCGAAGACGTCGAGGAGAACGTCCGCAAACTGCTCGACATCTACGAGATGGTCACCCGAGGCGTCAACCCGTTCGTCGACGACGCGCAGGCCGGCGGCGGGGGCTTCGAGGGGGGCGGTGGCGGTGGTGCGATGAGCCTGTTCGACAGCGACGACGACGAGGAGACGGAGGAGGACCTCGACGACGACATCGCCGGCGCCGAGGCCGAGGACTTCTTCGACGACGACTTTCTCGACGAGGACGAGGAAGGCGGCGACGACGGGTTCGACGACTTCGAAACCGACACCGTGGACGGGGGAACGACAGATATGGCTGATGACGAAGATGACACCGACGACTCCGGCAAATCGTTCGAAGAACTGAAAGACGAGTACGACAGCGGCGACGCCGATTGGGTCGACGACGAGGGCGGCGACGCGACCAACGGTGACGCCGATGACTCGTTCGACGACTCGTTCGAGGGCATCGACGACGTGGACGACGGCCTCGCCGACGGAGACGACGGCCTTGACGACGGCGGCCTCGATGACGAACTCGAAGACTCGTTCGACGACAGCGGTATCGACGAGTCGTTCGATGATGGTGGCATCGACGACGGCGGTATCGACGAGTCGTTCGATGATGGTGGCATCGACGACGGCGGTATCGACGAGTCGTTCGACGACGACCCCGAACCAGCCCAGACGCCCGACCCCGAACCGGCGCAGGCGGCCACCGACGGCGCCGCGGCGCAGGCGTCGGACCAACCCGCCGGCGACGGGGCCGACGCCGGCGACCTGCAGTTCGCGGCCAACACGATGATGCAGGGCTCCGGAACGACGAAACCCTATCTCCAGAGCGTACCCGCCGGCTACGTCGGCGATATGCTCGTCATGGAGTGGCTCGAATATCTGGTCGAACAGAGCGACGTCGAGGACGCGGTCCGAGCCATCGAGTACTACCGCCGCGTCCAGTGGGTCGGCGAGGACGCCGCGGACGAACTCCGGGATTTCCTCGTCGGCTTCGGCGACCTCGACGCCGACCGCGAGGTGACCGGGCCGCCGTCGGCGCTCTCAATCGAACACCACGTCGCCAGCCTCCGATACATCAGCCGACTGACCGGCTCGACCGCCGATTCGGTCGTCTTCGAATGCTGGAGCGGTGACGGAGGTGTCCCCTTTGGGATTTAGCGTCAGCGGCTCCGCGGCAATCGTGTTCGTCGGCCTGTTTCTGGCCTTCTCGACGGCGTACACCGCCTCGGCCAACGGGTTCGAACGCGTCAGCGACGCCACGTCCTCGGTGCAGGACGAGACGCTGGAGCGTCAGAACACGGCACTCAACATCACGACGGCCACCTACGACAGCGGCAACCAGACCCTGACCGTCGAGGTGGTCAACGAGGGAGCGACGTCGCTCGCGGTCAACGCGACGGACCTCGTCGTCGACAACGCGTACCGCGATAACTTTAGCGCCCGCCACGTCGACGGCGACGACGCGACGTCGCTGTGGCTCCCGGGCGAGCGTCTGCATCTCGAAGTGTCGATGTCGACCCAGCCGAACCGTGTCAAAATCGTCACCGGCCCCGGTGTGGCCGCGACGGAGGTGCTCTGATGGCGAGTGTCTCCGCGTCTCACCTGATTCTGTTCATCGCGAGTATGGTCATCGCGGCCGGCGTCGCCGGGACGTTCACGCAGGGCGTCTCGCGGCTGAGTCAGGGCATCGACGACCAGAGCCTCGAAGTGTCCGAGGAGGTCCGGACCGACATCGAGGTGATAAGCGACCCCGGCAGTCCCGTGTACGATAACGACTCGAACACGGTGACGCTCTTGGTGAAGAACACGGGGACGTCGAACATTCCGGCGGAGTCGCGGTTCATCGAAATCCTTCTCGACGGACAGTACCAGACGAACGTCACCATCACCGTCGTCGACGGTGACCGGTGGCGGCCGAACAACGTCGTCCGTCTCGAAATCAACGGGGCTGACCTCGCCAGCGACGACCACCGCGTGAAACTCATCGTCAACGGCGACGAGGAGGTGTTCAGATTCCGCTCATGAGCCAGACTGGAACCAACTTGCTGTCGCTCGGACTGGAGGACCACGACCGCCTCAACAAGGAACTCGGCGGGGGCATCCCTCGCGGGAGTATCGTCCTCGCCGAGGGCGACTACGGGGCCGGCAAGAGCGCGCTGTCACAGCGACTCACGTACGGCTTCTGCGAGGAAGGTCACTCTGTGACCTTCCTCTCGACGGAGCTAACGACACGTGGGTTCATCGACCAGATGCACTCGCTGTCGTACGACATGGTCGACCATCTCCTCGACGAGAACGTCCTGTTCCTTCACGCCGACTTCGACACGAGCGGGACGTTCTCTGGCGACGGCGACGGTGAACGGCAGGAACTACTCAAACGACTGATGAACGCGGAGGTGATGTGGCAGTCCGACGTTATCGTCATCGACACCTTCGACGCCATCCTCCGCAACGACCCGCAGTTCGAGGCGCTGGTGCGACAGAACGAGGAGCGACAGGCCGCACTCGAGATTATCGGCTTCTTCCGCGACATCATCTCGCAGGGCAAGGTCATCGTCCTGACGGTCGACCCCTCGACGGTCGACGAGGAGGCCATCGGCCCCTTCCGCTCCATCGCCGACGTGTTCCTCGAACTCGAGATGGTGGAAGTGGGCAACGACGTCCGCCGTCAGATTGCGGTCAAGCGCTTTGCCGGCATGGGACAGCAGGTTGGAGACACCATCGGATACTCCGTCCGCTCGGGGACGGGTATCGTCATAGAGAGTCGTAGCGTCGCATAATGACAGAACTTGGAACCGCCACCCCGTCGGACGAACTGAAACAGATAGCGGCCTCCCGGCCACACCTCCGGGACCACCTGAAGAAGTTCAAACAGATTACTGGCGAGTTCCCGCTGCTCATCGACGAGCCGACCAGCGACTACGAGACCAGCCGCCCGAACGTCCTCTATCACATCGGCGGTCCCATCTACTGCCACATCTACGGTGACCTCGGGCAGGACATGAAGTACTACGCCATCGAGCCGTCGCTCTCGGGCGAGGAGCAGACCATCTTCTCGAAGGTTCGCGACGAGTTGCTCGACCGCAGCGTCAGCAAGGCCGTCCCCGAGGAGGAGTCGGAGTACGACGACCGAATCGAGGAACTCCTCCAAGAGACGACGACCATCGACCGCGACCGGAGCGGCCTCCGTTACTGGATTGACCGCCTGCTCCAGTTTTTGAACCTCGGCAACCTCCGCGTCAGCGAGCAGACCTACGAGAACATCCGCTACCGGCTCAACCGCGACATCGTCGGCCTCGGGCCGCTGGAACCGGTGATGCGTGACCCTGCTAACGAGGACGTTCACGTCATCGGCCCCCACCAGTGCTACGTCGACCACGGCACCTACGGCCTCATCGAGACGACGGTCGATTTCGGCACCTCCGAGCAGTTCGACTCGTGGATTCGGAGCATGGGCGAGCGCATCGGCGACCCCGTCTCGGACTCGAACCCCATCGTCGACTCCACGCTCCCGGACGGCTCTCGTCTCAACGTCATCTACTCCGACGACGTGAGCGTGCAGGGGCCGAGTCTCACCATCCGACAGGGCGACGAGACGCCCCTCTCCATCAACCAGATTACCAAGTGGGGGACGCTCTCGCCCGAACTCGTCGCCTACCTCTGGCTCTGTCTGGAGAACGAGCAGACGGTGTTCGTCGTCGGCGAGACGGCGTCGGGGAAGACGACGACGCTCAACAGCATCATGTCGTTCATCCCCCGGGACTCCAAAATCTACACCGCCGAGGACACCGCCGAGGTGTTGCCCCCACACGACACGTGGCAACAGTTGCTCACGCGTGAGGGCGGCGGCGAGGACAACTCCGACGTGGACATGT
The DNA here is from genome assembly GCF_051195115.1 of Haloplanus sp. C73. Taxonomy (NCBI): domain Archaea; kingdom Methanobacteriati; phylum Methanobacteriota; class Halobacteria; order Halobacteriales; family Haloferacaceae; genus Haloplanus; species Haloplanus sp. C73. Next base: position 783,849 of record NZ_JBNTJZ010000001.1, on the reverse strand, counting down.
TCGACCTCGTCGCCGCCGCGCTCCGCTCCCGCCCCGACTACATCGTCGTGGGTGAGGTGCGGGGCGAGGAGGGGCGGATGGCGTTTCAGGCCGCCCAGACCGGCCACCCCGTCATGCTCACCTTCCACGCCAGCGACATCGTCTCCATGATTCAGCGGTTCACCGGCGACCCCATCAACGTCCCCGAGACGTTCATGGACAACGCGGACGTGGCGCTGTTCCAGAACCGAGTCAAGCAGGGCGACGACGTGCTTCGCCGCGTGACGAGCGTGCAGGAAATCGAGGGCTACTCGAAGGAGATGGACGGCGTCGTCACTCGGCAGGTGTTCAGTTGGGACCCCGTCGAGGACGAAATCGTCTTCCAAGGGATGAACAACTCCTACGTGCTCGAAGAGCAGATTGCGACCCTGCTCGGCTACGCCGACACGCGCGACATCTACGACGACCTGGATTTCCGCGCTCGCCTCGTCGAGCGGATGATAGAGGAGAACATCCTCGGCTACCACGAGGTCAACGAGGCCATCAAGTCCTTCCAGCGCGACGGCGTCGAGGGGCTTCCGTTCGATATCCACAAATAATGGCCTCTGAACCGACCTCGGAGGGCGGCGCCGACATCACCGTCTCGGAGACGCTCGCGGACGTCATCGAGGCCTACGAGCGCATGGACATGGAGATGTCGCGGTATCTCCTCCTCATCGTCCTGCCGTCGGCGGTGTTTTTCGTGGGTACCGTTGCCGTGGCCCTGCTGGTCGACCTGCCCATCTCGATTCAACTTCCGATTCCGCTCCTCGGCGGCCTCGTCCTCGTCGCCGCCGTCGCGTACCCGAAACTCCTCATCAGTCAGGAGCGCGTCGAGATGGAGAACCAGTACCACCTCCTGATGACGCACATGACGGTGCTGTCGACGACGAACATCGACCGCATGGAGGTGTTTCGCAAACTCGCGGAGGAAGAGGAGTACGGCGCGCTCTCGACGGAAGTCGACCGCATCGTCCAACTCGTCGACACGTGGAATCAGAGCCTCGACGACGCCTGCCGACGTCGCGCCCGACGTATCCCGAGCGACCACCTCGCGGACTTCTTCGACCGATTGGCCTACACCGTCAACGCCGGGCAGGAACTCAGCGAGTTCCTCCTCAGCGAGCAGCAGGTGATGATTCAGAACTACGTGACGATGTACGAGAGCACGCTCGACAACCTCGAAGTGATGAAAGACCTCTACCTGTCGATGGTGCTCTCGATGACGTTCGCGCTGGTGTTTGCCATCGTCCTCCCCATCCTCACGGGGACGAATCCGACGATGACCGTCGGGGCCGTTATCGTCCTCTATGCCTTCGTCCAGACGGGTTTCTATCTCGTCATCCGGACGATGTCGCCCTACGACCCCATCTGGTACTACCCCCCCGACATCCGCCCGCGGGGTGAGTGGACGATGCTCGGCAGTCTCGCAATCGGCGCCATCGGCAGTCTGGTTCTCGTCGGCCTCGTCGCTGGCGACCTGTTCGGTGTCGGCCCCGGCGTGACCGACCTGCTCCCGGTGTCGACGCTCCCCCGCCCGATTTACATGGCGCTTCCCGTCACACCGCTCGCGATTCCGGGCGTCGTCTTCCGCGTCCACGAAGAGCGCATCAAAGCTCGGGACGACGAGTTTCCGAGTTTCATCCGGGCGCTCGGCGCGAGCGAGACGGCGAAGCAGTCGACGACGACGGCCGTCCTCAAGACGCTCCGGAAGAAGGACTTCGGGCCGCTCACTCACGACATCGACGACCTGTTCAAGCGGCTGAACATGCGTCTCGACCCGGACCGGGCGTGGCATTATTTCACCGCCAACACGCGCTCCTATCTCATGCAGAAGTTCAGCGAGATGTATCTCGTCGGTAGACAGATGGGGGGCGAGCCGAAACAGTTGGGTGAACTCATCAGCGAAAACATGAACCACGTGAACCAGCTCAGACAGCAGCGCGAGCAGGCGACGGTGACGATGATTGGCCTCCTCTACGGCATCACCGCCGCCTCCTCCTTTGCCTTCTTCATCGGCTTCAAAATCGTCGAAATCCTCGCCGGCATGTCCCTCGACCTCGGGTCGAGTTCTTCCTTCTCGGCCGCCCAACTCATCCACACGCAGGTGTACGACCTGCCGGTCATCCAGTTCATGCTGCTCGGTGTCGTGATGATAAACGCCGTCCTCTCGTCGCTCATCATCCGGACCGTCGACGGTGGGCATAAAGCCAACGCCCTCTTGCATTTCGTCATGCTCACTTGGATTGGGTGTGCCGTCGCCGTCCTCACCATGTCCGTCGTGGGAGGGCTGTTGAATGTCTGAGGCAGTCCCGCCCGTCTCCGGGGTGATGGCCCCGTGAGCGAGCGCGTCATCGCCGACTTCGTCGGCGAGTTCTTCCTGACCGACATGGACCGCGACGACCCCGTCAGCGGCCGCATCGTCATGAGTCCGAAGCGACTCGTGCTGGTCAGCGACGACCGCAAGGTGACGATACCGACGGACGCCATGTTCGACATCGCCGTCGGACACGTCCCCCCGGAGATGCGCGCGTTCTTCAGCGACTCGGTCACCATCGCCTACCGCGACGGCAACCAGCGCCGGATGGCGGTCATCGAGGGCGATAGCGACACCGTCGACAAGTTCGCCACCGTCCTGTTCAAGGCGCAGTTGAACGGACAAGAGGCGACGGTCCAACACCCGGCACGGCGCGGGGGCCGCGTCGTCGACTCGCCCGTCACCAAGGCACGGCTCGCCGTCGACACGGGAACACTCTCCTTCAGCGGCCCGGACACCGAGTTTACCATCGAGTTGGCGACGGTGACGGACTTCGAGAAGGAGTCGCGAACGCTCGCGGGCGAGACTCGCCCCGCGCTGTCCGTGAGTCACGTCCCCGAGATGACGACGCTCGTCTCCGTCGTCGCGCTCCCCTCCGAGCGCGTGATGAACCTCCTCGGGCGCTACTTCCGACTGGAGTACAGCGACATCGTGGAGGGCCTCGAAGACATCTCGCTCAGCGACGACGAGGTGCAGGTGCTCGTGGCCATCTACTCGGCCGGCGAGGGCGTCGACCCGCTGGACGTGGTGTCTGCGGACGCCAGCCAGACGACGATGGTGTTGAACGGGCTTCGGGAGAAAGACCTCATCGCCGACAGCGACGTGGGCACCGTTCTGACGCCGAAAGGCCGCGTCGTCGTCAACAGCCGCCTCGAAGAGGTCAACGCTTAGTTGTCGTTCATCGCCTCGCTGGCGATGTTGCGGCCGCGCGCGTTGAGCGCGACTTCGCGCCGGACGCGTATCTCCTCGACCACGTCGAGTTCGATGAGGCGGTCGTACACGTCCTCCACCTCATCGACGTCCATCCCGAGGAAATCGGGGATTTCGAACGGTGACACGCCGGAGTAAAGCGCCATCAACACCTCGTTCTGTCGCTCGCTGAGGTCGACGCCGATTTCGCTCTGGCTCTCGCCTTTTTCGAGGAGGGTCTCCAGAATCGTACACCGTCGCGACGACCCGGAGATGTACGTCTGGACGCTCGTCCCTTCCTCACTGTGTTCGACTTCGATGACCCGCCGTTTCTCGTCGTTCACCGAGCGCTCGTTGGTCTCCATCGACCCGATGTCGTCGAGTTCTATTTCGACAAAGGAGCCGTCGGCGACGGCGAGGGCGACGGCGTTCTCCTCGATTTTCAGGCGGGCTTTCTCCCACTCGGCGTCGGTGACGACGCCGCCCTCGACGGCCGGGTGTTGCGCGAGGACGACGGTCCGGTCGAGGAGCGCGCGATACAGCATCCGCTCGAAGGATTCGCTGTCCTCCGCCGAGATGAGCACCACGTCGTTGCTCGCGAGCTGGAGGCTGACGTAGCCCGACACCTTCGCGACCAGCTGGTTCACGTCCGTCCGCCCCTCCAGACTCTCCACCTCCGAGAGGGGGATGGTTCGCTTCCCGCTGTTGCTCGCGAGAATCAGGCGCTTGTTCGAGAGGAGGATTCGGCCGCCGGTCCACTCCGCGTCGTTCAGTTCTCGGCCGTCTTTGACCACCTGCGTGAACTTCCCGCGGGTGTCGACGATTTTGCGCTCACCCTCGCTCATCGACGCCCTCCGAGTTTCGACAGCGCCGAGAACGCCTGCTTGCGCACCTCTTCGTCGTCGGCCCGGTCGAGCATTCCCTCCAGTTGCTCGCGGGCTCGCTCGCCCCCGACTTTACCGAGGACGAACACGGCCTTCGACCGCGCTTCGTCCGGGCAGTCGGGGTCTTCGAGCAGGTCGAGCAGCTCGGCTTCGACCTGCTCGCCCCCGAGTTCGACGAGGCTCGTCGCCGCGAACTGTGCGGTCGTCCCGTCGTCGGCACCGAGGGCGTCGACCAGCGCCTCGACGGCGTCGGCCCGTCCCGCCTCGCCCGCGACGCGCCCGAGGAGCCACGCCACGTTGCGGCGCTCGCGCGGCTGGCGGCTCTCGGTGAGGAGTTCGACCAGCGGGTCGACGACGCTCCGGTCGGCGGACTGGAGGCGGTCCGCGACCGTCTCGCGGATGCGGTGGCTCTGCTCTGTCGGCGCCGCGGCGAGCAACTCGACGATGGAGAAGACTGCGGCCCGCCGGACCGTCTCGCTCGGGTCGTCCAGCGCGCCGATGAGCGGGTCGATGGCCGCCGCGCCCTGATAGCTACCGAGCGCCATGACGGCGGCGTAGCGCACCTCCTCGGTGTCGTCATCGACGGCGCCGAGAAGCGGCGAGAGCGCCCGGTCGGTGCCGATGGCGGCGAGGGCGTCGGCGGCCTCGCGCCGCACCGGGCCGGCGGGGTCGGAGAGCCGGTCGGCGAGCGCGTCGCTCGCTCGCTCGTCACCGATGGCGCCACACGCCCGCGCCGCCCGTGACCGGACCCGCGGGCTCGGGTCGTCGAGCGCCTCTACCAGCGCGGGGAGCGCGCCGCTGTCGCCGAGTTGGCGGAGCGCGTTCGCCGCCGCCATCCGAAGCTCCGGGCGGTCCGCCGAGAGTGTCTCGACGAACGCCTCGGCGCGCACCCAGTCGGCGCCGTCGGCCTCGACGCCGGCCATCTCGCCCACGAGGCGTTCGAGCGCCTCGCCGCCGATGCTGTCGAGCGCGTCGATAGCGGCCCCCCGGACTTCCTCGTCGTCGTCCGTCTGGGCCGCGTTGATTAGCGCGTCGACTGCCTGTGGCTCGTCGTCGACGACGTTGCCGAGGATGAGCGCCGCCCGCTTCCGAATCGACGCCGAGTCGCTCAGCTTCAGGTGGTCGAGCAGGGCGTCCACGTCGCCGTCCTTTTCGAGCTGGTAGAGCGACATGTTACGTTCGACGGTACACCCGCCGTCGCTTGTCGACGGTCTCGACGGCGTCGCGGCTCTCTCGTGGCAATGTCTCGGTCATCCCGATGACGAGATAGCCGCCCTCGCGGAGCGAGGAGAGGACCGTGTCGACGACGGCCCGTTTCGACGCCGTGTTGATGTAGATGAGCAGGTTCCGACAGAGCACGAGGTCCACGTCGCGTTTCGGCTCGTCGGCGATGAGGTCGTGTTGCTCGAAGCGAACGAGGTCTTTCACGTCGTCGCGGACGGCGAACGTGTCGCCCTCGCGGTCGACGTAGCGCTCGGCGTCGTCGAGGGGTTCGAGTTCCGCCGCCACGTCGCGGGTCGTCGTCGTCTCGTACACGCCCTCGCGGGCGCGGCTCAGCACGTCGGCGTTGATGTCCGTCCCCACGATTTCGAGGCCGCGCGTCCGAATTTCGTCGTCGTCGAGCGCGAGCATCGCCAGCGAGTAGGGCTCGCGCCCGTCCGAACACGGGGCGCTCCACACCGTCGTGCTTCCGTGGCCCGCCGTCACTTCGCGCAACGCCTCCCGAATCGGCTCCCACGCCTCGGGGTTGCGGTAGAAGCTAGTTACGTTGATGCTCAGGGAATCGAGCAGCGCCTGTGGCTCCTCGGGGTTCGACCGCACGACGTCGAGATACTCGTCGTAGGTGTCGGCGTCACAGCGACGCATCCGCGCCGAGATGCGGCGGTCGAGATACGACTCGTTGTAGTACGACGACTCGAAATCGAGTTCCGCAGAGAGGTGGTCGAGCAGCGCCTCGAACGCGTCGTCGGTGGTGTTTGAGCTCATAGGGTCACGACATCCAGTATCGGCACGATGTTTCCGTCGCCGAGCACCGCCGTCCCGCTGAGACCCGGGATTCCGCTCAGGACGCCTTCCAGCGGCTTGACGACCACTTCCTCCTGTTTGTTCACGGTGTCACAGCGGAGCGCGGCGCGGCGCTCGGACCGGCGAATCCGGAGCAACATGCCGTCGCCGTTGGCCGTCTCGCCGGGCACGTCGAGTTCCGACGCGAGGTCGACGACGGGGTAGATTTCGTCGTCGTGCTCTATCATCGGTTGCTCGTTTATCGTCTCGATTTCGGGAAGTCGGCTCACCTCGTCGATATTCTTGATGGGGACGCCGTACTCCTCGTCGCCGACTTCGATGAACAGCACCTTGACGATGGCGACGGTCACCGGGAGCCGAAGCGTGACGGTGGTTCCCTCGCCGTACTCGCTCTCGACGTTCACCGAGCCGTCGAGCTGTTTGACCGTGCTGTGGACGACGTCCATGCCCACGCCCCGACCGCTCACGTCGGTCACTTCGTCGGCAGTCGAGAAGCCGGGGTGGAAGACCAAGTCGTACACCTCCGAGTCCTCCATCGAGTCGAGTTCGGCCTCGGAGCGAACGCCTTTCTCCAGTGCCTTTTCCCGCAGTTCGTCGACGTCGAGGCCGCGGCCGTCGTCCTCGACGGTGATAGTGACGTGGTCGCGCTCGCGGTCCGCGCGGAGTTCGATGGTTCCCTCTGGGTCCTTGCCCGCGGCCTCTCGCTCGGCCGGCGGCTCGATGCCGTGGTCGACGGCGTTGCGCAGGATGTGCATCAGCGGGTCGCTGATTTCGGTCAGGATGGTCCGGTCGAGTTCGATATCCTGCCCCTCCATCCGGAAGTCGATGTCTTTCTCCTGCTCGCGGGCGAGGTCACGCACCAACCGCGGGAACTTGCTGATGACCTTCCGCATCGGAATCAGCCGCATGTCCATCACCGTGTTCTGGAGGTTGCCGGTGATTTTGTCGAGTTCGCCGAGCGTGTCGGTCGCCCCGCCCACGTCGCCGTCGTCGACGGCGCGCCGGAGCTTGATTCGGCTGGTGACCAGCTGTTCGACCAGCCCGTGCAGGTCGTCGAGTTGGTCGACGTCGACGCGGACGGAGCTAATCTCCCGCGACGAGCCGTTGCTCGCGGCGTCTGCCTCCGCGTCGTCGTCCGTCTCGGTGTCCCCGGTCGAGTCCTCCGGCGTCGGTTCGGCTTCTGCCGTCTCGTCTCCTGCTGAGTCGTCTGCCGCCGACTCGTCCGACTCGCTGGCCGTCTCCTCGTCCGTACCCGCCTGCGACAGCGTCGCCTCGTCGATGGCGGAGACGCGGTCCAGCGTCGCCCGGAGTTCGTCGGCCGTCGTCGAGGCGACGACGACGTCGAAGCTGTCGTCGTACTCGCCGTCCTCGATGGCCTCGGGTTCGGGCGTCGCCGAGACGAGGTCACACTCCTCGCGGATGGCTTCGAGGACGAGCATCCCGTCGACGCCTTTCATCTCCGAGTCGCCGATTTCGACGGTGACATCGAAGGTGTCGACTTGGCTGGCCGTATCGTCGTCCGCGTCGGCCGTCTCGCCGCCGCTCTCACCTGCCTCGCCGCCCTCGATGACGCCCCGAATGTCGGATTCGAGGTCGGCCACCTCCACGTCGACGGTCCCGTCGTCGTCGATGGATTCGACGGCGAGTTCGAGGCGGTCGACGCCCGCGAACACGAGGTCCATCACCTCGGGCGTCACCTCCATCTCGCCCTGCCGGAGTTCGTCGAGGAGGTCCTCGATGGCGTGGGCGAGGTCGCTGGCGTCGTCGTAGCCCATCGCTCCGAAGTTCCCCTTCAGCGTGTGGGCCGTGCGGAAGATGTCGTCCATCGCTTCCTGGTCGTCGGGGTCCGACTCCAGCGCCAACAGGGAGTTGTTGAGGTCGGTCAACTGCTCTTCGCTCTCGTGGACGAACGCTTGGACGTACTCTTCGGTCATGCGTTTACCTCCAGTCGGGTCGCGTCGAGAATGCCGTCCGGCACGTCGTCACCGGCCAGCACGTCGTCGACCGCCCCAAGTTCGATTGCCCGCTTCGGCATTCCAAACACCGCCGAGGACGACTCGTCCTGAGCGATGACGTGGCCGCCGGCCTCGCCGATGGCGCGGGCACCCTCCGCGCCGTCCGCACCCATTCCGGTGAGGACGACGCCAACGAGCGGGCCATCCACCGTCTCGGCCGCCGAGCGCATCGTCACGTCGGCGGCGGGTCGAACCCCGTGTTCCGGTGGGTCGTCGGTCAGTTTGACACGGACTCGGTCGCCGCCCGCGCCGGCGACGACGAGGTGGCGACCGCCGGGCGCGACGAGCGCCTCGCCGGCACCGATTCGGTCGCCGTCGGTCGCTTCCCGCACGTCGTACTCGCTCGCCGCGTCGAGACGGTCGGCGAACCGCTCCGTGAACGCGTCGGGCATGTGCTGGACGACGATGATGCGGTAGCCGGCGTCGCGAGGGAGCGCGCCGACGACGCGTTCGACGACGGTCGGTCCGCCCGTCGAGGAGGCGATGAGTACCGTCGCCCCCTCGTAGTCGCCGTCGGAGTGGGTCGTGCTAGTCGTGCCCTGCTCGCTCGTGGAGGAACGGTGGTCGCTCCCGCCGACGTCGACGCCGGCGACGGCTTTCACCTTCTCGACCAGTTGGTCCTCCATGCTCGACATCTGCGTGCTCACCTCGCCGCCGGGTTTGGTGAAGAAATCGACCGCCCCCTTCTCGAGGGCCTCGAAGGTCACGTCGGCCCCGTCGGCGGTGTGGGCACTCAGCATGAGTATCGGCGTCGGGTGCTCGGCCATGATGCGCTCGACGGCCTCCAGCCCGCCGACGTTCGGCATTTCGAGGTCCATCGTCACGACGTCGGGGTCGTGTTCGAGGACGGCCGACACCGCTTCGGCCCCGTCGGCGGCCGTCGCGACGACGTCGACGCCGCCGTCGTCGAGCATATCCGAGAGCATCGTCCGCATGAAATGCGAATCGTCGACGACGACGGCTCGCGGCACCGCTCCGGTCATCGACGCGCGGCCTCACTCGTTCGCGCTCGTGCCGCCGCGACAGTCTGGACGCCGGCTTCCGGAGGGATTCGTCCGTGCATGCGTTGCTCGCTCGTTTCCGTAGCGACGAAATAAATACACCGGCACGGTTATCAGAACGGATAATCCGACCAGTACGCTTAACGTGTGATTGGTCGAGGGAACACGTATGCACTCACGCGACTGGGACCGACAACCGACTCGTGTCGGACGGGGGACGCGATGAGCGACTCGTCGGCTCGCGCTCGGACCGTCCAGTTGCTGGAGTTCGAGCTCGGTTCCGAGACGTACGCCGTCGACATCGCGCACGTCGCCGAAATCGTCGACGTGAACGACCTCACGGTCGTCCCCAACTCGCCCCGGCACGTCGAGGGCGTGATGGACCTCCGCGGCAAGACGACGACCATCGTCGACCCGAAATCCGTGTTCGACATCGAGGGCGACGGTGACCGCAAGCGAATCGTCGTCTTCGACCAGAGCCGAACCGCCGGCGGCAAGCCCGTCGGCTGGACCGTCGACGAGGTAGACCAAGTCGTCGAAGTCGACCACGAGGACGTCGAGCCGTCTCCCGTCGACGACGACGCGGTTCAGGGCGTAATCAAACGCGATGGCGAATTCGTCATCTGGGTTCGCCCGACCGTCCTCGATGTGTAGCAGTCGCGGGGGACGGGCGGTCGCTGCGGCGTCATCGGGCAAAAATATAAATACAATAACACTTCGGCCAACAACTTCATATGCGGCGAGCAGGTTCGATGAGTCGAAGCAGAGCCGGCGAGACGTCGGTTCCGGTGTGCGACGGTGGCCCGTCGGTCTGGCGATTTCGGCGTCGCGGACCACGGCTGACTCGCCGCGCGCCACCCGCAATCACGGAGTCACACCATGACGACCACGCTCTCAGACGCGACGGTGCTCATCGTCGACGACGAGCAGTCGCTGGCCGACCTGTACGCCTACTGGATAGACGAGTTCGCCGAGGCGCGGACGGCGTACGACGGGACGGAGGCGCTCGAACAACTCGACGACACAATCGACGTCATGTTGCTCGACCGTCGGATGCCCGGCCTCTCTGGCGACGAAGTCGTCGAGGAAGTCGAACGCCGCGGCCTCGACGTCCGAATCGTCATGGTGACGGCCGTCGACCCCGGCTTCGACATCGTCGACATGGGCATCGACGACTATCTCATCAAGCCGGTCGACCAGCCGGAACTCGTCGAAACCGTCGAGCGGATGGTCGTCCGGAGCACGTACGACGACCAACTGCAGGAGAAGTTCCGACTCGTCGAGAAGAAGGTGACACTCGAAGCGGCGAAGACGCCACACGAACTCGAAGAGAGCGAGGAGTACGCCGAACTGCTGGACCGTCTCGACGCTATCGAGCGTGACCTCGACACCGCCGTCGAGGATTTCGACAGTTCGGATTTCGCCGTCGCCTTCCGAGAGCTATCGAACGGCGACCCGGTCGATTCGACCGAGGGTTGATTACCGGGCGACCGTCACCGGCACCGGCGACCGCCGCACCACCGACTCGGCGACGCTGCCGAGGAGGACGCGCGTGACGCCCTGTCGGCCGTGGCTGCCGATGATGATGTTGTCGATGTCGTTGTTCTCCGCCCACTCGACGATGGCTCGCGATGGCATCCCGACGACCGTCTCCGTTTCGATGTCGACGCCCGCCTCTTTGGCGCGTTCTCTCGCCTGTTCGAGTACGTTCTCCGTCTGTTCCTCGGCGGACTCCTGCAGACGCTCGAACGTGCTCGGGACCGACTCGACGGAACCGTAGCCCATGTCCGTCGGGTCGATGACCGACAGCGCCGTGATGTGGGCGTCGGGGTACTCTTCGAGAGCGAAGTCGAGCGCCGTGTTCGCTGGGTCCGATCCGTCAACTGGGACGAGCAGGCGTTTCGCCATATTTCCAACTCTGAGCGATGGCCCCGTAAGTTTAGGGGGTATTTCCAATGGTCGAGAGTGAGTGAGGGATAGTTAGGTTTTCGTAGGATGGCCCGCAACCCCCGGTATGGGAAGCCATCGTTCCGTCTCGCGACGCGGGTTTCTGACGACTGTCGCGGGCACAGCGGCGACGGCGGCCGCCGCCGGGACCGCCGCGGCGCAAGCGTCGTTCGACGGGTGGATGAGCGACGTGGGCAACTACAGCGAAGTCACCGACGCGACGGGCGAGGACGAAGTGACGGTCACCGTCGGCGCGGAGGGTAACGGCGGCGCCTTCGCGTTCGACCCGCCGGCCGTTCAGGTCGACCCCGGAACCACTATCGTCTGGGAGTGGACCGGCGAGGGTGGCCAGCACAACGTCGTCGCAGAGGAAGGCGGCGACTTCGAGAGTGAGACCACCGCCGAAGCCGGCTTCACGTTCGAACAGACCTTCGACTCCGAAGGCGTCGTCAAGTACTTCTGCCAGCCCCACCGCGGCCTCGGCATGAAAGGCGTCGTCGTCGTCGGCGAGATGCCCGACTCCGGCGGTGGTGGCGGGGGCGGTGGGGGCGGTAGCGCCGCTCCCGCGCTCCCCGAGAGCGCCAAAGCCCTCGCTATCGCGCTGACGACGGCGATGGTGTCCGTGCTCGCGCTGGCCTACTTCTTCATCCGCTACGGCGGCGACTACGGCGAGGACTTCGAGAGCGCCTAGTCGGGCGCGTTTCCCGGCTCGTCGAGTCGCTCGATGAACGCTATCGCGTGTTCGACGGCGTCGACGGCGCTCGTCCCGAGAACGTACGTGATTGGCTCGATACCGAATGCGCCCTCGTGATAGAGCACGCGCGGCACGCCCGATTCGAACGCCTCGTCCAGCCGAGCGCGTCGGCCCTCGTACTCGGGGTCGAACGAGTCCACGGCGACGTCGTCGGGCACCGCAGACAGGAGGGCGTCGCTCGTCGCGACGTTGACCGCGCCGCGGACTGCCGAGTCGGCCGTCGTCGCCGCCAGAAGCGTCGTGGCGACGTGATGTGAGGCGCCGAACTCGGGGTTCGCGGGGACGTTGACCCCGCCGCGCATCGCGTGGATGCGTCCCGGCACGGCCGCGATGTCGGTTTCGTCGCTTGCCGACGGGAGCGCCATCGCCACGTTCGTCCCCACGTTCGGGACGTGGTTGGCCACGACCGACGCGTTCGAGAACCGCCGCACCGCCCGGCGGACGTTCGCCAACACGTCGCGCTCGGCCTGCATCGACTGGTCGCGCCCGCGCACGCACAGGTCACAGCCCATCCCCTCCAACGCCGGCATCTCCTCCTCGTGAATCGCACAGATGGGGCCGCGGTCCTCGAAGGCCCGGACGAGGTCGAGCAGTTCGGCGAGCGCTTCGTAGTCGTCCATCGTCCCGTCGTCGAAGCCGTCGGCGATGCGCTCGACGGTCGCCTGCATCCGCGGGTCGTCGACGAACCGCGGCTCGTCGCGTCGCTCGCCCGCGAGGTACTGGCTCACCGCGGCCTGCGAGACGCCGAGTCGGTCGGCTATCTCCCGCTGGGCGAAGCCACGCGCTGCGAGCGCCGCGGCCAGCATCGACCGCGCCGTTGGCAGGAAGCGCTCGACGACGATTTCGCTCGGCAACTGTACCGTCACGCTGGGACCCTCCACCGCCTCCGTCCGCCGTTCATACCTCTACAATCGGCGGGGGTAACTTATATCGGCCGCCCGGATTCCCAACGCTTTCGAGACGGCGCGCCAACCTCCGGCTATGCGACCCGTCGACTTCGACGCGGCCGAGACGTACGAACCGGACGACGGCTGGCGACGCGTATCGATGGCCGGCAGCGACCAATTTTCCTTCGAGTGGTTCGAGAAACCGCCCGGTCACTCCTCGCCGATGCACGCCCACGAGAACGAACAGGTCTGTCTGGTGTTGCAGGGCGAGATGACCGTCTACACCGAGGACGAGTCGGTGACCCTCGGCCAGTACGACTCCGTCCTGCTGGAGTCGGGCGAGGCTCATCGCGTCGAGAACACGGGCGACGAACGCGCCGTCGGACTGGACGTGTTCGCCCCCGGCCGCTCCTTCGACTTCTGGACCGACCGCGAGTGAGGGGTCGGCAGCAGACTTATCTGCCGATGTTGGCAACGGTGTGCCGATGACGCGCCGACTCGCGAGTCGACGGACGTTCGCGGCGACGTTCGCGAGCGTCGTCCTCGCTGGCTGTTCCAGCGTCCCCGTCCTCGGTGGTGGAGACAGCGATAGTACCGCGACCGCCACCCCGGCGTCTACGGCAACGCCGACGCCCGACCCGACGGCAACGCCGACGGCGACACCGACGCCTGCCCCGGAAGCGGACGTCACTATCGAGGTTGGTCCCGACGGCAGTTACGCCGAGTTCGTGCCGCCGGACGTTCGGATTTCGACGGGCGAGACGGTCGAGTGGCTGTTCGAATCCACCGGCCACAACGTCTGCGGGCATCCCGACCACGACCCGCGGGTGGAACTGCCCGCGGACGCCGAACCCTTCGGGAGCGACCCGGCAGACAACAGGGAAGCAATCGACGCCGCCGAGTCACGCTACACCCACACGTTCGAGACGGCCGGCGACTACGCGTACGTCTGTGTTCTCCACGCCCACGACGATATGGTCGGGCGGGTGACGGTTCGATAACGCTACACTGAATCGCGGTGTCGCCGCCAGAGACCGCATCCGACGACCGCGAGCAACGCGGCCAGCCAGCCGAACCCCGGCGACGAGGCGTCCGTCGCCGCCTGCCCGCCGCCGACGCTCGATTGGGTCCTTGCCACTTCTTCGTACGTGACCGTCAGTTGCGTCCGGTGGGTCCGATTGCCAGCATCCACGCGGAGTTGGTGTGAGGTGGGACCCGACTCTGCGGGCGAGGCAACGTCGAACGTCGCGTTCCCAGTCGCGTCCGTCCGTCGCTCGGTCCCGTTCAGGCTGACGACGGCGTCGCGAACGGGGTCACCACTCAGTTCCGAGACAGAGACGGTCACCCCGCCCTCGTCCGCCGACGCGCGCACCGAGAGGGAGTCGTCGACGCCCTCGTAGGCCCTGACGCGTGTCCGGCCGTCCCCCGTCGTGAACACGTAGATATCACCCTGTCGGGTCCGCATCGAGTCGACACGCTCTCCCGCCGCCAGCGACAGGGACCGCTGCCCGACTGTCTCGCCCCGGTCCGGGTCGTACACGGTGAGCGTTCCGTTCACGCGGCCGAACCGCTCCGTGTCGTTCACGGGGACGGTCGCGATGGCGAACAACCCGTCCTCGGTCCCGCGAACCCTCGTCTTGCGGCCGGGGTCGAAGTCGACGGTCGACACCGTCTCGTTCGTCTCCAAGTCGACGACGCTCGCCTCCTCGTCGGGCGTGGTTCCCGGCCTCGGATAGAGCTGCGTCGGTGAGACGACGAGCGCGTGGTCGGTCGTCGTCGCGACGCGATAGTTCCGGCCGTCGGACGCCCATCTCGACTCGTAATCGCCGAGGAGTGTCCGCTGGGCCACGACGGTGCGAGTCTCGGTGTCGACGACGCGAACCCCGCGCATTCGGTACTTCCCGAGTTGGGACTGCCCCGTCATCGTCAGCGCGACGTATCGCCCATCGGGGGTTATTCGCCGTATCGTCTCGAAGTGTCCGCCGACCGACGTTCCGTTGAGTTCGGCCTCGACGTGACTGCTTCCATCCTCGCCGTACAGACTGGTCGTCTCGCCGGTCGCTAAGTCGAGCGTTCGCTCGTGTGTGTAGAGGGTATCTCCACGCCGAGCGACGGGGCTCATCGGAATGTCGCGACGCCACTCTGCCTCGGCCGTCGTCACGTTGTAAGCGACGAACTCGCTTCCGCTGATGACGACGGTTCCATCCCCGGCGCCGTCGTACACGGCCGTCGGTCCGGCGTTCGGCTCGGCGAACCGAACCGTCTCGCCGTCCTCCCACACCGCCCACGGGGAACTCCCTCGCGCCACTTGGTCCGGTGGCTCGTTGGTCACACCGACGGTCCCCCGGAAGACGATGGGAAAGCCCGTCTTCGTGACGCGGTCGGAGTACGCCGCGAGGCGGGCCTCGCTCGTGAGGTGTGGATACTCGCCGGTCTCGAATCGCTCCGGTGGCTCGGCGACGTGACCGACCCAGTCTCCCGGCGCGAGAAACAGGTCGGAGTTCGCCGTCATCACGTAGTACGGTCCAGCGGTGGCGACGCCGCTCGGACTCGTCGTAATCGTCGGATACCCGCCGATTGGCTCGTCGGCCCGGCTGGCCCATCGTCGCTCCGACACGTCGTAGACGAATGGTCCGAACGTCGTTCCCACGGCGAGGGTCCCGCGGTCGGTGTATCGAACCGGCTCTCTGGAGGCGAGCGTGTAGTCACTGATGTTCTGGCCGCTCGGGGCTAGGTAGCGACCGACCAGCAGTCCCTCGTTCACGAACGTCCGCGCGTTGGGTCGCTCAACGACTCGAATCGTGTTCGTCGTCGCGTCGTAGTAGTACAGGTGTCGCTTGTCGACGCCGTAGAAGGCGGCGCCGTCGTCGGGCGACGACTGCCAGTCGTGAAGCGGTTCACCCGGCGCGTCTGCCGTCTCGACGCCTCCGTCGAACTGGACGGGCGTCGAAACCGTGGCCTCTGTCGGGCGCACGGCCGACTGTCCCCCGACGACGAGCGTCGCCGAGAGAACGAGGAGGACCGCCGCGACACACGCAACTATCGAGGAACGCGGCATACCCCACGACTCGCTCATCTGCACATAAATTTTGGTAGCTGCCCGAGGCGTGCATTTCGTATAGCGATATACACTTCATCTGTTCTCGCTCCGACGCCGCTCACGTCAGCTGATAGATATTCGCTTCGTAGGTTTGCCGGACTCGGTCCCCCCAGTCGTGGGTGTAGGTGTCGATGATGTCGCTTGCGACGTCCCCACGGAGGTACTTGACGATGCCTCGGTCACCGGTTCGGTCCCGGAGGTGGGTCGTGAAGAAGTGACGGAAGTAGTGGGGAGTGACGTTCTCCTCGGCGCCGCCGCCGTCGCGGTGCCACCCGCGCTCGCTCGCGTGAGATTCGACGATATGGTGGACAGCGTGGGGGGTGATGCGCTCGCCCCATCCGTCTCTCGTGCTCACGAACAGCGGGTTCGCCTCGGCGGGGTCGGGTCTAATCGCCAGCCAACGGGTCAGTACCCGCCGCAGTTCGTCGTCGACGGGAATCACCGTCGCTCGCTTGCGCTTGTTCGCCGCCGTCCGGCGCTCACCGTCGATGACGTCGCCGACGGCGCGGTCGGCGGCGACGAACAGGGCGTCGCCTCGGCCGTCGAGTTGCGGGCGCACCGGGACGTCGAGGGCGTCTCGCGTCTCCGGTATCGAGAGGTCGCGCAAATCGAGATTGCACAGTTCACCCACCCGTACTCCCGTTTTGAGCAGGGTTATCAGGAGCGCGCGGTCGAGCGGATGAGCGATGGACGCGAGAAAATCGCGCATCTCCGGGACGGAGATTTCCCGCCGCGCGGGGTCGGTGTTGATGCGCTCGTCCATCTCCTCGACGACCAGCGCCATGGGATTCGAGTCGAACGTGCCGACCTGTGTCATGTACGCGTAGAATCGGTGGAGGTAGGCGGCGTAGGTGGCGACGGTGCTCTCGGCGACCGAGTTTCGCAGGCGGTGAATCCACGCCATGCAATCGCGATGCTCCGCGGTGGCGGGAGTCACGTCCCGTTCCGATTCGAGGAAGGCCTCGAACTTTCGGAGCACCCGTTCGTACGCGCTTCGGGTTCGATCGGTCTTCCCGTGGTAGGTCATGTCTTGCAGGAAATAGCCCACGGGGTCGTCGACGGCCTCGCTCATTCGTCGACCAGCGCGTATCCGCCGTGGCGCCCGCTGTACTGGACGGCGTTCGCTTCCTGTAACTCCGAGAGCGCGTCTTCGAGGCGGTCTTCCATCCCGTCGGTCAGGGTCGCGAGCAGGTCGTCCCACGAACGGTGTTCCTCGGCGCTCAAGGCGTCTTTCACCTGGGGTTCGAGCCCCGAAGACCCATCTTCAGCGGGTTCCTCCGTTTCGGTCCGCTCGGGCACTTCAAAATCTCGTCGCCCGGCCTGTACCATCGTCCGGACGAACTCGCTTTGACTCATGCCGAGTCGGTCGGCGTGTTCGCGCCAGCGCTCTTTCTGGTAGGGCGGGACGTACGTCTTCACCGGGACGCTGTCGGCGTCGGCCATAGTTGGCCCTCGAACCCCTCGCACTTCAAAGTAGTCCTACTCGAGGGGATAAGTGGCCTTATTTGAAGTGATAGTACCCTATTTGGTGGGTGGATTTCGGAAGATTTGTGCTAGCAGCACTTATCTCGGTAGTAGAATGAAGACACTCACACAAATACAATATTTCACCGCTCACGCCTCGGTCGTCTCCTGCACCAGCGACGGGTCGTCGTTGCTCGGGTCGTTCACGCGAGTCGAGACGGGATGGGCTGTCAGGTCGGTCGCAGGATACGGGTCACAGCACGCGAGGGCGTCCTCGATATCGCCGTGGAGCCACGTCGATTCCTCGCTCGGGTCGAGGATGACTGCCATCCGGTGGTGGAGGTCGGCAATCAGGTCGTTCGGCTCCGTCGTCACGATTGCGAAGGTGTCGATTGGCTCCGGGTCGCTCACGGTCCCGGTTCCGAACTCGCCTAGCCCCGTCTGTCTGGTCGGTGGTTGCCACCGCGACCAGATGCCGGCCATGGCGAAGGGGCGGCCGTCTTCGAACGCCACCCTGTAGGGCTGGGTCGATTCGTCTCGGTTCACCCACTCGTAGAACCCGTCGGCGGGAACGAGACAGCGCCGGTGTTCGACCGACTCGGCGAAACTCGGCTTCTCGGTCAGTGTCTCTGCCCGCGCGTTAATCGACGCCTGTGACCTGTCGTCGGCCCACTCGGGAAGCAACCCCCACCGCTGGTGGGTGAACTCTCCCGTTCCCGTAATCACGGGGAGGTCCTGACCGGGTGCGCAGTTGTATCGGGCGTCCACGTCCGGCGCCGCCGTCTCGAATCGCTCGGCGAGTTCCGAGGCTGGAGTGAATAGCGTGTACCGGCCACACATCGTCGACCCTTCGGTCGGTGTCGGCATAAACCAGTCGGCGCGCGACGTTCGTGGCGCGACGGATAAATCTCATGTCGCTATACAGATTTCCACCCGCTCCGATACAGTCATAGGTCCGCAATCACGCTCCTGAGATGTGCCCTCCCTCGACGAGACGCTACTCGCGATTCGAGACGCATTGAGTCGACTGTACGCCAGCCATCCGCGCGCGATGCGCGGCCTCGGCGCCGTCGTTGCCCTCACTGCGCTCGCGTTCGGCTGGTACTTTCGACCGTGGCTTCACACCGCCGTCTACGGTGTGTACACGACGCCGGTCCTGCCGGTCGCCGCGGCGGTCGGAGTGGCCGTCGCCGTGGCGCTTCGCCGACGACTCGGCACGATTGCCGATGGACAGGTCGGATTCGCCGTCTTCGTCGTCGTTCTTTTGCTCGGGTCGAGCGTCGCCGGCCTGTTCGCCGGGGCGGAACTCGGACGTGACACGATGGCCCGAGCCGACACCGCAGAGACGTTGCCCGAGTCCGACGCCGACCGTCCGCGGGTCGTGACGAAGTCGGTCGCGTCGCGCTACGCGTCAAACACGCTCAATTTCCCGCAGTACCGAACCGATGGCGGCGACATCACCGTCCGGAACGGCACGCCCTACTGGTCGTACGCGCTCGCGCCCGACGGCGCGTTCAACCACTACACCAAGCGCCAACACGGGACGGTCCTCGTCGATATGACCCAGCAGAACGCCGAGGTCGACACCGTCGTCGGCGACCTCGAACGCGGCATCGGCCCCGCGTTCTACAACAACTACCGCTTTGCCACGCTCAAGCGCGCGAACTACCTCGTCGACTACGAGGACCCGTTCATGGTGGTCCACGACGGCGAGCAGTACATCGCGGTCCCCTACACCAAACCCGAGTTCCACTGGCTTCCGGTTCCGCACACGACACCGGAATGGGGTGGCGTCGCGCTGATTCACTCCGACGGCCGCGTGCAGGACCTCTCGCCGTCTGCGGCTCGCGACCACCCCGCGCTCAGCGAGCAGACGCTCTATCCCGTCGAACTGACACGCAAATCCGTCGCGGCGACCAAGTACCGAAACGGCATCGTCAACACGTTCACGAGCCACGAAGACGAAGTCGAAATCGCACCGGTTCCCGGCGAGGACAACGACCAACCCTTCGTCGTCTTCACCGAGGACGGGCCGAAGTACGTCGTCGCCGTCGAACCTTACGGGGAAGCACAGGGGCTGAAGGAAGTGTGGACGGTCGACGCCCGGACGGGCGCGTACGAGGTGTACTCGCCCTCGGCATCGCTGTTCGGCGCGCGCAAAGCGACCGACTACGTCAGACAGGCCGCGCGCACGACCGACTGGAACCGATTTACGCCCTCCGAACCCGTGCCCGTCGTCGTCGACGGCCAACTTTACTGGGAGGTTCGGGTCGTCCCCGACGACAGTAGCGGCATCGCCTACATCGCCTTCGTGAACGCTCGGTCGAGCGACGTCCACGAGGTCAGTACGACACCCGAAGTGACGGCGTTCCTCCAAGGGGAGAGTCTCGACGGACAGCCAACGGGGCCGAGTGACACGGACCGGCCCCCGCGAATCGTCGTCGAGCGTGTCGCCCCGAACGGCACCGTCGTCGAGACGATGGCCGTCTACGGCAACGAGACGGTCCGCGTGAGTCCGGCCAACAACACGACGGCGAGCGCCTGAATTCGCCGTCGCGTCATCCGCATCTATTTGTCTATCGAGTTGAATTGTCGATGTGCCCTCATGTCGCTCGACATCCCCGCCGCACTCGAGAACGGCTTCATGCGCATTCCGACGCGCGTGGCCGGACTCCTGTTTGTGGCGTTTCTCGTCGTCGGTATCGCTTCGACCGTCACCGCCCAGACCCTCAGTTTGGCGGTGATGGACGCCATTCAACAGTCGATGGAGCCGGGCGCCGCCCCCCCGACCACGCCGGGTGCCGGTACTGGGGCGCTCGCCCTCGACGTCGGCCTCGCAGTCGCCGTCGTCCTCTTTCTCACCCAACTCGTCGTCAGTCAGATTGTGGGCGTCGTCGCCATTCGGACCTTCGTCAGCGACGCTCGGCGGACCTTCCCGTCCGGCGTCACTCGTCGCCTGCCGTGGGTCGTCGTCAACGCCCTCGTCGCGGGGTTCATCGTCAACGTGCTCATCGGCATCGGCACCATCCTCCTGATTATCCCCGGCATCTACCTCGCCGTGGCGCTGTATTTCGTCCAGTTCGAGGTGGTCGTCGAGGAACGCAACGCCATCGACGCCCTGCGCTCGGGGTGGGACCTGACCAAAGACAACCGCCTCGCCGTGTTCCTCCTGCTCATCATCATCTTCGCCATCGGGCTGGTGAGTGCGATTCCCAGCCTCGTCCTCGGCTTCGCTGGCGTGTCGCCGCTCGTCACCGCGCTGGTGAGCGTCCTCGTCGGTGCCGTCGCGAGCATCGTCTCCGTCGCTATCGGTGCGCGGGCGTACGTCCAGTTGAAGCCCGACGGCTGGTCGTCTGACTTCGGCACGGCCGACCCCTTCTCGTACTGAGAGAGTTCATGTAACTGTTTACCGGTGTGTTACCGAACGGACAGAAACACACCGGTACTGGACTTACAATAATCACTACGACCGCAAGCGCGAGGTTTTTGCGCTCGCGCCGGCCAGTGAACGTGTGCGCATCGAGAACAGCTTCATCCCCGTCCGTGGCGTCGGCGAGACGACCGAGCGCCGACTCTGGGAGGCGGGCATCACCCACTGGGACGCGTTCGACGGCTCCGTCGTCGGCCCGAAGACAGCCGACCGCATCCACGAGTTCGTCGATATCGCCACCGACCACCTCAGCCGGGGCGACGCGCGGTTTTTCGACGATTCCTTTCCCTCCGGCGAGCGCTGGCGCCTCTACGAAAACTTCCGAAACGACGCGCTCTGTTTCGACATCGAGACGACGGGCCTCGACGCCGACCGCAACGACGTGACGACGGTGAGTTTCTACCGCGACGGCGACGTGACGACGCTCGTCCGCGGCGACAACCTCACCGCCGGCGCGCTCCGCGAGCAGTTCGCGGACGCCCCACTCATCGTCACCTTCAACGGCGCGCGATTCGACGTGCCCTTCCTCGAAACGTCGTTCGACCTCGACATCGACGTGCCCCACCTCGACCTGATGTACCCCTGCCGGCGACTGGACCTGACCGGCGGCCTGAAACACATCGAGCAGGAGGTAGGCATCGACCGCGACCGGCCGGACCTCTCCGGCGAGGACGCCGTCCGCCTCTGGCGGGAGTACGAACGCGGCGACGACGCGGCGCTCGACGAACTGGTCTCGTACAACCGCGAGGACACGAAGAACCTCGAACGACTCGCGGACCTCGTCACGACGCGTCTCCACGACGCCTGCTGTCCCGAGGACGCGACCTTTTAGTGGATGATGTCGCCGATGCGGCGCGGTTCGCCCCCGAGGGTCGGGTCTTTCTCGACCATCTGTAACACCTCGTGGTCGGTCACGTCGGGGTACTGTTTGCCGACTGCCTCCTCGATGAGTACCTTTTCGAGGCGGAACTCGGTCCCCTCGTAGACGACGTCGACTCCCTGTTCGTCGAAGGAAAGCGTGGTCATACCCAACCCTACTGGTCGCCCGAAAAAAACCCTGCCGTCCTCGCGTCAGACTAGCGTCTGACGGCGGTTTTAATAGCCGTAGTGTGAACACCCGCGCGTGGCACTCGGGAGGGACCCGCTCGACGAGTTGAAGATACCGGACGGGACGACGGTCGAGGAACACGACCTCGTCACGGACGGCGACGTCATCGTCGGCGGACAGAGCACGGTCGAGTTCGGCGTCCGCGGGCGCAACGTCGTCGCCGGCGAGCGCGTTCGCTTCGGTGGCGACATCGAAGCCGAGGGCGACTGCCGACTCGATATGTGGTGTGACGTGGCCGGGAACGTCCTCGTCGGCGACGACGCCTACCTCGGCGAACGCGTCCACGTCGGCGGCCAACTCATGGTCTCGGGCGACCTCGACATCGGCGACGACGTCGAAATCGACGAGGGGTTCGAGGCCAACGGCTGGATAGTCATCCGCAACCCCGTCCCGACACTCGTCTTCTACTTCGTCGTCCTCTCGCAACTCCTGCGGGTGGGCGAGACGGACGCCGCCGAGGAAATCGCGGAGGCGCTGGGCGGCGACGCGCCGAACGACCCGCTGGTGATTCCGCGGGGCGGCACCGTCTCAGACGACTCGTGGCAGGTGTCGACGCCGGCCACGGTCGGTGACGGCTGTCGTCTCCACGGCAACCTCCGCGCCCGCGAAATCGAGATGGGCGCCGACAACAACGTCTTCGGGAGTCTCCGCGCCCGCGGCGACGTGTCCGTCGCCGAGGGGACGCGCATCCACGGCGACGTGACGACCCGTGGCGGCACCGTCGAACTCGCGAGCGGCGTTCGCGTCCTCGGCGACGTGTCGTGTACCGACCTCGAACTCCACGAGGACGCCGTCGTCGACGGCTCCATCCGGTCGCGGGGCGAGATGCGGATTCTCCGCGAGGCGAACCGCGAGGCCGAGTAGCGGGACCGAAAGTAAATTCCCGCCGACCCGCCCACGTCCAGTATGCTCTCTCTCGCGCTCGCGGGCAAGCCGAACGCGGGCAAATCGACGTTCTATCAGGCCGCCACGCGCGCCGACGTCGACGTCGGGAACTACCCCTTCACGACCATCGACGCCAACCGTGGCGTGACACACGCACGCACCGACTGCCCCTGTCTCGCACTCGACGAGCGCTGCGGACACGAGCGCTGTCACGACGGCAAGCGCTACGTCCCCGTCGAACTGCTGGACGTCGCGGGTCTCGTCCCCGGCGCCCACGAGGGGAAGGGCCTCGGCAACCAGTTTCTGGACGAACTCACCAACGCCGACGCCATCCTGAACGTCGTCGACGCCGCCGGCGAGACGAACGCCGAGGGCGAACCCGTCGAGGTGGGCGCCTACGACCCCGTCGAGGAAGTCGATTTCGTCGAGCGCGAGATGGACCAGTGGCTGGCCGGCATCATCGAAAGCAACTGGGAGGGCGTCGAGCGCAAGTCCCGGTCCCCCGAATTCGACATCGACGAGGCGCTTACCTCGATGCTCACCGGGTTCGGCGCGACGGTAGCCGACGTGGCCGCCAGCCTCCGCGACCTTGAATATCCCGAGGACCCGATTCAGTGGACCGACGAGCATCGCACGGCGCTGGCAGAGGAGATTCGCGCCCGCACCAAGCCGCTTCTCATCGCCGCCAACAAGGCCGACGTGGCGCCGCCCGAGAACCTCGACCGCCTGCGCGAGACGGACAAGCCCGTCATCCCGACGACGGCCGACGGCGAACTCGCCCTGCGCACCGCCGCCGACGCCGGCGTCATCGACTACGACCCCGGCGACGCCGACTTCGACATCGTCGGCGACGTGACCGACGCCCAGCGCGAGGGCCTCGACCGAATCCGCGACGTGATGGCCGAGTACGGCGGCACTGGCGTTCAGGCGGCCATCGACCACGCCGTCTACGACCTGCTCGACCACATCACCGTCTACCCCGTCCAGAACGAGACCCGATGGACCGACGGGAGCGGCACCGTCCTCCCCGACGCCATGCTCCTGCCTCGGGGGTCGACGCCGCGTGACCTCGCTTACGCCATCCACTCCGACATCGGCGAGGGGTATCTCCACGCCGTCGACGCGCGGTCCGACCGCCGCATCGGCGAGGACCACGAACTGGCGGAGGGAGACGTCATCAAAATCGTCAGCACCGCGAACTGAGTGGAGGGGCCCCGTTCCGAGTCGTCAGCGGGCGTATGAACTCACGGCGCGTGGATAGTTTAACGTAGCGTTTGTCCCACTCAGCCCCGTTTATTCGAGTTTATTCGTCGCGCAGGTCGGTCACCACACGCTCCATCACGTCGAGTGCCTCCCGAAGCGTCTCGGTGTCGTTGGCGTAGGAGATGCGGGCGTGGCCCGCGCCGCCCGGCCCGAAGGCGTCGCCGGGGACGACGACGACGCCGCGGTCGATACAGGCGTCGACGAACCCCTCGGGCACCTTCGGCATGGCGTAGAACGCCCCCTTCGGCGTCGGCACCTCGATGCCCATGTCGGCAAAGCGGTCCAGCAGGAGGTTCCGCCGCGTCTCGAACGTCTCCCGCATCTCGTCGACGACGTCCTGTGGCCCCGTCAGCGCCGCCTCGGCGGCGTACTGCGCCGGCGCCGACGCGCAGGCCTGCACGTACTGGTGGACGCGGAGCATTCGCTCGATGCGACGGGTGGACGCCGTGACCCAGCCCAGCCGCCACCCCGTCATGGAGTAGGTCTTCGAACAGCCGTTGACGGTGACGACGCTGTCGGTGTCGGCGTAGGTCATCGGCGAGTGGTGGTCGCCCTCGAAGACGAAGGGTTCGTACACCTCGTCGGAGACACAGACCACGTCGTGTTCGTCGGCGATGCGGGCGAACTCCCGAATATCCTCCTCGGGCGAGACTGCGCCCGTCGGGTTGCCGGGGCTGTTGACGACGAAGACGGCGGTGTCGTCGGTAATAGCCTCCTCTACCGCCGCCGGGTCCAGCGTCAGGTCGTCGCGAAGGGTGACGGGTTTGGGCGTCCCGCCCGCGACTTTCGTCAGCGCGTCGTACGAGACGAACCCGGGGTCGGGGAAGATGACCTCCTCGCCGGGGTCGACGTGGGCTTCGAGCGCGAGGTGGAGCGCCTCGCTCCCGCCCGCGGTGGCGATGACGTCGCCGGCGTCGACGTCGACCCCTTGGTCGCGGGCGTGTTTCGCGGCGATGGCCTCGCGGAGGGGCTGGATGCCCTTGTTGCTCGTGTAGGCGTCGGCTTCGCCGGCCTCGATGGCGTCGACGGCGGCCTGTCGGGCGTGGTCGGGCGCCGGGAAGTCGGGTTGGCCGAGGCCGAGGTTGATGGCGTCCTCGCCCGCCGCTTCGAACACCTCGCGGATGCCGCTAATCGAAATCGATTCGACGCGTGCGGAGAACTCGCTCATATTCACCATCCGGGACCGCCCCGGCATAGGTGTTCCCGTTACTCCTCTTCGTGGGCGTCCCGGAGGGTGGAGACGTGGTCGCCGAGTTGTGACAGCGCCGTGTCGGCGTCGATGTAGCCGTCGTCGTACTCGTCGTAGACGCCTTCGGCCGCGTCGAGGAACGCGTCGACTGCCTCATCGATGTCGCTCATAGTGTACGCTCGGGGTCGGAGGGCATTTATTTCCACCCCTCGAACGCCAGACGTGACTCTCGTCTGCCGGTTCGAGGACGGCACGATTCGCCTCGACGGCGACGTGGACCCCACCGACCTCCCCGTCACGCCCGACGAGCGAAGCGGGACCTATCGCGTGCCCGCCCACCGCTACGCCGCCCTCCGGCGCGCCTTGAACGACGCCGGCGTGGACTACGAGGACCGCGTCCTCGACCTGCCCGCACTCGACCTTGCGACCGAGTACGACCTGCGGGACTACCAGCGCGAAGCGCTGGACGCGTGGACCGCCAACGACCGCCGGGGCGTCCTCGAACTCCCGACCGGGAGCGGCAAGACGGTCATCGCCGTCGCCGCGATGGCCCAACTCGGTGTGCCGACGCTGGTCGTCGTCCCCACCATCGACCTCCTGACCCAGTGGCGCCGCGAACTCGAAACCGAGTTCGACGTGCCCGTCGGCCAACTCGGCGGCGGCGAGCAAACCCTCGAACCCGTCACGGTGTCGACTTACGACTCCGCGTATCTCCGCGCCGACGAACTCGGCGACCGGTTCGGCTTCGTCGTCTTCGACGAGGTGCATCACCTCGGCGGGGAGGGGTATCGCGACGTGGCGCGACTGCTCGCCGCCCCCGCCCGTCTCGGCCTCACCGCCACCTTCGAGCGCCCGGACGGCGCCCACGAGGCCGTCGCGGAGTTGGTCGGCCCCGTCGTCTACGACCTCGCCGTCGACGATTTGGCGGGCGAGCATCTCGCGGACTACGACCTCCGGCGAATCGAGGTCACGCTCACGCCCGAAGAGCGCGAGGCCTACGACGACGCCCAAGGCACGTTCGTCGACTACCTGAAGACCTCTGGACTCTCGCTCACCTCCGGCAGCGACTATCAGGAACTCGTCAAGCGCTCTGGGAGCGACCCCCGGGCGCGCGAGGCGCTGTTGGCCAAACAGGAGGCGCGCGAAATCATGATGAACGCCGATGCGAAAGTCGACGCCTTGGAGCGGTTACTGGGTCGCCACCGCGACGACCGCGTCATCGTCTTCACCGCCCACACCGACCTCGTCTATCGCCTCTCCGAGCGGTTTCTGCTCCCCGCGATAACGGGCGAGACGGGCGCGAGCGAGCGCCGGTCGATTCTGGACCGCTTCCGGCGCGGCGACTACACCCGCGTCGTCACCGCGAACGTCCTCGACGAGGGCGTCGACGTTCCCGACGCGAGCGTCGCCGTCCTCCTCTCCGGGAGCGGGAGCGAACGCGAGTTCACCCAGCGACTGGGACGTATCCTCCGCCCCAAATCCGACGGGCGAGCCGCGATTCTGTACGAGGTGGTGACCGCCGAGACGGCAGAGGAGCGGGTGGCCGAGCGTCGGCGCTAGAGCCACGCCGTGTTCAGCGAGCCATCGCCCGAGAAGTCGTCGTAGGCAACGTCGGTAAAGTCGAAGGCGACTTCCTGTGACTCGCCCGCGGCGACGGACACCGTCTGTTGCCGTTCGGTCCGCGTCTCGCCAGCGCGGACGCGGATGCGGAGCGTGCGCGTGCGGTCGGTGTTCGAGCGGTTGACGACCGTCGCCAGCACCCGGAGGTGGCCGTCCTCGGCTTCCTCGACGTCGAGGTTCCGCACGCCGAGCGAGCGGTCGGCAGAGGAGTCCGGTTCCCCCGGCGTCGGCGGCGTTCGCGGCCCCGACGCCTTCGGGAGCGACGAACACCCGCCCAGAAGCGGCAGGGCGAGTGCGAGCAGTCGGCGCCTGTGCATATCTCCTCTCCATCCCCCCGCCCAAAACCGTTGTCGGTGCGAGGTAGTATTCGAAGACGCCATCGAAATTCAGCCCACCTCGAAAGCCCCCGGCGTCTCGGCTCCCGGGACTCGCTGTCGTTCGAAAGAGCGCATTGCGCTCTTTCGTGATGACGAGAGAGCTTCGCTCTCTCGAACCACGCTCCTCACTGCGTTGCGGTGCTTGCGTCGTCCGGGTACGCCGAGACGCCGGCCCCTTTCAGTCCCACCCGCATCGGCTGACCAGCCGGCTGACGCAGGGTGGGACTGAAAGGGGCGACTCGCTGGAGGAAGGTGGACGACGCAAGCACGCGAGCGAAGCGAGCGCGCGCAGCGAGTCCCCCGACTCCAGCGAGTCGGGGCTTTCGAGGTGTCTCCAGTAGCATCACACCAATCCAAACAGTATTGATTTGGGAGCGGCGAATCTTTAGGCGCGCCGCTCCGACCGACACCCGTGCTGACGAAGGACCTCCTCCGGGTGTCGCGGGCGGGCGGCGGCTACCACCCGCAGTTCGCCGAGCGGGGTCATCGCCCGCTGGCCGCGCGCGTCCTCGGCACGTTCGCGGACCACGTGGGCGAGTCGCGGGCGATGGTGGACGCCGCCCTCGCCGACATGGAACCCGACGCCGACCACTTCAAACTCGTCCGGGGATTCGCGTCGCTGTGTGAGCGTGACGCCACGTTCGAGACGCGGGCGGCCGTCCCGCCGGAGCGCGCCCGCCGAATAGCGTTCGAGGCCGCCGAGGACATCGGCGTCGTCAGCGAGGCCGACCGTGACCGGGCGCTCGCTCGCGCCGCCGACCGCCTCGGCGTCGCGCCCGATGCCCTCGCCGACTCACTCTATGCCGACCGCGACCCCCGACAGATTCTGACGGACTTCGACCCGCGCTGGGACCCCGACGGTCTCCTCGCGCAGTACAACCTCTCGCTCGCCCAGACGGCGCTGTTCGACGCCGTCGAGGTTCGGGTTCGGAGTTCGGACCCGAAGGCACTGATTTCGGCGGTCAAGCGCCTCGGACTCATGTACGAGATTCGCCGGACGGACGCGGGCCGCGAGGTGGTCGTCACCGGTCCCGACCACCTCTTTCGGCGGACGCGGCGCTACGGCACCGCCTTCGCCCGCCTGCTCCGCTCGGTGGCGAAGACCGCCGACTGGCGGCTGGAAGCCACAATCGACGACCGGGGCACGGAGCGCGAACTCGTCCTCACCGACGACGACGTGGGTGTGCCCGGCGTCGACCCCGTGGCCGAACCCACCTACGACAGCGGCGTCGAAGCCGATTTCGCCGCCCGGTTCACGGCGCTTGACCTCGACTGGGACCTGCGCCGCGAACCCGAACCCCTCGCGGCGGGGACGCGGGTGATGATTCCCGACTTCGCCTTCGAGTATCGCTACGCCGACTTCACCGTGTTCTTCGAAATCATGGGCTTCTGGACGCCATCGTATGTCGAGAAGAAACTCGACCAACTCGCCACTGTCGAGGACGTGGAGATGCTCGTCGCCGTCGACGAGAGCCTCGGCGTCGGCGAGGATATCGAGGCCCGGGACCACCGCGCCATCCCCTACTCGGGGTCGGTCCGCGTCAAGGACGTGGTCGACGCTCTCCGGCGCTACGAGGGCGAGTTGGTCGCCGACGCCCGTGATGCCCTCCCCGACGAACTCCGTCCGGACGCCGACGTGATTACGCTCGCCGCCCTCGCCGACGCCCACGGCGTCAGCGTCGACGCCCTCGATTCCGTCGCCCTCCCCGACCACGAACGCGTGGGACAGACGCTCGTCCGGCCTGCGGTCGTGGCCGAACTCCGCGACCGTCTCGAACCCGGCCAGAGCCTTGCCGAGGCCGAGACGATACTGGACGAGTACGGCCTCGACGACACCAGCGCCGTCTGCTCGGCGCTGGACCTCCGTGTCGAGTGGGAAGGGCTGAGCGGCGGGACGCTCCGCCGGAAGTAGTGACCCGTGACAACATTTAACACACCGTATCGCATACCCTCTGTCGATGTCGAAACGGGCGTCGTTCGAATGTGTGCACTGCCAGCAGCGAATCAGTCCGTCGGCCTACCGGGCAACCTGTCCCGAGTGCGGCGGGTCGCTCCGCCAGCAGCGCGTCGTATAACACGTCGGCCGCGGCGCTCTCGGTTCTTCGAAATAAATAGCGACGGCGTTCGCTGACGAGGCTCGTTAGTCGAGCGCGTCAGCGAGCTTTTCGACCGGGTGCGGCGGGTTGTCGTCGTACTCGTCGCCGAGCTGCGAGCGACAGGAGGCGCCGGGCGCCGTCACGACGTCGCCGGGGCTGTTCTCGACTTCCTCGAACAGGAGGCTCCCGATGGCCTGAGAGATGTCGTAGTGCTCCTCGTGGTAGCCGAAGGAGCCAGCCATCCCACAGCAGGTGGTGTTGAGGCTGTCCACCTCGTAGCCCGCGCCCTGCAGGGCGCCGACGGCGTGGTGGTCCTTGTTGGTCGCCTTCTGGTTACAGTGGCCGTGGTACGAGAGCGACTGACGCGGCGTGCCGAAGTCGATGGCGTCGGTCAGTCCCGTCACGTCGGCGTACTCCATGATGCCGTAGGCGGCGTCGGCGACGTCCTCCACCGCCGGGCCGGAGAGCAGGTCGAGGTACTCGTCCTGAAACATGACGGCGTCGGAGGGTTCGATGAACAGCACCGACCAGCCGTTGTCGACGTCCTCGCGTAGCGCCGAGACGTTGTGCTCGGCGCGTTCGCGACTCAGGTCGAGCATGCCGGACGAGAAGGCGGCGCGACCGGACGGTTCGACGTCGTCGGGGATGCGGACGAACACGTCCGCGGCCTCGAGGACGCGAATCGCCGCCTTGCCAGCCTCGGGGTAGATGTAGTTCGTGTAGGTGTCCGGGAACAGAAGCACCTGGTCGTTGGCCTCGCTCGGCGCGACCTGACACCGACCGCGGCTCTCGAACCACGATTCGAGGCTCTCGCTCGAGAAGGTGGGCAGTTCTCGCTCGCGCGAGATGCCGAGTGCCTCCTCCATGACGGTGCGAGCGCCCGGAATCTTGGGGGCGATGTTCGAGACGGGCGCGAACATCGAGCCGACTTTCGACAGCGTGTCGATGTTGGCGAAGACGCGTTCGCGGAGGCTGACACCTTCCTCTTGGTGGTACTGGTGTTTGACCTCCGTCTTCAGCTTCGCCATGTCGACGCCGGTCGGACAGTCGCTCTTACAGCCCTTACAGCCGACACAGAGGTCCATGACCTCCTCTTGGAAGCGGTCGGAGTAGATTTCGTCCTCGTCGAGTTCGCCGCTGATGGCGGCGCGGAGCATGTTCGCGCGGCCGCGTGTCGTCTGAATCTCCTCCTCGCTGGCGCGGTAGGTCGGACACATGACCTCCGAATCCGTCTGTCGGCAGGTCCCACAGCCGTTACACAGTTCGACGAGGTCGGAGAAGCCGCCCTCGTCGTCGAAGTCGAGCGTGGTCTGGGGCTCGACGGACTGATAGTCGGCGCCGTAGCGGAGGTTCTCCCGCATGTCGGCGCCGACGCCGCGCTCGGAGTCGGGACCGATGTCGTCCGGTCCTTCGCGGTAGACGACGTTGCCCGGATGCATGTGCCAGTCGGGGTCGAACGCCGTCTTCAGTTCCTTGAACGCCGTCCAGAGCTCCTCCCCGTACATCTTGGGGTTGAACTCCGTCCGGGCCATCCCGTCGCCGTGCTCGCCCGAGAACGACCCGAAGTGTTCGAGGACGAGGTCAGTCACGTCCTCGGTAATCGAGTGCATCTTCTCGATGCCCTCGTCCTCTTTCAGGTTGAGGATGGGTCGGATGTGGAGCGTCCCACTGCCGGCGTGGGCGAAGTAGGCGGCGGAGGTGCCGTGGTCTTCGAGGACTTCCTCGAACTCGAAGACGTACTCGGCCAGTTCCTCCGGGGGCACCGTCGCGTCCTCGATGAACGGGTACGGCTTGGGGTCGCCTTTCATCCCCATGAGCAGGGGAATCGCGGCCTTGCGGAGTTTCCAGAGGTCGGCTTGGTCCTCCTCGGTGTAGGCCTCGATGGCGTGGAAGGCGTCGCCGTTGTCGACGAAGTAGTCGTTCGTCTCCGCGATGGCCTCCTCGAAGTCGTCGACGAGTTCGGAGTCGAACTCCAGCATCAGCGCCGCCTTCGTCCCCTCCGGAATCATCTCGACGTACTGGGCGTACTCCGTCGAGTCGGCGGCGAGTTGGAACATCTCGTCGTCCATCAACTCCACGGCGCCCACGTCGAACTGCAGCGCTTCGGGAACGGCCTGCATCGTCTCGACGAGGTCGTCGAAGCAGTAGAGCACCAGCGCCGTCTCCTCGGGTAGGGTGACCAGCGAGACTTCGGCCTCGACGATGACGCCGAGGGTCCCCTCAGCGCCGACGAAGAGCTTCGAGAGGTTGATGACCTCCTCGCCCTCGTCGTTCTCGTAGATGACCTTCTGGAGGTTGTAACCGGACACCGAGCGCTTGAGGTCCGGGTACTTGTCGTCGATTTCCTCCTCGTGCTCCTCGACGAGGCGGCGCGTCGTCTCGTAAATCTGGGCTTCGAGGTCGTCGCCCTCGACTTTCTCCTCCCACTCGCTGCTGTCGAGGACGATTTCCTTCGTGTGGATGAGCGACCCGTCTGCAAGCACCACGTCGAGTTCCTCGGTGTAGGCGTCGGTGATGCCGTAGCGGACGGAGTGAGCACCCGTCGAGTTGTTGCCGATGCCGCCCACGACTGTCGCTCGGTTGGACGACGCCGGGTCGGGGGCGAACTTCAGCCCGTGGTTCGCGAGGCGGTTGTCGAGGTGGTCCTGCACGACGCCGGGCTGAACGACCGCTCGCTTGTCGTCGGGGTCCACGTCGACGATGTCGTCCATGTAGCGCGTGAAGTCGATGACGACACAGCCCGGTCCGACCGTCTGGCCGCCGAGCGACGACCCCGTCCCGCGCGGCAGAATCGGGACGCCGTGTTCGGCCGCGGTTTCGACCGTGTGTTGCACGTCGCTCACACTCTGGGGAAGCACCACACCCGCCGGCTTCGCCTGATAGATACTGCCATCAGTCGCGTACAGCACCTGCGCGTACTCGTCGAAGGAGACGTCACCCTCGACTCCCTTCCGAAGGTCCTCGGCGAGCGCTTGGTACTCGTCTGCGTCGGGATGGTCGTGACCCAGCGAATCGGCGGAGGTCTCTAAACCCGATGAATGTTCATCAATGGCCATGCGTCGCACACTGCGCTCGGCGGTTATAACTCCTGCGCTACCGAGTGTAACCCCTCTCCACGCCGTCATGCGATTGTAATGATTTATGAGGCGTAATAGTTGCCGGATTCGATAACAGCTAGCACGGAACGCGGAATAATCGACGGAAGGCTCCGGGGTGAATCCGGCCTCGTCGGCGCGACCTACAGGTACTCCTTGCTGATGCCCGCGCCGATGGTGTAGTTCGGGTCGACCATGTTGCCGAGACGGACGTGCCCGACCTGTGTCAGGAGCAGGTACGCCTCCATCTCGTCGAAGCCGTAGTCGTCGGCTAGCCACGCGATGAGGTCCGCGTACGCGGCGCGGGCGGCGTCCTCCATCGGGCGGACGCTCCCGATGCTCATGATGAAGTCCTCGGACTCCAGACGCGGCCACTCCAGTTCCCAGTCGTCGATTACGTCGACCGTGATGGTCGTGGTCGTCGGATGTTCGAGGGCCACGCCACAGAGTTCGCCGTCGCCCTGTGCGGCGTGACAGTCGCCGAGATAGACGTACCCGCCCTCGACTTCGACGGGGAGATACACCGTGTTGCCGGGGCGGACGTCCGGGAGGTCCATGTTGCCGCCGTGTTTGAACGGCGTGAGTGCGTCGATGGATTCTAGCTCCGGCGACGTGCTAATCGTGCCGATAAACGGCTCGTACGGAATCGTGATGTCGTCGTTCCAGACCGTTCCCTCGGTCGTCACCTCGAGTTTCTTGACGATTTCCGGGAGCGGGTCGTGAAGCATTGCGGTCCGGTCGGTCGCCGACAGCCCGCCGAAATAGGGCACCGTACACGTCGTCCCGCGGGGCTGTGGGCCGCGTGGCTCGATGCTCTCGATGGTGATAGCGAGCGCGTCGCCCTCCTCCGCGCCCTCGACGTATATCGGGCCGTTCTGCGGGTTCAGATAGTCGCCGAGCACCTCGCTCGGCAGGTCGTCCTCCGTCTCGATGGCGCCCCCGAACGCGTCTTTCGTTTCGACTTCGACCGTATCGCCCGGTTCGATTTCGAGGACTGGGTCGGGGTAGGGGCCGACCGTGTAGTGGTACTCGCCTTGCAGGTCTTCGGTGAGTTGGTGAGTGGTCACGGTGTTCGATAGAGCCTGATACGACGGCGGATTAAATTCTTTTGGTTTTCACGGGATATAGGAAAGATATGTCTAGTAGAACGAGATAAAATACTATGAAAAAAGTTCTACTACTGGGAGAATTGGAAACCTCGCTTACCCCGCTCTACAGCGCTTCTCTCGGTTATCTGATTCTGAATTTAATCCTCTAGCGAGTTTATTACCCAAACTATAATCTAATACCAGATTTTCCTAGATATATGTCGACTAACGAGTGGAAAAGTATAATAATGTCCATCTAATCGGGTAGGGCGTGAAGCGAACGAACGACGAAACGGCGGAGGATGCGTCTTCTAATCGATTGACCGACCGGTTCGCGGGGCGGAGCCGGCGACGATTTCTCCAAGCTGCCGGTGCGACTGGGACGCTCGCACTCGCGGGCTGTTCGGGAATCACCGGCGGCAGCGGGTCGGACACGCTCAAGATGGGCGTTCTCGAAGACCAGTCGGGTAACTTCGCGCTGACCGGCATCCAGAAGTATCAGGCCCAGCGGCTGGCCGTCGAGGAAATCAACGCCGAGGGCGGCATCAACGGGCAGGAAATCGAGATGATTTCCCCGGACCCACAGTCCGATAACCAGCGCTATCAGGAACTCGCTCGGCGACTCATCAACCGAGACAACGTCGACGTCCTGTTCGGCGGGTTCGCGAGCAGTTCGCGCGAGGCAATCCGCCCAATCGTCGACGAGAACCAGCAACTGTACTTCTACACGAACCAGTACGAGGGCGGCGTGTGCGACACCTACACGTGGTGTACGGGTGCCGTTCCGGAACAGCAGATTTCGACGACGCTGGAGTTCCTGACCAACGAGTTCGGGGACGACATCTACACCATCGCCGCCGACTACAACTTCGGGCAGATTTCGGCCGCGTGGTACCGAAAGATTGCCAACGAAATCGGCGCGAACGTCATCGGCGAGGAGTTCATCCCGCTCGACGTTTCTCAGTTCGGTTCCACCATCAACCGGATTCAGGAGGCCGACCCGGACCTGCTGGTAACGTTGCTCGTCGGCTCGAATCACGCCTCGTTCTACAACCAGAAAAACGCCGCCGGGCTGGACGTGCCGATGAATACAACGGTGAACATGGCTCAGGGGTACGAACACCTCCGGTTCGACCCGCCCGCGCTCGCGAACATGTACGTCGGCGTCAACTACATGCAGGAGATTCCGACCGACCAGAACCGGGACTTCGTCGACCGGTACTACGAGCGGTGGCCAGACGCGGATTACGTCGGCCAGATGGCACAGAACTCCTACTTCACGACCTACCTCTACAAGCAGGCTGTCGAGAAGGCGGGGACGACGGACCAAGACGAGGTGCTAGCCGTTCTCGACGAGGAGCCGATGACGGTCGAAGCCCCGGAGGGGACGGTCACGACCGACCCCGAAACCCACCACGTCACCCACCAGATTCGGCTGGCTCGCGCGGACGAGAATCACGAAATCTCGTTCCAGAACCAGCAGGCGGTCGAGCCGTACTGGCTGCGCGAGACGCCGTACCCCGGCTGTGACCTCACCGAAACCGTCGGCGCCAGCGAGGACGAGGAGATGACGCAGTACCAGCCACAGGGGGTCTGACGGGCCACGATGGCAGCCATACTCCCGCAACTGCTCAACCTCCTCCTGCAGTTTATCGATAGCTTCGGGTTTCTCGTCCTCTCGGCTATCGGACTGGCCATCATCTTCGGGATGATGGGGGTCATCAACCTCGCTCACGGGGAGTTCATCACCGTCGGGGCGTACGGCACGGCGCTCAGCTTCCACGCCGGCCTCCCGCTTCCGGTGGCCATGCTCGTCGGCGTCGCGATAACGACGGTGTTCGGCCTGATTCTGGAGTTTACCGTCATCCGACAGCTCTACGGGCGCCTGCTGGACTCCATGGTGGCGACGTGGGGGATTAGTCTCATCATGATTCAGGGCCTGCGAATCGTCTTCGGCTCCTCGCTGTCCAGTATCGGGACGCCGCTCGGGTCGGTCCAGTACGGCGCGTTCTCGTACTCGACGTACCGGCTCCTGCTGGCCGGGGCGAGTCTCGCCCTTCTCGGACTCCTCTACTGGGTCTTCACCTCCACGGCGTTCGGCACGCGCGCCCGAGCGACGATTCAGGACGAGGAGATGAGCCGCGCGCTCGGCACCGACACCAATCGGATGTACCTGCTCACGTTCGGCATCGGGTCGGCGCTCGCCGGCCTCACCGGCGCGCTCTACGCCCCGACGATGACCATCGTCCCCGGCATGGGGTCGACGTTCCTCGTCGAGGCGTTCGTCACCGTCGTCGTCGGCGGCGCGTCGGTACTCGTCGGCACGACCGGTGCCGGCCTGTTGCTCGGGTTCATCAACGCGGTGTTCTCGAACCTGTTCGGCACCTTCGCCGGCCGGATGGCACTGCTCATAACAACCATTCTCGTAATTCGCGCGCTCCCGCGCGGCATCACCGGACTGCTCGACGACATCCGAGGGGGGGCCTGAGATGAGTGGTGAAACGGCGACGAGCGTCGACCAGCCGACCGCTGACGGCGCCCTCGCCCGTCTGCAAAACGCCCTCGAAGGCCCGAACACGCTCGGACAGGGGCGGGCGTTCTGGCTCGGGTTCGCCGTACTCGTCGGCCTGTTGCTCGTCTACCCCCTGCTTCGGTCGTCGTACTACGTCTCGAACACCGCCTATCTGCTCGTGTCGGCCTTCCTCGGCCTCAGCCTCTGTCTCGTCTGGGGGTACACCGGCATCTTCAGCTTCGGGCAGGTGGCGTTCTACGGCGTCGCCGGCTACACGTTCGGCATCGTCAGCATCAACGTCACCGGGCCGGTCGGCACCATCGCCGGCTTGGTGGTGGCCGTCGTCGCCGCCGGCGCCTTCGCCTTCCTCGTCGGCTACTTCATGTTCTACGGCGGCGTCAGCGACGTCTACGTCGCCATCATCACGCTCGCGGTGACGCTCGTGTTGAACACGTTCATGGGACAGACTGCCGGCGAGGAGTGGGCCGTCGGTGCCGCGCGCCTCGGCGGCTTCAACGGCATGACCGAGATTCCGAGTCTCGCACTCGGCGTCGGCGAGACGGCCGTCACCATCACCGACGCGGCGTTTTACTACTTCGTCGTCGGGACGCTCCTCGTGACGTATCTCGGCCTGCGCGTACTCGTCAACAGCAGTATCGGCTACGTGATGGTCGGGATTCGCGAGAACCAAGACCGGACGGAGCTGTTCGGCTACAACACCCAGCGGGTGAAACTCGGCGTGTTCACCTTCGGCGGCGCCCTCGCCGGCTTCGGCGGCGTCGTCTACGCCTCGTGGGGGAACTACATCGACCCGAGCGTCTTCGGCCTCACCTTCGCCGCCCTCCCCATCATTTGGGTGGCGACCGGTGGGCGGAAGTGGCTCGGCGGTGCCATCGTCGGCACCTTCGCCATCACCTTCGTCTCGCAGAAGCTGTCGGTGTTCGGCGGCGAGTTCTCGCTGGTCATTCTCGGCGCCCTGCTTCTGTTCGTCATCCTCGTCCTCCCCGAGGGGTTCGTCCCGCAGTTGGTGCGGCGACTGGGAGGTGAGGACTCGTGACGTCGAGCGAGCAGACTGCGGCGAACGTGGCCGCGGGCAACGCGCTCCTCCGGACCGAAGGGCTGACCAAGCGCTTCGGCGGCCTCACCGCCGTCGACGACGTGAACTTGCAGATAGACCGCGGCGAGATTCGCTGTCTCATCGGCCCCAACGGCGCCGGAAAGAGCACGCTCCTGAAACTGCTGGTCGGCCAACTCACCCCCTCGGAGGGCAGTATCTTCTACGACGGACGTGACATCACCGACCTCTCACAGCACGAACGCGCGCGAAACGGGCTCAGTATGAAGTTTCAGGTGCCGGCGGTGTACGGCGACCTCAGCGTTCGGCAGAACGTCCACATCCCGCTGCAACGCGAGGTCGACCGGCGCCACATCGACGGCGCCATCGACGAGACGCTCGACGAGTTCGGCCTGCTCGACGCCGCGGAGACGCGCGCGTCAGACCTCTCACACGGGCAACAGCAGTGGCTCGAAATCGCCATGGCGTCGGCACTCGACCCCGACTTGCTCTTGCTCGACGAACCCGCGGCGGGGATGTCGGTCCGGGAAACCGAGCAGACAGCCGAGTACATCCACCGACTCAACGAGGACCGAGACATGACGCTGCTGGTCATCGAACACGACATCGACTTCGTGCGCGCTATCGCCCAGTCCGTGACGGTGCTGCACCGCGGCGAGGTGTTCGCCGAGGGCCCGATAGAGAGCATCGAGAACGATCCCGAGGTGCGTCGCATCTACCTCGGAGAGGTGCGCGAATGAGCGACCCACTGCTCGCGTTCGACGGCGTCGACGTCTCCTACGGCAACACGCCGATACTCCGCGATATCGAGTTCGCCATCGAGGAGGGCGAGACGGTCGGCATCATGGGCCGCAACGGCGTCGGGAAGACGACGCTTATGAAGACGATAATCGGCCTGCTCACGCCCGACGCGGGCACCATCCGCTACGATGGCGAGGACGTGACCGCGCTCTCGGCGGACCGGCGAGCGCGCTTGGGTATCGGGTACATCCCACAAGGACGGGACGTGTTCCCGGACCTCACGGTCGAGCAGAACATCCAGATGGGGCTCTCAATCAGCGACCACAAGTCGGAGAACCTCGTCGACGACGTCTACGAGTATTTCCCCCGCCTCGACGAACGGCGCTCGCAGAAGGCGGGGACGATGAGCGGGGGCGAACAGCAGATGCTCGCCATCGGTCGCGCCCTCGCCGGCAACCCCGACCTGCTCTTGCTCGACGAGCCGTCAGAGGGCATCCAACCCTCCATCGTGCAGGACATCACCGACGACATCGCGAGCATCAACGAGGAGTTCGGCGTGACCGTCCTCTTCGTCGAGCAGAACCTGCAGGTGATTCGGCGCCTCTCCGAGCGGTGTTACGTGGTCGATGGGGGTCGCATCGAGGCGGAACTCGACGCGACTGACCTCGAAGACGCCGAGGCCGTCGCGGACTACCTCGCCGTCTGACCTCGGACGCGCCGTTCAGCCATCTTTTTGTCGCCCGCGGCGGGAGTTGCGAACGGAATGAACCTGATTCACGTCTGTCTGAACGTGGCCGACGCCGACGAGTCCATCGAGTTCTACGAGCAGTTCGGATTCGAAGAATCGTGGTCGTTCGAGACGCCCGACGGCGAGACGGAGAACCGATATATCGCCGACCCCGACGGGGTCGAACTCCAGCTCTCCGAAACCGAGGGCGAAACCGAGTTCGACCAGGGAACGGCGTGGGACCACCTCGCGCTCGGCGTCGACGACGTTGACGCCGTCTTCGAGGACATCGACCACTACGGCGTCGTCGAGGAGCCGGGCGACCAGCCCGCCGCTGGCGCGCGAACCGCGTTCGTGAAGGACCCGGACGGACACGTCGTCGAACTCGTCGAGCCGCTCGAATAGGTTGTGCGCGCCCCGCTCCCACGCGGGGAAGTATCTTCTTGCTGGCAGCCACTCGGGAACGTATGCAGGAGTCTGCCACCGTCACGCGCCGGAGCGTCCTCGCGGGAACCGTCGGCGTCGTCGGTGCGGGGTGCATCGGCGGAAGCGATGGGGGAAACGGCGACGACCCGCAGACGCTCGATACCCACCCCGTCGGACAGGCACTCGCCAGCCAGCCACGCCTCGGCCCCGACCCCGCGACGGCGACCATCGTCGCCTTCGAGGACCCCTCCTGTCCCCGGTGTGCGGCGTTCGAATCGGAGACAGTCCCGAAGATTAAATCGGAACTCGTCGACTCCGGTGACGCGGCCTACGTCGTCCGGACAGCGCCGCTGGTGTATCCGTGGGGCGAGCCGGCGATTCGGGCGCTCGAAGCCACCTACGCCCGCGACGCCGACGCCTTCTGGGCGTTGCTGGCGCACTACTTCGACGAACAGGACGCCTTCGACACCGAGAACGTCCGCGACCGGACGGAGACCTTTCTCACCGCCGAGACGACGGTGGACGGCGCCGCCGTCGTCGCCGACGTCGACGCAGGCACACACGACGAAGCGGTCCAGACCGACGTGTCGGCGGCGGAGGCGGCGGACGTGAGCGGCACGCCCACCGTCTTCCTCTTTCGCGACGGCGAGTACCGAACGCGGGCGACGGGGTCCGTGAGCTTCGAGTTCGTGCGACGGGCGTTGGACCTGTGATTTCACTTCCTACCCGTCGCGCCGACTGGCGACGCATGGGCCGGACGACTCGCCTCGTTCTCGGCGGCCCCGGCTACGCCGCCCTCGCCGTCGTCGCCGCGGCCGTCGCGCTCACGGGGTTCGTCCTCTCGCAGAATCTCGCGACGGTGGGTGACACGCTGGCCGGGCGCGTGCCCGCGACCATCCTCCTCGAACTCTACCCGTTCGTCGGCACCTCGTACGGGCCGGCGACCGGACTGCTCGTCGTCTCGGTGTCGCTTCTCGTCGGCGTCGATGTCGCTCTCGTGGCGTATCACGTCCGCGAACACCGGCTGTCGGCGGAGAGTGGCGGCGGGAGCCTCCTCGGCGTCGTCCTCGGCACGCTCGGCGCGGGGTGTGCGGCCTGCGGGTCGGCCATCCTCGCCGGCGTCCTCTCGCTGTTCGGCGTGGCGGGGCTGGCGACGCTCCTGCCCCTCGACGGACTGGAGTTCGCGCTCTTGGCGCTGGTGGCGCTCGTCCTCTCGATTCACTGGCTGGCCGACGGGATGCGAGGCGGGGAGATTCGCGGCTGTCCGGTCGACCGGCGAAAATAAAGAGACGTTCGAGACGCGGCCGTTAGTCGAGGATGCCGGCGGCGCGGGCCTTGGCGACGATTTCCTGTGCCATCTTGTTGGTGGCTTCGTCGACCATCTGCCCGTCGACGGAGACGGCGCCCTTGCCTTCCTCCATCGCTTCGGCGTAGGCGTCGACGATGCGCTCGGCGCGCTCGGCGACGT
This sequence comes from Haloplanus sp. C73, assembly GCF_051195115.1. Taxonomy (NCBI): domain Archaea; kingdom Methanobacteriati; phylum Methanobacteriota; class Halobacteria; order Halobacteriales; family Haloferacaceae; genus Haloplanus; species Haloplanus sp. C73. Next base: position 743,428 of record NZ_JBNTJZ010000001.1, on the reverse strand, counting down.
CCGGGTCGGGAGCGAAGACTTCGTTGCCGAGTTCGATTTGGCTCGGGTGGATTGCCCACTTGCCGTCGCAGCCAATCATGTTCGCGCGCTCCGCGGACGTGCGGAAGCCTTCGGGGTCGTCGATGTCGGCGTAGGGGCCGTCCAGACACGGCAGGCCGGCGCTCTTGGCGGCGGAGTTACACTCCGAGAGCGCGTGATGCCAGTAGTGGCCGGGGTAGTCGGGGAACTGCCCGATGTCGAGTCCGGGCGTGCCCATCGCGGCGGAGTAGTCGCCGGGACCGAAGATAATCGAGGAGAGGCGGTCGGAGGCGTGGGCGATTTCATAGACGTTGTGGATGCCGTCGCCGTCCTCAATCTGCGGTTCGAGGCCGATGCCGCCGACTTCGAGCCCGTTGTTCTCCTCGACCTGTTCGAGGAGGTTCTCGACGGTGTGGATGTCGCTCGGGCCGGCGACCTTGGGGACGATGATGTCGTCAATCTGTTCGCCCACCGCGCCGACGACTTCGATGATGTCGTCGTACCACCACTTCGTGTCGATGCCGTTCATCCGGTACGACAGAATCTTGTCGGACCAGTCGTGTTCCTCGACGGCTTCGATGAGCGGTTCGCGCGCCTCGACTTTCGCGTTCGGAGCGACGGAGTCCTCCAAGTCGAGGAAGACTTCGTCCGCGTCGCTTCGGGACGCGCTCTCCATGAAGTCGGGGTCGCTGGCCGGCGTCGCGAGCTGGGTGCGTCGAAGTTCGACGTCTTCAGACATGTGCTTTCACCATTACATAAAAGCCGCATGAGAGCAGATAAAGATTCCTTAGTACCCGTATTTTCGGGGTCTGACGTGCCGGATTTCGTCCGTTGTCGACAATGGTCGAATCGGTACCCAGCGGTCCCGCACACTGGCGACGCGCAGACTGAACGCTTTTAGGCTCGCCGGGTAGAGATACGCCCAATGAGCGAGTACGATTACGAGGCGCTCGGACTCGTCGCGGGGCTGGAAATCCACCAGCAACTCGACACCGCGACGAAACTGTTCTGTGCGTGCCCGACCGAGCGTCGGGAGCCGGAGGCGTCGACGCGGCGGTTCTCGCGGTATCTCCACCCGACGAAGAGCGAACTCGGCGAACTCGACGAGGCGGCCGTCGAGGAGAGCCGCGTCGACCGCGAGTTCGAGTATCTGGCCTTCGACACCACCTGTCTGGTCGAGGAGGACGACGAACCGCCCCACCGTATCGACGACGAAGCCCTCGAGGTGGCGCTCCAGATTGCCGCGCTCCTCGATACGACGCCCGTCGACCAAGCCCACGTCATGCGGAAAATCGTCGTCGACGGCTCGAACACCTCCGGCTTCCAGCGGACCACGCTCGTCGGACAGGACGGCGAAATCCAGACCGACGAGGGACCGGTCGGCATCGAGGACTTGCTGTTGGAAGAGGAGAGCGCCGGCCGCGTCGAGGAGACGGAGGATGGCGTCCGATACAGCCTCGACCGACTGGGCATCCCGCTGGTCGAAATCGGGACGAAACCGGACATCTCCTCGCCCCAGCAGGCCCGCGAGGCCGCCGAGCGCATCGGGATGCTCCTGCGCTCGACCGGGTCGGTCAAGCGCGGCCTCGGCACCATCCGACAGGACGTGAACGTCTCCATCGCCGAGGGCGCCCGCGTCGAAATCAAGGGCGTGCAGGCGCTGGACCAAATCGACGAAATCGTCCGCTACGAGGTTGGCCGGCAGGTCGAACTCCTCGATATCGCCGCCGAACTCGACGCCCGCGACGCGTCGGTCGGCGACCCGCAGGACGTGACTGCGGTGTTCGAGGACACCGACAGCGGCGTCATCGGGGGTGCGCTCAGCGGCGACGACGGCGCTGTCCGCGCCGTCCCGCTCTACGGCTTCGACGGCCTCGTTGGGCGGGAGATTCAGCCCGACCGCCGACTCGGGACGGAGCTGTCCGACCACGCGAAACGCCACGGCGCGGGCGGCATCTTCCACACCGACGAACTGCCCGCCTACGGCGTCACCGAGGACGAGGTGGCGGCGCTCCGGGACGCCGTGGGCGCCGGTCCCGAGGACGCCGTCGCCATCGTCGCCGACGACGCGGAGACGGCCTCGCTGGCCATCGACGCCGTCGCGGAGCGTGCGAAGACGGCCATGGAGGGCGTGCCCGAGGAGACGCGCGACGCCACGCAGGAGGGGACGACCCGCTACCTGCGACCCCTGCCCGGCGCGGCGCGGATGTACCCCGAGACGGACGTGCCGCCGGTCGAACTCGACCCGAGCGACGTCGAGCGACCCGAACTCCTGACCGAGAAGGTCGAGCGCTACCAGTCCGAGTACGACCTCGACGCCGGCCTCGCCGAACAGGTGGCCTACGGGCGTCGGATGTCCCTGTTCGAAGACGCCGTCGAGGCGGGCGTCGACGCCACGTTCGCCGCGGGCGTCCTCGAAGGGACGCTGACCGAACTCCGGCGTGACGACGTGCCCGTCGAGCGCCTCACCGACGACCACCTGCGCGCGGTGCTCCGACTGGTCGAAGACGACGAGTTGGCGAAAGAGGGCGTCGACGAAGTGCTCGAAACCCTCGCCGCCGACCCCGACCTCACCGCCGAGGAGGCCGTCGAGGAAGCGGGCCTCTCCGGCGTCGACGAGAGCGAGGTTCGCGAGGCCGTCGCCGAAGTGGTCGAACGCAACGCCGAACAGGTCGAACAGGAAGGGATGGGTGCGTTCTCGGCGCTCATGGGCGAGTGCATGGGCGCGCTCCGCGGGAAGGCAGACGGCGAAGTCGTGAGCGACGCGCTCCGCGACGAGATTGGGAAGCGAACCTGATTACGTCTGTGTCGGCGGCTCCGACTCGCACTCGACGCCCGTTATCTCGAATCGGGTGCCGCCAGACTCGCTCTCGACGACGGCAACCGACCAGCCGTGGGCGTCGGCGATGCGCTGGACGATGGAGAGACCGACGCCGGTCCCCGCCGTCGCCGTGGTGTAGCCGTTCTCGAACACCGCCTCGCGCTCGTCTTCGGGGATACCGACCCCGTCGTCGGCGACGTAGAAGCCGTCGCCCACCCCGCCGACCGTGACCGTCACGTCGTCGCCGCCGTGACGAAGCGCGTTCCCGAGTAAGTTCTCCAGTAAGTGGCCAAGCTGTCCTCGGTCGGCTCGAATCACGAGGTCGGTTTCGATTCGCGGGCTGTCCTCCCCCGTCGCGACGTTTCGCCAGCAGTCTTCGACGGTCGCGGCGAGGTCGACGGGTTCGAGGTCGCTCGTTCGCTCGCCCTCGTGTGTCAGGGTCAGCAGGTCGCCGACCAGTTCGTCCATCCGGTCTAGGGCGTGAGCTACCTCGTCGAGGTGGTCGTCGGCGGCGTCGTTGCGGGCGATAGAGAGGTGGCCGCGAGCGACGTTCAGCGGGCTCCGGAGGTCGTGAGAGACGAGACTGGCAACCTCGTTGAGCCGCTCGTTGCGCCGCTGTAACTCGCGTTCGTGGCCGCGACGCTCCGTGATGTCGCGGGCGGATGCGATGAGCGAGACGACCGACCCCGTCGCGTCGGTCACGGGCCGGATGGTCCCGCTGACGCTTCGTGTCCCTGCGGCGTGGCTGTGGTCGGCCTCGTACATCACGTACTCGCCGGCGGCGGCGCGCTCGACCCACCGCTGGACGTCGTCGCGCATGTCGTCGGTCCACCACGGCGTCTCGGGAAAGGGGACGCCGACGAGGTCCGCGTGGTCGGCGTCGACGAACGACATCGCCGTCTGGTTGGCTTTGCGCAACCGGCCCTCGGGCGAGAGGAGGCCGACCAGCATCTTCGGGTCCTCGAAGACGGCGTCGAGTTGGCGCTCGCTCCGCCGGAGGTCGGCCTGTCGGGCCGCCCGTTCGCGCTCGTCTCGACGCCCCTCGACCGAGGCTCGAACCCGCTTCGACAGAACCGCGTGCTGCTCGCGGTCGGGTCGTCGCCGGACGTAATCCGTCACGCCCGCGGAGACGGCCTTGCTCGCGACCGCTTCACTCCCCGAAGCGGTAAAGAGGATGAACGGATGGTCGAGCGACTGCTCGCGGACGAGACGCAGCAGTTCGACCCCCGTCCCGTCGGGGAGGTCGTGGTCCGCGACGACACAATCGACGCGGCCGAGACGCTCCGCCGCCTCGCGAACGCTCGATGCCGTCCGCAGGTCGAACTGCCTGTCAGCCCGCCCGAGAACCGTCGCGATACGCTTCGCGTCGGGGAGGTCGTCGACACAGAGCACGCGAATCCGCTCGGTCGACTGGGTGGGCATTATCATCTGTATGCCCCCCGGCGGCTAAGATATTGCGGGACGATTATCACGACTGACATCTCTCGGAGAAACGGATTTGAGCGCGGGCCGTGACAATCGACCGATGACCGTCTTCTTCGAGGACGTCGACCGCTGGGACGGCGAATCGCACGGCACCTACGAGGCGACCGAGGCGGAAATCGTCGAGTTCGCGGAGCGCTACGACCCGCAGTGGTTCCACACCGACCCCGAGCGAGCGGCAGAATCCATCCACGGCGACCTGATTGCGAGTGGCTGGCACACCGCCGCGATGTCGATGCGGCTGTTCGTCGACGGGTTTCTGGACGAGACGGCGGCGCTCGGTGCGAAGGGGCTCGACCGCCTGCGGTGGCCCGCGCCCGTCCACCCGGGCGACGAACTCACGGTTCACTCGACGATACGCGGCGTCGACGAATCGAGCGGGACCGACGAGTACGGCGTCGTCCGGTGGGGCGTCGAGACGACGGCCGGCGAGAAGACGGTGCTCGCACTCGTTGCGCTGGTGCTCGTCGCGCGGGCGTAGTCACCAGCGGTCGGGTTCGTCGTACTCCGACAGTAGCTCCGACCGGTGTTCGAGTTGCCCGGTCGCCCGGCGGAGGACGCCGAGCAGGGTGTGAATTTCGCGGTCCGTCGGGTGGGCGCGCCCCACGAGTCGGCGAATCAGCCGCCGCGTCTTGTCTCGCTTGATGGGCTTGTAGCCGCTCGCGTCGAGGAAGTCGCCGACGAAGTCGTGGAAGCGCTCGATGTCGGCCTCGGCGGCCCGTTCCTGCTCCACGTCCGGCAGTTGCGTCTCCTCGACGGTCAACTCGCGGAGTTCGTAGAGCATGATGGTCGCCGCCTGCCCCAGATTCAACACGGGGTAGTCGGCGCTCGCGGGGATGGAACACACCTCGTCCAGTCGAGCGAGTTCCTCGTTGTCGAGTCCGCGGCCCTCGCGCCCGAAGACGAGTGCCGTCGGCGCGTCGACGGTCCGCAGGCTGTCGGCGAGTTCCCGCGGCGTCTTGAACGGGAAGCGGACGTGTCGGCGGCTGTCCTCGCCCGTAATCGCCGTACAGCCGACGGTGTGGTAGTTCTCCACAACTTCGTCGAACGTGACCGTCTCGGCGTTCGGGAGGACGTCCTCGCGGGCGTGACCCGCGAAGCCGTAGGCCTCGCCGTCGGGGTCGAGTTCCGGCGGGTTCACGAGTTTCAGGTCCGTCATCCCGAAGTTCTTCATCGCGCGGGCGATGGTGCCGACGTTGCCCGGCGTCTTGGCGTCGACCACGACGACGACCGGTGGCTCCCGACTCATCGTGAGGGGTAGTCGGTGCCGAGGTCGACATCTTCGAGGTCGATGTCCTCGTCGGCGTCGTCGTCTCGGTCCTCTCGGAGGTCTATCTTGCGGCCGTCGAAGTCCTCGTTCAGGCGTCGGTGAACCTCCTCGGCTCCCGGCGGCGAGGGGAGGTCCGCGGGGTCGGTTTCGACGTGGTCGAGGCCGCCGTAGCCCTCGGGCGCGCGCCCGCCGTCCGCGAACCACGCGTGAAACTCGTCGCGGAACTCGGGGGTACCGCGGTGGGCCTTCCCGCCGGCCTCGCGATACCAGTAGAGGAAGTCGGCCTCGTGGTCGGTACACAGCAGGAGTTCGTCACCGGGTTCGCCGTAGACGATGGCCGCCTGCGCACAGCGCTCGATGTCGCTCTCGCCGTGTTCCAGATAGCAGGCGTCACACGGTTCCTCGACGAGGTAGGTGAGCCGAACCAGCCGCTCCCGTGGCTCCTCGGGTATCTCGTCGAGGGGCTTGAACTCGCCGTCGTCCGTGAACACCTCGGACTCCTCGAAGCGCCAGCCCCGGAGCCCGATGCTGACCTTTGCCATTGGCGCGAGGTAGCGCCCCGACCGATAAAAAGAGCGTGTTGTGTCCGTCCGCCGTTCCGCTGGCCACCGGTCCGCCTATGGTGGTCGGGTCCCGAAGGGCGTCCATGCGAAACGTGGACGCCGCAGGGCTCGGCATCGGCGACGACCACCCGCCGCGAATCATGGGGGTGCTGAACGTGAGCAAGGAGTCGCCCTACGAGCCCAGCGTGTTCGACGACGCGGGCGAGGCGGCCGCCTACGTCGACGAGGAACTCGTCGGCGAGGGAGCCGACATCGTCGACGTAGGACTGGAGTCGGCGAACAAGCGCTTCGACGTGCTCTCGGCCGAGCAGGAACTCGACCGCCTCGATACGGCCGTCGAAGCGATGCACTCCGTCTCCGGCGACGCCGTCTTCTCAATCGAGACGCGCTATCACGAAGTTGCCGAGGCGGCGCTCGACGCCGGCTTCGACATGGTCAACGACATCTGCGGGTTCGCCGACCCCGAGATGCCCCGGGTCTGTGCCGAGCGTGACGTGGCCGTCGTGAAGATGGCCAGCCCGCCGGACCTGACCCGCCCCGGCGCCATCGAACAGGTGGACGACATCTACGACGCACTCCAGCGCGAGGGCCTGACCGACAAGACAATCATCGACCCCGCGTTCGGCGGGTGGAGCGAGGAAAAGACCCTCGCCGACGACCGGGAGACGTTCCACCGGCTTCGGGAGTTTCGCGCCCTCGACCGCCCGATTCTCGTCTCCATCAACCGGAAGAACTTCCTCCGTGACCTCGCCGGGCGCTCGACGGAGGCAGCCTTGCCCGTGAGCCTCGCGGCCACCGCGATGGCCGTCGAACGCGGCGCGCACGTCGTCCGCACCCACGACGTGGCCGAGACGCGCGACGCCGCCCTCGTCGGCGACGCGTTCACGCGCGACCGGGTGCGACGCGCCGGCGACGTCTCCGTCGAAGAACTCGACGTGACGACCGTCGGCGAGATGCGCCGCCACCTCGACCGGGTCGACGGTGGAAGCGAGACGGCCCGGCGGGGCGTGGTTCGCGTGTTCGAGTTCGCCGACCTCTCGCCCATGGAACGGGAGACGCTCGCCGACGCCACGCGCGGGACGAACGCGACGCTCGCGGGGTCGGGTAGCCACCGCTTACTCGTCGGGACGCCCGCAGATTTGGAGCGAGTCGTCGACGCTACGTCGGCCGAATCGGATGCCCTCGACGCCGCCCTCGCGGCGGTCGAGGAGATTGTCGAGTAAGAGAAAGCTTATGCCAGACGATTCGAAACAGGGGACGTGGAAGCCGGGGCGACACTCGGGTAGGGGTACTTGGTGTCGTGCCGGCTATTGTGGTCTTATTCGGTGTCCCCGATGAACTACCAGACGTGGCGCCGCGTGTACGAGCAGATTCTGGCGGCGTTCGGCTACGACCCCGCGGCCGACGAACGGGCGCGTGACCGCCTCGCGACCCTCACCGACGCCTTCGACGAGTCCCGACTCGACGCGATTCGAGGGGCGACGGTGGCCGTCGCTGGCGCGGGGCCGTCGCTCACGACCGACCGCAACCGGCGTCTCGCGACGGAGGCGGACGTGGTAATCGCCGCCTCCGTCGCCGCCAAACGGCTTCGAGACGCCGGTATCGACGTCGACCTGATGGTGACGGACTTGGACAAATCGCCCGAAACGGCGCGCGAACTGACCCGGGAAGGCACCCCGGTCGCGGTTCACGCCCACGGCGACAACGTTCCCGCTATCGAGCGGTGGGTGCCGCGGTTCGACGGCGACCACGTCCTGCCGACGACCCAAACCGAACCCCGCGGCCCCGTCCGCAACTACGGTGGGTTCACCGACGGCGACCGGGCGGCCTTCCTCGCCGACGCCTTCGACGCCGCCGAACTCGTCTTTCCGGGGTGGGACTTCGACGACGCGAGCGTGAGCGAGACGAAACGGGAGAAACTGCGCTGGGCGGCGCGACTGCTCCACTGGCTGGAACGCCGTCGCGACGAGCGATTTCCCGTCCTCGACGGGCGTCGCGCCGATATCGAGCCGTTGTAGCCGTCGGCCGTCGGTCGAAACCCACTAACCGTCTGCCTGCGAAGCGCCGTCGATGACTCCGCTGGAGCGGTACGACTCGCTCGTCGACGACCCCGAGGCGTTCCGGCGGGCCTGCGAACGGCCCCTTCCCTCGGTCGTCCGCGTCAACACGATTAAGGCGACGACCGACCGGGTGGCCGACGCACTCGACACCGAAGGCGTCGACTACGAACCGACCGACTGGCACCCCGGCGTCTTCCGCCTCCCGAACGACTCGCCGGGGCGGAACTGGCCCCACGCCCACGGCTGGATTCACGGGCAAGAGGAGGTGTCGAACCTTCCGGCGCTCGTCCTCGACCCCCAGCCCGGCGACCGGGTGTGGGACGCCTGCGCCGCGCCGGGCAGCAAGACGACGCAACTCGCGGCGCTGATGGACGATTCGGGGCTGCTCGTCGGCAACGACAACAACCTCGGTCGGCTGTCGGCGCTCCGGCACAACGCCGAACGTCTCGGCGTGACGAACCTTGTCGTCACGAATCAGGACGCGCGCAACTTCTCGCTGAAACCATTGGGCGAACGCGCGACGGACGACGGCGGTATCGACGCCTTCGACCGCGTCCTCGTCGACGCCCCCTGTTCCTGCGAGGGGACGATTCGAAAGAACCCCGACGCCTTCGACACGTGGAGTCTGGACCACGTCCACAGCGTTGCCGGGGTCCAGAAGGGGATTCTTCGCCGAGCGATTCAGGCGACCCGCCCCGGCGGCACCGTCGTCTACTCCACCTGCACCTTCGCGCCCGAGGAGAACGAGGCGGTCCTCGACCACGTCCTCGACGCGGAGGACTGTCGTCTCGTCGACTTCGACGCGCCCCTCGATGGCGTGCCCGGTGTCACCGAGTGGCAAGACGAGACGTACGACCCGAGCGTCGAGAAGGCGCTTCGCATCTACCCCCATCACAACGACACGGGCGGCTTCTTCTGTGCGAAACTGGAGGTGGCAGAATGAGCGACACGAACGACGGCCAGCAGTTCGACCGCCTGCCCGCCACCGCCGACGACCGCGAGGTGTCGGGACGGGCGACCCGGGCCGAAGTCCTCGACTGGTGGGACGAGCGCTTCGGCATCCCGCCCGAGACGTTCGAGGGATACACGTTCTGGGAGAAAGGCGCGGGCAAGGTGTGGATTTTCGCCGCCGACCTCCCGTCTCCGACCGACGTCGAGGGACTGGGCATGACGTTCCTGCGGACGCGACAGGAACACTGGAAGCCGACGACGAACGCAGTCCAGCGGTTCGGCTCGCTGGCGACGCGCAACGTCATCGAACTCGATAGCGACGACGCGGCCGCGTTCCTCGCCGGCGACGACGTCGACCCCGAGTGGGACGGCGACTGGGGGTATCTCGTCGTCGCTCACGAGGTTGCGGGCGCCCTCGAACCCATCGGCGTCGGCCTGTACGTCCACGACGAGTTGCGGTCGGTGATTCCGAAGGGGCGGCGTGCCGAACTCACGCCGCGGTAGAACGCCGTCGCCGATTGGACGGGTCAGTTGGACTGCATCCGCAGATTCGTCACGGGAAGGTAGGAGTCGAGAAACGTCATCGCTCGTCCCAGTTCTCTCGGGACGTCCGCACCCGTTCTTTCGCCTCTTCGACCGCTTCGGTCGACCACGCACCGGCTTTAATCGGCTCCTCGTCCGATGCGATGCGCGTCAGGAACTCGTCCCACGTCTCGTCGTCGCGCTTCAGGTCGTCGAGCAGGTCCTTGGTCGACGAATCCACGGGTATCGACGTTCGGCTCATACGAATTCACTGTGAATTCAGCGGTAAGTAGTTTCGCCGCGACGGCCCGGCGTTCAACCCCACGCTTCGACTCACGGGGAACGCTTTTGCGCCAGCGGGTGGTAAAAACCGGCATGGCCGAACGGGAGACCCGCCGCATCGCTCGCGACCGTATGGACGAGCCTCACATTTCCGGGCACCGAGTGAGCGTCCGTCAGGTGTACGCGCTCGTCGAAGAGCGCGGCGTCAATCCCGAGACAGTCGCCGACCGGTACGACCTGGACGTGGCCGATATCTACCATGCGCTCGCGTACTATCACGACCACCCACGCGAGATGAGCCGGGTCGAAGCCGAACGCGACGAACTCTTCGAAGCGGTCCGGGATTCGATAGACCGGCCCGACGGTGTCGAACCGGACACCGCCTGAGATGTCCGAGTGGCGGTTTCTTCTCGATGAGAACGGTCGACCCAAAGGTGGCCACGTATCTCGACAAAGCGGGGCTGTTCGCCGTCCACGTTCGGGACACGGTCGGGCAGGGTGCTGACGACGAAGACGACGTCCTTCCCTACGCCCGCGAACACGACCTCGTCGTCGTCACGAGCGACGTGAAAGACTTCGGGCGGCTTCCGAGTGAGGCTCACACTGGCGTCGTTCTCCTTCACGACGACACGATGCCCGCCTATCGTGTCGCGTCCGCGCTCATCACGATGGTTGATACCTATCCGAGCCGAGACGATTTTGCCGGGCGTGAAGAACTCGATGCGTGGGTCTGAGCTGTATCAGTCGCGCCATCGCCTCCTCGCACACCGGGACGCATATACGATTTCGCGCGCAGTACTCCGAGTATGACCAACGACACAGCGGGCTGGTTCGAATCGGTCCCGCCCGACGACCCCGCCGCCGCCCGCGACGCCATCGCGGATGGCAGCGCGGACGCCCCCGACGACTGGCCCGCGAAGGCCGTCGACAGCGGGTTCGCAGCCGACGAGGCCGACTACTACGACAAACTGCACGAAGCCACCCTCGACGCGACTCGCGAGGCCGTCAGAGAGCGCGAACGCGCCGACGACCAGCAACTCGTTCACGCGGTGCGGAGCATGGACGACGCCGAGCGGACGGCGAACGAACTCGCCGAACGCGTCGCCGAGTGGGCAGGGGCACTGTTCGACGAGGCTGGCACGGGCGTCGACGGCGCCCGCGAGGTGGCCGCCCGCGACCCCACGACCGACGCCGAGCGCCGCGCCGTCTCGCTGGCTCAGCGGGTCGCCGACCTCGCCGACGAAGTCGAGGACTGTCGGGCGTTCGTCGAGCGGACGGCGCCGGCAGTCGCGCCCAACCTGAGTCGGATGGCCGGGCCGGTGCTCGCCGCGCGGCTCATCGCGCTCGCCGGCGGCCTCGACGCCCTCGCGAAGAAGCCGTCGGGGACGGTGCAGGTTCTCGGCGCCGAGGACGCCCTCTTCGCGCATCTCTCCGGACGCGCGCCGTCGCCGAAACACGGCGTCATCTACACGCACGACTACGTCCGCAACACCCGACCGGAGGACCGAGGGTCGGCGGCGCGGGCGCTGGCCGGGAAACTCACCATCGCGGCGCGTATCGACCACTACGCCGGCGACATCCGCCCCGACCTGCACGAGGAACTGGACGACCGAATCGCGACCATCCGCGCGAGGGCCGACTCGTGAGCCTGCCCGACGGCGTCGAGCGCCGGACCTTCGACGGGAGCGAGCGCCTCGCGACGCGCGGGGAGCCGGTGTACGGCGAGCCGACCGACGGCCCGTGGCGACTGTGGGACGCCGGCCGGTCGAAACTCGGAGCGATGCTCGAACTCGACATGGACGTGGGTCTCGACGGCGGCGAGTCCGTCCTCTATCTCGGCGCCGCCAGCGGAACGACGGTGAGCCATGTCGCCGACTTCGCCGGGCCGACCTACGCCGTGGAGTTCGCGCCCCGCCCGACCCGTGACCTCGTCGACGTGGCCGAAAATCGGGGAACCCTCTTTCCGCTCCTGAAAGACGCCCGCAAGCCGGAGACGTACGCCCACGTCGTCGAGTCGGGGCTCGACGCCATCGTACAGGACGTGGCGACCCGCGGGCAGGCACACGTCGCCGCCCGCAACCGGCAGTTCCTCCGCGACGACGGCCGCCTCCTCGCCGTCGTCAAGGCTCGGAGCGAGGACGTGACAGCCGACCCGGCCGACGTCTTCGAGGACGTTCTGTCGGACCTCCGCGATACCTACGAAGTGCTGGAGACGGCGCGGCTGGACCGCTACCACGACGACCACCTCGCCGTCGTCGCCACGCCGCGTACAACCGACTGATACAACGCGGGAAAGATTCTTGGCTGGGGCGCGGCCTGTCTCGGTATGGCCTTCGTCGACGACCTTCGACCGACTGCGAACGACCTGTGGGACGACATCGTCGCCCACCCGATGGTGTCGCAACTGGGAGCGGGGACGCTCGACACCGACCCCTTCGAGTACTGGGTGCGGCAGGACTACGTCTATCTCATCGACTACTCGCGCGTGTTCGCTCACGGCGCCGCGTCGGCACCGACGCTCGACCACATGGGGACGTTCGCCGAACTGCTACACGAGACGCTGAACACGGAGATGGACCTCCACCGGGCGTACGCGGCGGAGTTCGACATTAGCGAGCGTGACCTCGAAGAAACCGAGGCGTCGCCGACGACACAGGCCTACACCGACTTCCTCGTGCGGACGGCCGCCACGGGCACCTTCGGTGACCTCGTCGCCGCCCTGCTCCCCTGTATGTGGGGCTTCAACGAGACGGCGAAGCGTCTCGAAGCCGACGGACTACCGGACGACGAGCGCTACGCGGAGTGGATAGAGACCTACGCTGGCGAGGAGTTCTCGACGCTCACGGAGTGGTGTAAGGACCTGCTGAACGAGGTGGCCGCCGACGCGACGGCGTCGGACCGCGAGCGGTTCCGCGACCGGTTCGTCACGTCCGCGCGCTACGAGTACCGTTTCTGGGACGCCGCGTGGCGACAGGAAACATGGACGGTCGGCTGATGGACGACGACCTGCGTGAACTCCGGGACCGACTGGACGCGACGGAAGAACTCCCCGTCGAACCGTCGGCGAGCGTGCGACTCGGCGAGGCGGCGGCCATCGCGGCCGACACCGCCGACGCCGACCTGCCTCGGTCGGTCGTCGTCGAGCGGGTTCGAACGGTGACGACGCTGCTCGAAGACGTGGAGACGACGGGCAACGACCGGGCGGACGAACACGTCGCGGCGGCGAAGCGAGCGGCGGCGCGGATTGTGGACACGGACCAAGACGGCTGAGCGACGCGAGCGCACATCCGCAAGAAGTTGATAGTCACGGGGCGCCTAAAACGGATGCCGCGTCAGAGGCACCCCGCCGAACGGGATTCCCCCTATCCCGACACGCGGCGCTTTTGCTGACGGTCAGGCGAGCGTCGCTTCTTCGATGAGGTCCGAGACGTACTGATTCTCCCACTCCCGACGCGCTTCGAGTTCGCGCCGTCCCCGACGTGTCAGGGTGTAGTAATTGGTCCGGCGGTCGCGTTGACCCTTGTCAATCAGCCCCTTCTCGACTAGCGTGTCGAGGTTCGGGTACAGGCGCCCGTGGTGAATCTCGCTCTCGTAGTAGTTCTCGAGTTCCTCCTTGATTGCCAGCCCGTGGGGTTCGTCGAGGCCGGCGATGACGTACAGGAGGTCTCGCTGGAAGCCGGTCAAGTCGTGCATCGTTGCCCACAATTTGTATCTCGATGTTTATATGTTTGTCGCGAGAGAGTACGGGAGTGGCCGACGACCGAATCGGTGCCGAGTGGCGCCCAGACGGCGAAACATCGGCGCCGATTGCTCGGTACGTCGTGGTGGTGTAGGGACGTGTTCCGAAACGTCACGCTCCGTTGATACAGATTCGGATGCCGTCGGCGGGCTGTGACTGAACCGCGGTACGAGGTTGTCACTCGTTTTCGTCGCTCTCGCCGACGCGAGCGAAGGTGGGCGATGGGTTCCGGTCGCTTCCGAACTGCAGGCGATGGTCGGTGGTCACGGTACGCGTCACCGCTCACTTCGCGACCAGTCGCCGCCGCCGCACCGGACCTACCATTCTGTCGACATTCGGCTGACGGCGACGGTCCACGACTTATTTAGCCGCCGGTCCCAAACGGAGGTTCGATGGACCTCGGCTCCCGTGATGCGTTCGCGCGGATGGGTACACTCGGCATCGAAGAGGAGTTTTTCGTCGTCGACGAGGCGGGGCGACCGACCGCCGGCATCGACGACCTGATTTACGGGAGCGAGCCACCCGAACCGCTGGTCGGCCGCCTCGACCACGAACTCTTTCAGTTCACTATCGAGACGCAGACGCCGCTCATCGAGCGACGGGTGGACGCCGCCGACGAACTCGAACGGATTCGGTCGGCGCTTTGCGACCACGCGACGACCCACGGCTATCAGATAGCCGCCGCCGGCCTGCATCCGACGGCGAAGTGGCGGGAACTCGACCACGCCACCAAGCCCCGCTATCGCGCGCAACTCGACCGGATTCAGTATCCACAGCACCGGAACACGACCGCCGGCCTGCACGTCCACGTCGGCGTCGACGACGCGGACAAGGCGACGTGGGTCGCCAATCGCTTGCGGTGGTATCTCCCCGTCATCCTCGCGCTCTCGGCGAACTCTCCCTTTTGGAACGGCTTCGATACCGGTCTCGCGTCCGCCCGTGCGAAAGTGTTCGAGAACCTGCCGAACACGGGCATTCCGTCATCCTTCGAGGACTTCGACGCGTACCAGCGATTCGAGCGCCGCATGGTCGAGACGGGGTCGATAAACGACCGCGGCGAACTCTGGTACGACGTCCGCCCACACACCGGCCACGGCACCGTCGAAGTCCGAACGCCGGACGCCCAGCGCGACCCGGAGCGCGTTCTCGCCATCGCCGAGTACGTCCACGCACTCGTCGTCGATTTGGCCGAGCGGTACGAAGACGGCGAGTCCCCGCCCGAACTCCGGCGCGAACTCCTCGACGAGAACAAGTGGCGGGCGATGCGCTACGGCCACGACGCCGACTTCGTCACCCGGTCGGGCGAGGACACCGTCTCGCTCGGCACCGTCGTCGACCGCGAGTGCGACCGACTCGGCGTCGACGGCCTCCGTGACCTCTTCGAGGCGCCGAGCGGTGCCGAGACCCAGCGCCGAATCCACGAGGAAGACGGCAGCGACGCGCTCTGTGCGTCGCTCCTCCTCCAGTAGCCCGGAAAGCCTTTTGTCCGCCGAGTTCTGACCTATTGGGGAGAACATATGTCTGATACGAACGGGTCCGACGAGTTCGATGTCGACGACGAGGACGACGTGTCGGCGCGAGAGCGACTGGAGGCCGAGGCCGACCGAGCCGTCACGGAGTTCGACGACGGGGTCGTTGACTTGCTGGCGTGGGTGCTCGACACGGAGACGCGCGCCCGCATCTACGTCTACCTCAGGCAACATCCGGATTCGACGAGCGAGGAGGTGGCCGAAGGCACCGGGCTCTACCCGAGTACGGTCCGCGAGGCGCTGGCCCAGCTTCACGAGGAGGGGACCGTCGACCGGCACAAACGCGAGAGCGCGGGCGCCGGCAACAACCCCTACGCGTACGAGGCAATCGCGCCGAGTTCGCTCGTCCGGGGCGTCGTCGGGCAGGTCCAAGAGCAGTTGAACACCGTGTTCAATCTCGACCGACAGCTCCGGGATACTGACGACGAGGACCCCGAGACAGAGCCCGTTCGCATCACCGTCGAAGACGACGAGAACTGACGCTCTTCCCGAGCCGACCCGTTTAAGGCGCGCCGATTCGTGGCCACGGATATGCAGGTCGCGCTTGGTGGGACCTTCGACCCCGTTCACGACGGTCACCGAGCGCTGTTCGAACGGGCGTTCGAACTCGGCGACGTGACCGTCGGACTGACGAGTGACGACCTCGCCCCCGAGACGCGACACGAGCCTCGACAGGTCCGCTCGTTCGAGGACCGCCGGGCGGCTCTCGACGCCGAACTCGAACCCCTCGCGGCCGCCTACGGCCGCGACTACGAGATTCGACGCCTCGACGAGCCCACGGGCATCGCGACCGAACCGCAGTTCGACGCCATCGTCGTCTCGCCCGAGACGCTCGCTGGCGCCGAGCGCATTAACGAGATTCGCGAGAAGCGTGGCCTCGACCCCCTTCGCATCGAGATGGTCGACCACGTCCCCGCCGAAGATGGCGAGCGCATCTCCTCGACTCGGATTATCCGCGGCGAAATCGACCGCCACGGGAATCTCACACCGGAGCAGGCACCCGACACCGAGTGACTACCACTCCGGCGGTCGGAATCCCGACGCTTCGAGCAACGACTTCCAGTGGTTCTGAACGCTCAGTCGCGTCACGTCCATCGCCGACGCGACGGCACTCTGTGAGCGCTCGTCGCCGGCAATCAACGCCCCCGCATAGAGACTCGCCGCCGCGATGGCGGGTTTCGACCGCTCCTCGTCCGGCACGTTCGAGAGAAACAGGTCGACGGCGTTCGACCGCGCCTCGCTCCCGAGGTCGAGGCCATCCGCCGCCCGCGTCAGGCGACTCACCCACTCCTCGTTGTCGACCCGGTCACGCGCCCGATACATACGTGGGTCGACGCGCGCGACTCACTTAAACTACCGCCGGTCGAAACTCCGCGACATAGTAAGGTTATAAAGTCACACCCGCCAACTCAGCGTGTCGGCACAGTCCGACGAGCGCGGGTAGCCAAGCCAGGAAAAGGCGCAGCGCTTAGGACGCTGTCTCGTAGGAGTCCGCCGGTTCAAATCCGGTCCCGCGCATACCGACTCGAACGAACGCGAGAATCGTGTTTGCGCCCACGGATTCTGAACCCTAGAAGACGAGCGAAGCGAGTCCTCGTCTGGTTCAAATCCGGTTCCGCGCATGGCGAGGTGCGAACGAAGTGAGCACCTCGGAAGCGCGAACGGCGAGCGGAGCGAGCCGTGAGTGCGAAAGCGGCGAACGAGCAGGAGATTCAAATCCGCCCCCGCGACCCCGATTCTACCCCTCCCTATCGGCGGCCCCATCTCCCCGAACAACTCGGCCGCGTCCGCCGCCAACTCGTCGTCGGTCGGGCCGTCGCTATCGCTCATGTCGCCCGTGGCGTCCGACCGACGTCTCCCCCCGCTCGCCGGCGATTACAGTTCTCCCATCACGTCCTCGGCGAACGTCGTCATCGCCGCCTCGTGGTCGTCGCCTTGGAGGCTGACGATGACGTGGTCGAGGCCGTAGTCTTCGAGGCGCCGGAAGTAGTCCCGGAACCACTCGACGCCGGCCCGGTAGCCGAGATGGAGCGGTTCGGGGTCGGCCGTCGGGTCGTCCGCGAGGGCGACGCGGACGGCGATGACGAACGGCTTGTCGCCGGCGAGTCGTCGCCACCGGTCGAGATACGTCTGGAGCGTGTCCTCGGGCAGGTGATAGAACAGCCAGCCGTCGCCGTGGTCGGCAATCCAGTCCACGGACTGGCGGGCGTGGCCGGTCGGCAAGAGGGGTAGCGTCTCCGTCGTCGGCTTCGGAAGCACGTCCAACTGGCCGTCGAGTTCACCCCACGACCCGTCGAGCGTCGGATACTCCTCGCGCCAGAGGGTGCGAATCGCGGCCACGCTCTCGCGGAACAACTCGTCACGCTCGTCGGGGTCGACGCCGAACGCGGGGTACTCCGGGTCGCGGTCACCGGAGGCGACGCCGAGGACGAGACGGCCGTCCGAGAGTCGGTCGACGCTCGCCGCCGACTTCGCGACGTGAATCGGATGCCGAAGGGTGAGGACGACACTCGACGTCCCGAGTGCGATGTCCTCCGTCCGGGCGGCCAGATACGAGAGCAGCGGCCACGTGTCGAACGCGCCGCCGGCGTCGCCGAAACTCGGCCAGTAGGTCGGCACGTCCCGAACCCAGAGCCCGTCGAACCCTACCGATTCGGCGTGTTGGGCCAGCTGTATCTCGTCTTCGATGACCGGTGTCCCCTCGCGCTCGCCCGTGAGCGGGACCCCGATGCCGAAGGAGAGTCCCGACCCGTCGAACAGTCGCCGATAGCCGTCGGTTTCGTGGCCGGCGTCAGTCATCGCCGGCCCTTCTCGGTCGAGACGTAACTGCACTCGGGTCGACCGCTACGCGTCGGCCCACTCGACGCCCGTAATTTCGAACCGGGCGCCGCCGGCGTCGCTCTCGGTGACCCGAACCGTCCAGCCGTGGGCGTCGGCCACCTGCTTGACGATGCTCAGGCCGAAGCCCGTCCCCTCGGCGTCCGTCGTGTGGCCGACGTCGAACACCGCTTCTCGGTCGCCCGCGGCGATGCCCGGCCCGTCGTCCTCGACGTAGAACCCGTCGTCGAGTTCGCCGACCGTTATCGTGACGCTCTCGCCACCGTGCTCGACAGCGTCATCGGACCCAGTCCGATTGCCTGTCGGGCCGTGCTCGACGGCGTCATCAGAGGTAGTCCGATTGTCTGTCGAGCCATGCTCGACAGCGTTCCGGAGGAGGTTCTCGAAGAGTTGGCGCAGCCGACAGCGGTCGGCGCGCAGGGTGCGGCTCACGTCGACGTTGAGCGTGGCGCCGTCGGTGAGCACGCTCTGCCAGCAGGCGTCGACGAGCGGTGCGAGCGCGACCGGTTCGATGTCGTCGACCCCCTTGCCCTCCTGTGCGAGCGTCAGGAGGTCGTCGATGAGCAGGTTCATCCGGTCGTGTGCGCGCGCCACCTCGTCGAGGTGGTCGCTGTCACACGTCTCCCGCGCGAGGTCCAGATGCCCTGCCGCCACGTTGAGCGGATTTCGAAGGTCGTGGCTGACGATGGACGCGAACTCTTCGAGGCGTCGCTCGCGCTGCTTGCGGTTCGAGACGTCGCGGGCGACGCTCAGGATGGCCGTCTCACCGCGATACGTGACGAGACTGGAACTGATTTCGACGGGGATGTGCTCGCCGTCTTTGGTCTCGTGGACCGTCTCGAACATCTGCACCCCGTCTTCGGGCATGGACTCGATGAGTCTGGTCACCTCGTCGTCTTCCAGCCCCACGTCGATGTCGTGGGGCTGCATCGACAGCAACTCCGCGCGGTCGTAGCCGGTCGTCTCCACGGCGGCGTCGTTGACGGCGAGAAACTCCGCGTCCGTGCCGATGACCCACGCACTGTCGTTCATCCCGTTGATGAGTTCCTCGTACTCCGCCCGTGCCTGTTCGAGTTCGCGCTCTCGCTCTATCCGCTCGGTGATGTCTTGGACGGCGCCGCGGAGCGCAACGACCTCGCCGTTCTCGACCGTCGGGTCACCCTTGATTCGGAGCCACCGCGTCTCGCCGTCCGGCCGTTCGAACCGCGCGTCGATGTCGAACCCTGTCCCCGTGTCGAGGGCGTCCTCGATGGCGGCTTCGACCAGCGGTCGGTCCGCCTCGTGGTAGTATTCGAGTGCGCCGTCGAGCGGCGGTTCCTCCGCCGCGTCGATACCGAGGAGGTCGAAGAGGTTGTCGGTCCAGAACACGTCCATCGTCTCCGGGTCTATCGCCCAGCCACCCACGTCGGCAATCTCCTCGGTCCGAACGAGCAGGTCCCGCGCCTGCTCTAACTCGCGGCGGTACGCGCGGCGCTCGGTGACGTCTCGGACGGAGACGAGCAGCGACACGACGTCGCCGTCGTCGTTCGTGACGGGTCTGATGACGCCCTCGACGGTGTACGGCTCGTCCGTCGGCTGGCTGAGGTCCATCTCGAACGCCATGTATTCGCCGCTCGCGGCGCGGTCGACCCACTCCCTGAGGTCGGCCGCGTGAGCCGACGAGTCGTCGAACCACGGTGTCTCCCAGAGCGGGAGTCCCTGCACCGCGTCGGCCGTCGTCTCGACGTACGCCATCGCCGTCTCGTTGGCGTCTACGAGCGTGCCGTCCGTACCGAGGTGACAGACCAAGATGTTCGGGTCGTTGAACACCGCCCGGTACCGTCGCTCCTTCTCGCGGAGTTCCCGCTCCCGTCGCTTGTGCTCGGTGATGTCGCGCGAGATGCCGAGCGCGTGTCGCGGCTCCGACTCCGTCGCCGGTTTGGTGTGGGCATAGGCCTGTATCCAGCGCACCTCGCCAGTCTCGGGGTTGGTTCGGTACTCGAGTTCGCCCTGCTCTCGCTTCCCGTCGATGAGTTCGCGGTGGAACTCGCGAAACGCCGCCCGGTCGTCGGGGTGGACGGCGTGCTCGCAGTGGTCCTGCCACGTCGGCGCTTCCGCTGGCGTCAGGCTGAAAAACCGCTCGTAGGTGCCGTGTCGAACCACCGTCCCGGTGTCGAGGTCGATGTCGAAGATGACGGCGTCGGTTCGTTCGAGTGCGAACTCCACGCGCTCGTACGCCCGTTCGAGGTCGCGCTCGCGCTGTTCGCGCTCGGTCACGTCGACGGCGATGCCCAACACCGCGCGCTCGCCCGTGTCCGCGAGGTTGTAGGGTAGCAATCGCGGCTCCAAGATGTGTTTGTCGCCGTTCTCGGCCGCTATCTCCACCTGCCGCACGTGTCTCGCCTCACCGGTTTCGAGGACGTCGTCGAGATGGACCTTGAACTGGGCGGCCTGCGCCTCGGGGAGAATGTCCGAGACGTGACTTCCCTCGATGTCGTCGACCGTCGTCCCGTGAAACGCCGCGAGCGCCTCGTTCGCGACCCGGTAGACGCCGTTCTCGTCGACGACGTGCAGGAGGTGCGGGAGGGCGTCGATGACCTCGCGAAGCCGTCGCTCGCTCCGCTCGACCACCTGCCGCGAGCGGTGATGTTCGACGGCGTTGGTGATGCGGTTCGCCAGCACTGCGTACTGGTCGGTGCCGCGCTCTTTCTGGAGGTAGTCGGTCACGCCCGCGGAGACGGCCTCGCTTGCAACCTCCTCGCTTCCCTTGCCCGTATAGAGAATAAAGGGCAAGTCGGGCGCGCTCGCTCGGACGGTTTCGAGAAATTCGATGCCGTTCTGGCCGGGAAGGTCGTAGTCGGAGACCACGCAGTCGATATCGGACTCGTCGAGTATCTGGTGGCCAGCATCGACGGTGGTCGCCGTCTCGACATCGAATCGCTCGTTCGTCCGTTCCAGAAAGACCGCCGCCAACTCGGCGAAGTCGGGGTCGTCGTCGACGTGGAGAATGCGAATCGTGTCGGTTGTCGGGCTCATCGTGTTGCTCCTCCACCCTTGGCGCGTCTGAGGGATAAGGTCCCTGATACATCGTGCCGGAATCCTTAGGAGGAGCCGCCGCCACGGTCCCATATGCGTCTGTTTCGGTCGAGCGACCTCCTCGGCATCGCCCGGGAGACGCTGGATTTCGTCCGCGAAGCCAGCGAAGAAACCCACCCCGACGAGTACATGGGCTTTCTCCGGGCCGAGGACGCCAGCAAACTCGGACTCGACCGCCGCGGGCAGGTCATCACCGACGTCCTCGTCATCCCCGGCACGACGTCGAACCCCGTCAGCGCGACGGTGCGCTCCGAGATGAAACCCAACGACGTGCAGTCGGTCGGCTCGGTCCACTCCCATCCCAACGGCGTCCTTCGCCCGAGCGACGCCGACCTCGCCACCTTCGGTCAGGGCGACGTCCACATCATCGTCGGCGCGCCCTACGGTCCCGACGACTGGCGGGCCTTCGACAGTCAGGGCAAGGCGACGACGCTCGACGTCCTCGACGTAGAGCTTCCAGAAGAGCGGTTTTTCGACTTCACGCAGGACGACATCGACGCCGAACTGATGGCCGAGGGCCGCTACGAGGGACTTCCCGTCGACGAGCGCGACGACGAATCCGACGGCGACAAGGGCCTGTTCTCGTGGCTTCGGTGAGGATTAATCCTCGCGGCGTTGCTCGCTCTCGTTCTCGCTCTCGAACTCCGCTTCCATCTCCTGTGCGCGCTCGCGAGCCGCGGCCATCGTCTCTTTCGCCTTCTCCTCCAGTTCCGACGACGCGTCGGCGGCGTACGCCTCCAGTTCGTCGATACTCACCACGTCTGCAGTGTCGAGACGCCGCTCGAACCGTTCGAGCATCCCCTCGGTGAGTTCCGCCTCGGAGCGTTTGCCGGTGGCGACGCCGCTGGTCACGATGGACTGGATGCCCTCCTCGACGGTCAGGTCGACGTCGTAGACTTGGTCCTCGGAGACGTGGAGGACGTACCCGCCCATCACCGGATTGGGGGCCATGGGGAGAAAGAGCGTCATCATGTCGTCTTCGCCGACGCTCTCGCTCACCACGTCGGGCGTCTCGGCGGTCAGGAAGGCAAAGGAGTACGAGCCGCGTTCGGGGAACTCGACCAGTTTCACCTCCTGAAAGCTGTCGGTGTCGCTGTCGAGGAGGAGGCCGCTCATCTCGTCGATACTCTGATACAGCGACCCGACGCCGGGGATGCGCGAGACGAGCGTATCGAAGAGCGCACCGAACCCCGAGCGGTTCGGTCGGCGCTCGGTGACGACGCCGATACAGAAGATGGTGGCGAGCAGCGACAGGACAGTGATGAGTTTCACGGCTCCCTCCGAGGCGGGGTCCAGCCCCGTCACCGACGTGACCAGCCCGACGACCGGGTCGAGTTGCTGGGAGACGAAGTTGACGACGGCGCCGAGGACGACGAGCGTAACGATGAGCGGCAGGGTCACCGCCGCGCCGGTGACGAAGGCCTGCCGGGCGAATCCGCGGGGGCCGTCGTACTCCTCGAACGCACCTCGCTCGCTTGGACGGTCCATATCGGTCTCTCGGCGGCGGCGCGGAAAACTCTCCGGGCCACGGCGCACACGTGTCGCCCGTATCTCGCCCGCCCATGGACGACGCACTCGACGTCGTCGACTTCGCGCTCGCCGAACTCGCGGTCGGGAGACCTTTACCGGCGCCACTCGGTACGGTATCGTATGCCGGGATACGCCCAGACGCTCCGCCCGTTTCTGTCGCGGACCGCCCGTCTGTATCCGGACCGCGAACTCGTCGCCCGACGGGCCGACGAAACCGTCCGCTACACGTACGCCGCCTACGCCGAGCGCGTCGGCCGACTGGCCGCCGCCCTGCGCGCCGCGGGCGTCGAGCGCGGCGACCGGGTGGCGACGCTCTGCTGGAATCACGACCGCCACGCCGAGGCGTACTTCGCCGTGCCGAACCTCGGCGCGCAGTTACACACCATCAACCCCCTGCTCCCGGCCGCGGACATCCAGCACATCGTCGCGGAGGCGAGCGACCGCCTCCTGTTCGTCGACGCGTCGCTCGCCGACGCCCTGCGCGAGGCCTACGACCCCGAGGCGTTCGCGAGCGTCGAGCAGACCGTCGTCGTCGGCGACGGCGCCGACCTCCCGCTCGAATCGACCGGCATCGACGACTTTCTCGCCGGCCACGACGCCGCTGTCGACTACCCGGACCTCGACGGCGACGCCCCGGCCGGCCTGTGTTACTCCTCGGGGACGACGGGCGACCCGAAGGGCGTCGCCTACACCCAGCAGATGCTCTGGAGTCACACGATGGCGATTTTGACGCCCATGGGCCTCGACATCGCCGACGCCGACGTGGTGATGCCCGTCGTCCCGATGTTTCACATCAACGCGTGGGGCCTGCCCTACGCCGCGACGGCGGCGGGGGCGAAACAGGTCTATCCCGGCCCCTCGCCCGACCCCGCCGACCTCGTGACGCTCATCGAGCGGGAGGGGGTCACGCTCTCGGCGGGCGTCCCCACCGTGTGGCTGGGCGTCCTCGACTATCTCCAGACCCACGACGCCGACCTCTCGACGCTGGAGCGCATCATCGTCGGCGGCGCCGCGCCCCCCGAGCGCCTGATTCGCGCCTACGACGACTTGGGCGTCGAGGTGGTCCACGGCTGGGGCATGACCGAGACGGCGCCGGTGGGGGCCGTCTCCCACCTCAAGCCCGACCTTCGCGACGCCGACAAGGAGACGCAGGTGGACAAGCACACGAAACAGGGACTGATTCTCCCCGGGCTGGAGTTCCGAGTCGTCGACGACGACGGTGAGTCGGTCCCGCAGGACGGCGAGTCGATGGGCGAACTCCTGATTCGGGGGCCGTGGGTCACGACTGAGTACTACGGGCGGGCCGATGACGACGCCTTCGAGGGGTCGTGGCTCCGCACGGGCGACGTGGTGACCGTCGACGCCGACGGCTACATCGAACTCGTCGACCGCGCGGCCGACATCATCAACTCCGGGGGCGAGTGGATATCCTCGCAGGCGCTCGAAACCGCGCTCATGGACCACGCGGCGGTGAGCGAGGCGGCCGTCGTCGGCGTCCCACACGAACGCTGGGGGGAACGCCCCGTCGCCTTCCTCGTCACCGACGCGGACGACCGCTCGGCACTGCTCGACGCGCTCCGCGCAAGCCTCCGGGACCGCTACCCCGACTGGTGGGTGCCGGACCGCTTCGAGTTCGTCGACTCCCTGCCCAAGACGGCGACGGGGAAATTCGACAAGGTGGGGCTTCGGGGGCGCTACGACCGGACGCTCGACGGGAGCGTCGACGCCGACCCGCCGGCATAATCAGGAGCGACGCGGACTGTCCGGCGCCAGCGCGTCGTCGTAGATGGTGGTGTAGAGGGCGACGAGTTCCTCCCGCGTGGGCTTTCGCGGATTGTTCTCGGGCGACCCGGAGTCGATGGCGTCCTGAACCATATCGTCGACGACGTCGAGGTAGTCCTCGCGAGCGGGCACCTCGCCGAACTCGTCGAGATAGCCGGTCAGGTCGACGTCTTCACACAGGCGAAGGATACCCTCGGCGGCGGCGTCGGCGGCCTCGCGGGTCGGCGTGCGGGCGTCGGCGACGCCGAGGATGCGCGCGATTTCCGCGTACTTCTCCGGCGCGGCCGCCGACGAGAACTCGACGACGTAGGGGAGGATGAGACCGTTTGCGAGGCCGTGGGGGACGTGCAGTTGGGCGCCGAGCGGTCGCGCGAGGCCGTGAACGAGCGCGACGGAGGCGTTGGTGAAGGCCTGTCCGGCCTGTAACTGCCCGACCAGCACGTCGGCGCGGGCGTCGAGGTTGTCGCCGTTGGCCCACGCGACGGGGAGCGAGCGGACGATGCGCTCCATCGCCTCCTCGGCGTAGCCGTCGGGGACGCTGTAGGACTCGGTCGAGACGTACGCCTCGATGGCGTGAGTGAGGGCGTCGATGCCCGTGAAGGCGGTGTGGCTCTTGGGGAGCGAGACGGTGAGTTCGGGGTCCTCGATGGCCACGTCGGGCACGACGTTCGCGGAGACGATGAGGAACTTCGTGGCCGTGGACTCGTCGCTGACGACGACGGAGCGCGTCGCCTCGCTGCCCGTCCCCGCCGTCGTGTTGACGGCGACGAGCGGCGGCGTGGGGTTGGGGACGCCCTCGTAGCCCGCGCGGTCGACGCCGAAATCGCGGATATCCCCGTCGTTGGCGGCGAGGATGCCGACGCCTTTGCCGGTGTCGATAGAGGAGCCACCGCCGAGCGTGACTATCAGGTCGCAGTCGTTGTCCGCGTACAGGGCGTGTGCGCGCTCGATGTTCTCGACGGTCGGGTCGGGGCGGACGTCGGTGTAGACGACGCTGTCGACGCCCGCGGCGTCGAGTCGGTCGACGACCGTGTCGCCGTGGAACTCGAAAATCTGCTCCGTCGCGACGACGAGGGCCGTCTCTCCGTAGCGGGCGGCGTGCGCACCGACCGACTCCACCGCGCCGGCGCCGAGTTCGATTCGTCCCGGCGAGACGACGGTGCGCGTCTCCCGCGAAAGTACGGTGTCGTGCATACCACACGAAGATTGCACGTCGCCGTCTTATAGGTTGGCCGCGCCCCGTCCCGCCGCCGTCCTCGAAGGTTTATCCCCCGGCGCGCCCGAGGGCGTGGTATGACACAGGCCACCGTTGCGGCTATCGAGGAAGTCGGCACGCGAACGGTCGCGCTCGAACTCGAAACGCCCGAGGGGTTCGACGCCGACCCCGGGCAGTTCTTGCTCGTCCGCGCCACCGTCGACGGCGTCGAGGAGACGGGCTACTACACCCTCTCCTCGCCCGACACCGAGGGGACGCTGGAGATTACCGTCGAGTACGTCCCCGAGGGAACGCTCGCACCGTGGCTCGCGGAGCGCACGCCGGGCGACACGCTGGAGATAGAGGGTCCCTTCGGCGACGTCCAGTACACGGGTGACGGTGACGCCGTCGTCGTCGCCGAGGGGCCGGGCATCGGGCCGGCAGTCGGCATCGCCGAACGTGCCCGCCGCGCCGACCACGACGCCACCATCGTCTTCTGGGGCGAGGAGCCACCACACCGTGACCGCCTCGACGCCCTCGAAGCCGACGGCGCGACGGTCCTCCTCGTCGAGTCGCTGGACGAGGCCGCAGACACCCTCGCCGACGCCGGGGACGCCACCGTCTACGTCTTCGGCTTCGAATCGTTCGTCCGCGACGCCAAGACGGTTGCCGAGGCCGTCGGCGTCGACGACTTGCAGGCAGAGAGCTTCGGCCCGCGCTGACTACCGCGCGTCCGCGATATCGTCCAAGACGTCGGGGTTCTCGATGCTGTCCATATCGCCCAGTTCTTCGCCCCGATAGACGGCCTCGATGGCGCGGCGGACGATTTTCCCGCTCTGGGTCTTAGGGAAGGCGTCGACGAAACGCACCTCGCGCGGGCGGAAGGGTTTGCCGAGTTCCGTCCCGACCGTATCCCGAATCGCCGCGCGCAGGTCGTCGCTCTCCGTCGCGTCGGCTTCGGGGACGACATAGAGGACGACGGCGGTGCCCGTCGTGTCGTCGGGCACGCCGACGGCGGCGGCCTGATTCACCGCCGGGTGTTCCATCGCGGCGCCCTCGACTTCCGCGGGACCCACCTTCCGCCCGGCGACGTTGAGGGCGTCGTCCGCGCGCCCGTGGAGGAACCAGAAGCCGTCGTCGTCTTTCTGCGCCCAGTCCCCGTGGTCCCAGAGGCCGTCCCACGAACTCCAGTACTCCTCGAGATAGCGCTCGTCGCCGCTCCAGAGCGACTTGGTCATGCTCGGACAGGAGTCACGCGCGACGAGAAAGCCCCGTTCGTGGGCGTCGGCGACGGACTCGCCCTCGTGGTTCACGATGTCGATGTCCATGCCCAGCCCCGGCCCGCCGAGCGTGCAGGGTTTGAGCGGCGTTATCGGCATCGGCATGAGGAAACAGCCCATGATTTCGGTGCCGCCGGAGATGTTGATAATCGGCGTGTCGCCGCCGCCGACTTCCTCGTGGAACCAGAGCCACGACTCGGGGTCCCACGGTTCGCCCGTCGACCCCAAGAGGCGAAGGCTGGAGAGGTCGTGGCCCTCAATCCACTCGTCGCCGCGCTTGCGGAGCGCGCGAATCGCGGTTGGCGAGATGCCGAACTGCGTGATGCCGTGGTCGTCTATCATCTGCCAGAAGCGGTCCGGTTCGGGGTGGTCCGGCGCCCCCTCGTACATGACGACCGTGCCGCCGTGGGCGTGGGTGCCGAGGAGCGTCCACGGCCCCATCATCCAACCGATGTCGCTCACCCAGAAGAAGCGGTCCGAGGGCTTGAGGTCCATTCCGAAATACACCTCCTTGGCCGCCTGCATCAGCGCGCCGGCGTGGGTGTGGACGATGCCCTTCGGCGTCCCCGTCGTCCCCGAGGAGTAGAGGAGCATGGACTCCTGATTCGAGTCGAGGGATTTGGTGTCGTAGTCGGCGTCGGCCTCCCCGACCGTCGCCGCCCAGTGTTCGTCTCGGTCGTCGTCCCACGGGATTTCCCCGTCGCTCGCGAGGCCGAGGCGGTCGTAGACCACCGTGTGTTCGACGTGGCCCGCCTGTTCGATTGCGGCGTCGGCCGTCTCCTTCAGCGTCACCTGACTCCCGCGGCGATAGAAGCCGTCGCCCGTAAACAGCACCGAGCACTCGGCGTCGGCGATGCGGGTCGCGGTGGCGTCGACGCCGAACCCCGAGAAGACGGGGACGGCGATGGCGCCAACCTTGAAACAGCCGTAGAGAATCGAGACGACTTCCGGCACCATCGGCATGTACAACCCGACGGTGTCGCCCGCCCCCACACCGCGGGATTCGAGGTAGTTCGCCACCCGATTCGACTGCTTGGCGAGTTCGTGATACGTCAGTTCCCGCACCTCGCCGGGTTCGCCCTCCCAGATGCAGGCGACCGTGTTCCGGCGCTCGGAGTCGGGGGCCGCGTGGCGGTCGACCGCGTTGTGTGCGGCGTTGAGTTTCCCGCCGGGGTACCACTCCGTGAACTGCGGTCCTGCGGCGTCGTTCCGGACCGCGTCGTACCCCTCGTCGAACTCGATGCCGAGGTAGTCGACGAGTTCGTCCCAGAACCACGTGACGCCGGAGCGAGGCTCCTCCTCGACTTCCCCGGTGGTGCGCTCGATTAGTTCCTCGTAGTCGTCGATGTCGTAGGTCTGCATGAACTCCCAGACGTTCGTGGATTCGACGAACTCCCGAGAGGGGTGATAGACGACGTCGTCGGTCCGTCGCTCCCGTTCGCGGCTCATGCCCGAACGTGCATTCGGTCCGGGTAATAGGTTTTCGCCCGGCATCAGTAGTTCCTCTCAGTGTAGAGTGCTACTGTGACCACCTCGAAAGCCCCGACTCGCTGGAGTTGGGGGCTTCGTTGCGCTCCTCGGCCTTCGGCCTGCGGTGCTTACGTCAGCCGCCTTCCTCCAGCGAGTCGCCCCTTTCAGTCCCACCCGACGGCAGCCGGTCGGCCAGTCGATGCGGGTGGGACTGAAAGGGGCCGTCCGTTCGCCAGCCGAGACGACGCAAGCACCGCAACGCAGTGAGGAGCGCAGCGAGTCGCAGGCGGCGAACGGACGGGGGCTTTCGAGGTGTCTTCAGTTCGAACGCGGTAATCTACTACGTATCAGTCCGGGAGGGCGGCGAGCAAGTCGTCGTGAATCGCGCCGTTCGAGGCGACGATGCCCTCGCTCGCCGGCGTCCACAGGTCGCCGTCGAGGTCAGTGACGCGTCCGCCGGCGCGTTCGATGAGGTGGACGCCGGCGACGGTGTCCCACGGGCGGGTTTCGAGGAGGCCAACCGCGGCGTCGAGACGGCCGTCCGCCACCAGCGAGAGCGTCGCCTGCGCGGAGCCGAAGCGACGGATGTCGCCCACGACCGGCGAGATGGCGTCCAGCAACGCCGCGTAGGTGTACTCGCGGTCGTAGCGAAGCGTCGGCGCGACGATACTCGATTCGAGGTCGGTCACCTCGCTCACCGTCGCCGCCTCGCCATCGCAGGTCACGCCGTGGGCGCCCGCGTGATACTCCGTCTCCAGCGCCGGCCAGACGTTCGCGGCGGCGACCGGGTCGCCGTCCTCGACGGCGGCGACGCTCGTCACCCAGATTGGCAGGCCGCGGACGTAGTTCGTCGTGCCGTCGATAGGGTCGATGACCCACGCCGTCTCGTCGGGACGCAGGTGCGAGCGCTGGTCGCCCTCCTCGCCGACGATGGCATCGTCGGGGAACGCCTCGGTGATGCGCTCGATGATTCGTCGCTGGGCGCCGGTGTCGGCTTCCGTGACGTAGTCGGTGGCCGAGGACTTCGTTTCGACCGTCAGCGTCGTCCGAAACAGCTCCATCGCGAGGTCCGCGCCCGCCCGGGCCGCCGTCAGGGCCATCTCGTGCCGGTCCATTGGATTCGCCTACCCCGTGGTGGGGCAAGAGGGTTCGGGCTTCGGGAATACTCTGATTAGATTATTCGGCCGTGTTTAGACGCTGTAGAGAACAGCACACATCGATGAACTAACGGCATCAGAACGAGAGCTGAGTAGTGTGCCATCTCGTCTTTCCCGTTTTACAGACCGCCTCGTAGCGTTGGCGAAACGTGCTGTATCTGGCAACCCCGACCCGGCAGTCAAGAAGGGTGACGGCGGCTACGCGGACTGGGTGATCGTCACAATCCACGGTCTCCGCGAGTATCTCGACCTTCCATATCGGCGACTCCTTGATGTGCTTCACGAGATGCACGGTATTGTTGAGAAATTGGATCTCGACCGCAGCGAATTGCCGGGTTTCACAACCGTGTGCGTACGCAAACAGCAACTCGAGATGGTTGTCTGGCGTACTCTCCTTCGACTTTCCGCTGATCTTCACGATGTTGGAGATGTGCAGGCTATCGACGCAACTGGCTTCGACCGCCATTCGGTCAGCCGTCACTACGCAAACCGGACAGACTACACCTTCAGATCGGTCAAGACGACAGCGTTGGTAGACTGGAAACTGGCACCGTATTGGAACATTCACTGTTCGATGAAACAGCCACACGATACCATGTCGGGCGGCAGGTGCTCTCACGGAATCTCAACCGATTACAGACCGTTACCGCTGACAAGGGGTATGATTGGGACGACCTGCGTGATGAACTTCGAGAAGCGGATGTTCGGCCAGTAATCAAACATCGAGAGTTCTGTTCCTTGGATATGGCGCACAACGCTCGCCAGGACGATGACATCTATCACCAACGGTCAGTGGTTGAGGCCGTCTTCTTTGCACTCAAGCAGCGGTACGGTGACACGCTCCGAGCACGAACATGGTTCGGACAGTTCAGAGAACTCGTGCTGAAAACGACTGTGAGGAACGTCGAGCTTGCTCTCTAACGTCGGTCAGTACAGCGGCGATGCTATTTCACACGTAGGATTTTGACAATCCCCACAGGACGTCTCCCTGTCTCGACAGAACTCGGGGAACAGCCGGTTCTCTCCTCAAATCTTTGGGAAAGAGAGGTTTAAACTCGTGGGCTCGTTTATGTGATATTTGACCCGCGCCTCACCTGCCGCCGTGATTACGTTGTCTGACTGGGTTATTCGCTCCCACTCGTATGGCGAGCCGCCTTCTTGTAGGTCAGCATGAACCCACTCCGCGAGATTTTCATCTTCGAATGCCCACGACCCATATTGTATATCGGCATCGATATCGACAGATGTCATCCCGACATCCGGTTGGTACTCTGGATCTAGACCGTCGACTAGGTCGGCGTCGTCACTATCGTACTCCCAGATTCCGAGCGAGTCATGGATCTCCAGTGCCGCTATCGCGTCCTCCATGCTCGTCGTGAACCCTGAATCTGTTTGGGAACGCTCTTCGATTCGAGCTACGACGTCTTTCTGGTGTTGGGAGTTCCTCGCATAGCGTGCTGGTTCATTATAATTGACACCGATGACGACACGGCCCGACCCAACACCATAGACTGCATCCGCGGAGGGGTTTCGGTAGATTGAGTACCCCTCAACGTCCTGAACCTGTTCGTAGTCATTCTCAGCCAACGTTGACGTGACTTGCTCGGACGGCGTCGTTGCGGGGAGTTGATCTACCTTTATCGACGAGTGGACAGGGATGTTCATATCGCGGATAAACGTCTGCGGAACGTCTCCAGGGGCATAGGGGAGATCTTCGTACGCAACTTTACCGTAAGACCCCTCTGTTAGTGTTTCACTGATTTCAGTACGTAGCTGTTGTGGGCTGAATGAACCGGCGAAAGCATTATCCTCAGGGTTAACCTCGGTGAACCAGATCGCTACAAATTCCTCGACAGGAATATCCTGCACCTCACGTCTCTCGGATGTTTCTGTCGGTTCTGCGGTCGGTTCCGGTGAGTCGAACGTTTCTGTAGATTCGTCCGTGCCAGTACCACTACTGGCACAGCCTGCAAGGCCTGAGGCACTGGCCGTCCCTATGGTTTGGAGCACTCGTCTCCTCGAAAACGTGGGAAGATCGAGGTCTCGTGTCACACCCATCCAGACAGGTCCGATATGTAAGTATATAGTGGGTTTTCTCTACCAAGGCAACTTATAGGTATGTTCGCAGATTCATTAGACAACTGATTCGCCGTGTCGTTGTCGAAATAAATAGACTGGTCCGCGTCTAAACAAGGCCGATTATTCAGAAACGACATCCCATATTGAGCGTCTACTTGTCTTTCAAATGAGCGGCAAGATAACCAACGACCACAACGAGGGCAACCAAACTAATAATCGGAAGCAGCAACTCGCTAAAGAGAATTTCCATATATCTTGTATTTTGTCCCGGTGTGGACCCAGAAGAGAATTTCCCAATCGGTACTTGGGATACAATGCGGATTGTAATTTCTCCCAAGAGAGCAACCCAAGTGAATTTCCATGGAACTCTCCCTAAGAGAGAAGAACTAGGTATAAGACGAAAAGAATCAGATATATCTCCGATCTTGATGTTAGAAGATATACTGACTAAATTCTCAATACAGATATTGACATCGCTTTCCTCGATCGAATCCTGTTTGTTTTTCTCGTCGGATTCAGATCCCATCCTGATTAGATAAAACGAGAAACAGATACCAAAATCTAGGCATGAAATGGATATAGAAGCACTTTCTTGACGTCATTCAACTTCCTGAAGCCCTTCTGTGAACATGAATAGAGCTGAAGAAGTCACAAGTCCCCATAGAAACCCGGCCGCATGTGCGAATACATTCGTAAACTGGCCATCTTCAACAAGCGCCTCGGCCTGTGGGAACAACCCCAACACCAGCACAGCCAGTACGACACCGACCAGTACGACCACGCCCGCCGCGATTCCTATCCGCTCGATATCAGCGCGTTCGTCGATGACAATGTCGCGCTGGTAGAGGTACTGTCCGAACACGAGTACGATGCCAAGGAGGACCAGTCCGGTCACTGAGAGCCGAAGGCCACCTGCATAGCGGAGGTCAATCAACTGCATCAGCAGGAGGAATAGGGACAGCCCGACAGCCCACGCCAGATCCTTGTTGAACTTCAACCGGATAAATCGATATAGTGCGACCAGCAGCATTCCACCGAAGCCAGCAACGACACCGGAAAATCCCCTTGAGACGGGGTTCGAGGCGGGATACTGCGACGAGATAATGACGTAGCTCGTCAGATTCGTCAGAATGGGAACGGCAATCAGAACTGCGATGGTGGTTCGACGGAACCATCGGAAGCCATCGCTGTGGAGGCAGAGAGCGTAGGCGTACACAATCGTGAGCGCGTAGCCCAATAGATTCCCATAGAGATGGGTGTTCGAAGCGTGGACGAAAGCTGCGGTAAAGAGCGTGTAAACCCGAAATTGAGCGTAGTCGAAGACGAGTGCTTCTTTGAGTGATGTTGGTGCGAAGAAGTGGATCGCAGCGAGGAGCGCGGCAATCGCAATGAGGCCGATGAAGTCTTGGAGCGCGGGAGGTGTCTCGAAGTCAGCCTCAAAGCGCATTATGTCGGTGGTCACACGGAAGTGGGAAGAATCGTTCGACCGAAATATACGCCGACCTCGAAAACAGGTCGCCAGAATGGGAGTAACGTAGGGAACCACCACTCCGAATCCGAGGCGGTACAAAACCCTTTAGTGCGGTCTGTCGGTATCCGAGAGCATGCTTTGGGAGAACACCGAGCACTCGGCCAGTGAGGCCACGCTGCAGTACACGATGGAGCCAACGGAGTTCGAGAATCGGTTTCTCCCGTACGACGTGTTGACGAATCTCGCCCACGTCACGATGCTCAATCGGCAGGGCTTCCTGACCGACGACGAACTCGATGCCCTCCGGGCCGCGCTCACCGATATCTATCACGAGGCCGACGAGGTTGAGGGCGAGGACGTCCACACCTTCGTCGAGGAACGCGTCACCCAGCGAACGGAGGCGGGCAAGAAGATGCATCTCGCCCGCTCTCGGAACGACCAGATTTTCGTCGACACGCGGCTGTTCATGAAAGACGCGACCATCGACTTGGCGCACCGACTGCTTGACCTCGTGGACGCGCTCCGGACCTTCGCCGAGGAGAAGAACATGCTCATCCCGGGGTACACCCACCAGCAGCAGGCGATGCCCTCCTCGACGGGGCTGTGGGCGTCGAGCTACGTCGACGCGCTCATCGACGACCTGAAATCGATGCGCGCGACCTATCGCATCATCGACTCCAACCCGCTCGGCGCCGCGGCGTCGTACGGCACGAGTCTCGATATCGACCGCGACCTGACGACCGAACTCCTCGGCTTCTCGCAGAAACAGCACAACCCCATCTACTGCTCGAATCGGGGGAAACAGGAGCTACAGCTGTTGCAGGCGCTCGATTTGGTGATGCTCGACATCCAGAAGTTCGCGGAAGACGTCATCAACTTCTCCGAGGACCAGCAGTTCTTCGAACTCGCCGACGACTACACGACGGGCAGTTCCATCATGCCCCAGAAGCGCAACCCCGACATCCTCGAACTGGCGCGGGCGAAAGCCGAGGAGGTGTCGGCGGGCAAGGAGGCCATCCGTCGCATCATCGGCAAACTCCCGAGCGGTTACAACCGCGACAGCCAGCAGACCAAGGGGCATCTCATCGAGGGCATCGACACCGTGCGCGCGACGCTCGATATCCTCACGCCGCTCGTCGAGAGCCTCGAACTCTCCGACGACTTCGAAATCGACGAGGGCATCTTCGCCGCCTACACGGCCAATCAGAAAGTGACGGAGGGGATGGCCTTCCGAGACGCGTACCACGAGGTCAAGGCGAGTGAGGAGTACGAGACGCACTCGGAGGTAGCGGAACCGGTCAATCAGCCACTCGGCGACCAGCGCGAGTTCTGGGCCGAGGAACGCGAGGCGTTCGATTCGATGTCGGCGCGGTTGTTGGGCGAGGACTGACGCTTACAGGGTGCGCTCCTCGTCGGACTCGTTGCGCATCGCGGGGTCCTGCTGGTCTTCGACGACCTGTGTGAACAGGTCTTCGTCCGTCGACTGCGGCGTCTCCTCCGTCGTGTACGCCGACACGCCGAGCGACAGGAGTTCCTCCACGGCTTGGTCGCGGTTGATGAACTCGCCTTCCTCGATGAGCTGTCGAATCTCGATGTCTACGTCGTCCGGGAGCGAAACTTCGGCGGTTGGCATAGTCGCCACTCACGAGTCCCACGTATTAAAAACCCGGTTCGGATTCGGGGCTCGCTGACTCCGCCGAGTCGAACAGTTCGGCGACCGCCTCGTCGTCGGCAGTTCGTGCCGGTTCGAGGACGCCGGCGGCGATGCGGTGGGCCATGTCCGCGACGATTCGCCGCTGGGCCGGCGTCAGGTCGTCGAGCGCCTGCTGAGCCGTCGCCAGTTCTCGCTCCGCGGTGGCGACGCCGCTACGCCGGAGGCGCTCCGTCAACTCGTCGCCGCGGTAGTCGGCCGCCGGCATACTCAGACGTGCACGCGGGTGACGTACCCGCCACACTCACACTGCTCGACGTACTCCACCGTCACGTCCTCGAACTGCTCGCGCAGGACGGAGTAGAGATACGTCTCGGGGTGGCCGTGGTCCCCGTGCGTGACGAGGTTGACGTGTCTGCCCGGTGCCGTGCGTTCGACTGCTTCGATAGCTTCCTCGACCAACCGGTCGCGGCTGGCGGCGTGTTCCGGCCCTTCGAGCGACGCCGACCACGACGTGTCGTGGGTGGGGTCGTCGTGTTGACTCATGGTCGTCACTCGGTGTCGAGCGCCCCCAAATCGTCCCCCGAACACGTTCGCCTCAGTCGGTCACCGAGTCGAGGTAGTCGAACTGGGCGTCGAGTTCCTTGCGGCGCTGTCGCTTGATGACCGTCGCGTCGAGCAAGTCGCCCACGAGGGCAACGTCGAGGGCGAAATCGGTCGTCGCCTCGACTGTCGTCCCCGCGTCGCCGGCGTCGTCGAGGCGGTAGACGGTCCGCATCGACTCGAAGATGCCGTCGCGCTGTTCGTACGCGAAGACGGCCTCCGGAACGTCGATTTGCTCGACGGTCAGTTCGATGGTCGCGATGCCGACTCGGTTCTGGATGTCGATAACGTCACCCTCGACGGTCACGTCGTCGAAGCCTGCGGCGAGCATGAACGTCTCCACGTCCTCCATGGCCGCCTGAATCGTCGCCGCCGGTGCGTCTATCGTCCGCGAGACGGTCACCGATTGCATATCTGGGGCTCTCGGTGCCACGCCCAAGAATCCCCCTCCCGCCGCGGTACCCGTGGATTTTTATCGGCACGACGCCACCTGCCGAGTAATGAAAGAATCCCTGATGGAGATTCTCTGTGACCCGCTCGATAAGAGCGACCTCGAACTCGAAGTCGACGAGCGAGACGGCGAGGAAATCATCGAGGGGCGTCTCGTCGGCTCCACCACGGGCGAGGTGTACCCCATCGAGGACGGCATCCCGAACTTGCTCCCGCCGGATATGCGAGACGAGGACTGAGGCGACCTTCGGCCTGAAGTTTTTTCGTCCCTCGGTGTGACTCTCGTCTGTGACTCCGGTGTTGCTCGTCGAGTTAAACCGTGGGGCGCTTCACACTATCGAAGCACCTGCCGAGTTCGCCATCGACCAGTCGTTCTCCCTCGAACTCCGCAACCACGGTCAGGCCGTCCACACCCACGTCCACGCCGACGACGCCCTGTCGGCGGTGGCGCGTATCGACTCCGACGGCAACGTTTTCGTCGAGCAAGACACGACCCATTCGGTCCCCGTCGGCGTCGAATCCGTCGACTCGCCGGTCACGGGGACGCTACAAATCTCGACCGGCTACGGGGCCGAAACCTCTGAAATCGAAGTGACAATCGAACCCGAAACCGACTCCCAGTCCGTCGACGTCGACGAGACGCTCTCGACGCCCCAGCGCGACGACACTGGGTCGTCGTCGCCACCCCTCACCGAACGCCTCGGGAGCGTCCTCCCCAGTCGGCGGACGCTTCCCGTCATCGGACTGGGCCTCGTCGCCGTCGCCGTCGCCCTCGCCGTCGCGAACGCCGTCCAGAGTCCGGCCGTTCTCGTCGGCGCCGGCGTCGTCGTCGGGGCAGTCCTCGTCGCCCTCGTCGCCTTGCTTCGGTGAGCCGAAGCTGTCGGATTAGGCACATCATTCATGGGCTGTCGAGTCAAGCCTCCGACTGCAGACGATGTCTGTACTCGATATTGCCGCGACCGAGGTCGTTACCACAGGGCGAACCGAGACGCTCTCCGGCGTGGCGTCGACGATGGACGACGAGAGCGTCGGGAGCGTCGTCGTCGAGGAAGACGACCTGCCGATTGGAATCCTGACCGACCGGGAGGTGGCACTCGCGTTGGCGGACGACCCCGAAGCCGGTCACGACACCGTCGACGACCACATGACTCGCGCCGTCGAGACGGTGTCCGCCGACGCCGACGTGTACGAGGCGACCCGCACGCTATCCGAGGCGGGCGTGCGTCGCGCCCCCATCGTCGACGACGACGGCCACCTCACGGGCCTCGTCTCGCTCGACGACGTGTTGCACTTCGTGGAGGAGGCGCTGGACGAGGCCGAAGACGTCATCGAGGCGCAGTCCCCGCGATTGGAGTAGCGGCCGCCCTCACTCCCCGAGGTGGTCGGCGAACCACTCGGCCGCGAGGGTGGCGACTTCCTCCAGTTGGCCCGGCCCTTCGAAGAGGTGGCCCGCGCCCTCCACGACTTCGAGGCGCTTCTCGCAGGTGAGTTCCGCGAACACCGACTCGTTGCGCGCGAGGACATCCGTATCCTCGCCCCCGACGACGAACAGACAGGGGACGTCGAGCGACGGCGCCACCGAACTCGCGAGGTCGACCCGGCCGCCGCGGGAGACGACGGCACCGGCGTCGACATCGGGGGCGTCCGCCGCCCGCAGTGCCGCCGCCGCGCCCGTACTCGCCCCGAAGTAGCCGATATCGAGGCCACTCGTCTCCGGTTGGTCCTCGACCCAGTGTGTCGCGCCGACGAGTCGGGTGGTGAGCAACGAGATGTCGAACCGGTTCTGCCGATTCTGGTCCTCGGCTTCGGTGAGGAGGTCGAACAGGAAGGTAGCGAGACCGGCCTCGCGAAGGCGCTCCGCCACCGCGTTGTTTCGCGGACTGTGTCGGCTGCTCCCGCTCCCGTGTGCGAATAGGACGACCCCGCTCGCGTCGTCCGGCACGACGAGTTCGCCTTCGAGACGCTCGTCGCCGATAGGGACTTCGGCGACCCGTCGAGTCTGACTCATCGCCGGAGACGACGGCCGACAGCGCGGAAAAACACGACCCTAACCGGTCGTCAGACGACGTTTCGCGCTTCGAGGCGGTCGTGAAGCCGGCTCATCGAGGGTACGACGAGGTCGGCCTCTCGTTCGACGACGGGGACGGGGTCGACGCCGACGCCCGTCCCCGCCGCCTGTAACATCGGCAGGTCGCGCTGGTCGCCGCCGACGGCGATGGTGTCGCCGAGCGAGTATCCCGCCTCGGTGGCCAGTCGCTCCAGTTCGGCGGCCTTTCCGGATTCGAGGAGCGACCCCTCGATATCGCCCGTCAGCGCCCCCTTCTCGGTCGGGAGGTGGGTAGTGATGGCGTCGTCGACGTCGAAGGACACGTGGTCGAGACACGACGCAACCGCCCACTCGGGGGCGTCCGTCACGACGGCGACGTGGTGGTCGCTCTCGTGCAACGCCGCCAAGAGCGCCGAGGCGTCGTCTCGAATCCGAAGGTCGTCGAGCGCCGCCTTCCCATCTGCAATCTCTAAGCCTTCGAGGTGGCTCGCGACCGTTCGAAGTCCCTCCTCGTAGTCGAGGTCACCGGTCGCCATCCGGTCGAGGAGCGCGGCTATCTCGTCGCCCGTGCCGTGCTGTTCGCCGAGTCGGATGTAGGGGTCCGACGCCGCCAGCGTCCCCTCGAAATCGAATGCAAGGAGCATCGTCTGACACAACGCCGTGAGTGGGGATATCCCCCCCGCCAACTATCTTCGTCCCGCGGGCGCTTCCTACTCCCGGTCGTTCTCCAGCGAGCCGACGGCGTGGGTGTCTTCGGCCAACTGCTCGATTGCGCGTTCGTCGTTGTACTCGCCCATGTCGAACTCCTCGCCGGTGAGTTCGTTCAGGACGGCCTCGCGGGCGGCGGCCGGACTCTCGTAGCGCCGGTCGACGAGGCGGTCGAAGACGCTCCCGAGCGACTCCGTCTCGTTCGGAAGGTCCATCATCTGGTCGGCGTACTCCGTCGCGAGTTCCTCCCGACGCACCGGGAACTTCTGGCTCTCGTCGGCGAGACACTCGGTCGCTTCGAGAATCGCCTCGACGTGCTCCGCTTGGTTCGGCTCGTGTCCGTCCGGAAACTCGTCGTCACTCATGGGGGCTGGTTCCGACGTATCGGCAAAAGAAGGCGACCCTACGTGCTTATGCCCGCGGGCGTCGCTACTCGCCGAGGTTCAGGACTGCTGCGTACTGGTCCGGTAGTTGCGCCTCGGCACGCTCCCGTTCCGCCTCGGGGACGAACTCGACGAGCGCATCGCCGACTGCGTCCGTATACTCCCGAGCCCGGTCCTCGGGCACGTCGGTCCGGCGGGCGACGGTTTCGACGAACTCAGCCGCCGTGAGGCGCTCGGCGTCGTGTGTCGCCTGCCGAGCGAGCCATCCCGACGCCTCTCCGCGGAGATACGGCGCGATATCCGCCGCTTCTCCCTCCGTGAGGCGATGGCCGAGCGCGACGAGCGTCTCGCGAGCCGCCGTTTCGGCGGTATCGTGGTCGAACTCGCCCGCCGCTTCGACGGCGTCGACGAACGTCGTGCCCGGTTCGAGGTCCGCCGGTTCGAAGAGACGGCCGTACTCCGAGGGCAACTGCGCCCGGGCATCGGCGAGTTCGTCTTCGCCGATGACGGTCGTCAGGCCAGCCAAGACGACGCGGATTTTCTCCCGTGGCTGGCCGATGGCCGCTTCGGTGCGCACCCGCTCGACGAACGACGACACGTCGAGCGGTGTCGGTTCGTTCTGTTCGACGTCGCGGACGCTCGAAGCGTACGATTCCGATAGCTTGGCTGCGATATCTCGGCGCTCCCCCTGCGAGAGGTTCGTCGCCAGCGCTCGAAGCGTCGCGTCGATAGTCCGTGTGGCCTCGTCCTCGGAGTCGAACGCGTCCGACTCGTGGACCACGCCGAGAAGGTCGGAGCTGGGCATCACTATTCACTTCGGCGACACGAAAGATAAACACGGAGCCTACTCTAGGCGGCCGTCGCGGCAGTCGAGAATTAGGATGTCGATTTTTCGGTCTTGGAGCCGCCCGCTGGGATGATGCGCAGACGACCGTTCCGGCAGTTCGACCGGATGCTCGACGAGTTGGCCGACCGATTCGACGAGGAGCCTTTCGACGGTGGCGATGAGGCGACGACGGCCGCAGTCGACGTCGCCGAGACAGATGACGAGTTCGTCGTCGTCGTCGACCTCCCCGGTTTCGATTCGTCGGATATCGACCTGCGAGTGACCGACCGAACAGTGCATATTTCGGCCGAACACACGGCGGAGCGTGAACCGGACGCGGACACGTATCACCTGCGCGAGCGAGCCTATCGGTCGGTATCGCGGTCAATCCAGTTGCCGGGAGATGTCGATACGGACGAGGTGTCCGCCGCGTACGAAGACGGCGTGTTGACCGTCACGCTCCCTCAGGCGGCCCCGGAAGACGCTCGCGGCCACCGGGTCCAAATCGAGTAGGGCCGCTCACTCCTCGGCGAGGTGGCCGGGAACCCACTCGCCTTCGAACTCCTCGTGGAGATACGGCCTCGCGTTCTCGCCGGCGTAGGTGGCGACGAGGTGGCCGTCGCCTTCGAGGTAGTACTTGTAGGTGGTGAGGCCTTCGAGGCCGACGGGGCCGCGGGCGTGAATCTTCCCCGTGCTGATGCCGACTTCGGCGCCGAGACCGTAGCGGTAGCCGTCGGCAAAGCGCGTCGAGGCGTTGTGGAAGACGCTCGCGGCGTCGATGCTCCGCATGAAGGTACTCGCGCGCTCGCTCGTCTCGGTCAGGATGGACTCGGTGTGTTTCGAGCCGTGGGCGTTGATGTGGTCGATGGCGGCGTCGAGGGAGTCGACGACCGTAATCGCGAGTTCGAGGTCGCCGTACTCCGTGTCCCAGTCGTCGTCGGTTGCGGGGTCGATATCCACAATCTCGCGGGTCGCGGCGTCGCCGCGCAGGGTGACCTCCGCCTCGCGGTAGCGCTCGACAATCTCGGGGAGGAAGTCCTCGGCGACCGACTCGTGGACGACGAGCGTCTCGACGGCGTTACACACCGCGGGGTACTGCACTTTCGCGTCGAAGGCGACGTCCTCGGCCATCGAGAGGTCGGCGTCGCGGTCGACGTAGACGTGACAGATGCCCTCGGTGTGGCCGAGGACGGGGATCTGCGT
Organism: Haloplanus sp. C73; assembly: GCF_051195115.1. Classification (NCBI taxonomy): domain Archaea; kingdom Methanobacteriati; phylum Methanobacteriota; class Halobacteria; order Halobacteriales; family Haloferacaceae; genus Haloplanus; species Haloplanus sp. C73. The sequence continues at coordinate 702,443 of NZ_JBNTJZ010000001.1, read as the reverse complement.
GTTGTCTTGGATGTAACTGACGAACTCGGAACTCCCGCGGGGCATCAGGAGGTCGATTTCGTCGTCCATGTCGAGCATGGTGTTGACGTCCTCGCGGGCCTCGATGAGTTGCGCCCAGCCCTCGGGTACGTCGAGGTCTGCCGTCGCGTCGCGGATGAGTTCGTAGAGGACGCGATTCGAGTGGCTGGCCTCGCTGCCGCCCTTGAGAATCACGGCGTTGCCGGATTTGAGGCTGAGCGCGGCAATCTGGACCAGCGCGTCGGGGCGGGATTCGAAGACGGTGCCGATGACGCCGATGGGGACGCCCACCTTGTAGAGTTCGAGGCCGTCGTCGAGGCGGCGGGCCGAGAGCGTCCGGCCGAGCGGGTCGTCCTGCTCCGCGACGCTTCGGACCATCTCCGCGATGCTCTCGAGTTTCGACGGCGAGAGTTCGAGGCGGTCGACGAGCGCGCGGCTGTACTCGCCCGCTTCGAGCATCTCCTCGCCCTCGCTGACGTCGTTCTCGTTGGCGTCGAGGATTCGCGCTTCTGCGTCCTCGATGGCGTCTGCGATGTCGTGTAGCGCGGCGCTGCGCGTCTCGTCGTCGCATTTCGCTAGCTCCAGCGCCGCCGTCTGTGCCTCCGCGACCTTCCGTTCCGTGGCTCGTTCAGTCATCGATGACACCGTTCACGGGAACGAATAGCGTCCCCACAGGTTTCCCAGTAGCGATTCGTTCCAGCACGTCCGGCTCCGCCGACCCGGCGATGATGGCGGGGATGCCGTGTTCGCTGGCGTCGCGCGCGCCCTCGACTTTCGTCTGGATGCCGCCAAAGCCCATGCCTTGACTCGAACTCCCCGCGACGAGTTCCTGCACGTGGCCGTAGTTGCGCCCGATGGCCTCGATTGGCTCCGCGTCGGCGTCGCGTTTCGGGTTGCCGGTGTAGACGGCGTCGACGTCGGTGAGCGTCACGAGCAAGTCGACGTCGACGCCGATGGCGACGGAGGCCGAGAGCATGTCGTTGTCGCCGATGCGAATCTCCTCGGTCGCCACCGCGTCGTTCTCGTTGACGATGGGGACGACGCCCCATTCGAGGAGCGTCTCGATGGTGTTGCGGAAGTTGGTGAAGCGCTCGGGGTCCGCCAAGTCGTGGTCGGTCACCAGAATCTGGGCGACCGTGCGGCCGTAGCGCTCGAAACTCTCCGTGTAGCGCCGCATCAGATGACTCTGGCCCACCGTCGACAGCGCCTGCGAGTCTTCGACCGTCTCCTGTGGGTACTCGACGCGGCCCATGCCGGCGCCGATGGCGCCCGAGGAGACGAGGATGACCTCCTTGCCCCGGGAGAGGAGGTCCTCGACGTCGTCGACGAGTTTGTCGAGTTTGGCGTCGTCGAGGTTGGACTCGTCGTCGGTCAGCGAGTTGGTACCGGCTTTCACGACGACGCGGTCGGCGTCGGCGGCGAGACGGCGGGTGCGCTCTATCTCCGCCGCCGTCACCGCCTCGTTCTCACTCATCGTCGAAGCCGCTGGCGAGTTCCCGGGACCGCTCCGCGGCGGCGCCCAGCGTCTCGCCGACGACCGATTCCACGTCGCTGTCCCACAGCACCTCCATCCCTTCGATGGTCGTGCCGCCCTCGGAGCAGACGGCGTCGATGAGGGATTCGAGGTCCTCGTCGGTGCGGAGGACCGTCTCGGCGGCGCCTTTGAACGTCTGGGCGGCCAGCGTCTCGGCGGCGTCGGCGTCGAGGCCCTCCGCCACGGCGGCCTTCTGCATCGACTGGATGAAGTAGTAGACGAAGGCCGGGCCGCTCCCGTTGAGCGCCGTCGCCACGTCCATCTGTTCCTCGTCGATTGCGACGTACTCGCCCAAATCGTCGAGGAGGCCAGCGACCGCCGAGTTGGGTTCGTCCCACGCGACGGCGGCGGCCATGTTGCCCGTCTCCGCGGCGAGGTTGGGCATGACGCGCACAACTTCCGCGTCCGTGTGTTGCTGGACGAACGCCCGCGGGACGCCCGCGGCGATGGAGACGAGCGTCGCCGACGCGGGCAGGTCGAGGTCGTCGAGTACCGCCTCGATGGCCGCCGGTTTGACGGCGATGACCACCACGTCGGCCGTCGCCGCCTCCGCGACGTCCGTCGTCGTCCGCGCACAGTACGGCTCGACCGCTTCGAGCATGTCCGTGTCCAAATCACACGCCGTCACCCGGTGCGTGTCGACCCGTGAGAGACCCTTGATGAGGGCGCTCCCCATGTGACCGCATCCGATAACGCTGACGTCAGTCATTCGTACCCCATGTACGCGGCGACCCCGATAAACAGACTTTGATTCTCCGGTGCCGTCGCTGCTCGGTGTGAAGAAGCGCCGCGGGGACGGAGGGGAGGGCGTCGCCCGCCGCGTGTGGGCTCAGACTCTCGACCGACATAACTGTAGTCCGAATCACATTTCTGTACGCATCCTGATACGTTCGGAGTCGGGTCGTTTATGCCGCGACCGGCCGCAGTCGGCGGGTATGTCCATCACCGAAGCGACACGCGAGGCCGTCCGCGAGCGGCCGTTCCTGCTCGATGCGCTCCGGGCCGGCGTCGTCAACTACCGCGCCGCCGCGGCGACGCTCGACGTCGACGACGCGGCGTCCGACGACGCCGTCGCCGCCGCGCTCCGCCGGTTCGCGGACGACCTGCCCGAACTCGCGACGACCAGCCGCGACGCCCGCGTGACCGTCGAACGAGGCGTCGGGTTCGGTGGCGACGACGCCGACGCCGACCCCCTGTTCTCGCTCGGCGACCACCACCTCTACGCCGACGCGGGGTCGGCCACCGCGCTCCTCGCCGTCGGCGACGTCGACGGGGAGGCGCTGGCGACCGTTCTGGACCGGCTCAGCGCCGCCGACATCGACGTCGTGGCGGCGGGCGTTGCCGACGACCACCTGTTGGTCGTGGTGCAAACCGGTGGGCGGGCGCTCCGCGTCGTCGAGGCGGCACTGGAGTCGGTGCCCGACGCCGCCTGACGCGTTTCTTCAGATATTAATGCCTCGGCGCGGAACGACTCTGGCATGACGCTGTCCGTGACCAACACGCTGACGGGCGACCACGAGGAGTTCGAGCCGGCGGGCGAGGAAGTCCTGCTGTACGTCTGTGGGCTGACGGTCTCGGACGACGCCCATCTCGGGCACGCCCGCGTGTGGACGCACGCCGACGTGATGCACCGGTGGCTCGACCACCTCGGCTACGACGTGCGCCACGTCGAGAACTTCACCGACGTGAACGAGAAAATCGTCGCTCGCGTCGGCGAGGACGACCTCGGCGACTCGGAACTCGACGTGGCCGAGGGCTTTATCGGCTCCGTCCTCTCGGACATGCGCGGGCTGAACCTGAAGCGAGCGACGGTGTACCCCCGCGTCTCCGAGCACATCCCCGAGATTATCGACCTCGTCGAGACGCTGCTCGACCGCGGCTACGCCTACGAGGCCGGCGGCTCCGTCTACTTCGACGTGACCGAGTTCGAGGACTACGGCAAACTCTCGAACCAGCAACTCGACGAGATGGAGACTCAAGGCGACCCGACCGAGCGCTCGGAGAAGCGCAACCCCGCCGACTTCGCGCTCTGGAAAGCCGGCGGCGTCTCGCCCGCGGACGTGGCCGAACACCGCAAAGACGACCGCCCGCTCGGTGACCACCCGCCGACCGGCGAGACGTGGGAGTCGCCGTGGGGCGAGGGGCGGCCGGGCTGGCACATCGAATGCTCGGCGATGAGCACGACCCACCTCGACGACACCATCGATATCCACGTCGGGGGCCACGATTTGGTCTTCCCTCACCACGAGAACGAAATCGCCCAGAGCGAGGCGGCGACGGGCGAGCAGTTCGCCCGCTACTGGCTCCACACGGGCCTGCTCGAAACCGCGGGCGAGAAGATGAGTTCCAGCCTCGGCAACTACTTCTACGTCGCCGACGCGCTGGCGGAGTTCGGCCCGAACGTCATCCGCACCTTCTATCTCTCGACCAACTACGGGTCGAAACAGACCTACAGCGCGGCGGCGATGACGGAGGCCGAGGAGCGCTGGGAACGGCTCGAACGCGCCTACGAGGCGGCGGTCGAGGCCTGTGACGGCGTCGACGCCCGGACGAAAGTCGAGGACGAGGCGCTTCGCTCGGCGGTCGAGTCGACGCGCGAGGAGTTCGCCGCCGCGATGAACGACGATTTCGGGGTGCGCGAGGCGACGGCGGCACTGCTCGAACTCGCGACGGCGGTCAACCGCCACGTCGACGGGAGCGACCAGTACGACTACGTGGGGCTTCGTCGCGCTATCGAGACGTTCGAGGACCTCGGCGGCGACGTCTTGGGCCTCCAGTTCGGTGACGCCGACGGGGGCGAGGCCAACCTCGCCGACGATCTCATCGAACTCGTCCTCGACGTGCGCGAGGCCGAACGCGAGGCGGGCAACTACGAGCGAGCGGACGACCTTCGCGACGAACTCGAAGCCATCGGTGTCGACGTCGAGGACAGCGACGACGGGCCGAGCTACCGGTACTGACGGCGACGCTTCTCTCTCACGTCTCGCCTCCGGGGGGCCTGGCGTGCTTTTCGCCCCATTCTCCCATCGCTTCGATGAGCGGGGCGAGGTCTTCGCCGGGGTCGGTGAGCGAGTATTCGACCCGAAACGGTTTCTCGCTGACTATCTCGCGGTTCACCAGCCCGTTCGCTTCGAGGTCGTCGAGACTGTTCGAGAGGACGTTACTGGAGATGCCACCGACTGCCTCTTCGAGCGCGTTGAACCCGAGCGCCTCGTTCACGAGGAGTCGATGCACTATGACTGGATGCCACTTCTTCCCGATAATCTCTGCCGTGCAGGTGATGGTACACCAGTCCTCGTCGCGGCACCACTCTGCCAGGCAGTCGCTACTGGCCATGTTCGCCCGTCGAACCGGGAACACAAAGTGGTTGTCATAGATAAGCTGGTTGTAATACCTAACCGACTTAGTTTCACATTAGATTAGAGATATATCAACGGCGAACTACGGAACGGACGTGACTGATACTCGCATCCAGACCGGTTTCGCGTGGGGAATCGTTGCGACGCTCGTGATGTCGATACCGATGGTCGCCGGCGTCGTCACCGGAGTTGCTCCGATGCCGCGACCGATTCCGGAGGCACTCGTAAGTCTCGTGCTCGGGGACGCTCCCAAACCGCTCCGGATGGGACTCGCGCTCGCCGCCCATCTGCTCTACGGCGGTGTCTTCGGCGTCGTGTTCGCCCGACTCGACCGCCCCGCGTCCCTTCGGAACGGACTCGGCTTCGGCGTCTTGCTCTGGTTCGGCATGGGCGTCGTGGTGCTACCCCTCCTCGGGTGGGGCGTCTTCGGGACGGCGCTCACCCCGAAAATCGCCGTCGCGACGCTCGGTCTGCACCTGGTGTACGGCGGCACTCTCGGATGGGCACTCGGTCGCGAGACGCGAGGCCGCTCCCGGAGCGTCTCCAGCGCGTCGAACTAATCCCGAACCGCGCAGTCGACGAATCGAGCGGGACGGGGCTACGTCGTGAACAGCTCCGTCTCCTCCGGCACCGAAAAGAGACCCATCCGGACGCCGGCGTCGAGCCACCCGTAGCCGTAGGAGAACGAGGCGAGGGCGTTCACGGGGTCGTCGGCGTCGCGGAAGTGACGGCCGTCGTCGAGATACGACTGCGCCATCTCCCGGCACTCGGCGGCGGCGACGCCGAGGGGGGTGTCGTCGGGCGGGCGAACCTCCGCGGCGTCGAGGGCGTCGGCGAGCATCCGTTCGTAGCGGTCGGTCTTCTCGATGAGGTCGGCGGGCATGGACGGTGGTGGGGGCGCCCGCGGCAAGAAGGTTCAGCCGACAACACAAGGTAAATGGGTCTCTCCCCCCTACCACCGGTATGAGCGAGAGCGACGGCGCCGACCACCGGCGTCTCATCATCGCAGGGAGCGGAATATCGGGGCTTACGGCCGCCATCTACGCCGGCCGGTCGAACAACGACCCGCTGGTGTTCGAGGGCGACGAACCCGGCGGCCAGTTGACGCTGACGACCGATGTGGACAACTTCCCCGGCTTCCCCGAGGGAATCAGCGGCCCCGAACTGGTCACCAACATGAAAGAGCAGGCGCGGAAGTTCGGCGCCGACATCGAGAACGGCGTCATCGAATCCGTCGACGTCGAGGACGGCGCCGGGCCGGGCCGCACCTTCCACGTCACGCTGACCAATGGCGACACCTACACTTCGGACGCCTTCATCGCCGCTTCGGGCGCCAGTGCGCGCACTCTCGGCATCCCCGGCGAAGACGAACTGATGGGCTACGGCCTGTCGACGTGTGCGACCTGTGACGGCGCGTTCTTCCGCGACGAGAAAATCGTCGTCGTCGGCGGGGGCGACGCCGCCTGTGAGGAGGCCGTCTTCCTCACGAAGTTCGCTTCGACAGTCTATCTCGTCCACCGGCGCGACGAGTTCCGGGCCGAGGACTACTGGATTGACCGCGTGATGGAACACGTCGACGACGGCGACATCGAACTCAAACTGAACACGGAGGTCACGGAACTCCACGGCACGCAGGAGGAGGGTGTCGACCACGCGACGATGGTCCACCACCCCGAGGGGCATCCGACCGACAAACTCGACGACCCCGACACCGAGGAGTTCGACTTCGACGCCGGCGCGGTGTTCTACGCCATCGGCCACACGCCGAACACGGCGTATCTCGAAGGCCTCGACGTCGAGATGGACGAGGACGGCTATCTCGAAACCGCGGGCGGCGACGGCGCGCGCCAGACTGCGACGGGCGTCCCCGGCCTGTTCGGCGCGGGCGACGTCGTCGACTACCACTACCAGCAGGCCATCACCGCGGGCGGCATGGGCTGTAAGGCCGCCATCGACGCCGACGGCTACCTCGAAGACTTGGAGCGAGAACGCGCCGCCGCCGAGGCGGAGGAACCCGCCGCGGCCGAGAGCGACGACTAGGTCGTTTCCCACACGCCCTTATACCGGGCGCCCCGAGTGGGGGGCATGGTCGATACCGAGACGTACACTATCGAAGGACCGGACGGCGAAACCGACGAACTCGAACTGCCCGAGGGCCTCGTCGACGCCCTCGCCGAACAGGGCGAGTCGCCGACGACAGTCGTCACCGAAATCGCGCTACTCTCCTTTGTCCAGCGCTCTCACGCCATCGTCCACCACGCCGAGGGTGAGGCGCCGGCCGACCTCACCGAAATCAACGAGAAGGCCGAGGAACTCTTCGAGGAGCGCTTCGGCATGACCTTCGGCGAGGCGACGGGCCACGACCACTAAAGGAACAGGAGCGGCACCATCGCGGCGACGCCGGCGACGACGCCGGCGACGAGTTCGCGCCGTCCGTCCCCCGGCAACCCTTTCCCGATGGTGAGTGCCTCGGGGATGAACTCCGTGACGACGAGATAAATCATCGCCCCGGCGGCGAAGCCGAAGCCGACGGGGAGGAACTCGCGGGCGAACCGGACGAACAGGAAGGCGATGACCGCGCCGATGGGTTGGGGAAGGCTGGAGAAGACGGCCCACCAGACCATCTTCCACTCGGAGACGCCGAGCGTCCGGAGCGGAATCGAGATGGCGACGCCCTCGGGGACGTTGTGAATCGAGATAGCGAGGGTCATGAACACGGCCAGTAGGGGCACCGCCAGTCCGAGAATGGCAATCGAGCTATCGGCGGCCGCCTCCAACCCGAGGTCGGCGAAGGCGACGCCCACCGCGACGCCCTCGGGGAAACTGTGGACGGTCAACACCCCGAGGATGAGCAGTAATTTCTGAAAGTCGGCTTCCTCGTACTCCTTCGGGTCCATCTCGTAGTCGTCGATAACCTCGTGAGCGACGACGACGAGGACGACGCCCGCGACGAGGCCGGGGACGATTTCGAGCGGCGTGTCGGCCGCCGACAGTCCCTCGAAGATGAGGCCGAAAATCGACGCCGACACCATGATACCCGACGCCAGTCCCCACAGCGCCACGTTCCAGCGGTCGCTCACGTCGGCGACGAGGAAGAAGGGAATCGCCCCCAACCCCGTCGCGAGCGCCGTCACCAGCCCGGCGGCGAAGACGAACACGACGTTTTCGAGCAACGCCATCGGCCGATTCGACGCCGCGAACGCGGTTAAGTATTATCATATTTTCGATATATTTGGTCGGCCTAAACCCGAGCGGCACCGTCCTGACGCTAGCATCGCCAGCCGCGGTCGGTCCGGTTGAGCCGCGTCGCGCCGTCGTCGGTCACGAGGACCACGTCCTCGATGCGGACGCCGAAGCGGTCGGGCAGGTACACGCCCGGTTCGACGCTGATTGCCACCCCCGGTTCGAGCGTCGTGCCGTCGCCCGCCACGACCGACGGCGCCTCGTGAACGTCGAGGCCGACGCCGTGGCCCGTCCGGTGGACGAACCGGTCGCCGTAGCCCGCCCCCTCGATGACCTCGCGCGCCGCCCGGTCGACGGCGTCCGTCGTCGCGCCGGGTTCGACGGCGGCGACGCCCGCCGCCTGTGCCGCCCGAACCACGTCGTGGACCGCTTCGAACTCCGGGTCGGGGTCGCCGTCGAAGACGACGGTCCGCGTCTGGTCGCTCACGTAGCCGTCGACTCGCGTCCCGAAATCGAGGACGACGGGGTCGCCGGCTCCAATCACTCGGTCCCCGGTCGAGTGATGCGGGTCGGCGCCGTTCGGGCCCGAGGCGACGATGGTGTCGAAGGCGGTTCCCGACCCGCCGTGAGCGTCGAGTCGCTCCGCGACGAACGCCGCGAGGTCCGATTCTGATTTTCCGACGGCGTCGGCACCCAGCGCTCGCACGTCTCGCATCGCCGCGTCGGCCGCCTCGCCGGCCGCGCGGAGCGCCGCTCGCTCCCGTTCGTCTTTCCGCATCCGAAGCGGCGCGAGGACGTCGCTCGCGAGGCCGAGGTCCGCCGCCGGACACCGCTCTCGGATGTCGAGGACAAAGCGCGCCCACAACCGTTCCGAGAGGAGAAGTCGCGACGGCGAGAGCGCCGAGAGCAGGGCGTCGAGCACCGGTCCCGGCCCGGTGTCGTCGTCCCACGACCGGACGTCGTCGACCCACGTCGCCTCGCGAATCGAGTCGGCTTCGAGCGTCGGCACGACGAACGTCGGGTCGCCCTCGGCGGGGACGACCAGCAGTTGCAGGCGGTCGCTCTGCTCGCTCTCGACGGCCGAGAGATACTGGCAGTCCCGGCCCGGCGCACAGACGAGAGCGTCGGCGCCGGCGTCGCGGAGGCGTTCCTGCGCCCGTCGCGTCCGGCGTTCGAACGGCGTCATTGTGCGTCCGTACGCGCCCGCAGGTAAAGGCCCGTCGCGGACGTGACCACAGCTATTTTTGTCATATGCGTGTGACGAGTGACGTATGTCGTCCTGGTACGCCTTCGCGGCCCTCCACACCGCCCGTGACGCGACCGAAGACCTCCTCCGCCCAATCGACCGCGGACAGTGGCTCCGACTCGCCGTGATAGCCCTGTTCGTCGGCGTCGGCGGCAACCTCCCGACCGGAAGCGGCAACTTCGATATCCCCTCCGGCGGTGGCGGCGGCACGCCAGCCGACGTGCCGGCGCCGTCGCTCCCCGAATCCTCCACGCTCGCCATCCTCGTGGGCATCGTCGTCCTCGTCGTCGCACTCGTCCTCCTCTGGAGCCTCGTCGGCGCCGTGATGGAGTTCGTCCTCGTCACCGGCCTGCGCGACCGCGAGATTTCGATTCGCGAGCCGTTCCGCGAGCACTTCGGCGCCGGTCTCCGCCTGTTCGGCTTCCGAATCGCCGTTGGTCTGGTTGGACTGTTGCTCATCGCCATCCCCTTGCTGGCGGTGTTCGGCGTCGGGATGGGCGTCTCGGCCGCCTTCTTCTTGCTCGTCCTCCCGCTCATCTTCCTGTTTGCCCTCGTCGCGCTCGTCAGCGGCGTGGTCAACGGCCTGACGACCGACTTCGTTGTGCCGGCGATGCTCGCCGAGGAGTCGGGTGTCATCGCTGGCTGGCGGCGCGTCTGGCCGACGCTCCGCGCCGAGTGGAAGCAGGTCGGACTCTACATCGTCGCGAAGTTCGTCCTCGGCATCGGCGTGAGCCTCGCCGTCTCCATCGTCGTCCTCATTGCGGCAATCGTCCTCGCCATCCCCCTCATCATCGTCGGCGGCCTGCTGTATCTCGCCGCCTCCGCCGCCGGTATCCACGCCGCGGGCTGGGTGATATTCCTGCTGTTTGCCGCCCTGTTCGCCATCGCGCTCTTTATCGTCAGCCTCCTCGTGCAGGTGCCCGCGCTCACGTTCGTCCGCTACTACTCGCTGTCGGTGCTCGGAATGCTCGATTCGGACCTCGACCTCGTCGGGGTCGACCGCCCTGACGAGGGTGGCGGGTCGACTGACGGTGACGACGGACCGACCGACGGTGACGACGGGTCACCCACGGCCGACGAGAACGACAACTCGTTCACGACCGACGGTGACGACGGGTCACCCACGGCCGACGAGAACGACAACTCGTTCACGACCGACGACGACCCTGCGACGACCGACGAGTCGAGTTAACGGTCGCGCTCTTGCAGGCGCTCGGTCGTCTCGATAAGCGGGTGACGCGCGTAGTCGACGACGTCGATGTCGTCGATGGAGTCGAGTCCTTCCTTCTCGGCGGTGCGTTGCATGCCGAGTTCGAGTTCGTCCGCCTCGTCGACGACGATGACGTACGCGTCCATGTCCTCGATATCGAGGCGATTCGCGGCCATGACGCGGTGGTGGCCGTCCGCGAGCAGGAGTTGCCCGCCGTTGTCGATGACGACCAGCGGTTCGGCCAGCCCGTGTTCGAGTTCGTAGCTCCGACCCTGCAACTCGTCGGCGTACACCCGCGACTGCGTGGGGGTGAGGTTCGCGAGGTCAATCTGCCGGCGCTCCTCGGTCACCTCGATGTCGTGGATATCTTCGAGCGTGTGCATCAACTTGTCCACCTTCTCGGGGGTGGCGCGCTCGATTTGACTCCGGATGACGTCCGTGTTCGAGATGATGCCGACGAGGTTGCCGGCGTCGTCGACGACCGGGAGTTTCTGAATCCCGGAGCGGAGGATGACCCGCGCGGCGTCGTTGATTTTCATGTCCGGGTGGGCGACGACCAAATCGTCGGACATGACGGTGAACACGCGCGCGTTGTCGTCCGACTTCAGCAGGTCGCGGGCGCTGATGAACCCCTCGACGTGTCGACCGTCTGTCACGGGGAAGCCGGTGTGGCCCTCGCTCTCGACGATTCGACGCGCCACTTCGGCGACGGTGTCGTCCGGTGACACCGTCGCCACGTCCCGCGTCATGTAGTCTTCGACTGTCGCATTGGCGGCCATTGTCGAGTCGTACGACGCCGACTCTCAAAAGGGTGTTCGACTACTCGCGCTCCGACTCCTCGTCTGCGAGGGGGAACTCGAAGGCGATATCGGCGTCGGCGTCCCGACGCGGCGCACTCGGCGGGTTTTCGAGCACCTCGAACAGCCGGCCGGCGATGACGTCGTCGACGATGCTCGACAGCGACTCCGTCGACGCGTCCTCGACGGCGCCGAGGATGCCGAGGGGAATCTGTGCGCCCGCCATGTCGGCGTGGCCGCCCGCGCTCCCAATCGGGCCGAGTGCGTCCCGAAATGCCTCCCCGAGGTCGACATCCGTCCCGCGGGCCCGGCCCGAGACGTAGATGGTCTCGTCCATGAACCCGTGGACGACGGCGATGCTGATGCCCTCCATATCGAGCAGTCGGTCCGCGGCCTGCGCGAGGGCGTCCCGGTCGGTGATGCGCCCGACCCCGCTCGTGAGAACGTCGTGGCGCACCTCTCGGTTGCGAATCGCCGCCGCCAGCGTCTCGAACACCTCCGACCCCATGCTCGGCTCCTCGACGCGTTCGAGTACCGTCCCGTCGACGTGAGGGAGGAGAAACGCCGCCGCTTCGAAGTCCGCTTCGGACACCTCGCGAGTGAAATCGCGGGTGTCGACCCGGATGCCGTAGAGCAGCGCCGTCGCCACCGTCCGGTCCGGCGTCATGCCCAGCCGCTTCAGATGCGACGCGAGGAGCGTGCTCGTCGCTCCGACGTCGCTCCGAAGGTCGACGTAGCGCGCCTCGACCGGCGCGCGCGGCGGGTGGTGGTCGATGACCACGTCCACCTCGGTGTTCGGGTCGAGGCCGTCGTTCACGCCCGGTCGGGAGTGGTCGACGAGTGCGACGCCGGCGTACCCGTCGAGGGCGTCCTCCGACTCGATGTTGTGGAGGTCGAGTTCGAGGAGGTTCACCAGCGCCCGGTTCTCCTGATGGGAGATATCGCCGAAGTAACACGCGTCGGCGTCGACGCCTACCGACCGCGCGATGTGGGCGACGGCGAGCGCCGAGGCGATGGCGTCCGGGTCCGGGTTGTCGTGCATCACGACTGCCAGTCGGCCGTCGATGCCGCGGAGGACGTGCAGCAGTCGGCAGACTCGGGTCGCGTTCGTCCCCGTGACCAAATCGAGGAGATGGTCGGTCAGGAGTTGTCGAGTGTCGACGACGCGGTCGGCGACCGATGCTAACGCCGTCGCCGATTCGGACGCGCCGCTGTGACACGCGAGAATCAGGGCGTCCGGAAACGACTCGCGGGCCTGTCGCGCCGCGTCGAGGTTGTCGGCGTCGTCGTCGCCGAGCACTAGCACCACGTCGGTCGCGTCGGGGTACGTTTCCGGGTCCGCGGGGTCGCCGTGGACGACGTTCGCGACGCCGTCCATGCTGTCGAGTCGGGCTTCGCTCGAAACGACTGCATGGAGGTCACCGCCCCACGTCGAGACGACGCCTACGACGGTTTCGCCGGCGCGGCCACAGCCGAGAACGAGCCGCCTCACCATACCCGTCCCTTACGCCCGTCACTCAAAACCCTACCGTCACGGAAAGCGTGAGAAATGGAGTGGCGCTACGCGAACAGCGCCGTCGCGGCGCTCTGGGCCGTCTCGATGACCGGGCCGAAGGCCGGCAGGAGCAGGAGCGTCCCGACGGCGGCGACGAGGACGGCCGCGTAGATGCTGAGCGGCGTCGAACCCAAGTCGAGCGACGCCGAGGGCTCCTCTATCCACATCGCCTTCACGACGCGGGAGTAGTAGAACAGCGACAGCGCGCTGTTGATGGCGCCGATGGCAGCGAGCCACCAGAACCCACCCTGAATCGCGGAGTAGAACAGGGCGTACTTCGAGAGGAAGCCCCCGAAGGGCGGCAGGCCGGCCAGCGAGAACATGAAGACGGTCATCGCCACACAGGCGACCGGTGCCTGCGTCGCGAGTCCGTTGTAGTCCTCGAAGGTCCGTCCGACCTCCCAGTGTTCAACCATCGCGATGAACAGGAAGGCACCGGTGTTCATGAAGCCGTAGACGAGCAGATGCGCCATGCTCGCGCCCATCACGGACCCGTTGGGGCCGCCACTCGACAGGGCCGCGAGGCCGATGAGCGCGTAGCCCGCGTGCCCCACCGAGGAGTACGCGAGCATCCGCTTGACGTTCTCTTGGGTCGCCGCCGCGAAGTTGCCGAGTGTCATCGTGACGACGGCGAGGACGGCAAAGAGCAGCGGCCAGTCGATACCCATGGGCACGACGGAGTCGATGGGGAAGGCGACGGCGAACACGCGGAAGGCCACCGCGAACCCAGCCGCCTTCGATGCGGACGAGAGGAAGGCGCTGACGGGAGCGGGTGCGCCCTCGTACGCCTCCGGCGCCCAGAAGTGGAAGGGGACGGAGGCCGTCTTGAACGCGAAGCCGCCGGCAATCATCAGCACGCCCACGCCCGCGACGCCGACGAGGCTCTCTGCCGAGCCGATGGCGCTTGCCACCTCCGAGAGGCGGAGGGTCCCCGTGACGGCGTAGATGAGCGAGACGCCGAACGCGAACACCGCCGAGGAGACGGCGCCGACGAGGAAGTACTTCAGCCCCGCCTCGACGCTCCCGCGGTTGTGCTTGAGGTAGGCCACGAGCGCGTACGAGGGTAGGGACGCGAGTTCGAGACTGACGAACACCGTCACGAGCGACCCGGACGAGGCCATGAGGCTCATCCCAGTCGCCGCCAGTAGCATCAGCGAGTAGAGCTCTGCCTGATTGCTCCGGCCACGCAGGTAGTCGTAACTCGCGACCGACACCATGGCGGTGACGCTGGCGAAGATGACGGTGAAAAAGAGGCTCAGGCCGTCGACGATGACCGAGCCGCCGTAGAGTTCGATGGCACCGCCCGTCTGTCCGGTGCCGGCCAACAGGAACCAGCCGGCGACGGCCGCCGCGGCGACGCTGCCGAGCGTCGAGATGCCTGCGAGTAGGGCCGAGCGCGTCGAGTCGGGGTCGATGCTGTCGACGAGGAACAGGACGAGCGCCGTCAGCCCGAGCAGCAGCGTCGGTGCGACGGCGGTCCAAGTCGGCAGTTGAATCTGTAGTGGTGTCACTAGAGCTCACCTCCGAAGTCCAGCAGCGGCGTCACGGCGTCACGAATCATCCCGAAGAAGATGTCGGGCGCGACGCCGAGGACGATGATGGTCACGAGCAGGATGGCCAGCGGCACCGTCTCGTGGAGCGCCGCCGGACCAACCTCGTAGTCGGTTTCGAGGCGGAACGTCCCGAACAGCGTCCGCTGCATCGCAAAGAGCAGGTAGCCCGCGACGACGACGATGCCGAACATCGCGGCCGCCGTGAACAGGGGCATGGCCGCGGTGACCGTCGACGCGAAGGCGCCTTTGAAGATGAAGAACTCGCCTGCGAAGCCAGCCATCAGCGGCAGTCCCATGTAGCCGAACGCGCCGGCGATGAGGATGCCGACCGTGACGGGCATTCGGTCTGCCATGCCGGACATGTCGCCCACCATCCGCGTGTGGGTCGTGTTGTAGATGACGCCGACCGACATGAACATCAGCCCCGAGATGAGGCCGTGGGCAATCATCTGGAAGGTCGCCCCACCGACTCCGTAGGTCGTGTAGGCGATGAGTCCGAGGATGACGTAGCCCATCGAGGAGACGGAGGAGTAGGCGACGATGCGCTTGAGGTCCTGCTGAGCAAGCGCGAGCATCGCCCCGTAGATGACGCTGATGACGGCGATGAGTGCGATTGGCACCGCGAACTGGGTCGCCGTCTCCGGCAGCATCGTGAAGTTGAACCGGAGCAGTGCGTACGTCCCCATCTTCAGGAGGACGCCCGCCAGCATCACCGACACTGGCGACGGCGCCTCGACGTGGGCGTCGGGCAGCCACGTGTGGAAGGGGACGATGGGTACCTTCACCGCGAACCCGAGGAACATCGCCACGAAGGCGACGGCGCGAAGCGTCCCGGCGGAGATGCCGTGCAACCCGCCGAGTTCACCCGCTCGGAGCGCCCGCGCGATGGCCGGCATGTCGAGCGACGACACCGAGTCGCCCAGCCCGAACACCAGCGCGATGAAGCCGATGAACATCGCCAGCGACGCGATGTTCGTGTAGACGAAGAACTTGATGGCGGCGTACTTCCGCCGGGGGCCGCCCCACACGCCGATGAGGAAGTACATCGGCAGGAGGACGGCCTCCCAGAAGACGAACCAGACGAAGAAATCGAGCGCGGTGAACACGCCCAGCAGGTTCGCCTCCATGAACAGCATCAGGCCGTAGAACTGGGACTGACGGTCGTCGATGGGCGTCCACGCGCTGACGATAGCCAGCGTCGTGAGCACCGTCGTCAACACGACCAGCGGCAGGCCGATGCCGTCGACGCCGACGTGCCAGTTGAGCGTGTAGCCGCCCAGTTCCAGCCACGGTACCATCGTCTCGAACGCAATCGAGCCACCCGTGAGGGCGTTGCCCGACGCGTCGAATCGACTCCACATGTAGAGACTGCCCACGACGGGGAGCAGGCTCAGCGCCGCCGCGAGTCGGCCGGCGACCCGGTCGGGCGCCAGCAAGACGACCATCGAGGCGGCGAACGTGACGGCTATCAGCGCTTCAATAATCATGCGAACCACCCTCCAACCAGTCCGAAGACGACAAGCAACGCCGTCAACCCGAGGGTGAGAAGGACGGCGTAGTTAGTCACGACACCAGTCTGAATCCGACGGATGCGACTCCCTGCGAACAGGCTCACGCTGGAGACGCCGTTGACGACGCCGTCGACGACGCCTTGGTCGAACCGGTCGGCGACGCGAGCGACCGGCAGGACGAGCGACTGGGCAATCCAGACCTGATACTCGTCCTGATAGTAGTTGTTGTACCACAGCGTCTTGACCGCGCCGAGCTTTTCGGTGTGCTCGTCGGGGTCCGGGACGTTGTAGAGGACGTGTGCCGCGCCGGCGCCCGCGAGTGCGAGCGCGAGCGACACCGCGCCCGCGACGTACGACGCCACGTCAGCCGACGTGTAGTGCGCGTAGTCGTGGAGCAGTTCGCTGTAATGCTCCGAGGTGAGCGCCGAAATCTCGCCGTGGGCGAGCCAGTCGTGCAAGTATTCGAGATGAATCCCCGTCAGGTCCTGGACCGGCACCATGTTGACGAAGCCGACGGTGGCGGCGAGAATCCCGAGGACGACCAGCGGCCCCTTGACGTTCCAGCGCACGCCGTGTGGGTTCCGCGCAATCTCGCTTCGCGGCTCGCCGTGGAACGTCAGGAACACCATCCGGAAGGTGTAGAAGCCGGTGAAGAAGACGGCCACGAGGCCCATCGCGTAGCCCGCAAGCAGGAGCGGCGAGCCACCGAGGCCGTGGACGAGCGCCTCGTAGAGCACCTCGTCTTTCGACCAGAAGCCCGCGAAGGGGACGATGCCCGCGAGCGCGAGCGACCCCGAGAGGAACGTGTAGTAGGTGACGGGCATCCGGTCTTTCAGGCCGCCCATGTTCCACATGTCCTCGTCGTGGTGCATGGCGATGATGACCGAGCCGGCACCGAGGAAGAGCAGCGCCTTGAAGAAGGCGTGAGTCAGCAGGTGGAAGCTCGCGGCGACGTAGCCGCCAGCGCCCAGCCCCAGCATCATGTAGCCGTACTGCGAGATGGTGGAGTAGGCGAGCACCTGCTTGATTTCCCGTTTGACGACGCCCATCGTCGCGGCAAAGAGCGCCGTGAAGCCACCGACGAGCGCGATGATGCCGAGCGCCGTCGGCGACAGGGCGTAGAAGCCGTACATCCGTGCGACGAGATAGACGCCCGCGGCGACCATCGTCGCGGCGTGGATGAGCGCGGAGACGGGCGTCGGACCCTCCATCGCGTCGGGCAGCCACGTGTGCAGCGGGAACTGCGCGGACTTGCCGACGACGCCACCGAGGATGAGGAGGCCGACGATGGTGAACCACGTCTCGGGCGCGAAGCCGAAGGTGTTCACCCCAGCGGCGCCGCCGAGTGCCTCCTCGGCGAGTACCGGGAACGACCCCTCGCCCGCGAACTTCGCGGTGCCGAAGGTGGCGAAGACGGCGACGACGCCGACGAGGAAGAAGTAGTCCCCGAAGCGGGTGACGAGAAACGCCTTCTTCGCGGCGCTCGGCGGGCCGTCCTCGCGGAACCAGAAGCCAATCAGGAGATACGAGCAGAGCCCGACCAGTTCGAAGAACATGAACGCCATGAGCAGGTTGTCGGCGACGACGAACCCGAGCATGGAGGCGGTAAAGAGGCCGAGGCCGGCGTAGTACCGCGGTAGCCCCGTCTCGCCCTCGTCGTTCATGTAGCCGAGGCTGAAGACGTGAACCAGCAGCGCGACCAGCGAGACGATGAGCAGCATCATCGCCGCCAGCGGGTCGAGCAGGAGGCCGAAGGTGAGCGACGTCTCACCGCCCGCGACCCACGTGTACAGCGTCTCGTTGTAGGCGTTGCCGGCGCTGACGGTCAGGAAGACCCACGCCGAGAGGACGAGCGAGCCGGCGGTGGCAGCGATACCGCCGAACGCGCCGCCCTTTGGCAGGTACTTCCCGCCCGCGAGCGACACCACGAACGAGAGGAACGGGAGGAGGACGATGACGGGTGCGAAGTCGAATGCTCCGGCCATCTTACCACCTCATCTCCGCGGCTGTGGTCACGTCCACGTTGTCGAAGTTGCGATACAGGACGAGGATGATGCCGATGCCCACCGCGACTTCGGCGGCGGCAAGCGCCATCGTGAACAGGCTGAACGTCTGCCCGGTCACGTTACCCCAGTACGCCGAGAAGGCGACGAGGTTGATGTTGGCGGCGTTCAGCATCAGTTCGACCGACATCAGGAACAGCAGCGCGTTCCGCCGGGTCAGGATGCCGAACAGGCCGATGCAGAACATCGCCGCGGCCAGCAGGAGATACCACTGGACCGGCACCATCAGCGGTCACCTCCGTCGTCGTCCGCGTCGTCACGGAGACGGTCACGAATCTCGCGGCCACCGTCCGCCAGTAGCGCGACCGGACTCCCCGACTCCTCGCGTTTTGCGAGGAAGAGCGAGCCGTCGAGCGCGGCGTCCAGCGTAACCGCGATGGCGATGAACGCGACGAGCATCCCCTCACCCGGCACCGCGCCCATATCGAGGTTGAACATCGCGTAGCCGATGCTCGCGGTGATGGGCGCGTCGGGCGCAAAGCCCTGCGGGTCGCCGAACGAGGCGCTGAGGATGGCGGCGGCCATCACGACGAACAGCGCGACGGCCGCGAGTCCGGGGAGCAGATTCGCTCCGGTCCGGAGTTCCGGCTTCGTCGTCACGTCTCACGCACCTCCGTTGTCCCTGTCGATTCCGCTGCCGAGGTCGATTTCGTGAGCATCACGGCGAACGTGATGAGGATGAGCACCCCGCCCACGTAGACGAGAATCTGCATGGCGGCGAGAAACTCCGCCTGCAGCATCACGTAATGTACCGCGACGCTCAACAGGGCGCCGCCCAGGAGGAGTGCGGAGTGCCACACGTCCTCGACGAGGACGACGCCCAGGCTGCAGCCCAGTGTGACCAGGGCAAACAGCACGAACGCTATCGTTTCATACACCATTGCTTGAGTTTGCTTGAGGTATTCTTTTGAACGTTTCGAGACGGCGCAGTGCCGGCTCGGCCATCACTGGTAGTCGATTTCGCCGTCCCCCTCACCAATCCACGCGCTCCGGTCAGGGTTTCGCGATTCCAAGGGGTCGATGCCCTTGTACCACGGGACGTTTTTCAACTGCTCTTTGTTGTAGACGAAGTCGTCTTTGGTGTCGGCCGTGAACTCGAAGTTCTGCGTGAGGAGGATGGCGTCGACCGGACACACCTCCTCGCAGAGCCGGCAGTAGATACACTGGCCGATGTGGAGATTGTACTGTTCGCCGTTGCGCTGGTCGTCCTGAACGATTTGAATCGTGTCGTTCGGACAGACGTTCTCGCACTGTCGGCACCAGATACACCGCTCCTGACTGAACTTGTGGACGCCGCGGAACCGGGGGCTGACCTCCGGGGCCACGTCCGGGTATTCGACGGTGAACGTCTTACCGTCCAGTGCGTGTTTCATCGTCGTCGCCATGCCTTTGAGGATTCCAATCATTGCGCTATCACTCCCACGAGGATTGCCGTGAGGACGAGGTTGGCGAAGGAGAGCACGAGCATCCCCTTCCACCCGATTTCGATTAACTGGTCGATGCGCACGCGCGGGACCGCAGAGCGGGCCCACTGCGTGAACAGGAAGAACGCCCACATCTTGATGACCATCCAGACAAAGCCGGGCAGCACCGGCCCCGCCGGACCGCCGAGGAAGAGGACGGCGATGAGCGCGCCCCCGAGGAAGATGTGGATGAACTCGCCGAGGTAAAACAGCACGAAGTAGACGCTCGAATACTCCGTCTGGTACCCGGCGACGATTTCGGTCGGCGCCTCCGGAATGTCGAACGGGTTACGCCCGATTTCCGCGAGGTTCGCGACGACGAACAGGACGAACGCGAAGGGGTTGACGAAGGCGTACCAGCCGGGGATGGCGATACCCGCAATCGTCACGAGCGTCTCCGTCTGCGCCGCGACGATTTCGCTCGTCCGGAAGGTGCCGGCGAAGATGAGCACCGACGCCGCCGTGACGACGAGCGGAATCTCGTAGGCGAGATTCTGTGCAATCGAGCGGAGCGACCCCAGCACGGAGTACTTGTTGTTCGAGGCGTAGCCGGCCATCACGAGACCGAGCGACGCAATCGAGGCCGCCGCGAACGCGAAGACGATGCCCGTCTCGGGGTCGGCCAGTTGGAGGCCACTCCCCAGCGGGATGACCGCGAAGCCGAGCAGTGCCGAGAACGGCAGGATGATGGGCGCGAGGTCCCACGCCGGCCGGTCGACGCCCTCGGGCACGATAAGCTCCTTCGAGAGGAGCCGCACCGCGTCGGCGACGATGATGAGCAGGCCGAACGGCCCGACCCGGTTGACCGCGATGCGGTCGGTAAACGCCGCCGTAATCTTACGCTTGGCCCACGGCCCCGCCAGCGCCGTCATCCCCAGCATGATGTTGGCGATGAGGAAGGCGCCGATGAGGCCGCCGACGATGTCGCCGAGGGTGCCCGAGAGGCCGAGCGCGCCCGAGATGGTCTCGGGGAGCGTCGTCACCGGGCCGGAGGCGCTGGCGTTGGTCGGCGTTGCCGTCCCCGACTGCAGGACCACCGATTCCATTAGCGGTCCACCTCTCCGAGGACGATGTCGAGGCTACCGAGCGCCGCAACCAAGTCGGGGATGTACTCCCCGTTCGACATCTCCGGCAGCGTCTGGAGGTTGGAGAAACACGGGCTCCGAATCTTGAATCGGGCCGGCTTCTCGGTCCCGTCGGCGCGCACGTAGATGCCGAGTTCGCCCTTCGCACCCTCGACGGCACGGTACACTTCCGTATCGTCGTCGGGGC
This sequence comes from Haloplanus sp. C73, assembly GCF_051195115.1. Taxonomy (NCBI): domain Archaea; kingdom Methanobacteriati; phylum Methanobacteriota; class Halobacteria; order Halobacteriales; family Haloferacaceae; genus Haloplanus; species Haloplanus sp. C73. The sequence goes on along the minus strand of NZ_JBNTJZ010000001.1, from coordinate 681,679 downwards.
GAATCGTTCGCGGAACGTTCGACTGGATGGTGCGCTCGTCTTCCGGCCAGTCTTCGAGCAGGTCGACACACTGCTCGATGATTTTGGCCGACTCCTCCACCTCTCGCAGGCGGACGAGCAGGCGGCTGTAGTTGTCACAGCCGTCCTCGACGGGCACGTCCCAGTCGAGTTCGTCGTAGTAGCCGTAGGGGTCGTCACGGCGCAGGTCGTAGTCGATGCCCGACCCGCGGGCGACGGGGCCAGTCGCCCCGTAGCTCTTGGCGACTTCCGGCGGCAGGACGCCCGTATCGATGGTTCGGGCCTGCAGAATCTCGTTCGCCGAGATGAGGTCGTGGTACTCCTCCAGCGCCTCGGGCAGGTCGTCGAGGAAGTCCCGAATCATCTCGAAGAAGTCCTCGCGGGGTTCGGGCAGGTCCCAGACGACGCCCCCGAGTCGGAAGTAGTTGAACATCAGGCGCTGTCCGGTCAGTTCTTCGAGGATGCTCTGGGTCTTCTCGCGGTCCCGGACGGCGTACATGAAGATGGCCGTGAAGTCGCCGTAGACGTCGAGCGCGAAGGTACCGACCGCGAGCATGTGCGCCGCGATACGGCAGAGTTCGGCGCCCATCGTCCGGATGACCTGTGCGTACTCCGGCACCTCGATGTCCGCGAGGTCCTCCGCGACGCGGGCGTACGCCCACTCGTTGAGGAGGCCCGCCGAGATGTAGTCCCAGCGGTCCGGATACGGCATAATTTGGTAGCGATAGGTGCTCTGCTGGCAGATTTGTTCCTCGCACCGGTGGAGATAGCCGATATCGGACTCCACGTCGACCACCTGCTCGCCGTCGAGGACGGTCTTGAGGTGGAGCACGCCGTGTGTCGCCGGGTGGTGCGGGCCGATGTTCAGGAACATCGTGTCGCCCGAGTCGCTCTCGTGGTCCTCCTCCAGCGGGTTGGCGTGTTCGCGCAGGGGGACAATCTGGGGTCGGTCTTGGTCGTAGTCCTGCCCCAGCGGGTGCCCCTGCCACGTTTCGGGGAGGAGGATGCGCCGCATGTCCGGGTGGTCGTCGTACTCGATGCCGACGAGGTCGTACGCCTCGCGTTCGTGCCAGTCGGCGGTGCGGTAGACGGGTTCCGCGGACTGACTCACCGGGTCGTCGACCGGCGTCGGCACGACCACGCTCACCTCGTCCGTCGGGTCGTCGTACTTCTTGAGGTGGTAGATGGACTCGTAGCGGTCCTCGTACTCCTGTGCCGTGACACAGGAGAGGTGGTCGTAGCCCGCTTCGTCTCGCAGTCGGAAGAGGACGTCCTGTACCTCGTCCGGTCGGACGACGAAGCCCGGCGCGTTGAGATGGTCGTCCCGGTCGAGGACATAGTCTCCGAGGAGGTCCTCGATTTCCTCGGCGGTCGTCCGTGCCGACTCGACGGTGTCCGGCTCGGATTCTTCGAGGCTCATGGTGAATCTGCCCAGTTGTACCGCATGACGAGGTCGTCTTCGTCTATCTCTTCGGCCAGTTTGTCGACCACTTCGTCGCGTTCGAGGTCGCTGAACTGTTCGAGTTCGTAGGGCTTGACCGTCACCGGCGAACTCTCGCCGTTGGCGATGCGCTCCTGCAGTTTGGCGACGCCGTAGATGAGCGCCTCCGGGCGCGGCGGGCAGCCGGGGACGTGGATGTCGACCGGAATGACCTCCTCGGCCCCTTTCACGACGTTGTACCCCTCCTGGAACGGCCCGCCGGAGATGGTACACGACCCCATGCCGACGACGAACTTGGGTTCGGGCATCTGGTCGTAGACGCGCTTCATCCGCGGGGCGAACTTGGAGACGATGGTCCCCGGGACGATGATGACGTCTGCCTGTCGCGGCGAGGCGCGTGGGACGCCGGCCCCGAATCGGTCGAGGTCGTGTTTGACCGCGTACGTGTGCATCATCTCGATACTACAGCAGGCGATGCCGAACTGTAGCATGAACATCGAGGAGCCACGCACCCACTCCATGAATCGGTCGAACTTCGTGAGGATGAACGGCGACGAGCCGAACGCCTCGCGAAGCTTTGAGTTGAACCGGTTGTCGGTTCCCGACGCCCCGAGACGGGCGTCGCGTGTCTCGTTTCCTACCTTCCGTGTGTCGGTGACGAATCGTTCCTGTTCGCTACTCATGATTGACGTTCTGTTTTGCGGCGAGATGCACGCGGACTCTTGACCCACTCGACCGCGCCGTTTCGCCAGGCCCAGACGAGACCGACGACGAGAACCCCGATGAACACCAGCATCGGCACGAGGGTCTCTGTGAGCGTCGCCCCGTTCTCAAGCGCGGACCGATAGATGAGCGTCCACGGGAAGATGAGAACGGTTTCGACGTCGAAGACGACGAACAGCAGCGCGACCATGTAGTACTGGATGTTGAACTGGACGTGCGCCGTTCCCGTCGGGACCTCTCCACTCTCGTAGATGACGGTCTTTCCTTGTTCGGTGACGGTCGGTCGGAGGAGCGCGGACACCACCATCATCCCGATGGGGATGCCGACGCCGACCAATCCGAGCGCACCGATTGCTATCCACTGATTCATACCTTAGTTCCTGTCGTCTCGGCGGTTAGGAGCGCTACCCCATAAGCGTTGATTTATGCCGTTTCACGATATGAGCGGGTTTCGCGCCCGTATTCTGCCGATTTGTCGCGACTGACCCCACTCACTCGCGACGGTCGCGGAACCCGTCGATGCCGTGGTCGTGCAGCGATTTCGACACGTCCGCGACTCCCGCCCGCAGGGACTCGTGTTCCGCCTCGAGGCGGTCGACGAGTTCCGCGTGTTCGCGTCCGAGAATCTGGACGGCCGACAGCGCGGCGTTGTACGACTTGCCCGCGTCGACGGCGACGATGGGCGCACCTGTCGGCATCCCGATGACCGAATCCACCGACTTCTCCTGTACCGGCACGCCGATGACCGGGAGCGGGTACGCGATGGACGCCGTCATGTTCGGCAGGTCCGCGGATTTCCCGCCCGCGCCCGCGATGATGACGTCGAGGCCGCGGTCCGCCGCCGTCTCGCCGTACGCGTACATCAGGTCCGGCGTCCGGTGAGCCGAGACGACGTAGCTCTCGAAGGTGAAGCGGGCCTCGGGCGGGTCGTCGTAGTCCGTCTGCTCGGCGAAGCCGAGTTCGCGGAGGGCGTCGTACGCCCCTTCCATCACGTCGAGGTCGGAATCCGACCCCATGATGATGCCCACCTCGGGCGTCTCCTCGGTCGGTGTCGGGTCGTCGGCCTGTGCGTGCAGTTCGTGAATCAGGGTGTCGAGTCCGTCGCTCATTGGAAGGTGAGGCTGTCGCGCAGTTCGCGGAGCGATTCGAGCAGTTCGTCGACGTCCTCGCCCGTCGCCGTGATGTGACCCATCTTTCGGAGTGGGTACACCTGCTCTTTGCCGTACCAGTGGAGATGCGTGGCGTCGCGTTCGAGGATTCGCTCGATGCCGGCGAGGTCGGCCGGCTGTCGTTCGTCGACGGTGCCGAGGATGTTCGCGCTCACCGTCGGCGCCCGTTGCTGGGTCGACCCCAGCGGCCACCCCAGCACCGCGCGGGCGTGCTGTTCGAACTGCGAGGTGACCGCGCCCTCGATGCTCCAGTGCCCGGAGTTGTGGGGGCGTGGCGCGATTTCGTTCACCAGAATCTCGCTGTCGGGCGTCTCGAACAGTTCGATGCCGAACACGCCCCGGCCGTCGAGGACGTCGAGGACGTCCCGAGCCACGGTCTGGGCGCGGCCTTTCGTCGCCGTACTCGACCGCGCCGGGACGATGGTCTCGCGCAGAATCTCCTCCTCGTGGACGTTCTCGCCGACGGGGAAGGTTCGGACCTCGTCCTCGCCCTGTACGCCGATGACCGAGACTTCGCGCTCGAAGTCGACAAAGGCCTCCGCGATGGCGTCGGGGTCCTCGACCGAGCCGACCTCACGAATCGCGGCCTCGGCCTCCTCGACCGAGCGAACGGGAACGTTCCCGCGGCCGTCGTAGCCGCCGTGGCGCGCCTTCAGCATGACTTCGCCGAACTCCTCGACGGCGGCTTCGAGGTCCGCCACCGAGTCGACGCGGCGGTAGTCGGGGACGGGGATGTCCGCCGCCGAGAGCATCTCCTTCTCCGCGAACTTGTCCTGAATCGTCCGGAGCGTCTCGGGCGTCGGATGCACCGGCACGTCCGCCGCCTCGCTCGCGCTTGCGAGGTGGTCCGGGTCCGCGAGTTCGATTTCGTAGGTGAGTGCGTCGGTGCGTTCGGCCAGCCGACTGATTGCGTCGGGGTCGTCGAAGTCACCGACGATTTGGTCGCGCGCGACTGGCGCGGCCGGGCAGTCGGGCGTCGGGTCGAGTACGATTACCTCGACGCCGAGTGGGGCGGCCGCCTCGGCTATCATCCGGCCGAGTTGGCCGCCGCCGACGACGCCGAGCGTCGGTCCGGGGACGGTTATCGTCATACCCGGTGGTGGTGGCGAGTCGCGCTTAAACGTTGTTACAGCGGACTGCCGCCAGTCGTAGACTGCTTCGATTCGGGGAGTTCAGTCGACGAACTCGACGCCGGTTATCTCGAATCGCGCGCCGCCGGAGTCGGCGGTCCGAACGCGGACCTCCCAGCCGTGGGCGTCGACGATTTCGCTGACGATGGACAGCCCGAAGCCGGTTCCGGCGTGGAGCGTCGTGTAGCCGCTCTCGAAAATCTGGTCTTGCTTTTCGACCGGAATCCCCTCGCCGTCGTCTTCGACGTACACGCCGCTTCGGTCCGGGAGGATACCGGCCGTGATTCGGACCGACTCCGGGTTGTGCTCGACGGCATTTCGGAGCAGGTTCTCTATCGCCTCTTTCAGCCGGCCGGGGTCACACCGAATCCGGGCGGAGTCCACGACTTCGAGTGTCGCCTGTGTCGTCGCCACGTTGTTACTGCTCGCCTCGACGATATCGGCAAAGTCGACCGTGGTGAGTTCGTCGATGGTTTCGCCGGTCCGGGCGAGCGTCAACAGGTCTTCCAGCATGTCGTTCATCTGGGCGAGCGCTCGCGCGGCCGGTTCGAGGTGGTCGCTCTCACACTCCCGGCGAGCGATGCCGAGGTGCCCGTCCGCGACGTTCAACGGGTTTCGAAGGTCGTGTGCGACGGTCGAGGTGAACTGGTCCAGCGTCTCGTTTTTCCTCGCGAGGTCCTGTTCGCGGTTTTTGCGTTCCGTGATGTCGCGCGTGAAGCCGACGACGCGCTGGACCGTCCCGTCGTCCATGACGGGTTTGCAGTGTGACTCCACCCAGAGCTGGACGCCGGACGGGTGGTCGACTCGGAACTCGATTTGCTGGGCCGTTCCGGTCGAGGCCCGCTCCATCGCCAGTTGCACTCGGTCGCGGTCGTCGTCGTGGACCACGCCGAGAAACGCGCTCGGGTCGGCACGAAGCGTCTCGATAGAGTGGCCGAACAGCTCCTCGTACGCGTCGTTGGCGAACAGAAGCTCCTCCCAGTCGGCGGAGAACGTCCACAGGACGTCGTTCGACGTCGCCGCCAGTTCGTGCAGTCGCTCGTCCGCGCGGGCGGCCCGGCGCTCCATCCGGCGGCGCTCGACGTGAGAGATGATTTTCCGGGCGACGAGTTCGTGTTGACTGCCTATTGGCTCTCGAATGATGTAGTCGGTGACGCCTGCCGAGATGGCCTCGCTGGCGGCCACCTCGTCGCCCGTCTCGGTGAACATGATGAAAGGGAGGTCCTCGTCGAACTCCCGAACGTCTCGGAGTAGCTCCACCCCCGTCCGCCCCGGCATATGATAGTCGCTCAGCACGCAGTCGACGCCCTCGGTGCGGACCGTCTCGAACCCCTCGTCCGCCGACGTCGCCGTCAGCACGTTCAGTTGCTCGCGTTCGCGTTCGAGCCCTCTGACCAGTAGCTCCAGCAGGTCCGGGTCGTCGTTCACGTAGAGGACTGTGATTGGCTCGCCGTCGTCTTGCACCTGCGAGGGTACGACGACCGTACTCATATGTTTTCGCCGTCGGCTATCAGCGTCGATACTTCGTACGGGACGCGGACGTCAGTCGTGTCTGAAGCCGCGCAGGACTCGCTCCGCTCGCCCTGCTGGCTTCCGGCACTCCCGTTAGTCGTGCCGGAAACACCGCTTTCCGGTAAAGGCCATCGCCATATCGTGTTCGTCGGCGGCGGCGATGACGTCCTCGTCGTTGACGGAGCCACCGGGCTGGATGACGGCGTCGATGCCCGCCTCGGCCGCCTGTTCCACGCCGTCCGGGAACGGGAAGAAGGCGTCCGAGGCCATCACCGCACCCTCGGCGGACTTCCCGTCGGCGTGTTCCTCGGCTTTCATCGCCGCCAGTCGGACGGCGTCGACGCGGCTGACCTGTCCCATGCCGATGCCGACCGTCTCCGTCCCCGACGCGAACAGGATGGCGTTCGACTTGACGTGTTTGAGCGTCCGCCACGCGAACAGCATCGTCTCTATCTCCGCCTCGGTCGGGTCGCGTTCGGTGACGACGTCCAGGTCGTCGCGGGTCGGCACCCAGTCGTCTCGCTCCTGCACGAGTCGGCCGCCGGTCAGCGGCTTCTCGGTCAGCGTCGGGCGCTCGCCGTCGAACTCGCCGACGTCGAGGACGCGGAGGTTCTCCTTCTCGGTGAGGACGTCGAGCGCGCCCTCGGTGTAGCCGGGGGCGACGACGACTTCCTTGAACGATTCGACGATGGCCGCGGCCGTCTCCGCGTCGCAGGGGCGGTTGAGGGCGACGATGCCGCCGAACGCGCTCATCGCGTCCGTCGAGAGCGCGTCGGCGTACGCCTCGGCCAGCGTGTCGGCGGTTGCACACCCCGCCGGGTTGGTGTGTTTGATGACCGCCGCGGCGGGGTCCTCGAACTCTCGAATCAGTTCGAGCGCCGCGTCGGCGTCGTTGTAGTTGTTGTAGGAAAGCGACTTCGCGCCCGTATTCAACTGGTCGGCCTGCACGACGCTCGCGGTGTCGCTCGCGGCGTCGGCGTAGAGCGCGGCGTCCTGATGCGGGTTCTCGCCGTAGCGGAGCGTCCGGTTCCGGTCGTCGGAGACGACGCGCCGGGCGGGGAACTGCCCCGATTCGTCGCCGTCGACGGTGACGCCATCCTCGTCGACAGTCACGCGGTCCTCGGCGAACCAGCGGACGGCCCGCGGGTAGGCCTTGAACTCGGCTCGGTAGAGGACACGCTCTTTCAGGTCGGCTGGGTCGTCGTCCTCGTGGACCGGCACCGCCTCCTGCGTGACGATGGGGCCGGCGTCGAGTTCCTCGGTGGCGACGTGGACGGTACAGCCCGTGGTTCGGACGCCGGCGTCCAGCGCCTGTTCGTGGGCGTCCTCGCCGCGGAAGGCGGGGAGTAGCGAGGGGTGGACGTTGAGCGTCGTCGGCAGGGCGTCGAGGCAGTCGCCCGAGAGGACGCGCATGTAGCCGTCGAGACAGACGAGGTCGAACTCGTAGTCGTCGAGATGTGCGAGGACACGCTTCTCGTGGTCGGCGTGGGACTCGTCGTCACCGCGTTCGACCACTTCGGTCGGAATGCCGCGGTCGGCCGCCGCCGAGAGCGCCGGCGCCGACTCGTCGTCGGTGAGGACGACAGCCACCTCGGCGCCGCCCGGTGCCATGTCCGCGATGTGCATCAGATTCCGTCCGCGATTGCCGGCGAGACCCGCGATTCGGAGCATGGTCGTGGGAGGCTCGCGCGAGGGAAAAACAGTTCCGACTCCGCCGGCTCCGTCCCGACCGGCACGTTTTTGCGTCGCCCACGGAGACTGCGAACTATGACAGATTTGCCACGAAGCGACCCGCTCGCGGCGGTCTCGCCGCTCGACGGTCGCTACGCTCGGTACACCGAACCGCTGGTGCCCTACGCCAGCGAGTCGGCGCTCATGCGCGCTCGCGTCCGCGTCGAAGTCGAGTATCTGCTCGCGCTAGCCGACCTCGACGTGACGCCGGTCACCGTCGACGACCCCGACGCGCTCCGCGACTGTTACGAGTCGTTCGACGCCGAGGACGCCCGCCTCGTCAAGCGCCTCGAAACCGAGGGCGCCGAGGGCTATTCGGCCACGAATCACGACGTGAAGGCCGTGGAGTATTTCCTGCGAACCCGGACCGACGACGAACTCCACCCGTGGATTCACTTCGGCCTGACCAGCGAGGACGTGAACAACCTCGCGCACCGACTCCTGCTCAAACCCGCCGTGGAGGAGGTGCTTCTTCCTGCGCTTGCGGACGTGCGAGACGAACTGTCGTCGCTGGCGCGCGACTATCGCGACACGCCGATGCTCGCGCGCACCCACGGTCAGCCCGCGACGCCGACCACCTTCGGCAAGGAGATGGCCGTCGTCGCCGCGCGCCTCGGTCGGACGATGGGCCGGGTCCGCGAGGCGGCCGACGCCCTCTCGGGGAAACTCGCCGGCGCCTCGGGCACCTACGCCGCCCACCACGCCGCCTACCCCGACGTGGACTGGCCGGGGTTCGCCCGCGAGTTCGTGACCGGCCTCGGCCTCGACCACACGCCGCTCGCGACGCAGGTCAACCCCTGTGACGACGTGGCCGCGCTCTTCGACGCCCTCCGCGGCGTCAACAACGTCCTCCTCGATTTGGACCGGGACGCGTGGCTCTACGTCTCCGACCGCTATCTCGGCCAGCGGGCCGTCGAGGGCGAGACGGGGTCGTCGACGATGCCCCACAAGGTCAACCCCATCGACTTCGAGAACAGCGAGGGCAACCTCTCGAAGGCCAACTCCGACCTGACCTTCCTCGCCGACTACGTCACCACCTCCCGCCTCCAGCGCGACCTCTCGGACTCCACCGTCAAGCGGAACATGGGTGCGGCGCTCGGCCACTGTCTCATCGCTTACCGCAAGACCGAGGCCGGGCTGGAGAAAGTCGTGCCGAACGAGCAGGTGATGCGCGAGGAACTCGACGCGACGCCTGAAGTCATCGGCGAGGCGGTCCAGACCATCCTCCGCCGTGAGGGCGACACCGAGGCCTACGAGCGCGTGAAGGAACTCACGCGGGGCCAGCGCGTGACCCTCGACGACTTCCGAGCGCTGTTCGACGACCTCGCGGTCGACGAGTCGGTGCGCGAGGAGCTTCGGGCGCTGACGCCCGCGGGCTACACCGGTCGAGCGTCGGACCTCGCCTCGGAGTGAGCCGACGGTCGGTGCGCAACCCCTTTCAGGTGCCGTGTCCTACATAACGGTATGACGTTCCAACCCGGGAGCGACCTTGACGCCGATACTGTGCAGGAGCGAGTCGACACCGCAATCGAGGAGAACGACGTGGTGCTGTTCATGAAGGGCAACCGCCTCATGCCCCAGTGTGGCTACTCCCAGCGAGCGCTCGAACTCATCAGCCAGTACGTCGAGGACTTCGAGACGGTCGACGTGCTGCCGGCCGTCGACGAGTTCCGCGACGCGCTCGAAGCCCACAGCGGGTGGGAGACGACGCCCCAGACGTTCGTCGAGGGCGAGTTCATCGGCGGGAGCGACATCCTCGCCGAACTCGACGAGCGGGGCGAACTCGAAGCCAAACTCGCCGGCGAATGAGCCGACTGGTCGCGTGTCGCGCCCGGTCGTCGCCCGTGGCGAGTTATGACCGCCGAGACGCGACACCGACCACGACGTGTTCGCCGTCCAAGGAGAACAGCAGGTCATATAAACATACGCCCCCTACGAGAACGTAGACGGGCGCAGCGGTGCCACCTCGCCGAGAACAAACTATGTCAGGCCGCGTATATCGACTCCACTCGACGCTCGAACTGCCACTCGAAGACGTGCAGGACTACTTCGATGGGGACCCGGAGCTCCCACCCGAAATCGCCGACGTCAACCTCACCCGACGCAATAACACGCTCATCCTCAAGGCCGTCGCCGAGGACGAGGACCTGAGCAAGTACACGCCGACGGCGCAACTGAAAGCCAGCGTCACCGAGACGCGGGTGTACGAGGAAGAGCCACCCCGGGCCGGGGGCCCGTGGGAGGAAGAGGAAGAGGAGATTCCGTCCGAACTCGTCGAGTTCGCCTGCTTCAAGGGTGACCGCGAGACTGTCCTCCAGAACACCGCGCTCCAGTACCCCATGTTCCTCGTCCTCCGAGACATCGCTCGGATGGCGGAGAAAGGGACGCTTACCGCCATCGTCGAGGAGGACGACGAACTCGAAGCGACGCGTATCGTCGAGGGCGAAGACCGACCCGCGTCGGTCGAAGTCGTCGAGAACCCCAGCCAGTCACAGGCCGAGAAAAACGGCGTCAACTGGCGGGACAATCAGTTCATTTCGGATTAACGCCCGACGCGGTCGGATTCTCGTGGGGCGTTCGGCGCCCCGAGTCGACGGCACGACCACGGTAGACGCTCGCTTTTGCGGCCGCTCGCCGAACGGATGAGTCCCCGGCGCGGACAGAACGCTGACAAATTTTATATGTTCGATGTCGTAGGTGTATATTATGTCGCGGCGACGCCGACCGACCATATCGACCCGTGAATCGATAGCTGGGGAGGAGATTCAATCGGAAATCGGGGTCGTGATGGGCAACACCGTCCGGGCGAGAAACGTGGGACAGGACATGAAGGCGTCCCTCCAGAACATTCGGGGCGGCGAACTCGACGGGTACTCCGAACTGCTCACGGATGCTCGAAACGAGGCGCTGGACCGCATGGAGGAGACGGCTATGGAGGCCGATGCAGACGCCATCGTGAATTTGGATTTCCAGATAACCGAAGTGACCGACGGGGTGACCGAGGTGCTCGCCTACGGGACGGCCGTGAGTCTCGAATAGACGATGGCTCACTTCACCGTAACGGGCGTCGTCGGGGCCGTCGTCGGCAGCGTCTTCGGTCTGGCAATGGGTGCGATGATGGGCGTCGGGGGTGGGATGGCGACGATTGTCGACATCGTGTCGCCGGCTATCGCCGGCGCAGCGACTGCCGCCCCGCTCGGCGTGACGTCGGGTGTCTCCGGCGGGGTAATCGGAGGACTCGTCGGGGTGGCGTTCGCGCTCTTTCCGCTGGGCTGGCTGTTTATTGGAACGCCGCTCTCGGCCCTCGTCGCGTCAGTTCTGACGGCGGCTGCGATTTCGAGTGGCGTCTCGATACTTTTCCCGCACTAGTAAACGGCAGGAAATCGGGCAAACGTTTATTTGTAATATCGATACATAGACATGTAAGTCATGGACTCAGACCTCGAGGGGGAGACGCTCAAGAACGCAAGTATCGGGGTGCTCGTATCGTCGTTGCTGTACTTCGTCCCGGGGATAAACACCATCGGGCCAGTCTTCGGTGGGGCAGTCGCCGGCTATCTCCAACAGGAGGGCGTCACTGGCGGCCTCAAGGCGGGCGGGGCGAAGGGCGGGTTGATGATAATTCCCGCCATACCTATCTCGATTATCGCCGGTGCGCTTCTGGCGGACGTGCCCGTAATCGGGGGGTTGTTGGCGGGGTCGGCGATTATCGTGGCAATCGTTATCGTCGGCCACTCGCTACTGCTCGGCTTGGGCGGTGGGCTCATCGGTGGCGGTCTCCACTCGTTTTTCAGCGGTGGCGACCAGTCGAGCAGCGATTCGAGCGGAGAGATTCGGTGAGTTCGCCCGCGTCGACGGCGTCGAGTGTCGACGGTTGGCACCAAACGGGCGCCGCATCAACCACACACCGGACCCTTTAATTCGGTGGCTGCGAAGGATAGGGTATGGGCTTTGGGAGCTACGATGAATCCGAACAGAAGAACCAAGAGGTAGACGCAGACGACAGCGAGGGCGTCAGCGTCCGCGAGAACGACCACGATGGCTCCGTCTCCTTCGAAACCGACGCATCGACCGACGACTTGGTCGACCGCCTCGGCGAGATGAAAGACGACGACGAAGAGTAGGTCGCCGTGCCGGTTTTTCGTGCTTTCATCGGCTTCTAGCGACTCGCTCGGTGTGAACACACCCCGGACGCATGTCAAAAAACACTTTACCGTCGGTAATTACATGTCATTATACGATGAGCGAGTTCCCAGACTACCTCGACGTCGACTACACGGACGGCGAGGGCGAGTCGCCGGACGACTATCCGACGCTCGAAGACAAAATCGAGAAGGCCATCGACGTGACGCGAATCGGCCTCGAACAGTACGAGAACCCGGCCGTGATGTGGACGGGTGGCAAGGACTCGACGCTCACCCTCTACTTCATCAAGGAGGTTGCCGAGAAGTTCGACCTCGAAACGCCGCCGGCGGTCTTCATCGACCACTACCAGCACTTCGACGCCATCCACGACTTCGTCGACCACTGGGCCGAGAAGTGGGACCTCGACGTCATCTACGCCCGCAACGAGGACGTGGGCGAGTACGTCGAGGCAAACGGCCTCACTCCCGGTGACGAGATTCCGGTTTCGGAGCTCTCCGAGCACAACCAGCACCACGTCCGCAACATCCTCGAATACGAGGACGACACCTTCCCGTTCCTGCTCGACACCTACGTCGGCAACCACCTGCTGAAGACCGTCGCGCTCAACGACGCCCTCGAGGAGTACGGCATCGACGGCGTCATCTCCGGCGTCCGCTGGGACGAACAGGAGGCCCGCGCCGACGAGACGTTCTTCAGCCCGCGTCACGACCCCGACATCTACCCGCCCCACGACCGCATTCAGCCGATTCTCCAGTTCGCCGAGCGCGACGTCTGGGACGTCTTCTGGAACTACGTCGTCCCCGACACCGTCGAGGGCTTCCCGGACGAGGGCTACGTCCCCCAGAGCGCCGACGACCTGCCCAACGGCCTCACGCAGGACGACATCCCGGTCAGTCCGAAGTACTTCGCCGGCTTCCGCTCGCTCGGGAGCGAGGTCAGCACCGAGAAATCCGACGAAGAGCCCGCGTGGCTCCAAGACATCGAGAACACGACCGAGCGCGCCGGCCGTGCCCAGGACAAGGAGGACCTGATGGAGCGCCTCCGCGACTTGGGCTACATGTAGGCGCCTCCCGCACCGCAAACCGCAGTTCCTAACCCCCTTCTTCGCGTACACTCGCCAATGACAGAGCAGTGGGCGAGTCTCTTCTCCGGCGGCAAGGACTCCTCGTGGGCGCTGTACCGCGCGCTCGAAGACGGCCTGAACGTGACGAAACTGGTGACGGTCCACCCCGGCGAGGACTCTTACATGTACCACGTCCCCGCGACGGACCTCGCGGCGCTCGCCGCCGAGAGCATCGGCATCGACCTACTGGAAATCGACCCCGACGACTTCGGCGCGGCGGCGGCAACCGATTCGGGCGCGCAGGGCGACGCCGAACTCGAACCGCTGGAGGCGGCGCTCGGCGAGTTGGTCGAGCAGGGACTCACCGGCGTCACCGCCGGCGCCATCGAGAGCGAGTTCCAGACCAGCCGTATCGAAGGAATGTGTGACCGACTCGGTATCGACCTGTATGCCCCCCTGTGGCAGCGCGACCCAGTCGCCCTCGCCGAAGACATGCTCGACGCCGGCTTCGAGATTCGCATCATCCAAGTCGCCGCCGGCGGCCTCGACGAGTCGTGGCTGGGGCGGCGTCTCGACAGGGACGCGCTCGCTAAGCTACTCGAACTCAACGAGCGCTACGGCGTCCACCCGCTCGGCGAGGGCGGGGAGTTCGAGACGCTCGTGACCGACGGCCCGCACATGTCCCGTCCCATCGAACTGACGTGGGAGCGAGTGTGGGAGGGAACGCGAGGTCACCTCGACATCACCGACGCGCGACTGGCTTAGCCGCCGTTCGTCATCGTCGAGTGGGCGCCGATGAGCGCGTCCGCGAGGTCGAGGTTCTCGACGCGCGTCTCCTCGTCGATGATAGAGCGGCGCACGTCCGCGTCGCGGATGGTCGCGTTCGGAAAGACGACGGTACCTTCGAGCGTCGAATTCACTACCTCCGCGCCCGCCATCACGTGGACGTTCTCCCGAAGGTCGCTGTTTTCGATGGTCGCGTCCGGATGGACGCGCACGTCGCCGTCGAGATGCCACGCCACCGCATCGAGATAGCTCTCCGGGGTCCCGATGTCGAACCACGCGCCGTCGAAGGTGAAGGCGTGGACCGGGCGTCGCGACTGTATCCACTGGATGAACCACCCCGGTTCGTCGGGGTTCTCGCCCGCGTCGAGATACTCCTCGAACAGCGAGAGCGTCTCCGCGGGGAACGCGTAGCAGGCAATCGAGACGAGCGTGCTCTTGGGGTCGTCGGGCTTCTCCTGAAAGTCGACGACGCGGTCGCCGTCGAGGTCGACCAGTCCGTACGAGCGCGCACGCTCTTTCGAGCCCACGTCGTACGCGGCGAGCGCGGGGGTGCCCTTGGCTTCGAAGAAGTCGACGAACTCGGAGACGTCGAAGCTGATGAGGTTGTCGCCGGCGACGACGACGAGGTCTTCGGTGACGTTCTCGCGGTCGATGAGTTGGGCGAGTGCGCCGACGACGCCGAACTTCTCGTCCTCGCCCGTCGTGTCTTCGACGGACAGTGTCGGTTTCTCGAACCCGCTATCGTCGAGATAGGACGCGAACTCGTCAGCGAAGCGCTCGTTCGTGCTGACGTAAACTTCCGAGATGCGGTCGTCGGCTTCGAGGTCCTCGAAAACGGTGTCGATGACCGTCGAATCCCCGACCGGGAGGAACATCTTGGGCCGATGTTTGGTAATCGGCCAGAGGCGGGTCGCGTATCCTCCCGCCAGGACGATAGCCTTCATGCTCGTCCCGACCACCCACAGCGACAAGTTCTTTTTGTATCCTGCGTCGGGTGGCAAGCGATTTGTCCCCGCCACCGCAACGACCGCCATGGAGTCGACGACACGAGAACGAATCGCGGCGGCGATTCGCGAGGCGCCGGCGACGGCGAGCGAACTCTCCACCCGCGTCGGCACGGCCCGCACCGCCGTCTACGACCACCTGCGACACGTCGCCCAGTCTATCGACGACGACGAGGAATTTCTCGTCTCGCCGCCCACCTGTCGCGACTGCGGCTTCGACGGCTTCGACGACCCGATAAACGACCCCTCGACCTGCCCCGAGTGCCGGAGCGAGAGCATCGACGAACCCGCGTTTCTCATCGAGGACTGACCGGCGCCTACCCGTCGAGGTGGCAGGCGCGCTCTCTGACGGACCCGAACGCACCGTAGAGTTCGTCGGCGGCGTCGCCCGCCCGCCCGGCGAGGAGGGCGTCGATGGCCGCCCCCACCGCCCGCTCCGCCTCGGCGTCGGACAGCGGTTCGGGGAGCCGGAAGGCGGCACGAACCGCCAACCGGTCGACCTCGCCCTCGCGGCCCGCCTCGTTCGCACACCGCCGTTCGAGGTGGTCGAGAACGTCGTCGCCGTCGACGCGGGTCGCGACCCACACCCGGAGTCGCTTGATGGCCGCCCACTCGTCGGCATCGAGCGCGCCCGTTGCGGGACGGAGTGCGGGCTGTTCGCGCCGACACACGGTCGGGAAGGCGTCGTTCAGTCGGTCGGCGGCGCCGTCGACGTCGGCGTCCGCGAGTCGGGTCAGCGCGTCCGACAGCGCGGCTTCGGCCTCGGCGTCGGACAGCGTCGCGGGAAGGTCGAATTCCTCGCGAATCGCGGCCCGCACCGCATCGGGGTCGGCGTTCGCGGGGTCGTCGTCCGGCGCCGCGTAGGTGCGGACGGCCTCGGTATCGACGCGTCCCGAGAGCACCCGGAGCCGGAGGTCCAACACCGAGCGCCACGTCTCGCTGTCGAGGTCGTACGCCTCGTCGGGAATCACCTCGGGACAGCGGGTGTGGAACCGACAGCCCGGCGGCGGGTCGGACGGACTCGGTACGTCGCCCGTGAGCGTCGTCCCCTGCCCGCGGCGACGGGGGTCGGCGACCGGCGTCGACCCCAAGAGTGCGCGAGTGTAGGGGTGGCGCGGGTCCTCGAACAGGTCCTCGGTCGGCGCCGTCTCGACGAGTTCGCCCAGATACATCACGGCCACCCGGTCACACACCTCGCGGACGACGCCCAAGTCGTGGCTGATGACGACGATGGCGAGGCCGAACTCCTGCTGAAGGCGGTCGATGAGGTCGAGAATGTCGGCCTGCACGCTCACGTCGAGGGCGCTCACGGGTTCGTCGGCGACGATGAGGTCCGGGTTGATGACGAGGGCACGCGCCAGCCCCACCCGCTGTTTCTGCCCGCCCGAGAGTTCGTGCGGGTAGCGGTCCATATCCTCGGCCGCCAGCCCTACCCGTTCGAGGAGGTCGGCGACGATGCGCCGGCGTCGCCCCCGGTCGCGCATCCCGTGGACGCGCAGGGGTTCGGCCACCGACTCGCCGATGCTCATCCGCGGGTCGAAACTCGACGTGGGGTCCTGAAACACCAGTTGCGCCCGTCGGCGGAACTTCGTCAGTTCGCGCTCGCCATACTCGGTCACGTCCTCGCCGTCGAAGACGATTTGGCCCTCCGTCGGTTCTTCGAGGCGGAGCGCCGTCCGCGCCGCCGTCGACTTCCCGCACCCGGATTCGCCGACGAGACCCAGCGTCTCGCCCCGGTCGACGGTGAAACTGATGCCGTCGACGGCGCGCACCCGCCCCACCTCGGACCGAAGGACGCCCTCCGTCACCGGGTAGTGTTTCGTCAGCCCCTCGACATCGAGCAGGGGCCGGGTCACGACTCGTCCTCCCGTCCCGTCGTGGCGGGACGCGCGTCGCCTCGGACGACCGACGGGTCGCCGCCGGATTCGTAGTGGACACACGAGACGACGTGGTCGTCGTCATCGTTGGCGGCGCACATCGGCGGTTGCTCGCCCGTCGAACAGGCGTCGACGGCGTACGCACACCGCGGGTGGAACCGACAGCCGTCCGGGGGGTCCGTCACCGAGGGGAGCGTGCCGCCGATGGACTCGCCCTCGCCCCGCCCCGGCAGGCAGTCGAGTAGCGCGCGGGTGTATGGGTGAGAGGGATGTTCGAACACGTCGAACACGCCACCCTGCTCCATCACCTTGCCCGCGTACATCACCACCACGCGGTCCGCGACTTCGGCGACGACGCCCAAGTCGTGTGTGATGAGCAGGATGCTCGTGTCGAACTCGTCTTGAATCTCGCGGAGCAGGTCGAGAATCTGGTTCTGGATGGTCACGTCGAGTGCCGTCGTGGGTTCGTCCGCAATCAGGAGGTCGGGACTGGTGGCGAGTGCCATCGCGAGCGAGACGCGCTGTTTCATGCCGCCCGAGAACTCGTGTGGGTAGTCGTCGAACCGGCGGGTTGCCTCGGGGATGCCGACGCGGTCGAGGAGGTCGACGGCCCGCGACCGCGCCGCCTCTCTGTCGACGTCCTCGTGGAGTTGGATGGCCTCGACTATCTGCCAGCCGACGGTGTAGACCGGGTTGAGCGCGCCCTGTGGGTTCTGGAAGACGTGAGCGATGCGGTCGCCGCGGAGGGCACGGAGGTCGGCGTCCGAGAGCGCCGTCAGGTCCTGTCCGTCGAACACGATTTCGCCGCCGGCTATTTCGCCGGGCGGCGTCCGAATGAGACGGGTGATGGACTCGCCGGTGACGGTCTTGCCACTTCCCGACTCGCCGACGAGACAGACAGTCTCGCCGCGGCCCACGTCGAAACTGACGCCGTCGACGGCGCGGACGAGGCCCTCGTCGGTGTGGAAGACGGTGCGCAGGTCACGTATCGAGAGTAGTGGCTCGGTCATGTCTCCTGTCGGGGGTCGAGCGCGTCACGGAGCGCGTCGCCCATGAAGTTGAACGCGAGGATGGTCGTAAAGAGGAACACGCCGGGCACGGTGGACACCCACCACGCCGTCGAGAGGTCGCTCCGGCCGGTGGCGATGACCTGCCCCCACGAGGGGACGGTCGGGTCCCCCAGCGAGAGGAAGGACAGCGACGCCTCGAAGAGGATGAATCCCGGGATGAGGAGCGTCGCGGCGGTGATGACGCTGTTCGAGACGTTGGGGACGAGATGGCGTCGGATGACATAGAGCGTGCCCGCGCCCGCACTTTGGGCCGCGGTGATGTACGCCTCCTCGGCGCGCTGGAGC
Source organism: Haloplanus sp. C73 (assembly GCF_051195115.1). Classification (NCBI taxonomy): domain Archaea; kingdom Methanobacteriati; phylum Methanobacteriota; class Halobacteria; order Halobacteriales; family Haloferacaceae; genus Haloplanus; species Haloplanus sp. C73. Next base: position 663,724 of record NZ_JBNTJZ010000001.1, on the reverse strand, counting down.
GCCTCGGAGCGGACGAGGCGGGCTATCGACCCCCAGCCAGTCAGTCCGAAGATGACGATGAACATGAACAGGCTCCCGCCGAACAGGTAGGTCAGCAGGAGATAGAGGAAGAACGCGGGGAAGACGAGTTGAATGTCGACGTAGCGCATCAGGAGTTCGTCGACGAGTCCGCCGCCGTAGGCGGCGACCGTTCCCACTGTCGTCCCGATGGTCACCACGAGCAGGGTGGAGATGAGGCCGACTTTCATGCTCACCTGCATCCCGTAGATGACGAGGACGAGGATGTCTTTCCCGTCGCCAGTCGTGCCGAGCGGGTGTGCCATCGTCCCCTGACACCGCCCGTCGACGACGCTCCCGACGCAGTTCACGGGCACCGTCGAGTCGACACTGAGGAAGGCGGGCGGCTGGTACGCTTGGTCGAGTGCGAGCGTCGGCTGCTCCAAGAACAGGGGGCCGACGACGCCGATACAGAAGACGACGAGCAGGTACGCGAGACTCACCACGGCCAGCCGATTCTTCCGAAACTCCTGCCAGTAGTAGGCGGTCAGCCGGCGGTTGCCGTAGAGCGGGACCACGACGTAAAACAGGAGCGCGAGCAGCGTCACCACGAACAGCCAGTCGAGTTGCGTGACGTTCCACTCGACGGGCGCCGTAATCGTCGGCCGGTCCGCGGGGAGGAGAAGGTAGTCGTAGCAGAAGGCGACGACGAGCGCGAGGCCGGCGAGTACCGCGCCCCAGTCGCGCCGCGAGAGCGTCGAGAGGCGCCCGCCCGTCTCCGACCAGTCGACCGATTCGAAGGTGTCGCCCGACATCAGCGGTCACCGTACTCGATTCGCGGGTCCAGTATCGTGTAGGCCACGTCCTGTAACAGGTTGCCGATGACCGAGACGAACGTGAAGATGAGCGTCGTCCCCAACACGAGCGACGTGTCCTGCGCCAAGATGGCGTTGTACGAGAGTTGGCCGAGGCCGGGGATGCCGAAGACGACTTCGACGAGGTACGACGCCGCGAGGAAGATGCCGAGGATGTCGCCGACGAGAATGGTCATCAGCGGCACCGCCGCGGGGCGCAGGATGTGGCGGGTGAGGATGCGGAACTCGCTGGCGCCTTTCGCTTTCGCCGTCTTGACGAACTCGCTTTCGACGTACTCCAGCGCCTCGGCGCGCGAGTAGCGCATGATGCCCGCGATGGTCCCCGTCACCAGCACGATGACCGGGAGGACGAGTTGACGCGCCATCCCGAGGCTGAAGAGGGGGAGGTCGGAGTCGAACACCACCGGGAACCAGCCGAGTTGCACGCCGAAGACCAGCAGCAAGATGATGGCGAACCAGAAGTTGGGGATGGCGTAGCCGAAGAAGGCGACGAAGGTGGCGGCGTAGTCCGTTTTGGTGTACTGGTTGGTGGCCGAGTAGAGGCCGATTGAGAGGCCAATCAGGATGGAGAGGATCGTCGTCGGCACGGAGTAGATTGCCGTGTAGGGGAGCGCGGCGGCGATGGCGTCGACGACTGGCTGGGAGCGGCTCTGTGACCAGCCCCAGTTGAGCGTCGCCATGTTGAGCATGTACTCGCGGTAGCGCACCCACGGCGACCGGTCGAGGCCGCGTCGTGTCTCGAAGGCTTCCTCCGCTGCCTCGGCGGACCCGCCGCTCGCGGCGGCTTGGAACTGCAGTTGCTCCGCCGCCGGATTCGGCGTAATCGCCAGCAGTCCCCACGTGATAGAGAGGATGAGAAACGTGGCGACGACCGACCACAGCACCCGCCGAACCACGTACCAGCGCATGCTCACTGCTCGTCCCAACCTCCGCTCACGCGAAGTACCATGTCTGAGCGTCCCATACCGTGTTGAACTCCTCGTCGTAGCCCCGGACGTCGTCGGCGTACCCGCTCACGCTCGACGGCATCGTCAGGAAGCCAAACGGCTGTTCCTGACTGATGAGCCCGAACGCCTCCCCGAACAGTTCTAGTCGGCGTTGCTCGTCCGTGGTCGCCGACGCCTGCTCGTACAGCCCCGCGATGTCCGCGTCCGGATAGTAGCCGTAGAAGTTGATGCCACCGCGCTTCTCGAAGAAGCCCTTGCTGGAGGCGGGCGTGAAGGGGTACGTGTTGAACTGGAGGTTGATGGACATGTCCCACGGCTCGGCGCTGGTGGCGACATCGCGCGGGCCGCCGTTGAAGGTGCTGACGCTCCACTCGGGGTCCGTACCCTCCGGTGGCGACGTCTGGACGTAGTTGCTCTGGAACGTCGACGAGGCGACGGCCTCCGGTTGGACGTCGATACCGGCGTTCTCCCTGAACTCCTGTGCGATGAACTCGGCGGTGGTGCCTTCGGTCGACTGCCCGGAGTCGTAGTAAATCGAGAGCGACACCTGTTCGCCCGACCCGTCGACCAATCGCTCGCCGTCGTAGGCGTACTCCGTGTCCGAAAGGGCGGATTCGAGCCGCGAGCGCGTCTCCTCCGGCCCGTATCGGTCGCCGACGCCGAACTCCTCGACCCGGCTGTCGTCGTACCACTGCGACCACTCGGGCTGCATGGTCTGGGCGACCTCTCCGTAGCCCCGGAGGACGTTCGACACCAGCGTCTCCTTGTTGACCGCGAATCCGAGCGCCCGTCGTACCGCCGTCGAGCGGAAGGGCTCCCAGCCGTTCGACCGCATGTTGTAGACGATGATGCGAGCGTAGGGCTGGGGCGAGACGTTGAGGTTGACGTTCGGCAGGTTCTCGAACCGCGTCGCCTTGTCGGGCGGGACGCCCGCCGAATCCACCTCGCCCGACTCCAAGGCACCGAGACGCGTGCTCTCCTCGTTGATGACCCGATACACCTTCTCGTCGAAGTAGGGTGCCTCCAAGAAGCGCTCGGGGACGTCGTCGACGTCCCGAAGGTAGTAGTCCTCGTTGCGGGTGACGGTGTAGCGCGCCGAGCGCTCCCACGAATCGAACGAATACGGTCCCAGATTCCCGGTGTAGGCTAGCGTGTTGAGCTCTTCGTCCTGCTGGAGGCCCTCCGTGTCCTGGTCCGGGACGTACTTCTCGAGGATGCCCTTCGGGATGCACTGCTGGCGCCACAGCACGGGCTTGAACGGGAACGAGGGGTCCACGTCGAACAGCCTGATTTCGAAGGTTCGCGTCCCCGTCTGCTCGACCGGAATCGGCTCCCGCTCACCCGATTCGGGATTCGTCCTGAACCACGCGTCGGCGTCGGGGTAGCCGCTCCAGTTGGGCTGGGCTTGGAAGACGTTTCGAATCATATAGACCCAGTCCTCGGCGGTCATCTGTCCGTAGCCGGCGCCCCACTCCAAATTGTCGCGGAGTTCGATTTCGTAGACGCGGCCGTCGTCTGTCGAGTAATCCGCCCACAACGGGAAAATCTCCCGGTCGGGCGTGATGGCCCACGTTCCGTCGAGGGTTCTCGTGATGAACGTGCCCGACGTGGCGTCGGCGATGGTCAGCCAGTTGAGCGACTGGGCGTCCACGCTGGTGGCCGAGACGTACGTGCCCCGGACGCTCGGTTCGCTCGTCGTTTCATCACTTCCTCCACCCCCCGAACAGCCTGCGAGCCCGGCGACCCCCGTCGCCCCGAGGAGTCGCAACACGTCCCGTCGGCGTCGTCCCCGACCCCCCGTGCCCGAGTCACTTCGGCGGTCGTTACCAGACGGCATACTACCTCACAACGGCGGTGCGCACTAATACCCATCGGTCATGCGAAAAATCGATAGACGCCGCTAGTCTCGGAGCGGTCGGTTTCGACTACCCGTCGCCGTGGGGGTCGGTGATGATGACTTCGCCGTCCTCCACGGTGACGTTGATGAGCGTCTTGACGCTGTAGCCGGCGTCGTCGAGTTCGTTCGGGCCCGCCTTCTTGATGACCGCCACCACGTCGATAATCTCGGCGCCGATGTGTTCGAGGGCGTCGAGAATCGCCTTCATCGTCCCGCCCGTCGACAGCACGTCGTCGAGGACGAGCACTCGGTCGCCCGCCTCCACGTCGTTGATGTACATCTCGCTCTCGGAGTAGCCGGTCTGGGCCGCGAGCGACACCTCGCCGTCGAGGCCGTACTGGCGCTTCCGGATGACCACCAGCGGGATGTCGGTCATCAGCGAGACGGCAGTCGAGATGTGGATACCCATCGCCGCCGGCGTGACGATTTTGTCGACGTCCTCTAAGTCTGCCTTCCGGATGATTTTGATGACGATTTCGCGAAGGAGTTCGGGTCGAAGCATCGGCACCCCGTCGCTGACGGGGTGGACGAAGTACTCGTAGTCCCCTTTTTCGATGATTGGCGCGTCGAGGAGCGACTGCCGCAACTGGTCCATGTCGACCGTATCCGGTGTCTGGAATAAAAACTGGCGATTCTGCTCATCGCGGCGCCTGCGTTCGCACCAGCGTCGTCGACGTGTCGCCGTCGGCGCTCGTCCACACGATGCGCAGCGTCTCGCCGTTCCACGCTCGCGCCGACCCGTCGGCGGCGGTGAGCGTCAGCGTGACGCTCGTCCCCGACGTGACGGGGCCGTCGATTGCTTCCCAGTCGTCGCCGGTGAGCCTCCCCGAACTCGCCTTCGTCTCCAGCGTGTCGGCCTCGGGGACCGTACTCCCGCCGCGGTAGGTTATCGTCACCGTCGACTCGCCGAAGTCGGTGTCGAACGACGACTGCGGCGTCGACTCCACCTGCTGGCCGACGTCGAGGACGACGACGCCGAGCGTTCCGGCGACGAGGATGGTGAGCGCGACGAGAAGCAGGGTGCCGAGTGCCTCGCTCTGAGCCGCGTCGTCGCACACCAGTCGACGGACGGACATGTCCGTCTCGAATCATCCAGCCGACAAAAAGATTCACACGATGCCGAGCCACGCGAGTACGCCGGCGAGCACGACCATCAGGATGAAGATGCTGCCGCCGACGTTCGCGCGATACCGCGAGAGCAGGGCCGGGTCGGCGCGGAACTCGATGCCGCGCTCGACCACCGCGACCACCGCGCGGTCCACCGCCGCGTACGTCTCGGTCACAGCGTGGACCACCGCTCGCGTGCCGTAGAAGGCAATCGGGTTGTAGACGGCGTCGATATCGGGTACGCGTCCCACTTTCGACAGTGGCTTTTTGAGCACGAGGAAGCCGACGACGCCCGCCGCCGCCAGCGCGAGGCCCTCGCCGACGTGGCCGAGCGTGAACGTGTGGAACTCGTAGGCGCCCTCCAGCGGCAGGATGGCAAAGAGTGCGTCGGGGACGACGCCGAAGAAGACCAAGAGTACGGCGACCGACCCCATGGCTAGCTGCTGGACGCGAGGCGCGCTGGACACCTCGGCGTCGCCCTCGTACGGCCCGTGGAGGAAGGCGTAGTACCCGAACTTGATAAAGGAGAGGAAGGTGCCGACGCCGCCGAGAAGCAGGAGATACCAGAGCGCGTCCAGATGCTCGTAGTGGGCGGCGCCGATGACCATGCCCTTGCTCACGAAGCCGTTGAAGCCGGGGAAGCCGGCGATGGCGAGCGCCGCGATGGTGAACGCCGCGGCGGTGACGGGCATCTTCCGCGCCAGTCCGCCGAGTTTCTTCAGGTTCTCCTCGCCCGTCTGGTAGACGACGGCGCCCGCCGTCATGAACAGGAGGCTCTTGTAGAGGATGTGGTTGAAGACGTGGCCGAACGCCCCCGCGGTGGCGAGAGCGGAGCCGATGCCCACCCCCGCGACCATGTACCCCACCTGTGACTGGATGTGGTAGGAAAGCAGTCGGCGCATGTCGTTCTGCAGGAGGGCGGCGCCGGCGCCGAAGACGGCCATCGCTCCACCCATGTACGCGACCCAGAGGTTGCCCTCGGGGAACGCGCGGTACATGACGTAAACGCCGGTCTTGGTCGTGTAGACACAGAGGAAGACGCTCGCGGCGATATGAGGTCGCGGGTAGGTGTCGGGGAGCCACGCGTGCAGACCGATGAAGCCCACGTTGACCCCGATGCCGACGGCCAAGAGGACCTGCGGAATCGTCCCCGCCATGCCGCCGGGGGCGGCGCTCAGGAGGAACGACCCGACGGCGACGTAGTGCCACGCCACCGCCGCGAGGACGAGGCTCCCGCCGATGCCGTGGAGGAGCGCGTACCGGAAGCCCGCGCGGATGGCCTCGCCGCCGTAGTCCCAGACGAGAATCGTGCTCGTGACGGCCATGGCTTCGAGCCAGACGGCCATCGTCAGCCAGTCGCCGGCGAAGACGGTACCGATACTCGACCCGACGTAGGTGAGCGCGTAGGCCGTCTGGCGGTTGCTCGCACCCGTCGCCCACGAGTACGTGACGGCGACGGTGGCGATGAACGCGAAGACGAGGCCGACGACCCGCGAGAAGGGGTCGACGGCGAAGAAGACGGCGTCGAAGCCGAACAGTTGGCCCGACAGGTGGGTGCCCGCGGGGGCGACCCATATCCAGACGGTGACTAGCGCCGTCGTCAGGCCGCCGAGCAGGTGGCCGAGACGGCGGCCGGCGAGTCCCGTCGCGAGCGCCGCCGCAAGGACGAGCAGTCCGGGCGGGAAAGCGGTGAGTGGGCCGGACGCCATCAGACGCTCACCCCCGTCGCCGCCGCGACGATGACCTCGATGAGACGGAGGAACACCGCCGTTCGCGGAATCACGCCGAGGACGACGGCGCCCGTCATCGCCGCGAGAATCGGGCCGAGCATGAACCACGTGCTCTCACGGCCGCGCCACCCGCGGCGCTCCCACCCGTCTGCGGGCGGGCCGCCGTGGTGATGGTCGTCGTCGTGGCCGCCGTCGGTCACCGTGCCGTGGTCCTCGTCGTGGTCGGGTCGGATGGACCGCTCCTCACCGCCGAGCGGGAACTCGATGAGCGGCTTGGCGTCCGCGGCGTCCTCGCTCTCGAAGAAGGCCTGATAGAACACGGGCCAGAAGTACGCGATGTTGAGGATTCCCGAGAGCAGGAGGACGACGGCGAAGACGGTCTGGCCGGCGCTCACGCTCCCGATGAGGAGATACCACTTGCTGACGAAGCCGGCGACGAGCGGGATGCCGGCCATGCCCGCGGCGGCGACGCCGAACGCGAGCATGGTCAACGGCATTCGCTTGCCGATGCCAGCCATCTCGCTGATGTCGTCGGTGTGGGTTTCGACGTGGATGGCGCCCGCGGTGAAGAAGAGAGTGAGTTTCATGAACGCGTGGGCGGGGATGTGGAGGAGGCCGCCGACGATGGAGTGTGGGCTGAGGATGGCGATGCCGAGGACGATGTAGGACAGTTGGCTCACCGTCGAGTACGCCAGCCGGCGCTTGAGGTTGTCCTGTCTGAGCGCGATGATGCTCGCAACGAGAAGCGTCGCGGCGGCGACGACGGCGAGTGGCAGGCCCAGTCCGAGCGCGCCGGTCAGGTCGACGCCGTAGACGTCGAGGACGACCCGCGCGATGCCGAACACGCCGCTCTTGACGACGGCGACGGCGTGGAGCAGGCCGGAGACGGGCGTCGGCGCCACCATCGCGTCGGGGAGCCACGAGTGAAGCGGCATGAGCGCCGCCTTCACCCCGAAGCCCGAGACGAGGAGGACGAACGCGGCTCGCGCGAGCACCGGGTCGGCGGTGGCGAGGCCGGCGATGCCGCCGGCGGTGAACGACGTCGTTCCCGTCATCGTCGCGACAAGGACTGTTCCCGCGAGAACGGCCACGCCGCCGCCGAAGGTGTAGGTGAGGTACTTCCGCCCGGCGGCCCGTGCCTCGGGCGTCTCGTCGTGGGTGACAAGGGGGTACGTCGCCACCGTCAGGAGTTCGTAGAAGACGAAGATGGTGACGAGATTCGAGGCGAAGGCGACGCCGAGAGCGGCGGCGACGCTCGCGGCGAAGGAGGCGAAGTAGCGCGTCTGGGCGTGTTCCGAGAGGCCGCGCATGTAGCCGATGCTGTAGAAACTGGTGATGAGCCAGAGGAGGCTCGCGACGGTGGCAAAGAGGAGGCCGAGCGGGTCCGCTTTCAGCGAGAGTTCGACGCCGGCGACCAGCGGGCCGAGCGAGGCGACGCGGGTCGTTCCCGCGATGGCGCCGGGAAGCATGCTGGCGACGACGACGAAGGCACTCGCCGCGGCGAGCACCGTCCATCCCTCGCGGACGTTCGGTCGGCGACGCGACGCGAGAATCGGGACGACTGCGAGCGCCGCGATAGCGACGGGCAGCGCCGGTCTGAGTGAGGTGATTTCGGTCATGAGAGGAGCGTATCGAGGGTCGGTTCGAGGGCTGTCTGAAGGTCGGTCACGGTGAGTCCGAGGACGACGGCGACGACGGCGGCGCCGAAGACGAGGGCGAGTCGCCCCACCGGCGGCGAACTGGGGAGCAGGTCCTCGCCGACGCCGCCATCGGTGGCCGCCGCGTCGGGCGTCGTCGCCGGCGCGACGTACATCCGCTCAATCAGGCGCGCGAAGTACGCGAGCGTCAGGAGCGTCGACGCGAAGATGACGACGGCGACGGGCCAAGCCCCCGCCCGGACCGCGCCGAGGGCGATGTACCACTTGCCGGCGAAGCCGACGGCGGGCGGGATGCCCACCATCGCGAGCATGAGGACGGCGCTCGCGCCCCCGAGGACGGGGTAGCGGTCGGCGAGGCCGGCGTACTCCTCCACCGTCCGCGCGCCGAGGACGTCGTCGACGGTGCCCGCCGCCACGAACAGCCCGCCTTTCATGATGGCGTGGCCGACGAGGTGGACGATGGCGCCGAAGACGGCGGCGCGCGTGCCGATGGCGAGGCCGACGACGACGAGGCCGTACTGCGAGACGGAGGAGTATGCGAGCATCCGCTTGACCCGCGACTGGGCGACGGCGAGGACGCTCCCGACGACGATGCTCACGCAGGCGAAGACGACGAGCGCGGTGCGGGCGCCGGGCACCGCCTCGAAAAAGGCGGGCGTGTAGACGGTGTAAATGAGTCGCAACAGGGCGTACGCCGCCACCGTCGAGACGAGGGCGGCGATGAGCGCGCTCACGCTGTCGGGCGAGTCGTCGTAGGCGTCGGGTTGCCACGTGTGCAGCGGGAAGAGCGCCGTCTTGGTCGCGAGGCCGACGACGATGAAGCCGAAGGAGGCGAGCACGAGCGTCGAGTCGTAGCCCGCCTGCGCGAGTTCGACCGACAGGTCCGCCATGTTGAGCGTCCCCGTCGCGACGAGCGCGTAGCCGACGCCGAGCAGGTACAGCGAGGCGGCGACGGTGCCGAACATGAGGTATTTGAACGCCGCGACGGCCGAGCGCCCGGTGCCCGCGCTGGCGACGAGCGCGTACGTCGCCAGCCCCGAGATTTCGAGGAAGACGTAGAGGTTGAACACGTCGCCGGTGACGGTCATCCCCGACAACCCAGTCACGAGCAGGAGATACTCCGTGTAGAACGCCGTCCCGCCGGGGTCGTCGCGAATCGCGTACACCAGCAGGGCCAGCGAGACGGCGGCGACGAGCGTGACCACGACTGCCGACACGCCGTCGACGACGAGTTCGATGCCGTACGGCGCGACGAACCCGCCCACGGCAACCGAGAGCGGGCCGGCGGCGATGGCTTGACTCCCGAGCCAGCCGGCGAGTATCGTCTGGACGGCGAGCGTGCCGCCCGCGACGGCGGGTGGGCCGCGTTCGCTCACGAGGCCGGCGGCGACGGCGAGTACCGCGCCGAGAAGCGGCACCGCGACCAACAGGGGGACGAGGCCGTCACTCATCCGCCCGCACCTCCCCGAGGGTGTCCTCGTTTATCGTGCCGTAACTGCCGTAGATGCGGATGACGAGGCCGAGTGCGACGGCCGTGAGGCTCACGCCGACGACGATGGCCGTCAGGATGAGGACGTGCGGGAGCGGCGAGACGAACGGCCCGCCACCGCCGCCGGACTGGACGACTGGCGACTCTCCGCCCGTGCGGAACGCCGCCGAGATGAAGAACACGAAGATGCCCGTCTGGAACACGTTCAGGCCGATGATTTTCTTCACGAAGTTGTCGCTCTCTATCATCACGTACGCGCCGATGGCGAGGAGCGCAACCACGACGACGTACGTGTATCGCGTGGCCAGTAGCTCAATCATTCAGCGGTCCTCCTCTCCGGGTTCGGCGGCGTCGTAGCCGATATCGAGCCCCGTTCCCAGCAGGAAAAAGAGGCCGGTGATGACCCCGGCGACGATGACGCCGATACCGAGTTCGACGAGTTCGATGCTGTATTTGCTCCCATGGTGAATCGGATAGCGCGTGAATTCGAGGAAGGTCCCACCGACGGCGTAGGCGCCGAAGCCGACGAGGAGGAAGGCGCCGAGGCCGCCGAGAACCAGCACTGCGAGGTGTTCGTTCCGCAGATACGTCGCGATTGGCTCGATGCCGTAGGCGAATCCGAGCATGACGACGGTCGTCGCGGCGATGACGCCGCCTTGGAACCCGCCGCCGGCCGAACTCGCGCCGTGGAACATCACGAACAGGCCCAGCGTGAGCACGAACGGCGCAATCACCCTGACGGTCGTCATGATTATCGTACTCTCGACGTAGGGCGGGCGGTCCTCGCCGGGGCGTGAGAGCTGTCCACTCCCGTTGTCGGTCGATTCGATGTCGTCGGGTGTGTCACTCATACGAATTCCTCCTGCCGGAGCACGAGCAACATCGCGATGCCGGCGGCGAAGACGACTGCAGCCTCGCCGAGGGTGTCGAACCCGCGGTAGCCGACGAGGATGGCGGTCACGACGTTGGTCACTTCCGTCTGTTCGTAGGCGTTGTCGAGGTAGTACTGGCTCACCTCGCCGTCGAGGACGGGCGTGCCGGCGGCGCCCATCGCCGGGAGCGCCGGCACCGTCGCGCCGACGGTGACGATAATGGCGACGACGGCCAGCCCCGAGCGGAGGCTGATGCCCTCGAAGCGCTCGGAGCGCGACACCGTGGTTCGGGCGATGGTGAGCAGGAAGAGGACGGTGGTGATGCCCGCACCGACCGCCGCCTCGGTGAGCGCCACGTCGGGCGCGCGGAGGAACGCCCAGAGGACGGCGACCCCGAAGCTGTACCCCGCGAAGGCGACGATGCTCGCGACGACGTCCCGAAGCAGCGCCGCGGCGAGCGCGCTCCCGAGCATGAACACGAGGACGGCGGCGATGAGCAGCGTGGAACTCATTCTTCGCCCTCCCACGTACCGTCGCCGGCCGGTTCGACGTCCTGTTCCTTCCCGGCGCGGGCGATGGCGTGGGCCGCGGTCGGACTCGTCAGGAACAGGAAGACGAGCAGGAAGACGAGTTTCAGCGACTCGGTGCGGAGGCCGAGAACGAGCGCGATGCCCGCGAGCGAGAGCACTGACCCCAGCGTGTCGCTTTTCGACGCCGCGTGGAGCCGCGAGTAGAGGTCCGGGAGTCGGATGATACCGACCGTCGCGACGAACCCGAAGAAGGTGCCGACGACGACCAACAGCGCGGCCACGATTTCGAGCGGCGTCATATGACCCCACCCCACTCGACGGTGAACTTCGAGACGGCGATGCTCATGACGAAGTTGAGCAGGGCGTAGACGAGCGCCACGTCGAGGTAGCCGTACTCGCCGAAGGCGACGCTCAGGAGGGCGATGACGATGACGGTGTTCGTCCCCACGACGTTGATGGCGACGATGCGATCCTGTGTCGTCGGACCGCGGACGACCCGATACAGGAGGGCGACGGCGAACACGGCGAACGCGCCCGCGGCGAGGAGGAGAATCGTCGACAGCGTCGACGAGATGGCGACTTCACTCCCGCCGGACGCGGCGAGCGGTGTCGGCAGCATCAGCTCTCACCCTCCGAGTCGTCGCCGCTCGCGTCGAGTCGCTCCCGAGGCGAGGCGATGCGCGCCGACTCCCGGCCGTAGAAGACGAAGCGGACGAGGCGTTCGAGTTTGCCTTCCAATAGGTCCGCCTCCGCGTCGGGAATCAGGGCGTGGACGAGGAAATGCTGGCGGCTCACGTCGACGGTCAGTGTCCCCGGCGTCAGCGTGATGGAGTTTGCGAGCGTGGTCACGGGGAGGTCACCCCACACCGCGGCGTCGAACTCGACGACCCGCGGGTCGATTGGGAGGCTCGGATGCAACACCACGTACGCGAGCGCGACGTTCGCCTTCGCTATCTCCCAGAGCAGTATCGGCGTGTAGAGCGCGATGCGGCCGAGCGTGACGCCGATGTCGCGGAGTTTCGGGAGCGGTCCCTTGAGCGCGATGCGACCGAGTGTGGCCGTGACGGCACCCGCCGTCACGACGCCCGTGAGCAGTTCGTACCCGTCGGTGACGTGCCAGCCACCGAGGGCGATGTAAAACAGGAAGGAGACGGCGAAGACGAAGGCGAACTCGGGGACGCCGATTGCGGTAAAGGGCAGTTGGCGCCGGGTTTTGCGTGTAACCGGCGCTTCGAGGACGTCGAACCCGCGGCGAGCGAGTTCCTCCTCGAACGACTGGAGGAGGGGCACGCTCCCGCCGGGGCGGAACGAGGGGTCGACGACGATTCGACCCACGTCGTTGTGGTCCGCGTACCGGCGGATGACGTCGGCGAAGTCGCCGGGGCTGAAGACGTACTCGTTGGTCCCGACGGTCGCCGACTCGACGGCGACCAGCCGCGGTTCGTCCTCGGTGTGGAGTTCGTCGATGTCCTCCTCCGCCCACGCGACGACCTTGTCGAGGAGCGACCCCGCGGCCTCGACGGCGGCGCGGTCCGTCTCGAAGATGCGCCATCGGGCGGGGTAGACGAAATGCACGGTCACGGGTTCGCCGGCGTCGACGGCCGACTCGTGTGCGCGTTCGATGGCGTACGTGACCGTCCGCCGAAGCGTCTCCGAGTCGCCGACGGGGACGAGCAGGTCCCCGGGTTTCTCAACCTCCATCCGGCGGTCGACCTCCGGTGGCCCGAGCGGTAGCTCCCCCGTTCATACTTGTCACTCTGTAGCCTTCGCTTCCGGTTTGATAACTATTGCTATACGGGAGGACCACCCGGCTCACACCCCCGCTCCGTCGAGGGCGGCCGCGAGGTCACTGGCGACGCGCGCCCCGAGGCCGGTCTTCGACCCCGCGTACGTCTCCGTCGTCTCGCCGACGACCAGCGCCCGTGTTTCGTCCTCGCCCATCACCGTCGCGTCGTTGGCGACGACGAAGGCGAGGTCGACCCGGTCACGGAGCGCCCGCGCTCGCTCGACCATCGCGTCGTCGTCCCCGCTCGTCTCGGCCTTGAACCCGACCATCGTGAGGTCGGGGTGAGAGTCGCGGACGGTGTCGAGGAGTTTCGGCGTCGGTTCGAGGTCCAGCGTCAGCGACTCGCCGGAGCGAATCTTCTCGCTCCGCGTCTCGACGGTGAAGTCGCCGATGGCGGCGGCGGAGACGAGGGCGTCGGCCTCGTCGGCGACGGCGATGACGGCCTCGCGCATCTCGGCCGCGCTCTCGACGCGCCGGACGTCGGCGTAGGGAACCGCTGGTCCGTCGTGGACGAGTGTCACGTCCGCGCCGCGGACGTAGCAGGCGCGCGCGATGGCCCGTCCCGTCTGCCCGGACGCGCGGTTCGAGAGCGTTCGAATCGGGTCGATTGACTCCGTCGTCGCACCGCTCGTGACGACGACGTGGCGGCCGTCGAGGCTCGCGGCCGTCGTCGCTCGCGCCGTCTCGGTGACGATGGCTTCCTCGCTCGCAATCTTCGCCTTCCCCTCCTCGATGCGCGGGTCGACGAAGTCGACGCCCCACGACTCGACGCGGTCGATGGCGTCTAACACGCCGGGGTGGTCGTACATCGGCTCGTGCATCGCGGGCGCGACGACGACTGGGACGCCGGCGCCGAGCGCCGTCGTCGCACACGTCGTGACCGGCGTGTCGTCGACGGCGGCCGCGACTTTGCCAATCGTGTTCGCCGTCGCCGGGGCGACGAGCAACACGTCGGCCCAGCCCTCGCGCCCGCAGAGGTCGACGTGTTCGACCGCGCCCGTAATCTCCGTGACGGGGTCGTGGTCGGTGGCGAAGGCGAGCGCCCACGGGTGGACGATGTGCTCGGCGCTCGGCGTCGTGACGGTGCGGACCGACGCGCCCGCCCGCCGCAACTCGTGGGCGAGTTCCACCGTCGTCACCGCCGCGATGCTCCCCGTCACGCCGAGGGCGACGTTGGTGTCTGCCAGCATTCGTCCGCACTTCCGCGCCGAGGGTCTTAAGCGGGGGGACCCAGCGGCACCGAAACGGGTTTGCCGGTGGCGGGCGTCACGCCGCCCGTGACCCGCGAATCGGAGCTTATGCTCTCTGCCCTCCTCGGGATTCCGGCGATTGTCGTCGGGGTCGTCCTCCTGACGCTCGGGCCGATTGGGTGGTTTCTCGCCGCCTTCCTCGGTATCGCCGTCCTCGGCGTCACCGCCCTCCGAGGCGGCGACGACGGAGACGACGGCCCCGAGCGCGTGAACTGTCCGCGCTGTGGCTCGCGAACCGACGCCGGCGGGAACTGTGACTACTGCGAGGACCCCCTCCCCGAGTAGGCGCGGAACGCTTACCCCGATTCGGGCCGACCTGCCGCTGTGGACCGAATCCACGTCAGTACGGTCGTTCGGCTCCCGCCCGAGGAGGTGTACGACTTCCTCGTCGACTTCCCGCGCTACGCCCGCTACTCGGAGCATCTGACCGACGTGACGGCCCGCGGCGATGGGTCGCCGGGCACCGAGTACCGCCTGCGGTTCGCGTGGTGGAAGCTCACCTACACGGCCCACACCGAAGTGACGGACGCCGACCCGCCGACGCGTCTCGACTGGCGCGTGACCGCGGACCTGAACGCCCGCGGGCGGTGGCGCGTCGAACCGCTCGACTCGGTGCCCGCGGACGTGCCCGGCGAGGGGCCGGCCTGTCGCGTCCACCTCGAAGTCGAGTTCGACTCCGAATCGGTCGACAGCGGCCTGCTCGACCTGCCACGCTTCGTCTCACTGGACTGGGTGGTCGAGAAGGTCCAGCCCATCCTGTTGGAGGAGGCGGAGCAGGTCGTCGAGCGCATCGTCGCGGACTTGGAGGGCCGGCCGCGGGACGTCGACCTCGTCGTCCACGAGGGACCGGGCGCGGAGTAATCCCGCGAAGCGAAATCGTGAAACCGTGGGCGCGAGCACGTGAATGCATGGTCATTCGCGGGGGCTGGATATGCGCATAATCATCGTCGGCGCGGGACAGGTCGGGTCGAGCATCGCCGCCGACCTCGCCGACGCGCACGAAATCGTCGTCGTCGACAGGGACAGCGACCGGGTCGAGGACATGACGTACTCGCTCGACGTGTTGGCGGTGGAGGGCGACGGAACGTCGCTGACGACGCTCGACGAGGTCGATGTCGGCACGGCCGACATGGTCATCGCCAGCACCGACGACGACGAGACGAACATCGTCATCTGCTCGACGGCCCGCGCCGTGAGCGACGTCTTCACCGTCGCTCGCGTGAAGAACACGGAGTACCTCCGGACGTGGGAGCGCTCGGAGCGCGCGTTCGGCATCGATTTCATGGTGTGTACGAACCTGCTGGCCGCCGAGTCCATCGTCCGGGTCGTCGGCATTCCCGCCGCGCGCGACGTGGACTCGTTCGCGGACGGATGCGTCCAGATGGCGGAGTTCGAGGTGCCACGCGACAGCCCGGTCACCGGCCAAACGATTGCCGAGGCCGACCGATTCGAACAGCTCACTTTCGCCGCCATCCTCCGGGATGACGAGGTCGAAATCGCGCGCGGCGACTCGACGCTCCGGGAACACGACCGGGTGGTGGTAATCGGCAACCCCTCGGCTGTCAGCGAGTTCGCGTCGACCGTCGCGCCGAACGAACCGCCGGGAACGGCGGAGGAAGTCGTCATCGTCGGCGGGAGCGAAATCGGGTATCACGTCGCCCGCCTCCTCGGTGACCGGGGGTTCAAGCCCCGGCTCATCGAGCAGGACCCGGAGCGCGCCCGCCGTCTCGCCGAGGAGCTACCGAACACCGTCGTCATGCAGAACGACGCGACCGACATCGAGTTCCTCGAGCGGGAACACGTCGGCGACGCCGACTTCCTCGTCGCGGCCCTCGACTCCGACGAGAAGAACCTGCTCGTCTCGCTGCTGGGCGAGCGATTGGGCGTCGACCGGACGGTGGCCGTCATCGACACCGCGGAGTACGTCGACCTGTTCGAGACGGTGGGCATCGACGTGGCCGTCAACCCCCGCGAAGTGGTGGCCGAGGAGATTACGCGGTTCACCCGCGACGGCGGCGCGGAGAACATCGCGCTCATCGAGAGCGACCGTGCCGAGGTTCTCGAAGTCGAAATCGACGACGAGAGCACCCTCGCCGGACGACCGATTCACGAATCCGTGCAGGACCTCCCCGACGGCGTCGTCATCGGCGCCATCACGCGTAACGGCGAGTTCATCACGCCCCGCGGTGATACGGTGATTCAGGCGGGGGACCACGTCGTCGTCTTCCTCGACGCGAGCGTTGCCGACGAAGCGACGCCGCTTCTGTGACCGACCAGCAGTTTAAAGCCGCTCCGCGGGCGACCGCTCGACGGGTCTGATGGCTATTCGTGTCGACTACCGAGCGAGTCTGAGTCTCGTCGGGAGCGTCCTCAAGCATCTGGCAGTACCGCTGGCGCTCCCGCTGGCGGTGGCCGTCGCCTACGGCGAGTCGGTCGCGCCGTTTCTCGTCACGATGGCGGTGACCGTCTGCATCGGGTGGGGACTGGAGCGACTGCGCCCCGACCCCGATATCGGCGCCCGCGAGGGCTTTCTGATGGTCGCGGTGACGTGGCTCGCGGTGTCGAGCATCGGCGCCCTTCCCTATCTGGTCGAGGCCCACGGGATTCCGGGCGTCACCCCGGCGACGGCGCCCGACTCGACGCTCGCCTACCCGCCGAACGCCCTGTTCGAGAGCATGAGCGGGTTCACGACGACTGGCGCGACCGTCCTCGGACAGATTTCGCTCGACGCTCACGGCCACGGCATCATGCTGTGGCGACAACTCACCCAGTGGCTCGGCGGCATGGGTATCGTCGTCCTCGCCGTCGCCATCCTCCCCGAACTCTCCGTCGGCGGCGCGCAGTTGATGGACGCAGAGGCGCCGGGACCGGGCATCGAGAAACTCACGCCCCGAATCGCGGAGACGGCGCGGGCGCTCTGGGTGGCGTATCTCGGCTTTACCGTCCTCGAAATCCTGTTGCTCTACGGTCTCCATCGCGGCGGGATGGCGCCCGAGATGGGCGCGTACAACGCCGTTGCCCACGGGTTGACGACGCTGCCGACGGGCGGGTTCTCCCCCGAAGCGCGGAGCATCGAGGCGTTCTCCGCCGCCGTCCAGTGGCTCATCATCCCCTTCATGGTCGTCGCGGGGACCAACTTCGCCCTCTTTTGGCACGCGCTCACGGGCGACCCGAAGCGACTCCCCGGTGACTCGGAGTTCCGCGTCTACGTCGGCGCTATGGCCGTCCTCACGGGGTTGGTGACGGCGCTGCTGTTCGTCGGACAGGGCATCGCGACGTTCGCCCCGCCGGGGACGACGTTCGACTCGGTCTATCTCGCCGAGATGCGGGCGACGCTGGTTGGTCACGTCGAACCGGCGCTGAGACACGCCACCTTTCAGGTCGTCTCGCTGGTGACGACCACCGGATACGCGAGCATCGACTTCAACGCGTGGGGGTCGCCGGCGCAGTATCTCCTCCTCTTTGCGATGTTCATCGGTGGTTCTGCGGGGTCGACCGGTGGTGGTATCAAGGTCGTCCGCTGGTACATCATCCTGAAGTCGATTCGGCGGGAACTGTTCACGACGGCCCACCCCGAGGCGGTTCGCCCGGTCCGACTCGCCGGCCGCACCGTCGACGAGCGAGCCATCCGCGGCATCTACGCCTTCACCGTCCTCTACTTCGTGCTGTTTCTGGTCGGGACGGGACTGCTCTTTCTCGACGCCGCACGGACGGGTCTCTCGCTGTCGGTGTTGGAGGTCATGAGCACCACCGCCGCGACGCTCGGCAACGTCGGTCCGGGGTTCGGCCTCGTCGGCCCGATGGGGAGTTACATCGAGTTCTCGGCGCCGGCGAAGCTGTTTATGGTCGCGTTGATGTGGGTCGGCCGACTCGAAATCCTGCCGGTGCTGGTCGTCCTGACGCCCGAATACTGGCGGCAGTAGACCGCTATCAGCGCTGAAAATTGGCCCACCGGGTTTATCCGTTCGACCGGAAGAGTCACGAGTGCAACCGCGGTGACTGCCGTGGATGGGGAGACGTGGGTCCGTCTGTTAATCAGTCCATACCACTCGATGGTAGTTCGTTGTCAGTGTGTAGCACATCCCGCCATCTGTTTCTTTATTTCCTCGATATATTAAAAATATAAACGTCCTTTGTGGCGCTCGGCCGCGGTACTCCTGCATGGTCGACTTAACTCGACGCAGCTTGATGGCAACGTCAGTCGCGGCGGCACTCGGTGCCAGCGTGACTGGCGTCGCGAGCGCGGCAGAAGTACCCGAATCGGACACGCCCGGCGCGCCGAGCGTGCAGGGCGAACTCAAACGTCTCTCGACGACGGCGTTCGGCGCCGAGGTGACCGGCCCGTTCGTCTTCGACGACGGCTCGCTGCTCTACAGCCTCCAGCACCCCGAGGGGAGCAATCCGGAGCCGTTCGGCCGGGCAGCAGTCGGCTACTTCAGCGGCTTCCAGTTCGAGTTCGACGGCTCGAACGACGACTTCCCCGAAGTGGGGATTCCGGACACCGATGAGAAACAGGGGCGAGTTCGCTCCGAGGCCGGCGACTACGAGATTCTGGTCCAAGGGCGAGAGCCGATACGCGGCGGCGACGAACTGCTCGGCGTGACACAGACGCCGGACGGCGTCGACATCACGCAGGATGAGTTCGCGGGCACGCAGTACGGCGGGGCGGCGACGAACCCCGACTGCAACCAGTTCGTCCCGACGGACGACGACGGAACCGAGGGGTATCTGTTCACCAACTGGGAGAACAGCCCCGGCAACATCTCGCGGGTCTTCATCAGTCAGGACGAGAACGGGGAGTGGAGCGCCGACACCGACGACGCGATGAACGTGGCCAACACGGACTCGCTTCGGAGCATCGGCGGCACCCGAATCAACTGCTACGGCGACCTCAGCCCGTGGGAGACGATGATTTCGGCCGAGGAGAACTACGCACACCCACGCGTCTCGCTGACCAATACGGTCGGCGACATCGTCGAGGCCGGGAGCGGCGAAGGCCTCATCGGTGGCTGTCAGTTCTGGAACCGGCCGAACCCGAGCGAGATTGGTGACGCCATCGGCACCTACGCCGAGGACGGCGACCTGAACGAAAGCTGGGGGCCGCAGGGCTACTGGGCGCTCACCGGCGTCGAGTTCCTCGCGTACTATCTCGGTGCCGAGCGGTCCGACCAGAGCGGCGACAGCAACCTCGCGACGACGCCCATCGGCGACGTCTACCCCAACCCCTACCGCTACGGCTACTTCGTCGACATCCGAGAGCCGACGGCGGCGGAGCCCGACGCCATCAAATACTGGGTGATGGGTCGCGCCTCGTGGGAGTCCCCCGACATCCAGGGCGACCTGCGGACCGTCTACGGCTGTTCGGACGGCGACAGCAAGGGCATCTACAAGTTCGTCGCCGACGAGCCGATTCCGAGTTACGACGACCCAGCCGACATCGCGGGCACGCTCTACGCGCCGAAAATCACGAACGACGCGGCCAACGCCGAGGAGGCGGGCGAACGGAACTCCCCGGCCCAGACGCCGCTCGAAATCGACTGGCTGCCGCTCGGACATGCCACGAACGGCGAAGTCGAGGCCTGGATTGCCGAGTACGACGACGTGACGCAGGTCGACTACCTCGAAGCCCACGCGGAGACGGACTGGCAGTCTGACCCCGCGGCGGCGCTTCGAGAGGCCGACCTCGAAGTCATCGCGAACGGCAATCAGAACTACATCTCGAACGAGGACATCGTCGAGTGGGCGAGCCAGTACGAGGCAAACGGTCCCGACGGCGTCGACGAGGAACTCCGCCGCGTGCCGTTCCTGGAGACGCGCGCCGCGGCCAAGGAAATCGGCGCCAGCATCGAGTTCAACAAGGCCGAAGGCGTCGACAGCGTCGACGACTCCCAGCCCGGCGACTTCGTCTACTTCGGCATCTCGGAGTTCAACGATGACCTCGCCGACGACACGGGCGACATCCAGATGGACCGCGTCGACGGCGGCGTCGTCTACCGCGCGGAACTCGAACCCAACTACAACGTCTCGACGCTCGAACCGGTCATCACGGGTCCCGACTTCACCGACGGCCCGGAGGCCGCCGACGACGCCCTCCGCAACATCGACAACGTCTACACGATGCGCGACGGGCGCGTCCTCTGCTGTGAGGACGGCTTCGGCGGCCCAGCGCGCTCCTATCCCAACGACGGTCTCTACGTCTTCCAGCCGAACGTGTTGCTCGACGTCGAATCCATGGCCGTCGGTCACGGGAAGACTGGAACGGTCACGCTCACGGCCTCGTCGCTCCCGACCGGGTTCTCCGGCGGCGAACTCACCGTCTCGCTCTCGAACCCCGAGGTCGCCACGCTGACGGGTATCGAGTTCTCCGACGACCTCGGTCTCACCGAGAGTTCGATGAGTTCCGACGGCTCGTCGGTGACGCTCCGCGTCGCGGACACGGACCGCAACATCGAGGGCGGCGGCCGGAACGTCCCGCTCGCGACCCTGACCGTCCGCGGTGACAGTACCGGGACGACCGACCTGACGGTCGACGTCTCGAGTCTGGACAACGAGGATGGCAATGCCATCGACGCCGAGGCGCGGTCGGGACTGCTGATTACCGGGCCGCCGACGGTCACCGGTGGGAGCGCGCCCACGGACCCCGACGGCGACGGCCTGTACGAGGACCTCAACGGTAACGGTCGCCTCGACTACGAGGACATCGAGGTCCTGTTCAACAACTTCGACGCCGACAGCGTGACGATGAACGAGTCCGCGTACGACTTCAACGAGAACGGCCGGCTGGACTTCGACGACATCGTCGACCTCTACGAGGAGGTCAACTGAGCCGACACAGGGGTCGACACCCGACCCCACTCACTTCACCACTCATGATTCCACACGTTCGTTCCAGTCCGAGTTCACGCTCGACGTCGATCACCGGTCGTCGCGTCGCCGTCGTCGCACTGGCGGTGTGTGCCCTCCTCGCCGTTGCGGCGACGGGCGCCGTCACGGCACAGAGCGACCAGCCCGCCGTCGTCGTCACCGACGCCACCACGACGACGGGCGACACGACCACCGTCGGCATCGTCCTCACGACAGCCCCGGACGGGCTAGCGGGCTACTACCTCGACGTGAGCGTCGAGACGGCCGGCACCGCGCGTATCGAATCGGCGAGCTACCCCGACCGGTTCGGGCTGACGACCGAGCCACAGGTCAGTGACGACGGCGCGACGGTCACGCTCGAAGCGGCAGACATGGAGGGCGCCATCGAACCCGGCGCGACCGACGTGACGCTGGCGACGGTCGAACTCGCTGGCGCCGCGTCGGGTGACACGGAACTCACCGTCCGCCCCCGGCAGTTCGACGCCGACACCGGAGAGGCCTTCCAGCCGGCCACGCAGGCGGGCACGGTCACCGTGACCGGGGCGACTGACAGCACCGCGGCGGCCGACAGTTCCGCGTCGGAGATGGACGATTCGGATGGCGCCAGTCAGCAGCAGACGCCCGCCGACGGCGACGAATCGACTCGAACGACCACCCCGGCACCGACCACCGGGTTCGGGACTCTCTCCACGACGCTCGTCGGCGTCGCCTTCGCGGTCCTGACCCTCGGTGCCCTCTGGCGACGAGACTAATGTCCACGCACACACACGACCCGACGGACGGCACAGCATCGACCTATCGCAACTACGTCCTCGACGTCCGAGTCGTCGAGGCGACGACCGACGACGGCGAGACGGGCTACCGGTTCGAGGCCCCAAAGCACGACGGGGTGACGTTCGACGACCCCGAGATGGCGACGCTCTACGCCGACGTCTACTTCGACGTCAACGGCTTCGCGGAGGACGGCGTCGGTGACCGGGGCGTGCCGCCGGCCATCATTCAGGCGGGGCGGGACACGCTCGCCGCGTACTTCCTCACCCAGTCGTACGCGGACGCGCACTGGGTCGCGTCGTTCTACGGCGAGAAACCGGAGAAGGTCGACCGCTACGTCAACCGAGTCCGCAAGCGGGCGGACCGAATTCGGGAGGGGACACGAGAGCGAGGCCACGTCTGACGCCCCGAATATCGTAACTGAGAACTCGGGGCATACCGTTATATCTGCGCCCGGCGGTCGTTGCAGTGGGCGGTCCGATTCGACGCCGGGGCGACGTCTGTCGTCCGGCCGACCGACGTGACGCGCTTCCGGGGGGAACGCGTCATCTATCGAATCGGGGCGCCTCTCGCGTGTGACAATCGCCCTCCCTTTCGTTACGGGTCCAGTCCGTAGAGTGCCGACCGAGCGAAGACGAGGACGGGAATGATTTCTAGTCGGCCAACCCACATGTTGACGAGGAAGGCCGCTTCGGCGGCGGCGGGCATCGAGGGGCCGGTAATCCCCGTCGAGAGGCCGACGTTCCCCTGTGCGCTCGCCACCTCGAACAGCGCGTCGGCGTAGGTGAACTCCGCCCCCACGACGTTGACGAGGAGGAGACTGCTCGCGACGAGGAGCAGTAGCCAGAGCAGGGAGACGATGGCCGCCTCGCTGAATTCGCGCTCCATGGTCTCCCGGTCGAGCAATCGGTCGCCGATGTGGGCGTGGACGACAGCGTTCGGCGGCAGGAACACCCGCGAGAACTGCCACTTGATGCCGCGGACGATGGTGTAGCCACGGATGATTTTCAGGCCGCCGACCGTCGACCCGGCGGCGCCACCGAGCGTCATCGCGCCCGCGACGAGGAGTTTGCCGCCCGCGGCCCAGTCGCCGATGGGCGCCGACTGGAAGCCCGTACACGAGAGGGCGCTCACGAACTGAAACGTCGAGTCACGGACCGCGTCGGCGACGGGTGCCGGGACGCCTACCGAGCGGAGGCCGGCGTAGTTCGCCGTCCCGGTGAACGAACCGGCCGGCAGCGTGACGGCGTTCTGAATGGAGAGGACGACGGCGCCGACGGCGAGGAGGACGAACAGCCATCGCGTCTGGAGGTCGCTCCAGAGTTGGCTCACGTCGCGGTCCGCGAGGACGGCGTAGTGTACGGGGAAGGCGATGGCGCCGATGGTCATCACCGGCAGCAGCGCCGTCTCGATGAGCGGCGAGTCGTAGGTGGCGACGGAGTTGTCGGTGACGCTGAACCCGCCGGTCGACAGCCCCGTCATGGCGTGGTTGAGCGCCTGCCATCCCGCCTGCCAGAGCGGGAGCGACGAGCCGTAGTCACTCAGGCGGATAGCGACGAAAAGCGCCACGACCGAGAGGAGCGTGTAGCCGAGAAAGAGCTTCCAGACCGTCCGAACCGTCGAGACGATGCTCGGATGGATGCGCTCCTCGCGTGCTTCGCTCTGGTAGAGCGCGTAACTCCCACTGCCGGGGCGCGCGAGGATGGTCACTGTCAGCACGATGACGCCGACGCCGCCGACGTACTGAATCAGCGACCGCCACCACTGAATCGTCCGCGGGAGCGAGGGCTCGTGGGTAGCCATCGTGAGTCCGCTCCCGGTCCACCCGCTCATGCTCTCGAAGAGGGCGTGCAGCGGGTCACGGAAGACGTAGAGACTCGACGTGGCGTAGTCGGCCCCGGCGGGGACGAACCCGGCGGCGACGGCCTGCGGCGTCAGCGACGCGGTCAGGAAGAAGGGGAGCGCGCCGAAGACGGCAGTCGAAAGCCACCCCGCCGCGGCGACGACCATCCCGTGTTTCAGTCGAGGCTCGGGGGCCTCGGCAAAGCGGCGCCGGGCCGCCATCCCGACGGCCCCCGTCAGCACTCCCGCGAGGAGGAAGGCCCCGGCGGCGTAGAACTCGCGGGCGAGGACTGCGACGCCGATTGAGAGACCCATCAGCCCGGACTGCATGACGAGCAGCGACCCCACGTCCCGAGTGATGGTCGCGAGGTCCGCGGGGACGCCAGCGACGGTGCGACGCCGGGGCATCACTCGTCACCGGGGTCGAACGCCGCCGTCACGCCGTCGGTCGCGCCGCTCGACGCGTAGACGGTCAGGCGGTCGCCCGGCTGGAGCGTCGTGTTGCCGCGCGGAACAACGGGCGTGTCCGTGTCCGCTCGCTCGATGGCGACGATGAAGAGGTCGTCGCCGAGCAGTCCGGCTTCGTCGGCATCCCGGATAGTTTGGCCGGCAACCGGAGCGTCGGCCGCGACGTCGATTTCGAACACCTCCGCCTGCTCGCCCACCCGCATGTAATCGACGATGGAGGGTCGCTCGACCGCTCGGTAGAGATACTCGGCGATGAGCCGCTGGGGGTTCTGCATCGTGTTGACGCCGATGCGCTCGAACAGGCCCATGTGGTCGGGGTCGTGGACGACCGAGACGACGTTCGGCACGTCGAGTTCCTGACTGAGCAGACAGACCATGATGTTGACGGCGTCGCGGTCCGTCGTCGAGATGAGGGCGTCCGCCCGGTCGGTGCCCGCGTCAATGAGGGTGTCCTTGACCGTCGCGTCGTCGTTGATGACCAGACAGTCGTAGTTCGCGGCGCGTTCGGCGCGCGCCTCGTCGCGTTCGACGACGACCACTTCGTTGCCACTCTTCGTGGCGACTTCGATAAGCGGGGTCCCGATGTCACCGGCGCCGACGATGACGATATACATTCGGAGGAGTGTGACCGGTGTCGCGAGGAAAAACTACCGCCTCACTCCAGCGCGCTCGCCGCGCGGATGATGGCCCGCTCACCGAAGGCGGGGCCAATCAACTGCAGGCCGACGGGGAGGCCGTCGGCGCGACCCGCCGGGACGGAGATGGCGGGCAGGTTGGCGAGGTTGACCGGCACCGTGTTGGCGTCGGCGAGATACATCTGGAGCGGGTCGTCGAGGCTCTCGCCCAGTTCGAACGGGAGGACGGGCATCGTCGGCGACGCGAGGACGTCCGCCTCCGCGAGCGCCTCGTCGAAGTCCTGCTTGAGCCACGCGCGGGCGTCCTGTGCCTTCGCGTAGTACTTGTCGTGATAGCCCGCCGAGAGCGCGTACGTCCCGAGGAGGATGCGGCGCTTGACCTCGTCGCCGAAGCCCTCCTCACGAATCTCGGCGAACGCTTCGTTCCAGTTGCCCTCCGCGTCGACGTCGGGTCCGTAGCGCACGCCGTCGAAGCGCGCGAGGTTGGACGACGCCTCCGACATGGCGATGACGTAGTACGCCTGCACGGCGCGCTCGATGGACGGCAGACTCACCTCGTGGGTCTCGGCGCCCTGTGCTTCGAGGTCCGCGAGGGCGTCCTCGAACGTCTCGACGACGCGCTCGTCGGCGCCCTCGACGAGTTCGGTCGGGACGCCGATAGTCAGGCCCTCCACGTCGCCGTCGGCGGCGCTCGCGTAGTCGGTGTCGGCACCCGCCTCGCGCGTGGTGGCGTCTCGCTCGTCGGGGCCGGCGATGACGTCGAGCACTTCGGCGGCGTCCTCGACGGTCGGTGCCAGCGGCCCGATTTGTTCGAGCGAGTTGGCGTAGGCCACCAGCCCGTAGCGGGAGACGAGGCCGTAGGTCGGCTTGATGCCGACGACGCCACAGAACGCGGCCGGACAGCGAATCGACCCGCCGGTGTCGCTTCCGAGCGCCACGTCCGCCTCGCCGGCGGCGACGGCGGCCGCGCTCCCCCCGGAGGAGCCGCCGGGCACGCGCGACTCGTCGACGGGGTTCGTCGTCGGCCCGAACGCCGACGTCTCCGTGGTCGTTCCCATCCCGAACTCGTCCATGTTGGTCTTGCCGACGAGCGTCGCGCCGGCGTCTTTCAGCCGCTCGACGACCGTCGCGTCGTACGGCGGGACGTAGTCGGCGAGCATCTCGGAGCCACAGGTCGTCCGGACGCCCTCGGTCGAGATGTTGTCCTTGACCGCGACGGCGTAGTCCGCGAGTGGGCCGTCGTCGGCGCCGTCGATAGTCGTCTCGGTGATGAAGGCGTCGTGGCTCATGAGACGCTCGGTCCCTTGAAGTAGCCGTCCTCGGTTTCCGGGGCGTTCTGGAGCGCCTCCTCCTGCGTCAGTCCCTCGCGAACCTCGTCGGGGCGCATGACGTTCACCAAGTCGGCCTCGGCGTCCACCTCGGGCACGTCGTCGAGGGCGTCGAAGTGCGAGAGAATGTCGGCGAACTGCACGGCGAAGCGGTCCACCTCCTCCTCGTCGAGGTCGATTCGGGCGAGGTCGGCCACGTGGCGCACCTCGTCGGAATCGACGGGCGTCTCGCTCATGTCTCTGGGGACTGCCGGCCCGGCACTAAGGGTTTCGGTCCGGACGCTGGCGCCGGCTAGTAGCGCTTATGTGAGTCGGGTGAGCATCCTCCCCCGATGGTTGACGGAACCTTCGACGGCTACGGTGGCCGTCACGTCCCCGAAGCGCTCGAAGGGCCCCTCGAACACCTCGCGAACGCGTACGATGAGGTTGCGGAGACGGAGTCGTTCCAGTCGGACCTGCGCGACCTGTTAGAGGATTTCGCCGGACGACCGACGCCGATACACTACGCCCGCAACCTCAGCGAGCGCTACGGCGCCGACATCTACCTCAAGCGGGAGGACCTGCTCCACGGCGGCGCCCACAAAATCAACAACACGCTCGGACAGGCCCTCCTCGCGAAGCGGGCGGGCAAGTCCCGACTCATCGCCGAGACGGGCGCCGGTCAACACGGGACGGCGACGGCGATGGCCGGTGCGCTCATGGGCCTCGACACGGAGATTTACATGGGGAAGAAAGACGTCGAGCGCCAGAAGATGAACGTCTTCCGGATGCGGCTGATGGGCGCGACGGTCAACGAGGTGACCCGTGGCGGGTCGGGCCTCGCCGACGCCGTCGACGCCGCCCTCGAAGACATGGCGGAGAACATCGAGGACACTCACTATTTGGTCGGGAGCGTCGTCGGCCCCGACCCGTTCCCGCGGATGGTCCGAGACTTCCAATCGGTCATCGGCGAGGAGGCGCGCCAGCAGATGCTCGACCGCACCGGGTCGCTCCCGGACGCGGCCGTCGCCTGCGTCGGCGGGGGGTCGAACGCCATCGGCCTGTTCCACGCCTTCCGCGACGACGACGTGGCTTTCTACGGCGCCGAGGGCGGCGGCGAGGGCGAAGGCTCGGGTCGACACGCCGCTCCGCTCGCCGAGGGGACTGACGACGTCATCCACGGCATGAAGACTCGCGTCCTCGACGAGGAGACGGACGTCCACTCGGTTTCTGCGGGCCTCGATTACCCCGGTGTCGGCCCCGAACACGCCATGTTCCGGTCGGTCGGTCGCGCGACGTACACCGCCGTCACCGACGACGAGGCGCTCGCCGCGTTCCGCGAACTCTCGGAGACGGAGGGCATCATCCCGGCGCTCGAATCGAGTCACGGCGTGGCGCTCGCAATCGAACTGGCCGAACAGGGCGACCACGACAGCATCCTCGTGAACCTCTCCGGGCGAGGGGACAAGGACATGGAGACGGCCGCGGCGCACTTCGACCTGTAGGCGCCAGCGTCGTTTTCCCGGACTGAACGGCCTCCGCTCAGTCCCCGTTCCGGCGGCAGTCGAGCGACAATCAGCACCGAGTTTGTTTAGGCTTGCCAAATTGGTGCGCGTAGGCGGGTGAACCGCCAGTTTCCGCTAACAACAATTTGTAAGTAGTTTTGATTACCTCACGGATGGTTGTTAACGGCACTCAGGATACGTTATTCCTCGGCTACGGATGGATAAAAGTGTGCTATACGGGTATTAAAGAGAGGATACTGGCGAATTAGGCCGGTCTTCCCTCCGCCCTCGGTTGCATTTCGCCCGACAACGGTATGTAAAGGCAAATGTTTATGATGGCGGCTTCGCAATAGACGAGTGCAATGGTTCAGTCTATAACTCTTGACACGGCAACGCAGTTGATTGAAGCGGCCAAGGAGAAGGCCGAGGAAATCGACAACCCGATGGTAATCGCGGTTACCAACAGCGAGGGCAACCTCATCGCACAGCACCGGATGGACGGCGCGTGGCTCGCCTCCGTCTCCATCTCGCGAAACAAGGCCTACACCTCGGCGGCGCTCGACATGCCGACTCACGAACTCGCCGAGCCGTCCGAGCCCGGTAACTCCCTCTACGGTCTGCAGACGACAGACGAGGGACGCATCGTCATCTTCGGCGGCGGCTATCCGCTCATGAACGAAGAGGGCGACGTCGTCGGCGCGTTCGGTGTCTCCGGCGGCGCCGTCTCGCAGGACATGGAAGTCGCCGAAGCGGGCGTCGAACACTGGGAGTCCATCCGAGGTGACCTCTAATGTCGATGAACGCAGTCGTCTACAAGGGTCCGCACGAAGTGGCCGTCGAGGAAGTCGACGAGCCCGAGATTGAGCACCCCAACGACGTCATCATCGACATCACGACGACGTGTATCTGTGGCTCCGACCTCCACATGTACGAGGGTCGAACGGCCGCGGAACCGGGCATCGTCTTCGGGCACGAGAACATGGGCATCGTCGAAGAGGTCGGCGATGCAGTATCCAGCCTCGAAGTCGGTGACCGCGTCGTCGCTCCGTTCAACGTCGCCTGTGGTCACTGTGAGAACTGTGAGAACGGCTACACGGGCTTCTGTACGAACGTCAACCCCGGCTTCGCCGGCGGTGCGTACGGCTACGTCGCGATGGGTCCGTACAAGGGCGGGCAGGCGGAGAAGCTCCGCATCCCGTACGCGGACTTCAACGCGCTGAAGCTCCCCGAAGGGACCGAACACGAGGACTCCTTCGCGCTCCTCGCAGACATCTTCCCGACGGGATGGCACGGCACCGAACTCGCCAACCTCGAAGCCGGTGACTCGGTCGCCGTCTACGGCGCCGGTCCGGTCGGTCTGATGGCCGCCTACAGCGCGAAGCTCAAGGGCGCCTCCGAAATCTACATCGTGGACCGCGTCCCGAGCCGTCTCGAACTCGCCGAGGAACACTGCGACGCGACGCCCATCAACTTCGAGGAGGGCGACCCGGTCGAGCAAATCAAGGACCTGCACGGCGGCGGCGTCGACAAGGGCGTCGACGCAGTCGGCTACCAGGCCGTTGACCCCGACAAGGAAGGCAGCGGCGACGCGTACGACCCGGCCCGCGAGAACCCCGCGGTCGTCATCAACAACCTGATTCGGACGGTCAAGCCGACCGGCGAACTCGGCATTCCGGGCCTCTACGTCCCGGAAGACCCCGGCGCACCGGACGACATGGCCGCACAGGGCCGCATCGGCATCGACTTCGGCCTCCTCTTCGAGAAGGGCCAGGCGCTCGGTACCGGTCAGTGTAACGTCAAGGAGTACAACCGCGAACTCCGCGACATGATTGTCGCCGGCCGTGCCGACCCGAGCTGGGTCGTGTCCCACCGCGTCGACCTCGAAGACGCGCCGGACATGTACGAGGCCTTCGACAACCGCGAGGAAGGCGTGACGAAGGTTCTCCTCGAACCGTAGGTCCGTCGTCCCGCTGACCGCGACAGCTCTATTACCAGCCCGCGATTATTTCAACACATGTGCCAGTACTGTAGCTACCGTTTACACTCCGGGTGGACGCAGTTGCTCTCGTACGACCAGACGTATCAAACGACGATAGAGCCCGAATCCGAATCGACCTACGGCTTCCACGAGTCGTGGGACGACCTTCGCGACGACGTGGGTCTCGGCGCGTAGTCGTTAGGATTCTCGCGGGAACGGGTCGTCCTCGTACGACGCCGCCCGCTCCGCCTCGTCGGCCAGACAGTCGTCGAGTTCGGCCGTGATAGCCTCGCTGTCGAGATTGCGGCCGATTATCACGAGTCGCGTTCCCGGTTCGTCTTGCCCCCACTCACCGATTGGTCCCGCCTGCACGGCCGGCCCGGCCTGACTCACGCCGACGACCGTCTCGGGTCGGCTCGCGACCCACGCGAACCCCTTCATGCGGACGATGTCGCCCTCCCACTCGTCGAGCCAGCTATTGAAGCGCTCGGGGTGGAACGGCTTCGTTCGACGGTAGACGAAGGACTCGACGCCGTGAGCCGCGGCCGCTGGCTGATCGCCGTGGTCGTGGCCGTGGCCGTCTTCGGCCTCGGCGAGCGCTTGTTTCCACCCTTGCTGTCGTTTCGCGGATTCGAAGTCGAAGCGTCCGGTGCCGAGGACGGCCGCGGGGTCGACGTCGGAGTTCGTCGTTCGATAGAGCTCTGCCCGCGGCTGAAGCTCTCGAATCGCCTCCTCGACGGCGTCGAGTTCGTCGTCCGGAACCAGGTCGCATTTGTTCAGCAGGAGGACGTCACAGAACTCGATTTGGTCGACGAGAACCTCCGTCAGCGGTCGCTCGGGGGTCGGCGCCTCGTCGGGCAGCGTCTCCGAGGGGTCGAACGCCTTCCAGAAGCCGTAGGCGTCTACGACCGAGACGGTGGTGTCGAGGTGGAACCGGTCGTCGAGTACGCTCTCGTCCGTGCCGACGGTCAGCGTCCGCGCGATGGGGATGGGCTCGCTGATGCCCGAGGCTTCGATGACGAGATAGTCGAAGTCGCGCTCGTCGGCGAGACGGGTCGCTTCGGTCACGAGGTCGTCCTGCAGTCGACAGCAGATACAGCCGTTCGAGAGGTCGATGACGCCGTCTTCGCTCTCCTGTGACAGGAGTTCGGCGTCGACGTTCACCTCGCCCATGTCGTTGACGATGACGGCGATGCGTCTGTCTCCGGGGTTGTTCAGGAGACGGTTGACGAGCGTCGTCTTTCCAGCGCCGAGCGGGCCGCTGATGAGTGTGATGGGAATCGTTGTGTCGTCGGTGGACATGACGTTTCTATCGAAGAGCCGGGCAGGTATTAACCCCATGTCGTCGGCGGTTCGGAGAGGGTGCCGCTGCCGATTCTCCTATAACAACTCCGACAGACTTAACTGTTTGCCCTGAATTACTGTCTGTATAGAGCCGTTTTGCTCACTGATACCCAATGACCGATAGCGTACGCGGTTACACGACCGAGCGCTCACGCGCGCGCGAGAGCGAGGACGAAGCCGAGAGTACCGACAGCAGTGAACAGTTGCAGTGTCCCGAATGCGGCGGCCAACTCACCACGGACACGGAACACGGCGAGACGGTGTGTGCCGACTGCGGGCTCGTGGTCGAAGAGGACGAAATCGACCACGGCCCCGAGTGGCGCGCCTTCGACTCCAAGGAGAAAGACCAGAAGTCCCGCGTCGGCGCCCCGACGACACAGATGATGCACGACAAGGGGCTGTCGACGAACATCGGTTGGCAGGACAAAGACGCCTACGGCAAGACGCTCTCCTCGCGACAGCGCGAGAAGATGCAGCGTCTGCGCACGTGGAACGAGCGCTTCCGCACCCGCGACTCGAAAGAACGCAACCTGAAGCAGGCGCTCGGCGAAATCGACCGGATGGCCTCTGCGCTCGGCCTACCCGAGAACGTCCGCGAGACGGCCAGCGTCATCTACCGCCGCGCCCTCTCCGACGACTTGCTTCCGGGCCGCTCCATCGAGGGCGTCGCCACGAGCGCGCTCTACGCCGCCGCTCGACAGGCCGGCACTCCCCGCTCGCTCGACGAAATCGCCACCGTCTCCCGCGTCGAGAAGGACGAGATTGCGCGGACCTACCGCTACGTCGTCCGCGAACTCGGCCTCGAAATCCAGCCTGCCGACCCCGAGCAGTACGTTCCCCGATTCGCCTCCGAACTCGAACTCTCCGACGAGTCCGAGCGCCGCGCTCGCGACCTGTTGAAAACCGCCAAGGAGCAGGGCGTCCACAGCGGCAAGAGTCCCGTCGGCCTCGCCGCCGCCGCCATCTACGCCGCCGCCCTCCTCACCAACGAGAAGGTGACCCAGAGCGAAGTGAGCGAGGTGGCCAACATCAGCGAAGTGACGATTCGCAACCGCTACCACGAACTGCTCGAAGCCGAAGAGAAGATTCAGGTTCCCTAATCTCCGGCTATTCGTGCTCGATGCTCACCGGGGCGTCGGGCGGGAGGACGATTGTGACGTCGTCACCCGAGAGGTCGATTTCTATGGTCCCGACCGTCGAATCGACGGGTATCGTCCGGTCTAGATAGTCGTCTGTGATGCGTACGTGCGTCATCGGAGGGCCCCTAATAGCGTATCCGTGTCAATTAACAAAAAGCTACGCGTCGCAACGCCGATACGGACGGCGTCTCATGCCTCCCTATGGAGACGACGCGACACTTCACCGCGACGATTTATCTCGTCGCCGACGGCGCCATCGCACTCCACGACCACCCGCGACTCGGCATTCACCTGCCGCCCGGCGGCCACGTCGAACGCGGGGAACTCCCTCACGAGGCGGCGCTCCGTGAAGCGCGCGAGGAGACGGGGTTGGAGCCGACGCTGTTGACCGACCACGACGACGTGCGGTCGGAGACGGCGCGGGCCATCCCCCGCCCGCGACACCTGATGCTCGCGGACGTGAACATCTGTAACGGCGAGGTAGGCCACCAGCACGTAGACCACGTCTTCTACGCGACTGTCGAGGACCGGGCCATCGACCCCGAACCCGGCGAGGCCGGGGCGGCGGCGTGGGACTGGTACGACGCGGCGGCGCTCCGTGCCGAAGACATCGACCCCGACGTGCGCGAACTCGGGTTAGAGGCTATCGACGTGGCGGATTAAGCCAGCGAGCGGATATACTGGCCGAGATGGTCGTCCATCCGGCGCTTGAACCCCGCCTGCCGAGCGAGGCGGTCGAGTTCGCGCGAGACGAGACTGCCGTACTGGACCGCCTTCTTGTCCGTCTCAACGAGCGACGGGGGGAGCCACTCGCTGGCCGCGCGGCGAAGCGCCACCTTCCGCTCGTCGGGGGTCGCGAGCAGGTGGTCGGGGAGCGGGAGCGCCGCCTCGACGACGCCGTCGGCGAGCAGCGGCGTTGCCGGTTCGACGCCAGCCGCCCGGAGCGCGAGTACGTCGCGTTCGAGTTGGTCGGGCAGGCTCTCGATTACCTCGCGAGTGGCGCCACGGACCGTCGTCGCGTCCACCCGGTCGTCGGCGGCCGGCTCGACGACTTTCGCGTAGCCGCCGAACAGTTCGTCCGCGCCCTGTCCGAGCGCGAGTCGGTCGAATCCGTCGGCCGCGGCGCGCTCGGCGACCAGATACAGCGGGAGGGCGATACAGACATCCATGGCGTTCGTCCGGCCCGTCGCGGCGACAACCTCGGGGACCGCTCGCTCCAAATCCTCGTGCGTGAGTTCGACCACGCGGAGGTCACGGTCCATCGTCTCGGCGGCGGCCCGCGCCGCGGCCACGTCGTGAGCGTCGGGGAAGCCGACGACGTAACAGGGGGCGTCGGGCGCGCCCCGAGCGACGAGCGCGGAGTCGACGCCGCCGGAGAAGGCCACGGCGAGGCCCTCGCCGTCGAGGCCCGTCAGCGAGTTGTCGATGGCCGCGCGGAGCGCGTCGATAGCGGCCGCGTCGTCAGTCGCGACCGGTGGGTCGGGGAGCGACCAGACGCGTCGGTCACCGTCGTCGTCGCGGACGTGGCCGGCGGGGACGGGCGTCGGGTCCGCGGCGTCGACGTCGCTCGGGGAAAATCCCCAGTCGTCGGGCGTGCCGAAAATCGGCTGGCGACCGAGTACGTCTCGGGCGAGCGCGCCGTCGAGGTGGCCGGCAAAGCCGTTCGTTCCGGGAAGTGGGTCGCCCGACTCGCGGGCCTCGCGGACCGTCTCGGGCGTGGCGCCGCGAATCACAGCCACTCGCCGATGGCTCTGAGAACGCGGCGTTTCGCCCCGCCGGCGGCCTGTCTGAAGCTGATGTGCCACGGCGTCCGCCGCCCCACGACGCTCGTGTGCCCCGCCGCGATGGCGTCGAGGATGCCCGCCGCCGAGCGGTCGTCGGTGTCGACTTCGGTGACCGCCTGCCCAACCATCTCGGCGATGTGGGCGTCGCTCCCGGCGGTCATGGGGAGGTCGTTGGCGATGGCAAAGCGCTCGGCCTTGCGGTTCGACCGCCCGGTGAGGAGTCGGGAGTTGTACACTTCGATGGCGTCCGCAGTCGCGAGCGTTTCGCGGGAGATGTGGGGCGCGACGCCGTGTCGCGAGGACTGAAACGGGTGGGGGACGACGGCGATGCCGCCCTGCTCGTGGATTCGGTCGAGCGTCGCCTCGAACGAGAGGCCGGCGGGGACGGCCTCGCGCACTCCAAGCGCGAGGACGTGGCCGACGGCGGTCGTAATCTCCATGCCGGGGATGCCAATCAGGCCGTAGTCGGGGGCCTGTTCCACCGCGTCGAGGCTGGCGGCGATTTCGTCGTGGTCGGTGACGGCGATGGCGTCGAGTCCCACCGACTCTGCCTGTTCCAGCAGATGCTCGACCGGGTCCCGGCCGTCGTGCGACAGCGACGAGTGCGTGTGCAACTCGACCGATAACACACGCGACGTGTCGATACGGGCGGTAAAAAGCGCGCCGATACGCGGCAGGCTAATGGAAAGACATTACCTCCGCAGCGTGAAAGACGGAGACGAATGAGCCTGTCCGACCCGGACCACGACCTCGTCGCCGCCGAACTCGGGCGGGACCCCACGCCCGCCGAGGCGGCGCTTTTCGAGAACCTCTGGAGCGAACACTGTGCGTATCGGTCGTCGCGCCCCCTCCTGTCGGCCTTCGACAGCGAGGCGGAACAGGTCGTCGTCGGCCCCGGCGACGACGCCGCCATCGTCTCACTCCCCACCCACGGCGACGGCGAGGAGACGTACGTCGCCATGGGTATCGAGAGCCACAACCACCCCTCGTACGTCGACCCGTACGACGGCGCGGCGACGGGCGTCGGCGGCATCGTCCGCGACATCCTCTCGATGGGCGCCTACCCCATCGCCCTGACCGACTCGCTCTACTTCGGCGGCTTCGACCGCGAGCACTCCCGCTATCTCTTCGAGGGAGTCGTCGAGGGCATCGCCGACTACGGCAACGCCATCGGCGTCCCGACGGTCGGCGGGAGCGTCGAGTTCCACGACGACTACGAGGGTAACCCGCTGGTGAACGTGGCCTGTGTCGGCCTCGTCTCCCCGGACCGACTCGTCACCGCCGAGGCGAAGTCGCCGGGCAACAAACTCGTCCTCGTCGGCAACGCCACGGGTCGCGACGGCCTCGGCGGCGCCTCCTTCGCCAGCGAGGACCTGAGCGAGGACGCCGAAACCGAGGACCGCCCCGCCGTGCAGGTGGGCGACCCCTACACGGAGAAACTCCTCATCGAGGCCAACGAGGCACTCGTCGACGCCGACCTGATTCGGGCGGCCCGTGACCTCGGCGCCGCGGGCCTCGGTGGCGCCTCCAGCGAACTCGTCGCCAAAGGGGGGCTCGGCGCCGAAATCGAACTCGAACGCGTCCATCAGCGCGAACCCAACATGTCCGCGCTCGAAATCCTGCTCGCAGAGTCTCAGGAGCGGATGTGTTACGAGGTTCGCCCCGAGGACGTCGAGGACGTCCGGGCGATTGCCGAGCGCTACGACCTCGGCTGTTCCGTCATCGGCGAGGTACGCGAGGGCAACTACGTCTGTACCTTCGAGGGGGAGACGGTCGTCGATGTGCCCGCCGAGTTCCTCGCGGACGGCGCGCCGATGAACGACCTGCCGATGGAAGAGCCGACGGAGGCCAGCCGTGACCTGCCCGACGCCGACCTCGAATCCGCGTTCGACGCCGTTCTCGGCAGTCCGAACACGGCGAGCAAGGCGTGGGTCTACCGCCAGTACGACCACGAGGTGGGGACGCGGACGGCGCGCCGCCCCGGCGACGACGCCGCCATCATGGCGATTCGAGAGGCCGGAACCGGCCTCGCACTCTCGGCGGGCGCGATTCCGGCGTGGACCGACGCCAACCCCTACGACGGCGCCCGCGGGGTCGCACTCGAGAACGCGACCAACATTGCGGCGAAAGGCGCCTCCCCCCACGCCGCGGTCGACTGCCTCAACGGCGGCAACCCCGAGAAACCGGACGTCTACGGCGGCTTCGGCGCCATCGTCGACGGCCTCGCGGACATGTGTCGGGACCTCGCGGTACCCGTCGTCGGCGGCAACGTCTCGCTGTACAACGACTCCGTCGCCGGCCCCATTCCGCCGACGCCGACGCTGGCGATGATTGGCGTCCGCGAGGGCTACGATGCGCCACCAATGGCCGTCTCGGGCGAGGGGACGCTCCTCGAAGTCGGCGCCCGCGGTGACGCACTCGGCGGGTCGACGTATCTCGCACAGGTGGGCGGGAGCGACGGCTTCCCCGACCTGCCGTCCGACCCGACGGCGGCCGTCGACGCCGTTCGCTCCGTCGCGAATCTGGACTCGACGCTCGCGACTCACGACGTGAGCCACGGCGGCCTCGCGGTGACGCTCGCGGAGATGGTCGCCGACGCCGGCGTCGACGCCAGCGTCGAGAGCGTCGAGGCCCTGTTCGACGAGACGCCCGGCCGTATCGTCGTCGAGACGACCGACCCCGAGGCGGTGCGGGCCGCCGCGGGCGACGTGCCCGTTCGCGAACTCGGCACCGCGACGGCCGATGCGACGCTGTCGCTGTCGGTCGGCGACGACGAACTCACTCGCGACGTCGACGCCATCGCGGAACTGCGTGACGTGATTGCGCGGGAACTGTCGTAACCGCCTATCGCCGTCGTTTAGTCAGGCGAGAGACAGGGCCGGCCCATGGACGATGCCCTCCGCACGCGTCTCGACGCCGCACTCGTCTTGCTCGTCGCTAACTTCCTTCTCTTGCTCGGTATCGGGCTCCAGTCGACACCCGAAACGACGATTGGACTG
This sequence comes from Haloplanus sp. C73, assembly GCF_051195115.1. Classification (NCBI taxonomy): domain Archaea; kingdom Methanobacteriati; phylum Methanobacteriota; class Halobacteria; order Halobacteriales; family Haloferacaceae; genus Haloplanus; species Haloplanus sp. C73. The sequence goes on along the minus strand of NZ_JBNTJZ010000001.1, from coordinate 626,950 downwards.
CTGGCGCTGGCGGCGTTGCTCGGTTACGGACTCGTCCGGAGCGGTTAGAACAGCAGCGGCAGGCCGAAGGTCACCGCGAGGCCGACGAGGAGGACGACGAACCCGACGCCCGCCTGTCCGGTCGTAAAGTCCTGCATCGGCGACGTGACGCGACCCTCCGCCTCTTCGTGGGGATGATGCTCGTGGTCAGCGTGGTCGTCCATGCTCGCCTCTGTGGCGCGGCGTTACAAAAACACTACTATCAGCGACACCGGGCGGCTTTTGACGGGGCCGGGCGTAGCCCGCGATACGGATGGCCGTAACCAAGCGAATCATTCCCTGTATCGACGTGGACATCGACGAGGACGGCAACGCGGCCGTCTACACGGGCGTCAACTTCGAGGACCTCCAGTACACGGGCGACCCCGTCGAGATGGCGCGCGAGTACAACGAGGCAGGCGCCGACGAGTTCGTCTTTCTCGACATCACGGCCAGCGCCGAGGGGCGCGAGACGATGCATCACGTCGTCGAACAGGTGGCCGACGAGGTGTTCATCCCCCTGACCGTCGGCGGCGGCATCCGCACCCGCGACGACATCAAGGAGACGCTTCGGGCCGGCGCGGACAAGGTGTCCATCAACACCGCGGCCATCGAGAATCCGGACCTCGTGGACGAGGGTGCGGCGGCCTTCGGCAGTCAGTGTATCGTCATCAGCGTCGACGCCCGCCGCCGCTACGACGAACAGGGCGAACACTACGAGCAGATAGACGGCGAGTCCTGCTGGTTCGAATGCACCATCAAGGGCGGCCGCGAGGGCACCGGCGTCGACGTCGTCGAGTGGGCGCGCGAGGTGGAGTCCCGGGGCGCGGGCGAACTCTTCGTCAACTCAATCGACGCCGACGGCACCAAAGACGGGTACGACATCCCGCTCACGCGCGCCGTCTGCGAGAACGTCTCGACGCCCGTTATCGCGTCGTCGGGGTGTGGTGGCCCGGAAGACGCCTACGAGGTGTTCACCGAAGCGGGCGCGGACGCGGCGCTCGCGGCCTCGATTTTCCACTTCGACGAGTACAGCATCCGCGACGTGAAGGAGTATTTGGACGAGCGCGGCGTTCCGGTTCGGCTCTAGGCCGCGGCGTCGAACGCCGTCATGAAATCGTCGGTGAGGTCCTGCACGCGGCGCGAGGCGTCACCGACGGCGTCGAGGGGGTCGGTGCCGTCCTCCGTCTTGACCGAGAGGATGGGGTCGGTCTGCCCACCGGACTGCTCGGGGTTCATGTCGTAGGTGGCCGCGGCGACGCCGGCCGTCTCCAGCAGCGCCCCCTTCAGCACGTTCATGAACGTGTGGTCCTCGCCCGCAATCTCCATGCGAAGTTCCTCGTCCGTCTTCTCGATGACCCGCAGTTCCATACCCCTCGATATCGGCGGTTCGCGTTTCAAGGTTTCGTATGTCGACGCGAAGAACGATGCTTGGCCGCCCGTCGCTCCGAACGAACGGGCGACGCCGAGATGGCGTCCCCCGAACGGAGAACGTACGGGACCACACGTCGTGGCCATCCGACTGACCAAGCCACTGCGAGGAGCACCTGACTCGCAATGTGCTGTGCGATACTGTGACGCGTCCGGTGAAACACCGACCGCGTCGGTTACTAGGTTTACGTATGTGTTGAAAAATCTGTTGACTAGACCAATATGCACCACAATCTAGTGTCTATCTGTGCGTATGTGTGTCTCTGGAGCCACTACCACCCAGACGGCCCGTTCGCGCGACGAGCCACGGGCTAGGGAGGTGCGACCCGATACTGAATCGGGTCACCGAACGAGATATCGGTCGGTGCCCGCGACGAACCGCCCGAGGTCAGTCTCGCGGCGGTAGTCCGTGGACTGGAGGGTGTCGATGGCGTCGACGAGGCGCGTCGCGTCGTCGGACGCCCATCTCGACGGCTCCCGAATCGGCATGACGAGCCACCCGCTACCCAGCAACTCCGTCGCGTGCAGACTCTCGATGTCGACGTCGTCCGGCCGGCGGGCCGTACAGGTTTCGAGGATGTGGCGTGTGGCGCGCTCTCCGACGGGGAGGAGGACGTGTGCGGCGATGGCGCGGAGTTCGGCGTCGAAAAACGGCTCCATCCGGGCGTAGTCGTCCTCGGCCGGCTCCGCGTCCGGGACGCAGGTGTGGAGATAGGAGAGATAGGTAGACTCGACGTCGGGGGCGTCGCCCGTCGTCCGCAGGAGGCCGGCGTCGTGGAGGGCGCGCTGAAGTCGCCGCCCGGCCTCGCAGTCCGTGAAGGGGACGCCCGTCTCGCTCCCGCCGTGGACGCCGGGGTGGTCACCGATAACGTGGAAGTGTGCGTTCGCGTCGCCGTATCCGGGGACGAACCGCTCGCAGGGCGGTTGCATCCCGAACGGGTTACTGACGCGGTCGGTGACGGTTTGCACGGCCTACAGTTCGACGCCGGACGGGATGAGGCTCTTGGACCGCAGGAGGCTCCCGTTGGCGTCGTAGACGAGGAACGTGCTCTTCGCGTAGGTGGCGACGGTGTCGCCGTCGACGCGGATGACGACGCTGTATCGCCCGCCGTCGTCGTCGGTGGTCTGGCCGTACTCGCGGGCGGCGCGGACGAACCGCAACACGTCGTCTGCGTCCTCGTTGAGTTCGAGGAGGAAGTCGCCGGTGATGCGGTCCGTGACGCTCACGACGCCCGTCGCGTCCGAACTGTCGAGCGGGTCCTGTAGTCGGAAGGTCACGTCCGTCTCCGAGGCGTCGAGCAGGTCACCGTCCGCGCCCGTCAGCCGGTCGGTCAGCGTCTCCTCCGGACCGGTGAAATCGATGACGACGCGCGGTTCTGCTGGTGGCTCCCCGGACTCCACCCAGTCGACGTTGTGTACTTCCAACTCGAAGTGGTCGCGCCTCATTCCCTACGACTGCCTTTGAGTTCAGAGGGTATGAACGTAACGCCCCGCGTTCTGCCGCCGTCTGTCGGCGTCGGCCGATGGGTTTTATCCCGTGGCCCCCGTCGGCCCCGCGTATGTGGGTCCGGTCGGAGTACGCCGGCGAACTGGCCGTCCTCCTGACGTGGCTGTCCGCGTTCATCCCGTGGAACGTCTCGTTTGCGTCCCAGTCGGGAGCGTCGCTACTGTTCGTCCGCTTTCCGCTCGTGCAGGTCCGGTACGTGTTCGGCATCCCCGTCGCCCGCGGCGTCGCCGTCAGCGACCCGCTCTCGGCGATAGCCTTCCAGAGCGGGCAGTCCATCGAACTCGCGTATCAGGTGTGGGCCGGCGGCTCCGCCGTCTTCGCCGTCGCGCTCCTCGTCTCCGCGCTCTACTACTGGAACGAGGCGTGGGCCGAGTCGTGGCCCGTCGACCCCGTTCGACTCCTCGGCGTCCTCCTCGGTGCCACCGGCGTCGTCTTCGCGGGCGCGACGTATCTCCTCCTCTCTCGTGGCTTCGGCGGCCTCCCGATTCCGCTCGGCGTCGTCTTCCTCCTCCTGTTCGGCGGGGTTCTGCTCACCGTCGAGCGGACGGACTGAGACGGAACGCATAATAACGAGGCGCATCGACGCTTACACGTGCCAACGCCACGCGCCGTCTCCGGTGACCGTCGCTCGCCAGCGACGCGTGGCCCCGCCGCTTTCCTGACGAAGCGCGGTCGGTAGCCTCGCTCGTGGCGGGCGTAGCGCCCCCGTCTCGGGTGGTCTCCGGCCGAATCGTTCCGACACCACTAACAGCGCAGCCACCCCATCAGACCACATGACCGTCTCCGAGTTCCGCGGGGTCTACCCCGCCATGACGACGCCGTTCTACGAGGACGGCAGCATCGACTTCGAAACGTTACGCGCCGACGCCCGACGCCTCGCCGACGCCGGCGTCGACGGCCTCGTTCCCGTCGGCTCCACCGGCGAGAGTGCCACCCTCTCACACGACGAGCACATCGAGGTGGTCGAAGCCGTCATCGACGCCGTCGGCGACGACGTCCCCGTCATCGCCGGTTCCGGCTCGAACAACACCCGCGAAGCGCTCGAACTCTCGCGGCGCTCCGCCGAGGCTGGCGCCGACGCCCTCCTCCTCATCTCGCCGTACTACAACAAGCCCGAACCCGCGGGGATGTACGAACACTACCGGACCATCGCGGACGAGGTTGACCTCCCGCAAATCGTCTACAACGTCCCCGGCCGAACCGGCCAGAACATCGCCGTCGACACCGCGGTCGACCTCGCCTCTCACCCCAACATTCTGGGCTACAAGGCCGCAAGCGGCGACCTGAGTCAGGTGTCGGAAATCGTCGAGCGCACCCAAGACGAGGACTTCGCGGTGCTGGCCGGCGACGACGGCCTCATCCTCCCGACGCTCTCTGTCGGCGGGACGGGCACCATCAGCGTCGTCGCCAACATCGAACCCGAGCGAACGGTCGATATGGTCCACTCGGCGCTTGCCGACGACTACGAACACGCCCGCGAGCGACATCACGAACTCGGCCCGCTGATGCGTGCCCTGTTCTGGGAGACCAACCCCATCCCCGTCAACGAGGCGATGGACATCCGGGGCTACGGCCCCGGCAACGTCCGCCTGCCGCTCACCCGCCTCTCCGAGGACCTGCGCGACGACTTGGCGGCCGTTCTGGACGACCTCGACCCCGTGGAGGTGGAGGCATGATACGCGTCGCCGTCACCGGCGCCGGCGGCCAGATGGGTCGTGAAGTCGTCGCCGCCGTCGACCAGCGCGAGGGAATGGACGTCGCTCTCGCGGTCAACCGGACGGCCGTCGGCCCCGTCGAGGGCTACACCGTCGAGGACGAGAGCGACCTGCCGCGACTCCTCGACGAGCGCGACCCCGACGTGCTGGTGGATTTCACCGTCCCCGATTCGAGTACGCGCTACGTCGAGGCCTGTGCCGATGCGGGCGTCGCCGCCGTCATCGGGACGACCGGCTTCTCGGACGCCCAACTCGACCTCCTCGCCGACGCCGCCCGGGAGATTCCCCTGCTCCGGGCCCCGAACTTCTCGCGCGCCATGACCGCGTTCCGGGGCGTGATTCGGGAAGCCGTCGCCGCGCTCCCCGACTACGACATCGAACTCTCGGAGACGCACCACAACCGCAAGCGAGACGCCCCGTCGGGGACGGCCAACGACATCCTCGACGATATCGAGGAGATTCGCGGCGAGTTCGACCGCGTGCACGGCCGCGAGGGCGACCAGCCCCGAGAAGGGGACGAGGTGGGCGTCCACGCGCTCCGGGCCGGCGACATCAGAGGCGAACACGAACTACTACTTGCGGGGAACCACGAGGTACTGACGCTCACGCATCGAGCCGAGTCCCGCGGCGTCTTCGCCGAGGGTGCGCTCGATGCCGCAGAATGGCTCGCCGGCCGCCCGGCTGGTGAGTACGACTTCGAGGACGTACTATGACACTGCAATCCGACGTATCCGACCTGTGGCAGCGCTACGACGACGACGCGGTCGACGCCGAGACGGCGACGGCCGACGACCACGCGACGCTCGACGCGTTTCTCGACGCGCTCGAAGCGGGCGAGGTTCGCGCCGCCGAGAAGCGGGGCGACGAGTGGGAGGCCAACGAGTGGGTGAAACAGGGCATCCTGCTCAACTTCGGCCTCCGCGACACCGAGGCCCGAACCTACGGCGGCGTCGACTACCACGACGTCCTGCCGCTTCGCGAGACGGGCGATTTGGGCGACCGTGGCACCCGCAACACGCCCGACGGGACGACCATCCGTCGCGGTGCCTATCTGGGCAGCGACTGCATCATGATGAGTCCCTCCTTCGTCAACATCGGCGCTCACGTCGGCGACGGCACCCTCGTCGACTCCTGTGACACCGTCGGCTCCTGTGCCCAAATCGGGGAGAACGTGAAACTTGGCGCCAACACGCTCATCGGCGGCGTCCTCGAACCCGTCGAGGACGCGCCGGTCATCGTCGAGGACGGCGTCTCGCTGGGCGCCGGCTGCCGGGTCACGAGCGGGTTCGTCGTCGGCGAGAACACCGTCGTCGGCGAGAACACGCTCCTCTCGCCCCGCATCCCGGTCTACGACCTCGTCGAGGAGGAAGTCATCTACGGCCACCTGCCGCCGGAGCGACGTGCCTTCACCCGGATGGTCGAGTCCTCCATCGGCGACCACGACCTCTTTGCGGGCGGCGCGTACAAGCCCGCGGTGGTAGCGATGGACATCGAGGCCGACACCCGAGACGCCACGAAGCGGGAGGAGGCGCTCCGGGAATGAACGTGGAGGCGGCCGGCCCGGCCGTGCGACGCCTCGCCGACTGGTCGGCTGCCGACCTCGCCGACCTCGCCGAGGAGTACGGCACGCCACTGTACGTGACCGACCTCGACCGGGTGCGCGAGAACGCGGAGCGGCTCCGCGCGGCCTTCGATGTCGGCGATACGGAGGTGCGCTATGCCGTCAAGGCACACACCGGTCGGGCCGTTCTCGAAACCGTCCGCGAGGCGGGACTGGGCGCCGAGTGTGCCTCCGCCGGCGAGGTGGTGCGCGCCCTCGACGCCGGCTACGACGCGGTGCAGTACACGGCCGTCAACCCGCCGGCCGAGGACCTCGATATCGTCCTCGACCGCTGGCGCGACGGCGCGACCGTGACCGTCGTCGCCGGCGCCCACGACACCGTGGCGCGACTCCGCGAGCGCGGCTTCGACGGCCAACTGGCCATCCGCGTCAACCCCGGCGTCGGCGCCGGCCACCACGAGAAAGTGACGACCGGCGGCCACGCCAAGTTCGGCGTCCCCTACGACCGCGCCGCGGACCTCGTCGCCGACGCGCGCGCCGACTTCGACGTGGTCGGGATTCACGCCCACGCGGGCAGTGGCATCAGCGGCGACGACTTAGACGCCCACCGCGAACTCGTCTCGCGGATGGGCGAACTGGCGCGCGCCGTCGGCCCTCTCGAATTCGTCGACGTGGGCGGCGGCTTCGGCGTCCCCTACCACGAGGACGAGTCGCCGCTCGATTTGGCCGCTGTCGCCGAGGCGACGAGAGAGGCGCTCGGCCCGGTCGACGCTACGCTGGCCGTCGAACCCGGTCGCTATCTCGTCGCCGACGCGGGCGTCCTCCTGACCCGCGTCAACACCGTGAAAGCGGTCGAGGACGCGGACGCGTCGGGCGCCGTCCCCGTCGTCGCCGGCGTCGACGCCGGCATGACGACGCTCCTTCGCCCCGCGATGTACGACGCCTACCACGCCATCCGCAACCTGACAGAGGAGCGCCCGGAGCGTCCGGTGACGGTCGCCGGCCCCGTCTGCGAGACGGCGGACCTGTTCTGCGAGGAGCGACCCATGCCCGCGCCGCGCCGGGGCGACCTGCTCGCCATCGGCAACGCCGGCGCCTACGGCTACGAGATGGCGAGCACGTACAACTCTCGGCCCCGGCCCGCAGAGGTAGTCCGAGACGGCGACGGCACGCGCCTCGCTCGCGAACGGGAGACGCTCGCCGACCTAACCGCGCTGGAGGTGGAGCGATGACGACCGTCACCGCCGAGAAGTACCACGGGACGGCCAACGACTTCCTCGTCCTCCCCGCGGACGCACCGGTCGCCGACCGGGCCGCGTTCGCGCGCGTCCACTGTGACCGCGAGACGGGCGTCGGCGGCGAGCGAACCGGCGCCGACGGCGTCCTGTTTCTCGATTTGGACGCCACGACACGGCCCGTCCGGGTGACGATGACGCTCGTCCAACCCGACGGCTCCGTCGCCGAGATGTGTGGCAACGGCGCGCGCGTCACCGCCGTCTGGGCGGCCCGCGCCACCGACGCCCGCGAAGTCCTCATCGAGACGCCCGCGGGCGACCGCCACGCCGTCGTCCAGAGCGACGGCGTCACCGTCGAGATGGGTCGCCCGTCGTTCGAACCCACGGACGTTCCGCTCGCCCCCGACCACGACCGGCCGCTCGTCGAGGAGACTGTCGAGGGCCTGACCGTCACCGCGGTGAACACGGGCGTCCCTCACGCCGTCGCCTTCGTCGACGACGTGGCCGATATCGACCTCGACAGCGTCGCTCCGCCGGTCCGGCACGCAGACGTCTTCCCCGAAGGGGCGAACGTCACCGTCGCCGCGCGGGCGAGTCTCGACGACGACGCCCGCGAGGGGGCGCCCGGCGAGCCAGCGGCCTTCCGCCAGCGCACCTTCGAGCGCGGTGTCGAGGGCGAGACGATGGCCTGCGGGACGGGCGCGGTGGCCGTCGTCGCCGCCGCGAAGCGAACGGGGCGACTCGACACCGACGGCCCCGTCCGCGTGTCGCCGCCGGGCGGTGACCTCGTCATCGTCGTCCCCGACGACGGCCCGGCGACGCTCACCGGCCCGGTCGAGCGCGAGTTCGAAGTCGAACTGGAGGTTCCCGAGGCGTGAGCGACGCCTTCGACCCCATCGACTTCCTCGAAACCGCCGTCCCCATCGACTCCCACGAGGACGTGACCGAGATGCGGGAGTTCCTCGTCCAGACGCTCGCCGACCGGGGCGCGGACCCCCTCGTCGACGACGCGGGCAACACCCTCGCCACGCGCGGGGCGGGGTCGCCACATATCGTCCTCAACACGCACATCGACACCGTGTCGCCACACGTCCCCTACGAACGGGACGGCGACGTGCTCCGCGGCCGCGGCTCCTGTGACGCGAAGGGGCCGCTCGCGGCGCTGCTCGCGGCCTTCTTCGCCGTCGACGCCGACGACTCGGGGCGCGTCACCCTCGCCGTGACGCCCGACGAGGAGGTGTATTCGACGGGTGCCGCGGCGCTCGACCTGACCGTCCTCCCCGACGTGGAGACGGCCGGCGACTGCTACATCGTCAGCGAACCCACCGGTCTGGACGTCTGTACGGCCGCGAAGGGGCGGTTCGAGGGCACCGTTCGGCTCTCGGGACAGAATGCTCACGCCGCGGAACCCGATTCGGGCGTCAACGCCGTCGCCGCCGCGGAGGGGGCGCTGGCCGCGATTCGGGAGTTCGACGCCGAGCGCGACCCCCACCCCGACCTCGGCCCGGCGACGCTGACGCCGACGGTAATCGAGGGCGGTGGGGCGACGAATCAGGTGCCCGCCGACTGCGCGCTCACCGTCGACCGGCGGAGCGTCCCCCCGGAGTCCGCGGACGAGTTCCGCGCGGCGCTCGAAGCCGCCGTCGACGACGCCACGCCCCCCGGCGTCGGCGTCGCCTTCGACCTGACCGAGCGTCCGACGCCCTTCCTCGAAGCCTTCGCGACGAACCCGGACGCGCCGGTCGTCCGTCACCTCTCGACGGCGGCCGAACGCGTCACCGACGGCGACGCCGGTGCGGTGCGTCCGTTCACCGCCGCGACGGAGGCGTCGTACTTCGCGCCGGCGCCGACTGTCGTCTTCGGGCCGGGCGTCCTCGCCGACGACTCGGGACCCGTCGCCCACGCCGACCGGGAGTACGTCCGCGTCGCCGAGGTGGAGCGGGCGGCGACGGCGCTCACCGACGCGCTCGCGGCGCTGCGGTCGTAAGCGCAACCCCCAAGCGCCCGGGGGGTCTGATTCGACGTATGTACGAGGCGGTCCACGCCCACCCCGACGGCGCGAGCACGGCGGCGCGACTCGTCGACACCGCGGCGCGCGTGGGGTACGAGGGCGTCGTGATTCGGGGCGAGACGGCGTCGCCCGACCACGCCGCGCTCCGCGACTCGGCGGGCATCGACGTCGTCGACGCCGTCGAAATCGTGGCGCCGGACCCAGAACGCGCGAGCGGCGCGGTGGGCGGGGAGCGCCCCGACCACACGCTCATCTGCGTGCGCGGCGGGACCGACCGCCTCAACCGATTCGCGGTCGAGAACGACCGGGTCGACGTTCTCACCCGCCCGATGGACGGCGAGGGCGACGTGAACCACGTCCTCGCCAAGCGGGCGGCCGACAACGGCGTCCGCATCGAGTTCGACTTCGGGCCGGTGCTTCGCTCGACCGGCGGCGAGCGAGTGCGCGCCCTCCGCAACCTGCGCAAACTCCGCGAACTCGTCGCCGACGCCGACGCCCCTTACGTCGTCAGCGCGACGCCCGACTCGCATCTCGACCTGCGAGCGCCGCGCGAACTCGTCGCCGTCGGCGAGGTCATCGGCTTCGACGCCGAGACGGTCAGAACCGGCTTGCGCGAGTGGGGCGCGCTCGCCGAGCGCAACCGTCACCGACAGTCAGACTCGTTCGTTAGCCCCGGCGTCGAACGCGGCCGGTACGAGGAGTCCCAAGACTCATGAAACACTTACCGAAACATCTCCGTCCACACTGGCGTTATCTGGCCGTCGGACTGGAGGCGGAGGCCGACCTCTCGCGGGGCGCGTTCCAGCGGGCGGTGTGGTACGCCGCCGGCAACCTGCTGGGCGACGCGGGGAGCGCCGACGCCGACCTCCGGGTGTTGCGATTCGACTTCGACGACGGCACCGGCGAGGCCGTCGTCCGCGCGCGTCGCGGCGAGGTCGGCCCGGCGCGGGCGGCCTTGGCCTGCGTCCACGAGGTGAACGGGGGTTCGGTCGGCGTGTGGGTGCGCGGCGTCTCGGGGACGATACGCGCCTGCGAGGAGGCGTATCTGGACTGAGCGGGCCTCAGACGCAGCCGGGGAACTCCTCGCCGGCGACGTGGAGGGATTCGACCCACTCGGGCGGTTCGTCGTCCGTGAAGCGCGAGCGCGAGCGCATGTACGCGAGGATGAAGGCTCGCCGCCACGACTCCGTGGTGTTCGGCGCGGTGTAGTGGGGCAGGAGGCAGTGCTGGAACAGTACGCTCCCCGGCTCCATCGGCAGGGCAACGGTGTCGTCGATGTCGTAGTCGCGCTCGGTTATCGTGATGTCGGTGTCGTAGTCGATGGCGTCGTGGCCGATGAGGCCGTCCGTGTGCGCGCCCGGGACGACGCGCATACAGCCGTTTTCGGGCGTCGCCTCGTCGAGCGCAATCCACACCGTCACGTGGTCGCGGGGCTGAATCGGGTAGTAGGCGGCGTCCTGATGGAACTTCTTCTCGCTCCCGACCTGCGGCGGCTTCAGCATCCCGGCGCTGCGGAGGAGGTCGAGGTTCGGGCCCTGTAGTTGCTCGATGACGTCCAGAATCTCGTCGTGATTGGCGAGGGCGGCGAAGACGTCGTCCTCGCGGGCCATCCCGACGCCCTCGAACTTCCGAACCGGCTCGCCCTCGTGGTCGAAGGTATCCGGGTCGGCGTCGGGTTCGAGCATCCGACTGAACTCGCTCTCCGTTCGATTGCCGACGACGTACTCTCGAATTCGCTCGGTGACTTCCGTAACCTCGTCCGCCGAGAGGAGGTCCTCGACGACGACGTACCCCTCGCGCTGGTACTGCTCGAACTGCTGGTCGCTGAGACGCATATCTCGTGGTGATATTCTCCGGTAATGAATCCCCGGGGTCGCCGTCGAACGTCGCGTCTGACGGCCTGAGCGGCGGCGCAGAAATACGGCAGCCGACGCCGCGGGACAGGAAGAAAGGTATTTAGGACGCCGGCCCGGAAATCTGGCCGAGAGATACGTCGTGTTCGAGACCGCCAGTCGGCGTGGTTTCCGCCGCGACGGCGCTGCGGCGCCCCGCCTTTCGCCAGGCATCCGGAACGCGACCGAACTCGATCTCGAGTCACAGTCAACGTGATACAATGCAGGGACAAGCTCAACAGCAGGCCTACGACCGTGGGATAACGATTTTCTCGCCCGATGGCCGCCTCTATCAGGTCGAATACGCCCGAGAGGCAGTCAAGCGAGGAACAGCGAGTATCGGCATCCGGACCAAAGACGGCGTCGTTCTCGCCGCGGACAAGCGCTCCCGCTCGCCGCTGATGGAGCCGACCAGCGTCGAGAAGATTCACAAGGCGGACGACCACGCGGGCATCGCGTCCGCTGGCCACGTGGCCGACGCGCGCCAGCTAATCGACTTCGCTCGCCGACAGGCACAGGTCAACCGCCTGCGATACAGCGAGCCTATCGGCATCGAGGCGCTCACGAAGGAAGTCACGGACCACATCCAGCAGTACACGCAGGTCGGTGGCGCCCGCCCGTTCGGTGTTGCCCTCCTCATCGGCGGCATCGAGGACGGCGAGCCGCGACTCTACGAGACCGACCCCTCGGGGACGCCCTACGAGTGGAAGGCCGTCTCCATCGGCGCCAACCGGGGCGACCTTCAGGAGTACCTCGAAGAGAACTACACGGACGCGGACGAACTCGACCTCGACGACGGCATCGCACTGGCACTTCGCGCGCTCGCCTCGACCAACGAGGATACGCTCGAACCTGCCGGTGTCGACGTCGGTACCGTCGACACCGAGAGCGAATCGTTCCACGAACTCGACAACGACGAGATCGAGACCCACCTCGCCGACCTCGACCTCCTGCCCACCGAGGGTGACGAGGACGAGTCGGACGAGGAGTAACGACTTCCGCTTTCCGTCTTCTCCGTTTCAGTACTCGTCGTACGCGAGATTCATCAACCACTGCGAGAAGGCGTCGCTCCGGGGGTCGACTTCCTCCTCACCGATGAACGGCGAGAGCATATCGCCCGCCATGAGCAGGGAGAAATCGAGGTCACGCGCCGTCGGCATCAAGAAGTAGGTGTTGTGACCCTCGTAGACGGTCTCCTCGCGGTCGATGAGCCCCTTCTCGACGAGCGACTCGGCGAGGCGACTGCCCTTTCGCGACGAGATGTCGAGTTCCTTCCACAGTTCGCTCTGGTGAATACCTCGCGTCTCGAGGACGAGGTCGAGCGCCGCGCGTTCGTCCGCCGAGAGGTCGACTTCCTCGGCGGCACTCATCGCCACACCCTCCAGTCTCCGGTACCGAACATACAGCCACAAACCGGCGGCGCGGGTTTAAAGTTGACTTTCGTCAGTGTTGGCCCCAGTCACCGACCGATACGCCGTCTCGCAGGGTGGGCCGGGAGCGAAGCGGTACTCGCTAACCTCGCGCCCCAGCCGAATCAGCGACGAAGAGCGGGTGCCGAACCCGTTCTCGTGGATACAGACGCCGTAGTCGTGGTCGGCGAGGACCGCCGCGCTCCGGTCCAGCCACGCGCCGGCGTCTTCGCCGGGGTTCGGCGTCAGCGCCGTGCGGACGGCGCGGGCGTTTGCCGCCTGCTCCGCGGCGCGGTCGGCCCGCTCCGGGTCCGCGGGCGTGAGAAAGGAGTCGATGACCGCGCCGCCGCCACCGAGGGCGGCGCCGCTGTTGACGACGACGTGGACGCCGGGTTCGAGTTGCGACGTGCGGAGATGGCCGTCCCATTCGAGGAGGTAGGCCGCGGTCCGGTCGGCGACGACGAGGTTGAACCCCTCGTAGTCGTGGGTCTCGACGGCGCGTTCGACGAGGCGGGCCGCCGAGCGCGCGTCGGGTTCGCGGAGCGCGTCGTCGACGAGCAGTCCGCGGGAGCGCTCGGGGTCGGGGCCGTCGACCCAGCGGTTCGTAACCCCGACGAACAGGCCGGCGTCGTTGTACCCTATCCACGTGCCGCCGGCGCGGGCGTCGCGCGGCGCGACGACCGCGGGGTCGCCCTCCGTTCGGCGCGGCGGCTCAGAGGGGCGGTCACGGCGCTCGTCGCGGTTGGCGGCGACGAGGACGGGGTCGTCCGGAAACACCTGCCACGCGAGAGTGAGCGTGCACACGAGTCGGCGTAGGGGCGCGGACTAAGTCAATCCTACTCTTGCCACGCCGAGGGGACGCCCGCGGCGTCGTCGGTGGCGACGGCGGTTCGGACCGCCGCGACGTTCTCTGGCACGTCGTGAACGCGGACGATGTCGGCGCCGCGGTCGACGGCGAGGGCCGTCCCCGCAATCGTCGCCGAGAGGCGCTCGCCCGCGCCCTGTCCCACGTGGGCGAACATGGATTTGTGGGAGTGACCGAAGAGAATCGGGCAGCCGAGCGCCTCGAACTCGTCGAGTCGGTCGAGGAGTTCGAAGTTCTCGACGGCGTTTTTCCCGAAGCCGAGGCCGGGGTCGACGATAATCTGCTCGCGGTCCAACCCCGCGCGTTCGGCAAGTGCCACCCGCTCGCCGAGTTCGTGGATGACGTCGGACACCACGTCGTCGTACGTGACGTCTTTGCCCGGCACGACCGGGGCGTCGATGCTGTGCATCACGACCACCGGCACGTCGAACTCCGCGGCGACGAATCGCATCTCGGGGTCGGCCAGTCCCGTCACGTCGTTGAGGATGTCCGCGCCCGCCTCCAGTGCCGCCCGCGCCACCGCCGCCTTCCGCGTGTCGACCGACACCAGAACGTCGAGGTCCGCGAGTGCCTCTATCACGGGGCGGACGCGCTGTATCTCCTCCTCGGTGGGCACGACGTCGGCACCGGGGCGCGTACTCTCGCCGCCCACGTCGATTATCTCGGCGCCGGCGTCGACCATCGCCTCGGCGCGAGCGATGGCGGCTTCGGGGTCGAAGAAGTCGCCGCCGTCGTGGAAGCTGTCGGGCGTCACGTTCAGGATGCCCATGACCGAGGGTGTCTCCGTCCACGGATACTCGCGGGCGGGAGTCGTGTCGTTGAGACGGGCACGGAGCGTTTCGGCGACGCGCTCGTCGTCGAGTTCGGCGAGAAGCGCCCGGTGAGCGGCGCGCGACCCCATCACGACGGCGTCTCGGAGTTCGCGCCCGGAGCGGTAGTCGGCGGTGACGGCGGTCACGCCGACCCGGCCGGCCGCCCGGTCGAGGTCACGCGCCTCGCGCCGGTCGAGACGCAGGCTGACGACGCGGTGGGTCCCCTCCGCCGCCGTCTCGTCGACGGTGTCGGCGTCGGCGTTCGCCCGGTCCAGTACGGCCCGCACGTCCTCGGTGCCGTCGACGTGCCGCCCGACGGCGAGTCGCGACCACGTCCGCCGGGCCTCGGCGACGGCGAACAGCGAGCCGACGACGAGAACGCAGTCGTCGGGCGCGGCGGCCGAGCGGGCGTTGTCGAGTGCGGTAGCGACCGAGGGCGCGGTCGACACCCGGTCGGCGTCGCTCCCGGCGGCGAAGGCGCCCGCGAGCACCTCGGGGTCGGCGGCGCGTTCGTGAACTGGGGCGCAGGTCCAGACCGACGCCGCCGCGGGGAGTTCCGCCACCATCGACCGGTGGTCCTTGTCGTGCATCGCGCCGAAGACGAGATGGAGGTCGTCGTAGTCGTACTCGTCGAGCGTGGCGGCCACCGCCTCGCAGGCACCGGGATTGTGGGCGCCGTCGAGGACGACCAGCGGGTCGCACTCGACAACCTCGAACCGGCCGGGCCAGTGGGCGCTCCGGAGGCCGCGAGCGAGGACGGGTTCGGTCACGCGGTCACCGCCCACCTGTCGCGCCAGCGTCGCCGCGACGCCGGCGTTGCGCGCCTGATACGACCCCGGGACGGGGACTCGCGTCTCGACGCCCCAGTCGCCGCCGTCGATGGCGACGGCGGCCTCGGTGTGGTTGCGAAGCCCGCCGTAATCGACGGCCACGTCGGGCGCTGTCGCGGCGGTACCGACGCTGAGCGCGTCGGGTGCGTGCCGGCGAACGGCTGTCAGAGCGTCACCGGTCGCGCCCGTCACGAGTGGCGTGTCGGCCGGCGCGACGGTCACCTTCTCGGCGGCGATGTCGTCCAGCGTGTCGCCGAGGATGTCTGTGTGTTCGAGGCTGACCGCCGTCACCGCCGCGGCGATGGGGTCGACAACGCTCGTCGCGTCGAGGCGGCCACCCAGTCCGACTTCGAGCACCGCCACGTCGACGTCAGATTCGCCGAAGTACCACAGCCCCATCGCGGTGAGCGTCTCGAAGGAGGTGAGGGGGTCGCCCTCGACGGCGCGGTCGACGAGGAACGGCCGGGCCTGCTCGACGAAATCCGTGACCGCCGACTCCGAAATCTTGCGGCCGTCGACCCGGACACGCTCGCGCAGGTCGTCGAAATGCGGCGAGGTGTAGAGCCCGGTTCGGTAGCCCGCTTCACGGAGAATCGATTCGGTCATCCGGGCCGTGCTCCCCTTGCCGTTCGACCCCGCTATCTGGACGAAATCGATATCCTCGTGTGGGTCGCCGAGGTGGGCGAGTAGCGCCCGCGTCGACTCCGTCCCCGGCTCGATGGCGAACCGGCGGAGGTCGGAGAGAAAATCCGCCGCGGCGTGATAGTTCATGCCTCACGCTTTCGGCGGGTGTGGTTTTAGTCCCACGGTCGGCGCAGATAGCCGTCTTATGTCCTACGCCAGCGGACGACCGACTCGGTGCCCAGCCAACCGAGGCCGACGAGAAGCGCACAGAGCGTTCGGAGGACGCCCCACTCGGACATCCAGACGGGCTGAACCCACGGCAGGAGGTGCGCCCACTGCGTCGCCACCTCGCTTGCCGCCCCTTCGGCGGGCGTCCCCTCGGCAGTCGCGGTGAGCCAGTCGGCGACCCCCGTCGCGTCGCTGATGACGCTGTGGTTCGCGCTCCCGGTTATCGCGTACGTGCCGCTCGCGTTCATGTCCCGAATCGTCTGGCCGTTCGAGTCGTCGCCGTGTACCGGTCGCTCCGCGTCGTACGGCCCCCACGTCGCGTAGTACTCCCAGACAACCTCGCCCGTGGGCGTGACCTCCATCACGCGGTGGTTGAGCGTGTCCGTGATGAGCGTGTTGCCGTTGGGGAGGCGGTCGGCGTCGCGTGGCCAGTTGAGCGACTCCGTGCCCACCGTCCACGTCCGCGTCCACTCGCCGTCCTCTTTGGCGTACTCGACGACCCGGTCGTTCTCGCTGTCGGCGACGAGTATCGTCGGCGTTCCGTTCTCGCTCACCAGCCAGTCGGGGCTGTGCTGGGCGTGCAACACCTCGTGGTCTCCGTCTGCCCCCAGTCGCTCGACGACTTCCTTGCTCTCCATGTCGACGACGATGGCTTGGTCGAAGTTCCGTGGCGACAGCAGGAGTCGATTCTCGCCGACCGGTTCGACGTCGTTGACGTGGGTCCAGTCCTCGTCGTAGCCGCCCGCCGTGTCCGCCGGATAGTGCTCCTCGAACGACCACTCCCACGTGATTTCGTCGGTCGAGCGGTTGTAGACGACGACCCTATCCTCGCTGACGCCGGTCGAGTCGTTCCACGCTCGCATGTTCGCGATGGCGATTCGGTCGTCGCCGAGCCACGCGACGCCGTGGGTGTCGTCCATCGCGAACCGCTCTGTCCACACGCGCTCTCGGGTCTCGGGGTCGAACTCGAAGACGACGGTTTCGCTCCCGCGAGGCGAAGAGACGAGCAGGTTCCCGTTCGGCATGGGGTCGACTTCGAAGAACCACGCGTTCGCCTCCGCGTGCGACCACTCGTACGTCCCGTTCGGCCCGACGGAGACGAGTCGCGCGGGCTTTCGCGGGTTCGTCTCGCCGCGGAACGTGTACCCCTGTGCGCTGATGACCGTCGAACCGTTCGCCTCGCTCCGGACCGTCCCCCGTTCGAGGCCAGAATCCGTCTCGGGGTCGTACGTCAGCGCCGCGACTGCCGACGGCGCGAGGAGGACGACGACGACCGACAGGGCGGCGACTCTGAGAGCGGTTCGTCGAGAAATCACACGCGACGAGTGGCGCGTGGGGCCGGAATAGCTTCCGGTCGAACGCTACACGTGGCCGCGTTCGCGCGCCCGTTCGAGCGCCGACTCGTCGACGAAAATCACGATTTCGTCGCTCCAGAGCCGGAAGTCGTGGCGGTGGCGCTCGTATCCCGAGAGTTGGCCGGCGACGCGGTCGTCGTCCCACCCGGCGGCGACGACGACTGGCGGCGGGTTCGACCCGATTTCAGCGTCGGGCGGGATGCTCGTCACGTTCGCGCCGTAGCGTTCGAGATACCACGGCAGCGGGAGGCGGGTGTGCCACGACGGCCCGCCGGGTCGGGGCTGTAACAGCGAACTCTCGTTCTCGACGTGGAAGTGGACGTCGCTCGGATTGTTCGGGGGGTGGGTGCCGACGAAGAGCACGTCCCGGCCGTCGTTGACGCGGGAGACGCCGTGGACGAGCGCCAGCGTCTCCTTGAGTTCGTTCTCGGGCTGTGCCCACTGGATGACCTCGCCGGCGCGCTCCTCGGACGCGGCGTTGGTGTAGGTGACGTTGGCGCCGGCGACGCCGACGACGGCCGCGGAGAGGAGAAGCGCCGCGACGGCGGCCCGCGGCGTCCACGCCGCCGTCGTCGTGAGAGCGTCGAGCGTGTCGGCGTCCGCTACCTCCGTTCGCGCTCGGTCGAGGACCGACTCGACCTGCCGGGCCGTGGCCGCGACGCCGACGGCGGCGGGGATAGCGAGCGGGATGACGGCGTGGACGACGGCCCACGGCGCGCGGATGTCCGTCGCGATGGGGTAGCCGATGACGCTCACCGCGCCCCAGTAGGTGGCGAAGGCGACGAGCGCCCGGGTGCCGTCGGCGTCGTAGCCGTCGGCGACGAGGCCGATTGCGGCAAACAGCGAGACAAAGAGCGCGCCGTACAGCATGGTTTCGAGGTAGTCATAGAGGAAGGGGAGGTAGTCGTGGCTCTGGTGGCCGCCGCTCACCCACAGGCCGTAGAAGGCCTCCCACGAGCCGACGGTCGCTTCCTCGACGACGCCGGGGAGTTGCGCCGGGGCGGCGAGCGCCGTCCAGAGTTCGGGCCGGGGCGCGTAGAAGAAGATGACGACGGCGAAGAAGACGGCGACGGCGGCGACGGTGTGGCCCGCGGCGAGGCCGAGGCCCCGCGGGACCGAGCCACCCCACGACTGGAGGCGGTAGGTGATTGCCGTCCGCCAGTCGTGAATGACGAGGCGGCGGACCGACCGCCCGCCGCGGGCCGCCCGGAACAGGCCGTGGTCGACGAGCAACGCGCCGGCGCCGAGATAGCAGAGGAGGTAGACGACGGCGCTCTCCTTGGTGGTGAAGGCCAGCCCGAAGACGGCGGCGGCGGGGTAGAGCAGGCGCGCGTCGCTCCGGTCGAGTGCGCGGACGAAGAGCGCGAGGGCGGCGAAGGCGAAGGCGCCGACGAGGACGTCGTTGCGCATGAACCGCGAGTAGTAGACGAGCAGGGGGTTGAGCGCGAGGACGAGCGCGAGCGCGACGACTTCGGCGTCGTCGAGGTGGTCGCGGAGGAGCCACGCCGAGAGCGGAAGCAGGCCGCCGACAAGCGCGACGACGAGGCGCGCGCTGAAGTCGGAGGCGCCGAGGCCGGGGATGGCAAACACCCAGTCGTTGACGACGAAGAGGAAGGGGCCGTGGACGATGGGACGGTACGCGAACTCGCCCGTCTCGTGATAGCGGAGAATCCAGTAGCCGACGCGGCCCTCGTCCCAGTGGAAGATTCGCCCGCCGAGACCGACGAGTCTGGCGGCGAGGGCAAGCGCCGTGAGTACGAGGACCGCCGGGAGGGCGCGGCGGCGACCGTCGAGACGCATCGCTCCTGTCTGCTCTCTCACCGGTTACAACTCTTTTGTTTCGGGGGAAAGCGACAGTAAGGCCTTTGCCACGTGGCGCCGACCCCGCGGATATGATAACGCTGGGGCTGGTGGTGGCGCAGTTCAACGCGTCGGTCACCGAGCCGATGGAGGAAGAGGCACGGGCGGCGGCGGACGACGCCGGCGCCACCGTGGGGGTCACCGTCGAGGTGCCGGGGGCGTACGACGCGCCGCTGGCGGCGGACCGACTCGCGCGCCGAGACAACATCGACGCCGTCGCCGTCGTGGGCGCCATCGTCACGGGCGATACGAGCCACGACCAAGTCATCGGCGACGCGACGGCGCAGGCGCTGACGCGCGTGAGTCTCGACCGGGACACACCGGTCACCTTCGGCGTCAGCGGCCCGGGCATGAGCGGGGCGGAGGCTCGGGAGCGCGTCGAGAAAGGAGCGGAAGCGGTAAACGCGGCGGTCGAGATGGTACGCACGTTACCATGAACTTCGACTTCGCGTCTCGCGTCGAGCGCGTCGAGCCGAGTGCGACGCTCGCGATTAGCAACCTCGCGAACGAACTGGAGGCGGAGGGTATCGACGTCGTCGACCTCTCGGTCGGCGAACCCGACTTCGACACGCCGGAACACATCAAAGACGCCGCGAAGGCGTCGCTCGACGCCGGCGACACGAGCTACACGTCCTCGAACGGCGTGCCCGAACTCCGCGCCGCCATCGCGGCAAAACTGCAGGCCGACGGCATCGACTGCACGTCGGACAACGTCGTCGTCACCCCCGGCGGCAAGCAGGCGCTCTACGAAATCTTCCACACGCTCATCGATTCGGGCGACGAAGTCGTCCTCCTCGACCCGGCGTGGGTGTCCTACGAGGCACAGGCGAAGATGGCCGGCGCCGACCTCTCTCGGGTCGACCTCTCGCCGTACGGGTTCCAACTCGAACCCGCGCTCGATGACCTCGCAGCCACCGTCTCCGACGACACCGAACTCCTCGTCGTCAACTCGCCGTCGAACCCGACGGGCGCTGTCTACTCCGACGACGCCCTCGAAGGCGTCCGTGACCTCGCCGTCGAACACGATTTCACCGTCATCTCCGACGAGATGTACGACGAAATCACGTACGGCGTCGAGCAGACGAGCCTCGGCAGTCTCGACGGGATGGGCGACCGCACCATCACGGTCAACGGCTTCTCGAAGGCCTACGCGATGACCGGGTGGCGACTCGGCTACTTCTGTGCGCCGGACGAGTTCGTCTCGCAGGCGGGCAAGATTCAGTCCCACTCGGTGTCGTGTGCGGTCAACTTCGTCCAGCACGCGGGCATCGAGGCGCTCCGAAACACCGAGGAGGCGGTGGGCAAGATGCGCGACGCCTTCCGCGACCGGCGCGACATGCTCGTCGACCTCTTTGCCGACCACGGCGTCGACGTCCCCGTCGGCGACGGCGCGTTCTACATGATGCTCCCCGTCGACGACGACGACCAGACGTGGTGTGAGGGCGCCATCGAGGACGCCCACGTTGCGACGGTACCCGGCAGCGCGTTCGGCACGCCCGGCTACGCCCGCATCTCCTACGCGGCGAGTCAGGAGCGTCTGCAGGAGGGTGTCGAGCGGCTGGTCGAGAACGACTACCTCTAGTCGCCCGTCGTCTCCGTACGCCACGGGGCGTACTCGGTCCAGTCGATTTCTCGTTTGACGTGGACGTAAACCGCGTAGAGGACGACGGCGTACAGGACGGTAAAGGGGAGCGCGAGCGTCGTCGAGAACGATTCGAGGACGCGCGTGCCGCCGCCGAGATAGGTCGTCATCACGCCGACGGCGAGCATCAACACGCCCCACGTCGCCCGGATGCGGGCGTTGGGGACGCGGTCGCCCGTGTTGATTGCGGCGAGCATGTACACCGCCGAGTCGAGCGACGTGACGATGTAGCCGACGAGCGCGACGATGAGCAACGCACCCACGACCCGGGCGTACGGGACGAGCGTGACCGCCGCGCTCAGCGCCGCCGCGTTG
Organism: Haloplanus sp. C73; assembly: GCF_051195115.1. NCBI lineage: Archaea > Methanobacteriati > Methanobacteriota > Halobacteria > Halobacteriales > Haloferacaceae > Haloplanus > Haloplanus sp. C73. Next base: position 605,640 of record NZ_JBNTJZ010000001.1, on the reverse strand, counting down.
CCGCCGCTCGCGAGGGCGTCCGCGACGACGCCCGTGTTACCGGGGGCGAGCGCCAATCCACCGAGTACCGCGTGCTGGAACACGAGCAGGGTCGTCGGAACGATACAGAGACCGACAAACACCTCGCGGATAGTCCGCCCCCGAGAGACGCGGGCGACGAAACTGCCGACGAACACGCCCCACGACGCCCACCACGCCCACCAGAAACTCGTCCAGTTCTGCGGCCAGAGACTCCGCTCGACGGGGTCGGTGTAGAGCATGAGTCGCGGGAGGTTGCTCAGCCAGACACCCATCGCATCGAGGCCGAGTTCGAGGATGAAGAGGGTGGGGCCGAGGACGAACAGCGCAACCGACGCGACGACGTTCGCGACGACGGCGATGCGGGCGGCGTTGCGGATACCGCGTTCGAGGCCGAGCCACACGTCGACCAGAAAGAGCGCGGCGACGCCGAGAAACAGCCCAATCGTGAGCAGTTGCGAGTCGACGCCGTAGACGACGGCGACGATGGAGGAGAGTTGGCGGCCGATGAAGCCGAGCGAGGTGGCCAGCCCGCCGACGATGGCGACGAGCGACAGCAGGTCGACCACCCAGTAGACGCTCGCGTATCGCTCGCGGTCCAGAATCGGCACGAGGACGGTGCTGACGCGCCAGTCGCCGGTGCCCCACACGATGACGCCGAAGGCGACGGCGAAGGGGAGATACCACGCGACGAGTCCGGGGAGGATGTCGTGGAGGTAGGTGAAGGCGAGTGCGAGCGACTCGGGCGAGGCACCCGGAACCGGTGAGGGGTCCGGCGGCGACTGCAGGATGGACACCGGCTCTGCGACGCCCCAGAAGAGGACGGCGATGGAGTAGCCGACGGTAAACACCATCGAGAGCCACGAGAAGCGGCCGAAGGCTGGCGTCGCGTCCGGCCCGCCGATGCGGAGGTGTCCGTAGCGCGACAGCGAGAGGGCGGTGAGACCGAGCGTCAAGAGAAAGCTCAGCAGGATGAACCACCAGCCGAAGTAGTTCAACACCAAGTCGAAACTGCGACTGAAGGCGTCGCCGACGGCCGATGGATACCGAATCCCCGCCGCCGCGAGACCGATAGAGAGCAGCGCCGGCACGCCGAACAGCGCCATCTCACCGCGCGTTGCGTCCGTGAGTCCGAGTGTGGAACGAAGCGACATAGTGCTGGATGTATTCGATACCAACGGTCGATAGAGTTAAAGATGTCTTTCGGACCAAGTATGTGAAGAAATTATTTCTTCGGTGCGTCTCATCGTCGACCAGCGGGCGAAGATTTAACCGGTCGATGATTCCTTGTGGAGAATATGCTCGACCTCATCGCGTACACGAACTGCGCTCACTCGCCGGCCGTCGAGGACGCGTGGAAAGCCCCGGACCACGGGCAGGCGGCGGGGTACTGCGACGTCGACTTCTGGACTGACCTCGCGCGCCGACTGGAGCGAGGCGGGTTCTCGGCGCTGTTTTTCGCGGACGCGTTCAACGTGGCGTCGCAGTATCGGGGAAGCATCCGACCGACGGTCCGTCGCGGCGAGCAGTTCCCCGAGAACGACCCGTTGCCCCTGCTGTCGGCGCTGGGGGCGGCGACCGACAGCCTCGGTCTAATCGCCACCGCCTCGACGTCGTTCTATCCGCCCTACCTTCTCGCGAAGAAACTCTCGACCATCGACCACCTCACCGACGGTCGCTTGGGTTGGAACGTCGTCACGTCGTCGGGGGAGTTGGAGTTTCGCAACGTCGTCGGCGAGTACGTCGCCCACGACGAGCGCTACGAGGTTGCCGACGAGTATCTCGACGTCTGCTATCGGCTCTGGGAACATAGCTGGGACGCCGACGCCGTCGTCACGGAGCGGGCGAGTGGCACCTACGCCGACCCCGATGCCGTCTCCTTCATCGACCACGACGGCGAGTATTTCGAGGTTCCGGGGCCGCACATGTGTGCGCCGTCGCCACAGCGGACGCCGATGCTGTTTCAGGCGGGGCAGTCCGAACGCGGCCGGGAGTTCGCCGCGAAACACGCCGAGGCGACCTTCTCGTTTCATCTCAGCCGCGGAGGGTTCGAGGACTACGTCGCCGATATCGTCGACCGGGCGGCCGAGTACGGGCGGTCGCGCGACGACATTCGCTTCTTCCCGGCGGTCACGCCCTACGTCGCGCCCACCGAGTCGGACGCCGAGTCGCTGTACGACCGCGTCATCGACTACATCGACCCCGAGACGGGACTGGTTCGCTTGTCGAATCACTTCAATCACGACTACAGTCAGTACGACCCCGACGCGCCGCTGGCCGACCTGCCCGTCGAGGGCATCCGCGGCGCGCTGAAGGTCTTTATCGATGACGACCGAGAGTGGACGGTCGGCGAGGCGGCGAAACGCTACGCCCGATATCCGGCCGTCGAACTGGTGGGCGACGGCGCGAGCGTCGCGGACGAACTGGCGCAGTGGCACGCGGCCGGCGCGGACGGCCTCGTCGTACTGGCGCCGCTCGTCCCCCGGTCGTTCGAGGCCGTCTGCGACCATCTCGTCCCCGAACTCCGTTCCCGCGGGCTGCTTCCCGAGTCGCCGCCGACGGCGCCCCGGACCCTCCGAGAGCGACTGTTCGACCGCGAGGACCCCACCCTCGCGGCGTCGCACCGCGCGTGGGAGGTCGCTCCCGAGCAGGGAGAGCGCTGACGGACCGTGGATTTAGGTGTGATGCCGGCCCAGAACTGGCATGCGCGTCCGGGACCTGCCCCTGTCGGCGGCCGTCATCGACCACTTCGAGTCACAGGGCATCGAGGAACTCTACCCGCCACAGGTCGCGGCGGTGGAGGCGGGCGTCACCGAGGGGCGCCGCCTCGTCGCCGCCGTCCCCACCGCGAGCGGCAAGACTTTCGTCGCGACGCTGGCGATGCTGACCGCCGACGGCCCCGGACTCTACATCGTCCCGCTCCGGGCGCTCGCCCGCGAGAAGTACGAGACGTTCGACGCGCTGCCCGGCGTGAGCGTCGGCATCTCGACGGGCGATTTCGATTCGGCCGCGGCCGACCTCGCCGACAACGACATCGTCGTCGCCACGAGCGAGAAGGTGGATTCGGCCATCCGCAACGGCGCCGACTGGATTTCTGACCTCGCCTGTGTCGTCGTCGACGAGGTGCATCTCGTGGGGAGCGAGGGTCGCGGGCCGACCTTGGAGGTGACGCTTGCCACCCTCCAGCGCCGGGCACCGGGCGTCCAAATCGTCGCGCTCTCGGCGACGGTGGCGAACCCGGACGAGATAGCCGACTGGCTGGACGCCCGCCTCGTGCAGTCGACGTGGCGCCCCGTCGACCTTCGGACGGGTGTCTACGCCGACGAGTCGGTGCGCTTCGACAGCGACGCCGTCCACGACCTGTCGGTCCCCGGCGACCCCGACGACGCCACCGATGCGACGGATGCCCTCGTCTCCGAGACGGTCGCTGACGGCGCGCAGGCGCTCGCGTTCGTCCGGTCGCGCCGCGAGGCGGAGACGCTGGCCGAGCGCCTGTCTGGACTCGGCTCGTCGCCCGACGTGGCCGAGGAGGTGCGTGACCTCGACGGGACGGAGACGGGGCGCCGACTCGCGGAGTGCATCGAGGGCGGCGTCGCCTTCCACCACGCGGGCCTGCGGAGCGACCACCGCGTCGCCGTCGAGCGGGCGTTCCGCGACCGGGACCTCCGCGCCATCTGTGCGACGCCGACGCTCGCAGCGGGGGTCAACGTCCCCGCGCGCCGAGTCGTCATCCGCGACCAGAAGCGGTACACGGGGTCGGGGATGGAGTGGCTGCCGACGCTCGAAGTCCACCAGATGTGTGGCCGGGCGGGCCGTCCCCACCTCGACCCCTACGGCGAGGCGGTGTTAGTCGGGGATTCGACCACGCGCGACGACCTGTGGGAGCGGTACGTCGAGGCCGACCCCGAGCGGGTCGAGTCGAAACTTGCGGACCCGAACGCGCTCCGAACCCACGTCCTCTCGGTCGTCGCCTCCGGCTTCGCCGATTCGCGGGCTGGCGTGCTTGACCTCCTCGACGCGACGTTCTTCGCTCACGGAACGCCGACCGAGCGGCTGAGCGGCGTCCTCGACACCGCGGTGACTGACCTCGCGGAGATGGAGATGCTCGTCGACGACGGCGGGTTGCGGGCGACGGACCTCGGGAAACAGGTGTCGAAACAGTACGTCACGCCCGAGACGGGTGCGCGCATCGTCGACGGCGTCCGGACTGCGGCCGCGTCGGTGACGCGGCTGACCGCGCTCGAAATCGTCTGTGACACGCCGGATATGCCAGACACCTACCTCGGAAATCGCGAGCGGGCGGATATGTATCGGTTCGCCCAGACTCACGCCGACGAGTTCACGACGAAGATGGGGGAGACGGAGGCGTTCGAGGAGTGGCTGACCGCGGTGAAGACGGCGCGCATCCTCCACGAGTGGACCGAGGGTGCAAGCGCCGCGGACTTGGTCGAGCGGTTCCGCATCGGCCCCGGCGATTTGGAGTCCCGCATCGAGCGGGCGGAGTGGTTGCTGGGGGCGGCGGACGCCATCGCCCGCGTCGTCGACGCCGAGTCCGAGGTGCCCTTCCGGGCGGTTCGGGCGCGGCTATAGTCAGTTCTCGCCGTCGCGACCGCCGGGGAGTCGGTGCCGGTAGCGATAGAGCAGGCCGCCGGCCACCGCGAAGGGCGTGAGGAAGACGAGCAGGTAGGGGGCGATGTACGCCGCGGCGACGACGGCGGCGCGGAGGACGACGCCGACGCCGTGAACGGATTCGAGGAACGCGGCGAGGACGGGCGTGTCGTACCACTGGTCGGGCGCGACGCGGTCGGGGCGTGGCTCACTCATCTCGACGGTGATGGTCGAGTAGGCGACCCGGCGTTCGAGACTCTGCAACTGCGCCTCCGTCTGCTCGATTTCAGTCTGCACTTCCGAGAGCCGCCGCTCGACGGCGAGGACGTCCTCCGTGTCGTTGGCGCGCTGATAGAGTTGGCGCAGGCGGTCACGCTCGGCGCGGAGATTGTCGAGTCGCGCCTGCAGGTCGACCACTTGGTCGGTCACGTCCTGCGTCGAGGTTCGGGATTCGAGGACCTCGCCCTCGCGCTCGACGACGGTCATCGTCTCCGAGAAGTTCTCGGCGGGCACCCGGAGGACGACCCGGCCGGACGTCCACGGCGTGTCGTCGCTGTCGTGGACCTGCTGTGCGGTGTCGGCGACGTAGCCGCCGCGCGCCTCGACGGCGGCCGTCAGGTTCGAACGCGACGATTCGTAGTCGTCGACTTGGAGGCGGACCTCGCCGGTGCGGATTATCGAGCGCCCGGTGGCGACGTTCGTGGCGTCGCCGGCGGTGGCGCCGTACTCGGCGTCGGCGCTCCCGCCGCCGCTGCCACCGCCCGCTTGCTCGGCAGTCACCGCGACCGAGGAGTCCCCGCCACTTACCTCTGCGCCGCCGCTCGCGCCGCTGCATCCGGCGAGAAGGACGAGCGCCGTGAGCAGTACGACGACCGTTCGTGAGTGGGCCATACTCCGGCGTACACCACGGGTATGGAAAAGTGTCCACCAAGACACAAACGGGCGTTTGACCGACGCGTACGGGTCCGTTTCTCAGGGGAGCGAACTATATATTATATACGTTATTTTTATCGTGACATAACGATAGTGTCGACGTATGACGACCGACCGCAGAGGCCGCGCGCCTCGGCTGCCGACCGCCGCTGCGACGGGGAGACCGTCGCCGACCGGCGGTGACCGACCGCGACGGCGCGCGTGGGAATGAGCGAGCGGATAGACGCCGCACTCGATGCGGTCGCCGACGAACGGGTCTCTATCGCCGCCGAGCGCGACGCGCTGATGGCGTTCGACCGCCGCGTCGCCGACCTGTCGACGGTGACCGTCTCGGTCGGGCCGTCGCTCGTGGCTGACCAGCGACAGTCCGACCGGTCGCTCGAACGCGTCCGCGAGGTGTACGCGGAGACGGTGATGAGCGTCCCTCACTACGAGGAGGAGTACGGCGACACGCTCGCGGAGAGCCTCGCGGCCGAGTTCGGGGACGACCTCGCCGCCGCGCTCCTGAACGGCGCGGCGCTGACGCCGACCGTCCGGAACGCCGTCCGCGCCGCGGCGGTGTCGGCCCGAGACGAGCGCGAGGAGTTTCTCGACGTGCTGGACCGCGAGGCGGCGTCGCTCGACGCGGCCGCGAGCGACGTGGCGGCGGTCCGGTCGGCGATACCGGGCGGCGACGGCTCGCCGAGGCGGCGATTCGACGACCTGCGGCGGGCGTGGTCGGACCTCCGGGACCTCGAAGCCCGCATCGACGGCATCGCCAGACGTCGACAGGAGACCATCCGCGGCCACCGGAGCGACCTGCCCGGCGTCCCCGCCGACCTGAGTGAGTATCTCTACGCGGACCTGCCGACGCCGTACCCCGTCCTCGCGACGCTGGCGACGGTCGGCGAGCGGGTAGCAGAGCGCCGGCAGCGAGTCGAGCGCGCGCTGGCGTCGACGGCCTGACGGGAAACGTTGAGGTGGCCGCCCGCCCGACGGTGGGGTATGCGACCCGAAGACCTCCGGGCGTCGATTCCGGTCTGTGACCACGACGTCTACTTCAACACCGGCGCGTCTGGGCCGGCCCCCCGTCCCGTCGTCGACGCGACGACCGACTTTCAGGAGCATCACGAGTTCGTCGCGCCCGTCGCCGAGGGCGCCTACCCCGCCGCGTTCGAGGTGTTCGACGAGACGCGGGCCGCAGTCGCCGACTTCCTCGGCGCCGCCCCCGAGGAAATCGCGCTCACCGAGAGCACCGCGGACGGCATCGCCCGCGTCGCGGCCGCCCTCGACTGGTCGCCCGGCGACGTGGTCGTGCGGACCGACCTCGAACACTCCGCGGGCGTGATTCCGTGGTGGAACCTCCGTGACCGCGGCGTCGAGGTGCACGTCCTCGAAACCGAGGCGGGCCGAATCGACCTCGACGAACTCGCCGACGCCGTCGCCGACGCGCGCCTGCTCTGTCTGAACTCCATCACGTGGAACTACGGGACCCGACTCCCCATCGCCGACATCGTCGACATCGCCCACGAGCAGGATACGCTCGTCCTCGTCGACGGCGTGCAGTCGCCGGGGCAAGTCCCGGTCGACGTCGGGGACTGGGGCGCCGACTTCGTCGCCGCCGCGGGCCACAAGTGGCTCCTCGGGCCGTGGGGCGCCGGCTTCCTCTACGTCGACCGCGAGGTGGCCGACGACCTGACGCCCGGCGTCGCGGGGTATCGAAGCGTCGTCGACCCCGGCGCGCTCGACTTGGAACTCACCGCCGGCGCACCCCGACTCGAAGTCGGGACGACGTCGCCGGCGCCCTACCGCGGGCTGACCGAGGCCATCGACATCGTGGAGTCGGTCGGCTACGACACCATCACCGACCGCATCGAGCGTCTGACCGACCGCCTGAAAGATGGCCTCGGCGACCGTCTCCTCAGTCCCCGACCGTACGAATCGGGGCTGGTGACCTTCACCGCCGAGGACCCCGAGGCGCTGGTCGACCGCCTCGCCGACGAGGGTATCCACATCCGGTCGCTCCCCTATCCCGACGCGGTGCGGGCATCGGTCCACGTCTTCAACACCGCCGGCGACGTCGACGCCCTCCTCGACGCGCTGTGACGCGCCCGGCACCTATTTGCCGCGCCGACCGGAAGCCGTAGGCATGATTGAGCGCCACGCTGGAGGTGCCGCGTGAACCGCCTCGACCCTCGGATTCGCGTCATCTGGGTGGGGCAGGCCGTCATCGCCGCCGCCGTCGTCGGCATTGTCTCTCTGGCCGCGTCCCGACTGCTACCCGTCGTTCCGTGGTGGGTCCCCGTCGCCGCCTCGCTCGCCGTCCTCGTCTTTGGCGTGGGCGTCGCGCTGGCGCGGTATCGGGTGTGGCGCTACGAGGTGCGCGACGATGCCCTCTATCTCGAACGCGGCGTGTTCACGCGCGTCCGAACGGTGGTTCCGTTCGTCCGCATCCAGCACGTCGACTCCTCTCGCGGCCCGCTGGAGCGACTCGTCGGTCTCGCAAGCACCGTCGTCTACACCGCGGGGTCGCGGGGCGCCGACGTGGCCATTCCGGGGCTGACGCCGGAGGGCGCCGACGACCTGCGCGAGCGACTGAAGCGTCTCGCCATCCGCGCGGAGGGCGAGGACGCCGTATGAGTCGGTCGCTCTCGCCACGCTCGGTGCCCTACCGCATCGTCGAGCGCGGGGGCGGCCTCGCCGTCACCGCCTTCATACTCTTCTCCGGCGCGTCGGCAGTGCTCGGCCCCAACGGCGACTCAATCGCCACCGCGCTGATAGCGCTCGGGGCCTGCCTCCTCGTCGGCTACGAAATCGCCTACTACCGCCGATTCGACTACGCGCTCGGCACCGACACGCTCGACATTCGCTCCGGCGTCGTCTCCCGGCGCAACCGCGAAATTCCGATTCGGCGCGTCCAGAACGTCGACATCAGCCGGAACGTCGTCCAGCGCCTCCTCGGCATCGCCGCCGTCGACTTCGAGACGGCGGGCGGAAGCGAGACGGAAGCCTCCCTCCGCTACGTCACGTTCGAGGAAGCAAAGCGCCTCCAGCGCGAGGTCCGACGCCGGAAACAGGACGTCGACACCGAGTCGGACGAGGGAACCGCCGACAGGACGACAGAGGAGACAGAGTTGTTTGCACTGTCGCCGCGCGAACTTGCGCTCGTCGGCGCGCTCTCCTTTGACGTTCGGATTCCGGGCCTCCTCTTCGTCCTCGTCTCGGGGAGTATGCCCGCGCTGTCGTCGGCCCTACCGCCCGGCACTGGCCTACCGGTCGCCGTCGTCGGCCTCGTCGCCGCCGCCCTCGTCATCGTCCTCGTCTCGTGGCTCGGGGGTGCCGCCGCGGCCATCCTCAACTACTACGAGTTCCGGCTGACGCGAATCGAGGACGAACTCCAGTACGAGCGAGGGCTGTTGCGCCGCTACGACGGGTCGATTCCGCTGGATAAGGTGCAGACGCTGACCATCACCGACGACCCGCTGAAGCGCTGGTTCGGGTACGCGTCGCTCCACATCGAGACGGCGGGCTACGCGCCCGGCGCGGGCGAGAGCGGGTCCGAAGCCGCCGTCCCGCTCGCGAGCCGCGACCGGGTGTTCGGCCTCGCCAACCGCATCGAGCCGTTCGGCTCGCCGTCGTTCGAGCGCCCGCCCAAGCGGGTGCGCCGCCGGTACACGCTCCGCTATCTGCTCGTCCTCGGCGTGCTCACCGCACTCCTCTACGGCGTCGTCACCGTCATGGGGTGGTCGCTCCCGTGGCCGGCGTACGCCCCGCTCGCGCTGGCGCCGCTCGCGCCCATCGGCGCCCACCTCACGTGGCGCCACCGGGGCGTCTGGCTCGGCGACCACCACATCGTCACCCGAAACGGCTTCTTCCGCCGGCGAATCAGGGTCGTCCCGTACTACCGGATTCAGACCGTCATCGACTCGCGGACGGTGTTCCAGCGGCGGTGGAGCGTCGCGACGGTCACCGCCGACACGGCGGGGTCGAACTCGCTCGGCGGCAACGCCGCCGCCGCAGTCGACGTCGACGAGGCGACGGCGACCGACCTCCGAGCGACACTCGAAACCCGGCTTCGGGAGGCGCTCGCAGCCCGGCGCGGGTGGATAGACGCCGAGCGCTCGGACACGACGAGCGACGGCTGACGGCGCGGCGCCCGCTCACTCGGTTCGCGGGACGGCGACGGCGCCGACGACGAACACCGCGAGGGAGACGACGCCGAGAACGACCAGATTGGTCGTCGGGGCGACGCCCGCAGTCGCCTCGCGCACGCCGCGCGAGAAGTACGTCAGCGGCGAGAGCGAAGTCACGGGGCGGAACCACGCCGGGAGCATCGACGGCGGGACGAACGTCTCCGAGAGCATCCACACCGGGAGCGCGACGGCGTTGCTGGCGGCGATGACGCCGTCCTGTGAGTCCGCGACCCGGCCGATGACGGAGCCGAGGCCACAGAACAGCGCGACGCCGAAGGCGACCAGCGGAAGGAGTGCCAGCAGTGCCGGGCCGCCGACGACGGACGCCCCCGTCACGACCAGAACCAGCCCGAACAGGAGCAGGCCCGCGAGGCCGATGATGCCGACGTTGACGAGCGTGTGGGCGAAGAGCCACTCCCAGCGCCGCAGTGGCGTCGTCGCCAGTTTCTCGAAGCGGTTGCCGTCGCGGTGGCGGGCGATGGTGCTTCCCACCCGCGAGAGCGGCGTGAACACCACGACGACGCCGAGATACGCCGGCAGGTAGTACGCCGGTTCGCGGGCGAAGAGGCCGCCACCCGTCGGCTGTGTCTGGACCAGCGCCCCGAAAATCAGTATCAGCAACACCGGGAAGAAGAAGGTGAAAAAGACCGCCGTCTTCCGGCGGACGAACGCTCGGAGTGCGGCGACGAACGCCGAGCGAATCCGGCGACCCCGGCTCATCGCTCGGCCTCCAGCGTCGCCTTCGCTCCGTCGTCCAGCGCGTCGCCGGTCAACTGGAGGTAGACGTCCTCCAGACTCGGCTCGCTCCACGTGAACGACTCGACGTCGACGCCCGCGCTCTTCAGGTCGTCGACGACGCGCCCGACGTCCGCGAGCGCGACGTTTCGGACGACGAGAGTTCCGTCGCGGTCGTCGACAGTCGCGCCCACTGCGTCGGCGACGGCGCTCGCGTCGAGGTTCCGGCCCTCCACGAGCAGGTGACTGTCGCCGGCGTGGGTGTCGATTAACTCCGTCGGCGACCCGACGGCGACGAGGCTCCCGTCGCGAAGCAGTCCCACGCGGTCGGCGAGGCGCTCGACTTCGGCCATCGAGTGACTGGTGAGCAACACCGTCGTCCCACCCGCCGCCAGTTCCTCGACGAGCGACCAGAGCGAGCGCCGACCCGCGGGGTCGATGCCCGTCGTCGGTTCGTCCAGAAAGAGGACGTCGGGGTCGTTGACCAGCGCCGTCCCCACACAGGCGCGGCGCTGCTGCCCCCCGGAGAGGTTCTCGTACCACGTTTCGGCTGTGTCCGTGAGCCCCACGTCGTCGAGGACGCCGTCGACGCTCCGCGGGTCGTCGTAGAGGCCGGCGTAGTATTCGATGAGTTCGCGCGCCGTGAGGCGGTCTGCGGGGTGAAACGACTGCGGGAGGAGGCTGATGCGGTCGGGGTCGACGCTCGCTGGCGCCGCTCCGAGGACGTATATCTCGCCGTCACACCGGGTCGTCCCCGTCAGCGCGCGGACGAGCGTCGTCTTGCCCGCGCCGTTCGGGCCGACGAGCCCGAACACTTCACCCTCGGGAACGGAGAGCGACACGCCGTCGAGCGCCACGGTGTCACCGTAGCGTTTGCGTACGTCCTCGGCGACGAGCGCCGGCGCCGTCTCGGATTTCGCTTCGGCCTCGACCATACCCGACGCTGGCGTCGGTGTGACAGTAAGGGTTCTGTTTCGGGCGAGTGAATCGGTCCATTTATGTCTCACCACCACCCGAGTTTGCATCGAGGGCGCTTAGCTCAGCCTGGACAGAGTGTCTGGCTTCGGACCAGATTGTCGCGGGTTCAAATCCTGCAGCGCCCATCTTCCTGCGACGAACGAAATGAGGAGCGGGTGATGTACCGTGACGGAGTTGAATCAGGGGATGGAGCGACGCGAAACGACCGTGGTTCGAATCCTGTAGCGCCTATCCCCATGTTCCGTCGCCTAACAGTGCCGTCTACTCATTCACGACCGCCGAACGATGACGATTGGGGGCTAGCCTCGCTGGTCACGGTCCAGCAGTGAGTGTGCCCGCCCCCTGTCATCGCGAGCTCGTTTACCCGCCCTCGAGTATGAACACCCGGTTGCATTCCGACATTTCGTCACGGTAACCTACTCACCAATCAGTTAGCCAGCTGATATTAGTCTGGGTTGTGTCGTCCAGCGTGGAGGCAACTATGGCAACCAATACCACAACGGTCTCGTCAGTATCGTCCGTAACGTCGACGCAATGGCTCGCCGGAGCGGCCGGCGGATTCGTCGGGAGCATCCTCTTCGGGTTGATGATGATGTTCGTCATGCCGGCTCCACTGCTGGAGGTGGTCATCCCGGCGATGTACGGTATCGAAGGCCCAGCGGTGCTCGCGGGCTGGGCGATTCACCAGTTCCACGGTGTCGTCCTCGGCCTCGCGTACGTCGCGCTCGTCCAGTTCGGACCGCTGCGTGAACCGGCCCGCGAATTCACCGGTGCAGTCGGTCTCGGCGTCGGCTACGGCATCTTGACGACGCTCGTCCTCGCGGTGCTCGTGATGCCCCTGTGGCTCGCCGCCGTCGGCTTCCCCGCTGCGCCCCCGTTCCCGAACGTCGCGTTCCCGGCGACTATCGTCTCGACGCTCGGTCACGTCGTCTACGCGATTCCCCTCACCATCGCGTACGCGATGTCGACGTAGGTTGTCGCCCTCCACGTCGCTTCTGGCGACACGCATAGCGCACGGCTGTCGCTCGGCTCTGATCGTCGCGGATGCGGTCGGTCGTGTGCAGTTGCTGCACATCGCCCCGTGGCTTTTGATACTAGAGCGTCTGCCTCACGGTATGGATTTCCGAGTACGAATTCCTCTCTGGGGGCTGCAAAACGCATGAATGCGAACGAACATTGGGTACGACGGGAGCGCTCGTTCCGCGGCATCTCGAAACGACTCTCAATCAAGTATCTCGAAACGCTCGGCGCCGAACAGGTGGACGACGGCCGTGTCGAGGCGGACGACTGGGTGGCCGACCTCTCGGCACAGACTGTCGGTATCGGGCCGTCGATGACGCTGACACAGGTCGACCTCGTCTTCGAGGGCGATCCCGACGTTCTGGACCCACTCATCGAGGAGTTCGCGCAGAAAGCGCTGCGCGCCGGCGGGTAAGCGCCGCAGACCGCGTATTCGACGTATTTCTGGCGAGGATGAAGACGTGGCTGTGCGTGCCGGCTACGGCACCGCCGGCCATTTATACGGATTGCGTTGGCTGTCGCCTGCCCTACAGTTCGACGTCGCTGACGCTCTCGACGTCGAAGCGGGTCACGTCGGGTTCGCCGTCGAGCAAGTCGGGGAGTGCGGCCTCGAACTCGGCGAAGTGGTCCGTCTCGACGTGGGCGCCGAACGCCGCTTCGTCTTCGTACTGTTCGACGAATCGGAACAGGTTCGGGTCGTCGATGTCGGTGGTGACCCGATAGTCGATAATCCCATCCTCTGCTCGGGACTGTTCGGCAAGTTCTCGCATCAGTTCGACCGCTCGCTCGCGGTGGGCCGGGTCTATCGGAAACGTCGCGTGGACGACGAGCATTACACTCCTAGCCGAGAGACGTGGGCGTATATGCGCTTGGCAGATGTGCGGCACCGTCGCACGAGGACGGAAACTCACGCAACACCGGCGGTCTGTGCCGTCCCGACGATTCTGACTGTCCTATCCGCGGCCGGCGGCGAGTTTCGGCGCCTCAGGAAGATTGTGTCCGCTCGCGGCGCTCGACAGGTTCCTATACGACCGACGACTCGTCGTCGTCGGGGTCCGTGAGATGTTCGAGACCCCAGTCGCGCATCGAGAAAATCACCGGTTCGAGCGACTGGCCGTGTTCCGTGAGCGAGTACTGCACCCGAACCGGTTTTTCGCTGATAATCTCGCGGTCGACGATTTGTTTCTCTTCGAGGTCGTCGAGGCTACTCGAGAGGACTTTGCTCGAAATACCGTCCACCTCCGTTTTGAGGTCGTTGAACCCGCTCGGTCCGTGTTCGAGCAGTCGATGAATGATTACGGGGTGCCACTTCTTGCTGAGGAGCGACGCCGTCGACGTCACCGGGCACCAGTCCTCACCGGCACACCACACTTCGAGTTGGGTGGCGGTAGATTCCCTCTCAGTATCGTCGCTCATGCTCGTTCCATACGGCCGGGGACGCTATAATAGTCACCCAGAGAAATCAGATAACGCAACGTAATTCGATATCGGCCCGGACGATACCCGGCGCGTCGTCAGACGAGGCGGAGTCCATTGTCGCTCGTTAGTTATCTACAAGCACCAATAATTTCATTCTAACTAACATCTACTGTCGCCGTGTGGCTCGGGAGGACACGAGTACACTCACCGAGGGAATTTCTTCACGACGCGTTACCAACCCGAAAACAGGTTGTCGATGCGCGGGCGTGCCTCCCGTGGGTCACGGCGTACTGGCCGACGCCGACCATCGTCCGTGCTCTCCGGATGTATCTCGTGCTCGGCCGAACTGCCACGCGAAGCGGTAGTCGATGTCTGACTTGGCTGGGATTTTAACCCTTGGAGGGAGACAGTTGACCCATGCCACGAACGGTCGAACTCAGCGACGAACTCGCAGACCGGCTGGAGAACCACCGCGCCGAGGACGAATCGGTTGAGGAGTTCATCGAGGAACTCGTGAACATCTACGAGCAGGAAGGCCGGTTCACCGACTCCGGCCTGTAGGCGTCACTTCTCGAAGATAGCTCCCGACTCGCCGACGGCGACGTGTGGGTGACCGAGGGCGACGCCGTGAAGCGTCGTCGCCGTCGGCGTCGACACCTGCCACCCGTCGGCGTGTCCCATCTCCTCGCCCGGATAGTGGGCGATAGTTCCGTTCGCGCCGACGGCGTGGATACAGCCGCAGGTGCAGACGGTCACGTCGTTGAGCGCCGCCTCCGTCACGTCGGTGGCGCTCCAGCCGTCGCCGGTTCGCTCGTGAACTCGCGTTCCGACGACGTGAGCGTCGTCGGCCCCGTGGGCGTCGACTGCGGCGAGGTGGTCGTCGGTGTCGAGGCCGGCGCGTCGCCAGTCGGTCCCGGTCGTCGTCTCGAAGGCCTGCCCGTTCCCGTCGACGAGGACGCCACTCGTTTCCCCGTAGCAGTGGATATCGTGAATCGTCGCGCCCGAACCGGGGGTCAGATGCGTCCACGACCCGCCGCCGTCGCGCGAGACGTGGACCGACCCCGAGGCGTCGGCGACGTAGACGGTCGGCTCGTCGCCCGACCCCGCAACCGAGAGCGCGGTGAAGGTGTCCGTCACGTCGTCCGGCGCCGTGTGGTCGGTGAGTTCGTCGGCGTCGACGTCGTACTCGCCGAGGGCGCCGCTCGCGCCGGCCATCCAGAGGCGGGCGCCGTCGTCGGTCACGCCGAGCGCCCGGAGGTTGTTGCCGTTCCCGCTGGGGCCGTTGCGTCGGACGACCGTCCACCCGTCGTTCGTTCGCTGGAGGACGATGCCGTTGCTCCCGGCGGCGAACTGCGTGGACGCCGCCTTCGTAGCGGCGTAGAGGGCGCGACTGGTCGGCGTCTGCACGCGCGTCCAGCGGTGTTCGGTCATCGACGCGAGGCGGTCGACCACTCCGCCCACGCCGAGTGCGAACACGGCGCCGCCCTGCAGGTAGGACCGGCGATTCACCATCGATTCAAAATTAGGGCGTCGGACGGAAGAAAACCAAGCCTAGTCGACGACCAACCGTGGCTCGTCGTCGTCGCGAGCGACCCGGAGCCCGAGTTCGTCGACGACGGTGGCCGTATGCACCGGGACGGCGCGCTCGGCGCCGACGCGCGCGTTCAGGATGGGGAGGGCGTCGAGGAGGTCGGTGCCCGTCTCGACGACGGGTTGGACCGGGAGGAAGTCGACCTCCTCGCCAACGTCTCGCCCGCGGGCGGTCAGCGTCTCCAGTGCGGGGTCGGCAAAGGCGTCCGTGAAGTCGATGGGCTCGGTGAAGCCCGCGTAGTACGCCCGGCCGCGAGTCGAGGTGCCGAGGACGACTGCAGAGCGCCGGAGCTTCATCGCCGCGTTGTCGATGAGCGGGCGCGTGAGGAAGGGAATCGTCGGCTCGACGACGGCCGCGGAGTTGACCGCCTCCTCGCGAAGGAGGTGCGTGACGGTGTTGCCGGCGCGCGCGTCGACCGACGACCCGACCTGTGGCTCGAACCGGACGTCGTCGAGGTCTTCGAGCGCCGACGCCGCGACGGCTCGCACCGCCGCCTCGGACGCCGTCTCCGTGACGTGGTCGTCGGGGAGCATATCGTCGGGGCGGTAGTTGACGAGCAAGTCGCCGCCGGAGCGGTCGACGGCGACGAGGATGTCTTTCAGGACGGCCTCGTACCACTGCGCGGCCGCGGCCTCGCTCAGTGGGCTGGTCGCGGCGAGTTCGGTGGCGACGAGGCCCGTCCGCGGCGGGTCTGCCAGGACGGCGATGGTGGTCATATCTTCGCTCGTGGCGGCGCGCCCTTGAACGCGCCGGTCCGGCGGAGAGTCAGTCGTGCGCGCCGCTCCGGCCCTTGGTCTGCCGGTAGTCTCGCCCCAACACGGACTCGGCGAGATGTTCGATGAACGCCTCGGTCTCGGCGTCGGTCTGTTCGTCGAGAGCGCGCATCGGCACGAGTTCGAAGCCGCGGCCCCGAATCGTCGTGGCGTGGGACTCGGCGGCGTCGAGCGTCTCGGGGTCGCGCGTCGTGTGTTCGACGGCGACGCCGCGAAGCGCCGTCGTGCCGACGGGGACGATAATCTCCGGGTTTATCATCCGGAGGTCGGCGGTGAGATAGGGGTCGCAGGTGGTTATCTCCTCGTCGGTCGGGCCGCGGTCCGGATGCCGACAGCGAGTGAGGTAGGTGAGGTAGGCGTTGTCGAGTTCCGGTCGCTCGGCGTCGGGCGACGAGTTCGAAAAGCCTAGCTCGCCGAGGATACGCTGGAGGCGGCGGCCGGCCTCGTCGCCGGTGAAGGGGATGCCGGTTCGGTCCGCGCCGGGGCCGGGTCGGCCGCCGACGAACAGGAACTCCGCGCCCGCGTCGCCGTACCCGTGGACGACGTTCGTGCGCGCGTCACAGAGGTCGGTGCAGTTCTGGCAGTCGGTGTCCATGCCGAACGGGTTCTCGGGAGACTCCTGTGCTGGGTCCACGTGCTCACTTCGACCCTCCGCGCACAAAAGCAGTCGGACAGCGTCAGGTTTCCGAGACGCGCCGACGGTTGACGATGCCAACGTGGTTGGCCACGTCTTCGGTGACGACGCGGAAGGCGTCGGCCGTCGCGTTGTCGTCTGTCAGCACCATCGGCTCGCCGCCGGTTCGAATCTCGGGGTCGAGGGGGACGCCACCGAGATACGGGACGTCGGTGGCCTCGGCGAGCGCCTGTCCCCCGCCGGAGCCGAACACGTCGTGTTGGCTCCCACAATCCGGGCAGACGAACGAACTCATGTTCTCGACGAGACCGAGGACGTTCGTGTCGTGCCGGCCGAACATCTCGACGCCTTTCCGCGCGTCGTCGATGGCCACCTCCTCGGGCGTCGTGACGATGACCGCACCGGTCAGGGGGAGCGTCTGGAGGATGGTGAGTTGAGTGTCGCCCGTGCCGGGCGGCAGGTCGAGAACGAGATAGTCGAGTTCGCCCCACTCCACGTCGTCGACGAGTTGGGTGAGCACCTGATGGACCATCGGTCCCCGCCAGATGACGGGGTCGTCTTCGCCGACGAGATAGCCCATGCTAATGTGTTTCACGCCGTGGCGCTCCGGCGGAATGATGGTGTCGTCCTCGGTGGTCGTCGGCGACTCCTCGGAGCCGAGCATCTGGGGGACGTTGGGGCCGTAGACGTCGGTGTCGAACAGGCCGACGCGCGCGCCGAGTTTCGAGAGGCCGGCGGCGAGGTTGACGGCGACGGTCGATTTCCCGACGCCGCCCTTGCCCGAGGCGACGGCGACGATGTTTTTCACGCCGGGCAACACGTCGTCGTCGCGGAGGGCGGTCGGCTGTTTCGCCGTGAGTTCGGCCTCCAATCCGGCCTCGGCGAGTGCCTCCCGGACGTCCGTGGCGATGTCGCGTTCGGTCGGCGCGTAGGGGGCGCCGAGGGCGAGCGACACCTTCGCGACGCCGTCCTCGACGGCGACGGCGTTGACCAGCCCGAGCGACACGATGTCGTCGCCGAGGTCCGGGTCCTCGACCCGGCCGAGAACCGCCCGTACGTCGGCTTCGTCCATGTCTCAGGGTGGGTGTGAGGCGCGGATAAGGGTTTTGTCACACCCAAGCGAGGCAGTGTTCAGATAAGCGGATGCATTTGGGACCACCTCGAAAGCCCCGACTCGCTGGAGTCGGGAGCCTCGCTGTGCTCCTCGGCCTTCGGCCTGCGGTGCTTGCGTCGGCTTCCTTCCTCCAGCGAGTCGCCCCTTTCAGTCCCGCCCGGCGGCAGCCGGTCAGCCAGTCGACGCGGGCGGGACTGAAAGGGGCCGGTGTCTCGGCGTGCCCGGACGACGCAAGCACCGCAACGGAGTGAGGAGCGCAGCGAGTCCCGGGAGCCGAGACACCGGGGGCTTTCGAGGTGTTTTCAGTTCGAGCGCGCTAATCTGAACACTATCCCCAAGCGAACCCGAACGAGTCAACGTTGTGGGACGAAGCGTAATGATATACGGTTACTCCGCCGGGTCTGAATGGCGCGAATTTAAGCGTCTTCGAGCGGAGAGTCAGGTAGAATGCTGGAGGACGATTTCGGTCGAGAGGTGACTGGGGTGCGGGTGTCGCTCACCGACCGCTGTAACTTCGACTGTGTCTACTGTCACAACGAGGGGCTCGGTGACACGCGCGGTCCGATGGAGGCACAGGACGACGAGATGTCCGCCGACGACATCGTTCGGTTTCTGGAGGTCGCGGCGGAGTACGGCGTCGACAGCGTGAAGTTCACGGGCGGGGAGCCGATGCTCCGCGACGACCTAGAGGAGATAATCCGCCGGACGCCGGATTCGATGGAGGTGTCGATGACGACGAACGGCACCTATCTGCCCGGCCGGGCACAGGATTTGGTCGACGCCGGCCTCGAACGCGTCAACGTCTCGCAGGACGCCCTCGACCCCGAGGAGTTCGCAGAAATCACGAAGTCGGGCGCGTACGACAAGGTGATGGAGGGCGTGGAGGCGGCGCTGGATGCCGGCCTCGACCCGGTGAAGCTCAATATGGTCGTGTTCGAGCACACGGCGGGCTACGTCGAGGGGATGGTCAACCACGTCGCCGAGAACGACGGCCTCCAACTCCAACTCATCGAGTACATGCCCGAACTGACGGGCAAGCCGGAGTGGAACATCGACATCCAGCGCGTCCACGACTGGCTGGCCGACATGGCGGACGAGGTGGAACACCGCGAGATGCACGACCGGAAACGCTACTGGGTCAACGGCGGGATGGTCGAAATCGTCGACCCCGTGGAGAACCCGACGTTCTGTGCCAACTGCCACCGCGTCCGCGTCACTCACGAGGGTTATCTGAAGGGCTGTCTCAACCGCAACGACGACCTGCGGTCGATGGGTGACATGACCCGCGACGAAATCCGCGAGGCGTTCGAAACCACCGTCGCCAACCGCGTCCCCTACTACGGCGAGTATATGGTGAAAAACGACGACGGCGAGTGGGAGATAAACGAGGAGTACATCGGCGCGCCGACGGCGTAGGCGGCTTCTTTTTCGACCGGCGCTCTGCGAGAGCGCCCCACGCCGCTCTCCCTTTCGTGATGTTTAAGTACTGCCCCCGGGTTCATTCGGATGCATGCTGCAGGGGCGTTCGGCCCCGAGTCCGCAAGGGCGACAATACAGAACGCACGTGTTGCGGTAGCCAAGCCTGGCCCAAGGCGCAGGGTTGCTAACTCTGTGGCGTCAAGCCTCCGGGGTTCGAATCCCCGCCGCAACGCTGGCACCCACATATCCATGAGTGCAGAAGAACCACAGGACGGCTCCCCCGAGGACGACGAAGACCTTCGGTACTTCGTCCGAATCGGACAGACCGACCTCGACGGTACGAAAGCTGTCGAGCGGAGCCTCACCGACATGAACGGAATCGGCAAGCGCACGGCGCGCATCGTCGCCGACGCGGCAGACGTGGACCGAACCGCCACGTTCGGCCGACTCGACGACGACGAAATCGACCGCGTAATCGAGGTTGTGGAGAACTTCGCCGACGAAGTCCCCGAGTGGATGGTCAACCGGCGAAACGACTTCTACACCGGCGAGAGCGACCACATCGTCGGCTCCAGCCTCAGTCAGACGCGCACGCAGGACGTCAATCGCATGAAGATGATTGATTCCTACCGTGGCGTCCGACACAAGCGCGGACAGAAGGTGCGCGGCCAGCGGACGAAGTCCACCGGCCGTACCGAAGGCACCATCGGCGTCAACGTCGAGGCCATCAAGGAAGACATGGCCGAAGAAGAAGCGGCCGAGGAGGAGTAACCAATGAGCACCGGCAAGAACACCAAGTTCTACGAGACGCCGAATCACCCCTACCAGGGCGAGCGCATCGCCGAGGAGGCCGACCTCCTCGGGCGCTACGGCCTGAAGAACAAAGAGGAACTCTGGCGCGCACAGTCCGAACTGCGGTCGATGCGCCGCGAGGCGCGACGACTGCTGGGCAACGCTCAGGGTGACGTCGAGGTTGCCGCCGAGGCAGGCTCCGAGTTCGTCGCTCGGCTCCAGCGTCTCGGCATCCTCGGCGGTGAGGACGACATCAGTGACGTCCTCTCGCTGGAAGTGACGGACCTGCTCGAGCGCCGTCTCCAGACGGTCGTCTACCGGAAGGGGCTGGCACACACGCCCCAGCAGGCTCGACAGTTCGTCAGTCACGGCCACATCACGGTCGACGGCGCCCGCGTGCAGACGCCGTCGAAGAAAGTGGAGGCCGACGAGCAGAGCTCCGTCGAGTTCGACGAGACGAGTCCGCTCGCGGACGACCTCCACCCCGAACGCGCGGAGGGTCAAGAATGAGTGCCGAAGAGCAAGAGAGCAAGTGGGGCATCGCTCACGTCCACGCGTCGTTCAACAACACGCTCATCACCATCACGGACCAGACCGGGGCCGAAACCCTCGCGAAGTCCAGCGGTGGGACGGTCGTGAAACAGAACCGCGACGAAGCGTCGCCGTACGCCGCCATGCAGATGGCCGAAGTCGTGGCCGAGGAAGCCATCGCCGCAGGCGTCGAGGGCGTCCACGTCCGCGTCCGCGGCCCCGGTGGCAACGGCAACAAGTCGCCCGGGCCCGGCGCTCAGGCGACGATTCGCGCACTCGCTCGTGCCGGTCTGGAAATCGGTCGCATCGAGGACGTGACCCCGATTCCGCACGACGGCACGCGAGCGCCCAAAAACAGCCGCCTCTAACATCATGGTAGCCGACTTCGAGGTCGAGTTCATCGAACGCGACGACCGGAACGCCCGGTTCCTAGTCCGGGGTGTGACGCCGGCGTTCGCCAACGGCATTCGCCGGGCGATGATAGCCGACGTCCCGACGTTCTCCATCGACACCGTCAGGTTCGTGGAGAACTCCTCGGTCATGTTCGACGAGATGATTGGGCTTCGACTGGGGCTGGTGCCGCTGACGACCCCCCTCGACGACTTCGAGGTGGGCGACGAAGTGACGCTGGCACTCGACGTCGAGGGGCCGGCGACGGCGTACTCGGGCGACATCGAGACGTCCGACGACCTCGTCCAGCCAGCCGACGACAACATCCCGATTATCGAACTCAAAGAGCAGCAGCGAATCGAACTCGAGGCGGACGCCGTGCTGGACCGTGGCCGCGACCACGCCAAACATCAGGGCGGCGTGGCCGTCGGCTACCGCCATCTCCAGCGCGTCGAGGTTGTCGACGACGCTGGCGAGTTCGACGAACAGGAGCCGAACATCCTTCGCGGGGTCATCGAGACTGAGGACGGCGAACTCGTCGCGACAAGCGAGTTCGACCACGACCTCACGAACCGCTACCCCGGCAAGGAACTGGAGATTCATGACGTGCCCGACGCGTTCGTCTTCCACGTGGAGACGGACGGGTCGTTCAGCGTCGAGGAACTGGTCACGCGCGCCGTCGAGTCCATCGGCGACCGCGCGGCGGAACTGGAAACCAAAGTCGCAGTTTAGGACCCCAATGCCCCGACACACCACCACATCGACGCTCGCGGCGGTCGCGAGCGACGCTGCTCGCGTCTTCCGGCCGACCGGCGGCCCGGGGACCGAAAGTGGTTTGAAGGGGCGACCGATACTGCGCTATGCGTGCAGGGATAGCCAAGTCAGGCCAACGGCGCAGCGTTCAGGGCGCTGTCCCATAGGGGTCCGCAGGTTCAAATCCTGCTCCCTGCACTCCTTTCTGGAGGAAGACAATGAGTAAAACGAATCCGAGACTCAATAGTCTCATCGCCGAGTTGAAGGCGGTTTCCCGCGAGTCTGGTGCTGGAGTGTGGCAGGACATCGCAGACCGCCTGGAGAAGCCACGGCGCACCCACGCAGAGGTCAACCTCGGGCAGATTGAACGGTACGCCCGAGAGGACGAAACCGTCGTCGTGCCCGGCAAGGTGCTGGGTAGTGGTGTGCTCGAAAAGAACGTCACCGTCGCCGCTGTCGACTTCTCGTCGACGGCCCGGACGAAAATCGAACAGGTTGGCGACGCCGAACAGCTGGAACAGGTTGCCGAACGAAACCCCGAAGGGTCTAACGTGCGGGTGATTCGATGAGTCTCGCAGAGTTCGACGCCGACGTCGTCGTTGACGCCCGCGACTGCATCATGGGCCGTGTCGCGAGCGAAGTGGCCCAGTCCGCGCTCGACGGCGAGCGCGTGGCTATCATCAATGCCGAGGACGCGGTCATCACGGGCAACGCCGAGTCCACGATGGAGACCTACCGCAAGCGTGCGAATCTGGGCTCCGACAGTGGACCGTATTACCCCAAGCGGCCGGACCGCATCTTCAAGCGGGCCGTCCGCGGCATGGTCCCGTACAAGAAGCCGCGCGGGCGCGAGGCGTTCGAGAACGTCCGCGTCTACGTCGGCAACCCCTTCGACGAGGACGGCGAGGTTCTCGACGGAACGTCGCTGGACCGGCTCTCGAACATCAAATTCGTCTCCCTCGGAGACGTCTCCAAAGAACTGGGTGCGAACGTCACATGGTAACTAACACGAGCGGCAAGAAGAAGACGGCCGTCGCCCGCGCCACGGTGCGCGAGGGTGAGGGTCGCGTTCGAATCAACTCTCGGCCCGTCGAACTGGTCGAACCGGAGCTGTCGAAGCTGAAGATGCTGGAGCCGTTCCGCATCGCCGGCGACGACCTCCGCGACACCGTCGACATCGACGTGAGCGTCTCCGGCGGCGGCTTCGCCGGACAGGCAGACGCCGTCCGAACGGCCATCGCTCGCGGGCTGGTGCAGCACCACAACGATGCCGAACTCCGCGACGCGTTCATGGAGTTCGACCGGTCGCTGCTGGTCAACGACGTCCGGCAGTCCGAACCCAAGAAGTGGGGCGGTCCCGGTGCGCGGGCCCGTTACCAGAAGTCCTACCGCTGAGGTGATACACCCATGATGATTCCAGTCCGGTGTTTCACGTGCGGGAAAGTCATCGGCGAGCACTGGGAGGAGTACCAGGCTCGACTCGACGACGGCGAGGACCCAGCGAAGGTGCTCGATGACCTCGACGTGACCCGGCACTGCTGTCGACGGATGTTCGTCTCGCACAAGGACCTGGTCGACGTGGTCTCTCCCTACCAATGAGTCAGGGACGCTACAACCGCTACGAGAAGGCACGCATCCTCGGGGCGCGAGCCCTGCAGGTGTCGTACGGCGCACCGGTCCTCGTCGAGACGGACCAGAGTGAGCCGATTCTCGTCGCGGCAGAGGAGTACGACGCCGGTGTGCTCCCCTTCACGGTGAGGCGGGAGGGCAAATGACGCTGATTCGCTCGGTGAGTCTGCGTCGCATCCTCGACTCTCGGGGGAACCCGACCGTCGAGGCCGACGTGTTGACCGAGTCGGGCGGCTTCGGCCGCGCGGCCGCACCGAGCGGCGCCTCGACCGGCGAGTACGAGGCCATCGAACTTCCGACGGGCGAGGCAATCGCCGCCGCTCGGCAACACGCCATCCCCCGACTCGTCGGCGAGGTGCACGCGGGCAACCAGCGCGACGTCGACGCCGCCCTGCACGGCGCAGACGGCACCGACGACTTCTCGACCATCGGGGCCAACAGCGCTGTCGCCATCTCCATGGCCGCGGCGAAAGCCGGCGCCGACGTGCTGGGTGCGCCGCTCTTCCAACATCTCGGCGGCACCTTCCGCGGCGACAACTTCCCGATTCCGCTCGGGAACGTCGTCGGCGGCGGTGAACACGCCAAGGAGGCGACCCACATTCAGGAGTTCTTGGCCGCCCCCGTCGGCGCACCGAGCGTCTCGGAGGCCGTCTTCGCCAACGCCGCAGTTCACGAGCGCATCGGCGAACTGCTCGACGAGCGTGGCGTTCCGGCCGGCAAGGGCGACGAAGGCGCGTGGGCGCCCGCCGTCGACGACGCGGCGGCGTTCGAAATCGTCGCGGAGGCGACGGCGGACGTGGCCGACGACGTGGGCTTCGACATCGGTGTCGGTCTCGACGTGGCCGCCTCGGAACTGTACGACCCCGAGGATGAGGTCTATCGCTACGGCGACGTGGAGCGGACGCCCGCGGAGCAGGTCGACTACATGGCCGACCTGATTCGGGAGTACGACCTCGCGTACGTCGAGGACCCGGTCGAGGAGAACGGCTTCGACGGCTTCGCCGACCTGACGGAACGGGTGGGCGACCGGACGGTGCTCTGCGGTGACGACCTGTTCGTCACCAACGTCGAGCGCCTGCAACGCGGTATCGACGAGGGGGCGGGCAACGCCATCCTCGTCAAACCCAACCAAATCGGGACGCTGAGCGACGCCGTGGACGCGGTGGAGCTTGCGACCCGAAACGGACTGGACGCCGTCGTCTCGCATCGCTCGGGTGAAACCGAGGACGCGACGATTGCACACCTCGCCGTGGCGACCGACGCCCCGTTCATCAAGACGGGCACCGTCGGTGGCGAGCGAACTGCCAAACTCAACGAACTCATCCGCATCGCGGAGGACGCTGTATGACTGACAACGATAACGAACTCGAAACCCCGGACGGCGAGGAGGCGGCCGACGAGGACGCCCCTGCCGAGACCGCGGAGGAACCGACCGCCGAGGCGGCCGAGGAGGCGGCCGAGGCAGAGCCAGAAACCGACGAGGCAGCCGACGAGGAGGCCGGGTCGCCGTTCGACGAGAACGTCATGCCCGACGACGAGGCAGACCTGCTCATCCCCGTCGAGGACTACCTCGGCGCCGGTGTCCACATCGGGACCCAGCAGAAGACCGACGACATGGGGCGGTTCATCCACCGCGTCCGTGACGACGGTCTGTACGTGCTGGACGTGAGCCAGACCGACCAGCGCATCCGCACCGCTGCGGACTTCCTCGCGAACTACTCGCCCGAGCAGGTCCTCGTGACCTCCTCGCGCCAGTACGGCCGCTTCCCGGCCGAGAAGTTCGCGGAAGCCATCGGCGCTCGCGCTCGCACCGGGCGATTCATCCCGGGCACGCTGACCAACCCCGACTACGACGGCTACATCGAGCCGGACGTGCTGGTCGTCACCGACCCCATCGGTGACTCGCAGGCGGTCAAAGAGGCCATCACGGTCGGCATCCCCGTCATCGCCATGTGCGACTCGAACAACCAGCTCAGCAACGTCGACCTCGTCATCCCGACGAACAACAAGGGTCGACGCGCCCTGTCGGTCGTCTACTGGCTGCTGGCCAACGAGACGCTCGACCGCCGCGGCGCCGAACCCGGCTACGCCCTCGAAGACTTCGAGGCCGGCATCTAAGGGTCGACGAACGTTTTGGGCTCATCAGGGTCGCGAGCCACAGCCGTCGCCTGCGCGGAAGCGTTTTCAGTCGCTGTCGACACGACTCGGTATGGACCTGTTTCGCAGCGTCCGGACCGTCACCAACGCGTCGGGCGACGGCCACGTCGACTGGGCCGCCGTCGCCGATGCCGCCAAGGCCAGCACGGCGGCTGGCTCGCTCGACCTGAGCGACGCCGAGCGGTCGGGCTATGCGACCGACGTTCGCGACGCCCGTGACCGACTTCGCTCGCTCGGCGACGTCGCGTTCGACCTTCCAGACACGGTCGAGATTCAGAACCGCCATCACTGGATAGACGCCAACGTCGACACCTTCCGGCGGGTGATGGCGCCCGTCGAGCGAGACGGGCCGCAGGCGCTTTTCCCCGGCGTCAGCCGCGTCGTCAACACGGGGACGCTCTCTTTCATGCTCGCGTTTCTCGGCCGGAACGTCCTCGGGCAGTACGACCCGCTGTTGCTCGCGGAGGCCGACGACCGGGACCACGCCCTCTACTTCGTCCACCCGAATATCGTCAGGGTCGCTGACGAACTCGACGTGTCGTACCCGCGGTTCCGACGCTGGATTGCCTTCCACGAGGTGTCTCACGCCGCCGAGTTCGGCGCCGCGCCGTGGCTCTCGGACTACCTCGAAACCCGAGTGGAACGTGGCATCGACGCCCTCGTCGCGGGCGACATCGACCGCGAGGCGTTCGCGGAACTCGATACGGCGATGACGGCCGTCGAGGGCTACGCCGAACTCCTGATGGACCGGGCGTTCGACGACGACTACGCCGACCTGCGGGCGAAACTCGACGCCCGCCGACAGGGTGGCGGGCCGGTGGCGCGACTCGCCCGCAGGCTCCTCGGACTGGGCCTGAAGCGACGGCAGTACGAGCGCGGTGCGGACTTCTTCCACGCCGTCGCCGACGCGCGCGGACTGGCGGGCGCGAGCGTGGTGTGGGAGCGCCCCGAGAACCTGCCGACGGACGCCGAACTCGACGCGCCCGAGCAGTGGCTGGCGCGTGTCTAGCGGCTCTGGCGCCACTCGCGCCCAATGTGTCCGAGGTAGACGACGAGTATCGCGCCGACGAGACAGCCGGCAACGACGGCGAGTGCGGCCTGTTCGAGCGAGGCGCCGATGGCGAGGGAGACGAGGCCGCCGGAGACGCCGACGAGGGCGACGAACCCGCCTTTGAGCCGGCGGTTCGCCCGGCGGCGGTCCTCGTCGGTGATGCTCGGACCGACCATCAGTCCTCGACGTAGGGCGTGCTGACGTGCATGCCGGCGAAGACCCACTCGTCGCCGCGGCGTTCGAGTGTCCCGCTCCATCGCGTCGAGAGGGCGTACTCGTGGTCCGGCGTCGTCCACGACATGAACACCGAATCCGAGAAGTGGGCGTAGTCGTCGCGCTCGGTCACGCGAAGGTCCTGACTCTCGACGGTCCAGTTCTCGGTCGTCCGGGTCTGTTCGCGCAGCCCCTCGGCGACGGCGTCGTAGCCGACGAGTCGCTCGCCGACGCCGAACTTCACCACGTCCGGCCGCTCGGCGAAGTACGGGTACAGCGGTTCGCCGCGTCTGAGCGACTCGTAATACTCGCGAATCGTCGCCGCCGCGTTCATGTGCCAGCGAACAGGCCGGCGCGAGTTAACTGTTTTCAGGTGGCTCGCCGGTCGTCGGGTCGAGTGCCCGGCGGACCGTCGCGAAGCCGACGAAGCGCGGGACGCGCGCGGCGTAGCGCTCGTAGCGCTTCCCGAACTCGGCGCGGAGATGTGGCTCCTCGGCTCGGGGGAGGAGGAGGACCCAGCCGACGTGGACGGTCGCGAGCGCCGCCACGAGGGCGGAACCGACCGCGAGCGCGATGCCGGGCACGCCGACTATCATCCCGACGTACTGCGGGTTCCGCGTGTAGGCGTAGGGGCCGTCGGTGTAGAGTTCGCCAGTCACGCCCATCGTCTCCGCAGAGCGCATGGCCCGGGCGCCCCAGACGAAGACGGCTGTCCCGAGAAGCGCGAGGGCCACGCCCCCGACCCGAACGGGCGTCGCCAGTCCCCAGCCACCCCAGTCGAGCGCGGCGGTGAGAAGGAGTGCGACGTCGAAGACGCCGACACACGTCCAGTGGACGTAGTACGCGGCGGTGCGGTCACCGGGTGGCCACCACTCGTGGTCCGTCAGCAGGGTTCCGATGACGATGCCGTAGACGCCGGCGGCCGCCAGCAATCCGGCGGCGAAAGCGAGTTGCGTCGGTGTCATACAGTGGCTAATGGGGCCGACGTTCCGAGGGCGAACTGCCTCACGAGTGAGGGTTTTATTTATACGCTCGCAACGGTCAGGCGATGAAGTACGCGCGGCTACGCATCGACCACGCCGAGGAGGCGGTCCATCCGATGCACGCGTTCGAGATGCGTCACGACCGTATCGAGTGGGCGGAACTACTCCACTGGAACGTCTCCGCCGACGAGACGAACACGCAGGTCTTCCGGGTTCGGGGCGCGCCCGCCCCGTTTCGAGCGAAGTTAGAGGACCGCGACGCGACGGCGGCCTACAGCGTCACCGAGGCGGTCGACGGGGTTTTCTACTGTTGTGTTCGGGACCGGCTGACGGCCGCCGACCGGCGATACGTCGACGCCCTCGCACGGGGGACACTCGTGGTCGTCCCGCCCGTTCGCTTCGGGGCCGACGGGACGACGGACCTGACGCTCGTGGGGACGGCGGCGGACCTCGGCACCGCCGTCGACGGCTTTCCGGAGGAGATGGACGTGACGGTGCGCTCGGTCGGTCCCTATCGTCGCCGGGCCGGGTCGGCGGCGGCACGGCTCACCGACAGACAGCGCGAGGCAGTCAGCGCCGCCGTCGACTGTGGGTACTACGACACCCCGCGGTCGGGGTCGGTCGCGGACGTGGCCGCAGAACTGGGAATCGAGCCGGGCACGGCCGCCGAACACCTCCGGAAGGCGGAGGCGACGGTCATGCGTGACCTGCGTTAGTACAGGAGTTCGTCGTTGTTCTCGGCCATGTAGAGGGTGCGGGCGGCGATGTTGACCGCGTGGTCGCCCACTCGCTCCAAGTCGCGGATGGTGAGCAGGAGTCGGGAGACGTCCTGCATCAGCGTCTCCATCTCCTCGTCGTCGTCGAGGTCGTCGGCGAGGCGGTCGCTCTCGATGAGGTCGCGGACGACGAGTTCGCTCGCGGCTTCACACATCGCGTCCACCTCGTCGTCGCGGTCGGCGACGGCGTAACACGCCTCGACGTCCTCGTTCGCGTAGGCCTCCATCGCATCTTGGAGCATGTCGAGGGTCGTTCGCCCGATGCGCTGCATGTCGACGTCGGGGAAGAGGTCGCGCTGGGCGTCCAGCGTGTAGCCACCGAGGTTGACCGCGAGGTCACCGATGCGTTCGAGGTCGGTGATAATCTTGAACGACGCGGCGATAAAGCGCAGGTCGCTCGCGACGGGTTGCTGAAGGGCAATCAGGTCGACACACTCACCCTCCAGTTCGAGATACATCTCGTTGACCTCGTCGTCGCCTTCGATAACGTCGCGGGCGAGTCGCTCGTCTTTCCGTTCGAGGGCGTCGAGCCCCGTCCGGAGCCGCTCGGCGACAACCTCACTCATGTAGAGAACGTCGTCGCGAAGCTCCTCCAGCGACGACTGATAATCCGTTCGCGCCATATCACTTGCTCGGTGGGACTGGCCTAAAACGTTGTCCCGTCGAGAGCGCTACCCGAACTTGCCGGTGATGTAGTCCTCGACGCGCTGACTCTCGGGATTCTCGAAGATTTTCTCGGTGTCGTCGAACTCGACGAGTTCGCCGCCGGTGAGGAAGACGGCCGTCTTGTTCGAGATGCGTGCCGCCTGCTGCATGTTGTGGGTGACGATGACCACCGTGTACTCCTCGGCGAGTTCGGAGATGAGGTCTTCAATCTGCGAGGTGGCGACGGGGTCGAGCGCCGACGCCGGCTCGTCCATCAGGATGACCTCGGGGTCGGGGGCGATGGCGCGGGCGATACAGAGTCGCTGTTGTTGCCCGCCCGAGAGTTCGAGACCGGACTGGTCGAGTTGGTGGCTCACCTCGTCCCACAGCGCCGCTCGCTTCAGGGACTGCTCGACGATTTCGTCGTAGTCGCCCTCCTTGTCCTGAATCTCGAGGCCGTAGGCCACGTTGTCGTAGATGCTCTTGGGGAAGGGGTTCGGCGACTGAAACACCATCCCGACGCGGCGCCGAAGCGCCACGGGGTCGACGTCGTCGTCGTAGACGTTTTTCCCGCGGAGATGCAGGTCACCCTCGACGCGCGCGGCGTCGATGAGGTCGTTCATCCGGTTGATACACCGGAGGAACGTGGACTTGCCACAGCCGGAGGGACCTATCATCGCCGTCACCTGATTCTCGGGAATGTCGAGGGTGATGTCCTGTAGCGCCTGTTCGTCGTTGTACCAGACGTTGATGTTCTCCGCACTGACGACGGTGTTCGTGTGGCCCGTCGAGCCGGACGACGCGACGCTCGTGCTCACGTCGGTCTGGGCGCGCATGTCGTCGGTGGTCGGGTCGTCAGTCGATTCGTCGGCCGCGTACTCTGTGTTATCAGTCATTGTAGGGTCTCACTTGTCGGTCTGGTATTTGTTGCGCAGCACGATTGCGACGGAGTTCATGCTGAGCAGGACGACGAGCAACACGACGACGCCGGCAGGCACGGCCGCCTGATAGAAAGGTTCGCTGGCGAAGAGACTCGCCCAAGCGTACACCTGCAGGGGCATCGCGCTCACTTTCGAGGAGAGACTCGTGGGGAGCGAGAAGAGGACGTTCGGGGCGCCAATCATGATGAGCGGCGCCGTCTCGCCGATGGCCCGGCCGAGAGCGAGAATCGTCCCCGTCAGAATACCGGGGAACGCCCGCGGCAGCACGACGTTCTTGATGGTCTGCCATCGGGTCGCGCCCATGCCGTAGGAGGCCTCCCGCATCGAGTCGGGGACGCTCCGGAGCGCCTCCCGAGAGGAGATGATGACGATGGGCAGGATGAGCAACGCGAGCGTCGCGCCGCCGATTAGCACGGTTCCGGTCGGCTGGCCGAGATACGTGACGAACACGCCCAGTCCGAGCAGTCCGTAGACGACGGAGGGGACGCCCGCGAGATTCGAGATGTTGACGTCGATAAAGCGGGTGAGGCGGTTGTCCGGGGCGTACTCCTCCAGATACACGGCGGCGCCGACACCGAGCGGGAACGAGAGCGCGGCGACGGTGACCATCAGCAGAATCGAGCCGCCGATGGCGGGGTAGAGCCCCGCGTCGGCGGCGGTCCCGCTGTGGGCGCTGGTGAGGAACTGCCAGTCGACCCACGACTGCGGGCCGGCGAAGCCGGCGGCGTCGGCGACGGCCGCCCCGCCGAACGCGCCGAGGAGGACGACGCCGGCGAGGGCGAGTCCGGGCCGGCGTGCCGGATGGCGGCGGACGAGGCCGACGGCGTAGCCCGCGGTGGGGACGACGGCGACGGCCAGCAACACCGTCGCGGGCACGGCCCCGATTCCGAGGAGTGGGCCGAGGACGCTCCCGGTTCCGATGGCGGCGACGCCGGCCAGAACGGCCAGCGCGCGCCCCCGTCGCTCCGCCTCGTGAGCGGCGTACCGGCCGACGACGAGCGCAACCGGGGCGCCGAGCGAGAGCGTCAGCAGGATGTCGTCGGTCGGATAGACGGGAAGCGACTGGACGAGGTTCGGGACGACGAGGAGCGAACCGACGATGACCGCGCCCGCGCCCACGAACCGGGCGGTGAAGGGGAGTTGTCGGTCGAAGCGCTCGATGGCGACGACGCCCCCGAGCGCGAGACAGAGCGCGAGGACGTAACTGAACCAGACCACGGCGGGGACGATGTCGACGAATATCATCGCCGCGCCGGCGCCGAACATGGCGCTGACCGCGAGCATGCCGACGACGCTCGCCCCGAAGCGGAAGGATGCGGGGTCGGTGCGGAACAGGTAGCCACTCACCGCGAGCGTGGGGAGAACGAGCGTCAGGAAGAACGTGAGATGCCAGCCGGGGTCGGCGGTCAGCGGCTGAATCGCGTCGTTGGCGACGTAAATCAGGAGGACCGTCAGGGCGACGATGCCGAACAGCGTCGCCGCGAGCAGGAGATACCGGAAGACGGTGCCGACGGTCCGACTGACCTGCCCGAAGTTCTCGATGACGTCGTTTTGTGTCGCCATGTCAGTACTCCTCCCGGTAGCGTTGTGCGACGAGGTCGCTGATGACGTTCATGACGAGTGTGATGACGAAGAGAGTGAGGCCGATAGCAAAGAGACTCCGGTAGGCGATGCCGCCGCCGGTGACGTCGCCGGTCAGGAGGTTCACCATCGCAGCCGTCATCGGAAGCGCGCCTTCGAGATACGCCGCGGGGTTCAGCGGGTTGAGGAGGTTGGCCTGTGAGCCGGCGGCGACGGTGACGGCCATCGTCTCGCCGATGGCTCGCGACAGCGCGAGGATAAAGGAAGAGAAGATGCCGGAGAGGGAGGCGGGGACGACGATGCCGACGGAGACGTCGAACTTCGTCGCGCCCATCCCGTAGCCCGCTTGTCGGAGCGAGTCGGGGACGGCGGACATCGCGTCCTCGCTAATCGACGCGACCATCGGAATTATCATGATGCCGACGACGATGCTCGCCGAGAGCATGTTGAACGTGCCGAGTCCGGGGATAATCGTCCGGAGCGCGGGCGTGATGTAGACGACAGCGAAGAAACCGTAGACGACCGTCGGGACGCCGGCCAGCACTTCGAGCGCCGGCTTGAGAACGCGTTGGGCGCGCGGACTGGCGTACTCGCTGAGATAGATTGCGGTGGCGACGCCGAGGGGGATGGCGACGACGGCCGAGCCGATGGTGATGGCGAGCGTCGCCGACACCAGCGGGAGGACGCCGAACTGCTCGTTGTTGATGACCCACTCGGTTCCCGTGAGGAAGTCGACGACGGAGGCAGTCGGGCCTTCGATGCCCATCAGCGGCGCGGTGATGGTGAAGAACTTCGCCGCTTCGGTGGTCAGCATGAGGATGATGCTGATGGTGGTGACGATGGACAGTACCGCGCACAGGAAGAAAAATGAGCGAGTCAGAAGCTCCTGCGGCGCGTTTTCCGTTCGGCGGGTGAGGTCCCGTTGGATGTCGTCCGTGCTCATCTACTGGGTTCGGATTTTCGGTTGGGGCGAAAAAACTCTTCGTTCGGTCGTCGCTAGCCCTGCGCTTCCTCGATGGCCGCTTCGAGCGCGTCCATCGCTTCCTGCTGGTCCGAATCGCTCAGGGGGACGTAGCCGACTTCGTTGGCGACGATATCCTGACTGGTGGCGTTCTCGAGCCAGTAGCGAGCGAACTCGGCGACGTGTTCCTCGGCGAGCGAGGACTGCTTGACGTAGGTGAACAGCGGTCGGGAGAGGGGGGTGTACTCGCCCGCGCGAGCGGTTTCGAGCGACGGTTCGACACAGCCGTCGCCGTCGTCGACGCCGAGGGCCTTCACGCGGTCCTGATTCTGGGAGTAGTAGGCGAAGCCGAGATACCCCATGGCGTACTGCGAGCCGTCGACGCCCTGAATGATGGTTCGGTCCTGTTCGGTCGCGGAGTAATCCTGTCGGTGGCCCGGACCCTCCTCGCCGATGATGGCCTCGATGAAGTAGTCGTACGTCCCGGAGGCGTCGGTGGGGCCGTAGAGTTCGAGCGGTTCGTCGGGCCAGTCGGAGTTCACGTCGCTCCACGTCGACGGCGACTCCTCGGCCGACCAGATTTGGCGGAGTTCCTCGACGGTGATGCAGTCGAGCCAGTCGGCGTCGTTGTTGACGACGACCGTCAGCGCGTCCGTCGCGACGGTGAGTTCGACTGGCGTGACGTCGTTTTCGGAACACGCCTGCTCCTCCTCGGGCTGGATGGGGCGCGAGGCGTTGTTGAAGTCGGTGCGACCGGGGCAGAAGTGATTGGCGAAGCCACCGCCGGACCCGGTCGACTGGATGTTGATGTTGACTCCCGAGTGGTCGGTCTGGAAGCGCTCGGCCATCGCCGTCGCCAGCGGGAACACCGTCGAACTCCCCGCGATGTCGATGGTGCCGGAGAGACCGTCGCCGCTGCCGTTTCCATCGGAGCCACTCTGCGTGCAGCCAGCGAGTCCGACTGCGCCGACCGTTCCGGCCGACGCGAGAAACGTTCGGCGCGACACACGTCCACTCGTGGATTGCTTCGTCATCACCCGTGGATGGCCGACTGGAACGTAAGTACCCTACTATGATTTCTATATAGATATTGGAATGGGATGCGATAACGAGCGCCACGATACAGTAGAATTGGCAGTAGGGGTACTGAAAGAGCAATAAAACAGCTATGTATCGATATAAAGGGTTCTTCCGCCCCCAATCCGAGATTCACTCCTCTCGGGTTTAAGAGGCTCTATATTGCTGTTATATCCCGTCTGACCGGTTCGTTCGGTGTCCTACCCGAAGCAACGTAGCGGCAGAGGTATATAGATATGCGAGGTTTTATTTTAGCGACTTCACTGTCTCCGAGTATGGTCGAAACCCGAAAGGTGCAGGTGACGGGCGGGTCGACGTACACGGTGTCGATTCCGAAGGACTGGGCGACCGACAACGGCGTGTCGGCGGGCAGTGAGGTGGCGTTCTATCCAGAGGGTGACTCCCTGTTCATGACCCCCCGGACCGAAGACGAGCGGACCGAGGGAACGCTCGACGTGGGTGACCTCTCCGGCGAGGAACTCATCCGCGCCGTGATGACCATGTACGTCAGCGGATTCGACATCATTGCCCTCGAAAGCGCACGCATCACGACCGACCAGCGACGGACCATCCGACAGGCCACCCAGAGTCTCGTCGGGCTCGAAGTGCTGGAGGAGACGCGTGACCGCGTGGTGATTCGTGACCTGCTCGACTCCTCGGAGCTGTCCATCAACAACGCCGTCACCCGAATGCGTCTCATCGCGCTGTCGATGCTCGAAGACGCCGTGACGTCGCTCGTCGAGCGAGACGAGGACCTCGCGCGCGACGTGATTCAGCGCGACGACGACGTCGACCGCCTGTGGATGGTCGTCTCGCGCATCTTCCGGTCGACGCTTCGGAGCCCGCGGGCCGCCGAGGAACTCGGCGTCTCCCGCGAGGTGTGTTTCGACTACCAGTCCGCGGCTCGACAGCTCGAACGCATTGCCGACCACGCGACCAAGATTGCCCACCTCTCGCTCAACGTCGACGAATCGCTCCCGGCCGACGTGGCCGACGCACTCGAAGACCTGCACGACGACGCCGCGGCCGTCGTCGACGGGGCGATGGAGGCGCTCTTCCTCGACGACAGCGACGACGCCACCCGCCGGGCCAACGAGGCCCGCGAGTCGGTACAGGGCATCGACAGCCACGCCCGCTCTATCGACGAACTCCTCCGCGAACTCGACCCGACACGGGCGCAACTGCTGGGGCTGGTCGTCGACTCGCTGTCACGAAGCGCCGACTACGGCGGTAACATCGCGGAGACGGCGCTCCAGAAGGCAGCGCCGACACCGTAGAAGGAACCGTTCCCGCTCAGTCCAGCAGGACCGCGTTGACCTGACCGCTCTGACCCGGTCGGGAGGTGACGCGAGCGCGCCCCTCGCTCGTCTCGATGATGGCGCCTTTCGTGATGATGTTCCGTCGGACGTAGTTGATGTTCGACGGGTTCTCGGTCACGTTCTCGATTTCGGCCTCGACCGTCTCCCCACCGTCGGCGACGTGAGCGACGTTCGTGGCGAGGGCGCGGGTCTTCGTCTCGTTACCACGGGCGTCGATAGTCTGGAAGCGGGGCTCGCCGAGCGTCGTCTCGGCGGGCTGGCGTCCGAGCTGGTACCGCTTCTTGTTTCGGAAGGGCCGGAGGCGGCCCCCAGTGCGCTTCCGCGTGGAGCGTCCCTGGTCTTTCATACGGCTAGCCAGTCCAAGGAGGTACTTGAGACTGTCGAACGTGGGCCGGTAGGGCGGTCGTCACGCCCCGGACACGACAGGATTTAGTGGACCGGTCGCCCGATTCTGGTCCATGAGTCTCGAGGTGGCCGTGGCCGCACCCTTCCGCGACCGGGGGCGTGACCGCCTCGGCGAGGGCGAGTTCGTCGTCGCGCTATCGCTGGACCGGGACTGGTTCACGCCCGACCAGGCCAAGCGCCTCGTCGACGTCGCCGTCGGACGGGGGCTCCTCTCCCGCGACGACGACGAACTCGTCGCTGCCTTCGACCCGGCCAGCGTCACCATCCCCGACGGGTTCGTCCCCGACGAGTCCGTCCTCCGCGAGCAGTCGACGTTCGAGCGCGTCCTCTCGGCGCTCGTCGACGCCGGCGTCGAGAAACAGCAGGCCGTCGCCGACATCAACGAACACCAGCGAGCGCTCGGGATCACCATCGAAGCCGCGGCGATTCTCTACGCACGTCAGCGGGGCGTCGGCGTCGGCGACGCCGCCGACCGCGCGCTCGCCGACCTCACCGACGGCGATTCCTGACGTTGACGGTGCCGGAGCGCGTATCCCACCCATGGTCACGACCGAACTCGACGACGGCGTTCGTATCGCCCAACTGCTCGCCTCCGAACTCGTCGGCCACGAGGGGCGACTCGACCCCGTGACGGTCACCGACGCCGACCCCGATGTCGAACCGACGGCAGACGGCGCGATGGCCTACCGCGTTCGCGTCGCCGACGAGCGTCTCGCGACGGTGTTCGTCCACCCCGACCGCGCCCGCATCGAATTCGAGCGAGGGGCGGACGCAACTCTCGACGCCGCTCGCGAGGCGGGACTTCGCGTCCGACCCAAGGCCGTCGACCCGCCGCGAACGGTCGTCTTCATCGAGAACGGTGCCGAGGTAAAGCGGGCGCTCCGCGTCGTCGAAGCCGCCGTTTAGCGCTCGGCGAGAATCGTCGGCAGATGCGTCGGCAGGTTCGGCCGGTCGACGTGAGCGATAGCCGACGGCGTGCGCTCCGGGCCGCCGGAGTAACACACCTGCACCGCGTCGATGCCGGCGTCAGTCGCGCCCTCCACGTCCGCCGTCACGTCGTCGCCGACGAACACCGTCTCACCGGCCTCGCTTCCGAGTTCGTCGAGGAGCGTCTCGAAGGCCGCCCGATTCGGCTTGCCGGCCGACAGCTCTCCCGTCACCAGCGCGACGTCGAACACGTCGGTCCAGCCGAGCGCGTCGAGTTTCGACCGCTGGGCGACGACCGGTCCGTTCGTCAGGAGGCCGAGTCGGTACTCCTCGCGGAGCGTCGCCAACATCGATTCGACGCCCGGGACGGGTTCGAGGGCGGCGTTCACCCGCTCGCGGTACGCCCGCGCCAGCGCCGCGGGGTCGGCCTCCGTCCCCGCGAGCAGTCGCTCGAAGACGGGTTCTCGGCTCTCGGCCGTCAGATTGTCGGCGTGAGCGTCGAGATACGCCTGTCGCGACCGCTGGGGTGCGCCCACCGCATCGAGCGCTTCACGAAGCAGCGTCTCGCGGTCGGTGCGCGTGACCGCCAGCGTGTCGTCGAGGTCGAACGCGACCGCGGCGGTGTTCATACCCTCAGTAGACGCTCCCCGAGTATGAGGGTGCCGTCTTCTCCATCGACCACGACGCTCTTTGTGTCTCGCGCTGGATGGGTGGCCATGACGCTCGACCCGGTCCACGTCGACGGGATTGCCGACCTCGCGGGCTATCTCGCGACCCGCGTCGACGACACCGACCACGACGACCTGGCGCAGGTGGCGTTCGAGGAGTGGCTCGACCCGCTCCGCGTCGACGGGCGGCCGGTGGTCGAACCCCTCGGCGACCGGCGCCTTCGCTCGGTCCCCGTCGACGACGTCGCGCTCGTCGACGACCCCTATCCGACCGTCCACGGCCTCGATTCGGGCACCATCAACCCGACCACGTTCAAGAACGGGCTGGTGCTCGACGTGGCCCACGCCGCGATGGCCGCCGACCCCTCCGACCTCGACCTCCATCGCGCCCGGAGTCTGGTGACGACGGTCCACGCCAACGACCCGACGCTTGCCCTCGACTCCGAGTGGGTCAAGCGAGACGAGGGTTATCTCCGCCGGAAGGTGCTTCACGCCCCGCGCGTCAACCGCTACGCCGAGGGCGTCGTCCACGCCCTCGCGCTCTATCTCGCCGAGAGTTCGCACGCCCTCGAACACGCACACGCCGTCGACGACTGTCTCGTCCTCGACGGCCCGCTGTACCCGAAGGAACTCCTCAACTGGCAGGACCGCGACGCCGAACTCGGCGCGCTGACGACGGAGGCCAAACCCCGAGCCATCGTCGAAAACTACGTCCGACTCGTCGAGCGACTGCTGGACCGGGACGTCGCCCTCGCGGGGTTCGTCAAGAACCCCTCGCCGAAACTCATCACGCGGACGCTCCGACAGAAAGGCGTCGACGCGCCGTGGGTCGACGACACCGCCTTCTTCACCCGACTCTTGGAGCCGACCGACGGCGACGACCACCGACTCACCTTCACCAACTGGTTCTACTCGCGAGGCGGGTCGGACCGCACCCTCGCCGCCGACGGCGACGCACTCGGTGTCGACCGCGAGCGCGACCCTGCCGACTACGAAGTGACGTTTTTCGTCGTCTACGACCCCCGCGAAGACCTGTGCTATCGGGTGGAGGCGCCGGCCGGCCTGACGCGAGACGAGGCGTCGCGCGACCGACTCACGCGTCAGATACTGCGCGACGTCGCGGTGTCGCGCGGGCCGCCACCGGTGGTGGAGCGAGCCGACGCCCTCGCACGCATCGGCGTCGACGAGAAGACGGCGCTCAGACGGAAGTTCGAGGAGCGACTCGACTCGGATTTCGTCCGCACCTACGACGACGTGCGCTGGGAGGGTGAGTTCTAGTCGATTGGGTCGGCCTTCTCGACTTCGATATCGACCGTCGCCTCCGGGACGCCGACCCGTGCGAACTGGGTTCGGAGATGCTCTTTCGCCGCCGCAATCGCCTGTTCGCGGGTGTCGAACCCGCGCGGCATCGGGGACTCGAAGGCAATCTGAATCTCGCGGCCGTCGATTTGGGTCGTCGACCCGCCGCTCTGCACCTCGTAAAATTCGTCACACACCCACACGTAGGCGGCGTCTTCGTCCGGCGCTCCCTGAAACGAGGGGGCGTTCTCCCCCCGTTCGTACACGGTTCCGGTGAGCGTCGTGCCGCCGCCGTTGCCCCGGATGAGTAGCATTGGCTCGGGTACGTGTGGGAGACGTAAAAGGTGCGTGTGCCGGGCTCGGCCCCGAGCGTCGGCGTCCGACTCAGTTGCCCTGTCCGTCGTTGCCGGTACTCTTGCTCGGTCCACCGGGACAGTTCACGACGTACGACTGTGTCGCGACGGAGACGCTGACCCCCTGTCCCGTGGCTTCGAGGAGTTCGATGTTCAGGCTGTCCGCACCGGAGACGTTCCCCGTCGGAGGCTTCACCTGCATCCGAGCTGCATCGCCGGGTTCGTACGGGCCGAGGAACGTGAGTTGCGTCGAGTCGCCGGGAGCGAGTTGGGTGCCCGGTCCTCGCACCCCGACGCGGACGTAACCGCCGACGGCCGTGACGTCCACCTCGATACGCTCGATGGTCGTATTGCCGACGAACTGATTCCGAACGAGGACGTTGTTGCCCACGCCACAGCCGAGACTGTCGTCGAACGCGAGATAGGCGTCCTCGTCCTCGACGACGGATACCGAGACGTTCCGGTCGGCATCGACCGAACTGTACCCTCCGACGCCGAAGGACATGCTCGCCACTACGCAGAGGGCAAGCACCACGGTCAGGCGCCGGAGGTATCGGCTCATTGCTCGATTTCCGGCGGTTCACCCTCCGTTCCGAGTCGCATCCCCCGCGTGTAGTAGGTGTGGACCAGCGCCAGTACCGAGATGGCGGCGACGGTAAACACCGCACACGCCACGTCGCTCAGGCCTGCAAACGGCGGCAGGCCGAGTGCGTGCCCGAGCATCACCGACCCCGTCAGTCCACCGACGCCGAGGTAGTAGAGGCTCCACGGAACGTCGTGGCCCTCGACGACTTCCAGATACACGTCGACGCTGTCGGCCTCGTCGGTGAGTTCTACCTCGCCGGCGCGGCGGTCGAAAATCACTAAATTCAGTTCCTCCATCTTCGGCAGGTGGAACTGTTGGAGCGACGTATAGACGTTCTTTCGCGCGTCCGCACCCACGGCCGCGACGTCGATACCGTTCTCCCAAGCCGCGACGTGTTCGGCGAGTGTACCGAGCGCCGCCTTCGCGCCGTTTCGCCGCAGATAGTGAATGGCGAACCGGCGGCGACGGTTACTCAGCACCTCGTACACGTCGTCTCGTGCCAGACTCATCCCTTTGAGGTCCCCCCGTCCATTGCAAGTGCATCTCATGCCGGTATCCCACATAAGTAAGCGCCACCGACCGGGTTCGATGGCTGTGTTAGAAGGTCGAGAAAGCACCGCTTGAACCGGCGGTAATCAGTCATTACCGGGGTTCAACCGGGCTTCGAATCGCTTCGGACACCCGTTGTACTCCCTTCAATCGGCTCACTACAAACGGGGTAGGGGTTCAGGGGTGAGATGTGCTCCAGACGGGGCACGTGAACGACTATGCAACGACGAAAGTTCATCGCTGGTGTGGGATCGCTGGTCGCCGGCGCGGCGGCCGCAACTGGTACAGGTGCGTTTACGAGTGTCACCGCGGACCGTGGCCTCGACGTGACCATCGAAGACGACAACTCCGCGATGCTCGGGCTCGGCCCGGCGCCCGGGAACAGCAATCATCCCAACGCCGCCTACCTGACGAGTGACGGTAGCAGTGGGGAAATCGACATCGACGTCTCGAACGTCAAC
The DNA here is from genome assembly GCF_051195115.1 of Haloplanus sp. C73. Classification (NCBI taxonomy): domain Archaea; kingdom Methanobacteriati; phylum Methanobacteriota; class Halobacteria; order Halobacteriales; family Haloferacaceae; genus Haloplanus; species Haloplanus sp. C73. The sequence goes on along the minus strand of NZ_JBNTJZ010000001.1, from coordinate 565,179 downwards.
ACGGACGCGGAGACGTGGATCGACAGCCTCTTCCAGATTACCAACAACGGCACGCAGGACATCTGGGTCTGGTTCACGCTCACCGGCAACGGCTTCAAAACGCAGGTGTACTTCTACCCCGACGACGACCGGAGTGAGACCCTGACGACGTACGGCAGCAACGGCGGTGCGGTTTCGTCACAGGGTGCCTCCCGAGTTGCCCAGAAGATTCCGACCGGACAGTCTGTCACGGTCGGGATGTTCCTGGACGTCGAGGACGGCATGATGGGTTCGAAGTTCGGTAACGGCGAGCTTCGAATCCACGCCGTCACCGACTCGAACGACGTTCCCTCTAACTTCACTGCAGAAAGCAGCACGAGCGGCACGTAGACCTTCCAAACGAGGGTTCAGAAATGAAACGAAGAGTCTTCATCGCTGGGTTGGGAGCGATTACTGGTATTGGGGGCGCCACTCTGGGAACGGGTGCCTTCACTGCCACCACGGCGGACCGACAGCTGTCGGTCGAAATCGCTCGCGACAGCGACGCACTGCTGACGCTCACAGAGCTGGGTGATGGGGGTCGAAGTGTCGAAGACGGTGGCGAAGTCAAGTTTCGCTTCCCCAGCATGAGCGAGCGGGCTGCCGACCCCGACCTCGGGCTCGGTACCGATTCGGTCTACGAGTTCGACCAAGACGTCGACGAAATCGGAGCGAGCAACCCGGTGATGGGACTCCTCCGTATCGAAAATCAGGGAACACAACCGGTCGAGGTCTACTCGAACGACGTGTCGAACTCCGGGCTGGAGTTCGAGTTGTATGACGTGACCGACTCCAGCCGGACAGCCCTACGAGACAGCCCGATTGTGCTGAATGTCGGCCAATCGGTCGATGTCGGTGTCCGAATCACGACCCACGGTGTGGCCATCGGCAGCTTCCAAGAGACCATCCAGATAATCGCACAAGCGGTCTGACGGCATTCCCCCACGACGGTCTTTTTCGGCGGTTCGACTCCGCCGGTGGGCTTTCGAGTCGACGAATGAGACGAGATGTCGCCCTGCTCGTAGCCCTCACACTCGCGGGAGCGACAGCCATCTCCACGGGTGCGACGCCGCTCGCGACGGACGGCGTAACTGACGACATACACCTCTCGCCAGCGAGCGACTACGCCTATCTCGACGCCGACGGCGAACTCACTATCGACGTCTCGGCGTCGAATCCGGCGCTCGATGCCGACGGCGTCAACGACGACGGACTGACGAATCTCGGCGACGTGTTCCGGGTTCGCTACGACGGTGAGGAGCGCGCGAGAGTGTGGTTTACGGCCGACTCCGACGCAGTGACGTTTCTTGCGGACGGGCGACCGGTTCAGTCGAAGACGAACGCCGTCGTCCTCGGTTCGAACGAGTCCGAGACGGTCGGACTCGCTATCGACGCGCGGGAGTTCGACGGCCGAATCGACGCGTTCGAGGTTCACGCGACGGTCACCGACTCGGAGCGAGTTGGAGCGACGCAGGCCGAGAGTTCCGATACCGAGGGCGACGGCGGTGACCCATCTATCCGCATCGGGCGCCCGGCCGCCGACCGCCGTCTGGTGATGGCCTCCGACGTCTCGACCAGCGAGACGGTCGCGGTGCAGTTCGACGGATTGGTGGTCAACGAGACGGACGGGCGCACGCTCACGCTCGAGGAACTGCGTGTACGTCGAACGGGGACCGGGAATCTGGGCTTCGACGTCGAGGCGGGGGTGCCGGCCGACGCCGATATCGATGAGGCGCGCGTCCTCGGAGCAGTGCGAGTCACACCCACGGTCGGCGGCGATACCGTCGATAGCGCTGTCTTCCGCTTCGGCGTTGCTGGGGTGAACGCCAGCACGGAGAGACTGACAGTCTACCGGTACAGCGGAAACGAGTCGAGTCGGCTCGCCGTCGAGAAACTGGACGATGGACGGGCCGTGTCTGCCGAGTCGACGGGGTTCTCGACGTTCGTCGTCGCCGTCGAACGGACGGGCCGGGCTACCGAGACGACGACCCGTGTCGACGAGGAGCGGGATGCCGACGCCGAGACGAGTGTCGATTCGAGCGATCCGGTGCCGGCGGACGACTCGGCCGCGGACATCGAGCGCTCAGCGGTCGACTCTCACGGCGTCAACCGCGAATCTGCAGGAGCCGGGTCGCCTTCGACGACCGCTCTCGGGGCAATATTCGATGCGATATCGGTTGGGCGGCTGGCGACCGCGCCGGAGTTAGTCTCGGTTTGGTGGTGTTCGGATGGAGGGGTGTCCGTGGTCGCTGAAGCGTCCAACCATTTTTATCGGATTGACACGTCCACTCGATGACCACCGCAATGTCGCCCCGACGCGCGTTCTCGCTGGCTGTCGAACTGCTGGTCGTCGTCCTCGTCATCTCGCTGCTCGCGGGGCAGATGCTCGGGCAGCCGGTGCTCCTGAGTTACGTCGAGACGGGGAGTATGTCGCCGACGATGGAGCCCGGCGACGGCTTCATCGCCGTGCCCTCGGCGCTCACCGGCCCGCCCGAGAGCGGGGACATCGTCGTCTTCCGCGCCGAGCAGATTCAGGGCGGCGGGCTCACGACCCATCGAGTCGTCGGGGAGACTGACGAAGGGTACGTGACACGCGGCGACGCCAACCCGTTTACCGACCAAGATGGGGGCGAACCCCCGGTGAAGGACGCCCAAATCGTCGCCGAGGCGCTCCAAATCGGTGGCACGGCGGTCGTGATTCCGCATCTCGGAACGGCCGTGATGGGGCTCCAGAGCGTCGTCGGTGGCGCTCAGCGATGGCTCGCGACCACGCTCGGCATGCGCTCGCTGCTCGGGTCGCAAGGACTGCTCTATCTGGCATTCGGTCTCTCGGCGGTCGTCTACGTCCTCGACCTCCTGTTTGCGGGCGGGGGGCCGTCCCGCGAGCGGTCGCGAAGCCGGGACGACGGGGTGTCGACCCAACTCATCCTCCTCGGGATGGCGTTGCTCGTCGTCTCGACGGCGACGGCGGCGATGGTCGTCCCCGCGGGCTCCCAGCAGTTCGGCATCGTCAGCGCCGAGTTCGAATCGGACCGCCCGACGACGATACCACAGGGCGAGTCGTCGGACCTCGAGTACACCGTCCCGAACGCCGGCCTCGTCCCCGTTTACGTGTATCTAGAGCCGGGAAGCGATGGTGTCGAAGTCGACCCGGAGCGAGTCTACGTCGGCGGACGAGCGAGTGTCAACGCCACCATGACGCTCCACGCGCCGCCGGAGACGGGGTACTACCGTCGATATCTCGTCGAGCATCGGTATCTGGCAGTCCTGCCCGGTGGCGTCATCGACGCCCTCTATCGACTCCACCCGTGGGCACCGATAGTCGCCATCGACTTCGTCATCGGTGGCACGGTGTATCTCCTCGGGACGGTTCTCGTCGGTACCGGTCGGATTCGGGACCGGTCACACGACCGGCCGTCGAAACTCCGACGGCTGGCGAGTCGGCTGCGCTAATCGCGAAGTTGTCGGATACTCAAGTTTCTTAACCACCCGTCAGAAACGAGGTTTCAATGTCGTCGGGGGGAGACAGAACAGAGGTACGTGTCCGCGCAGCGCTCGACCAGTGGCTCTGGGTCATCGTTCTGTTGGCTGTCGTGTTGGCCGCAGTCGGGGGATTCGCGACCTATACGGCGTATCAGTCGCCGGGAACCACTACCGAACAGCGAGAGGTCGCGCGTTGGCAAGGGAACGGAACCTACACCACGTCGGCCACCGTCACCGAACCGAACCCGCTGTTCGACGTCGATACGGAACTCACCGACCGGCCCGCGTACTTCTTCGCTGCGAGCCCTCGGCTCGACGGCACGTTCGTCTTCGAATATCAGGCGAGCGACGGCGGGTCCGTCGACGTGACCGTCAGCCAGACACTCGTTCTGCGGTCGATTTCCGAAGAAGAGGATTCGACCACCGAGTACTGGCGCATCGAGGAGCCACTGGACACCACGACGGCGAGCGACGTCGGCCCCGGAGAATCGGCGACGGCGACGTTCTCCCGGAACGTGAGTCAGGTCCAGTCCCGGATAGATACAATCGACGAAAGCCTCGGCGGAATGCCCGGGTCGTCCGAAATCGTCGTCCGTAGCGACATCGATGTGGAGGGAGAGATAAACGGCGAGTCGGTCGACCGCAGCGCGACGTACCGGCTCCCAATCGTCGTCGACGGGTCGACCTATCAACCCGGCGCCGTCGAGGGCGAGTCCCTCACCGGGTCGACGACGGAGCAGATTACTCGCGAGCGAGAGTACGGCCCGCTCTATCGACTCGGCGGGCCACTCGCGCTACTCGTGGGGTTGGTCGGCGCAGTCGGCCTCGGCTACGGCCGCTACGACGACCGCTTTACCGTCTCCGAGGCGGACCGAACGATGCTCGAGTTCGAGTCGACCCGTGCGGAGTTCGACGACTGGATAACGACCGCTCGTCTGCCGGACGACGTCCTCGACCGACCCCGAGTCGAAGTCGACTCGCTCGCCGGACTGGTCGACACCGCAATCGACGTGGACGCTCGCGTGTTCGAACACCCCGAGGACGGCGTCTTCTACGTCACTCACGAGGGGCTTCTGTACGTGTTCGAACCGCCGACTGCGGGGCTCGATGCGATGCTCGGTGACGACGAGGGAGAGGTCGACGCGGCCGAGGGCGACGCATCCTGACGACGGGGCGAAAGGGGTTTGGTCCCCACCTCCGTGGTAGGGACCATGTCCGACCTCGGCGATTTCACCGACTTCTCCGCGGACGACGACGCCGACGACGCCGGCGACTCGTCGGCCGACGACTTCGAATCGTACGACGTCTCGCCTTCGGGCTCGGACCGCGGGCTCGGCTCCATCTCCGTCTCACAGGGGCTTCGCGTGGCCGAGGACGGCGACGACACGGCGCTCAAGGCCTTCGTCACCAGCGACAACCGCGAGTCGGTCCGGCTGGGCAAGTACCTCCTCGTCCCCTATCCGGACGAGGAGACGCTGTTCTGTCGCATCACGGCGCTGGAGTACGACCAAGAGTTCGAAGCCGACGACGCGACCGAGATTCACGCCCGGCGGGCGATGCGCCGCGACGGCTTCACCGAGCGCGACTACAAGTTCGTCGCTTCCCTCGACCCGGTGGCGGTGCTGTTCGAGGAGGGGGAGGACGGGGACACCGAACTGAAGCGTCGGATGGTCGACCGCGTGCCGAAACCCGGCGCCGTCGTCGGCGAGGCGACGGACGCCGAGCAAATCAAGACCGGACTCGCCATCCCGTCCGACGGCGTCTTCCTCGGTCACCTCTCGGTCGGGGGCGAGACGGTGCGGACGGCGGCGAGTCCGCCGACAATCGACTACCGGCTGAAAGACGACTACGCCGACGGCGACCCCCTCGTCTTTCGGCACACCCTCGTCGCCGGCGGCACGGGGTCGGGCAAGACACACGCCTCGAAGAACGTCCTCCGCCAGTATCTCGACACGACGTATCCGATGGCCGACGGGCGCGAGGTGTCGACGGCCGTCGTCCAGTTCGACCCGCAGGACGAGTACGCCCAGATGCACGACGACAACCCCTCGATGGACGACGCGACCGCTCGCCGACTCGACCGCGAGGGCGTCGCCCACGGCGGCCACGACGACACCATCGCGTTCGTGCCCGCAATCGGCGACGCGGCCTACGGCGGCGGCTCCCACCGCGCCGAGCAGGTCCCCTTCACCATTCCGTTCAGCATGGTCGAACACCGGCCGTGGCTTGTCGCGGGCGCCCGCCTCAACGACAACCAGTATCAGGCACTCGACTACCTCCTCGGGCGATTCTTCGACGACTACGGCGCCGACGCCACCTACGACCAGTTCACGACGTATCTCGATGACCCCGCGCTCCGCGAGGAACTCGACGAGTCGGGCCGGGTCCACGAGGCGACGTTCGACGCCGTCCGCCGCCGCGCCCTCGGGAGCGCGTTCCGACGCGTCTTCGACCAAGACGCCCGCCCCGTCACGGACCTCGTCCACGAACTCGTCCGACCCGGTGGATTGACCGTCGTCCCGACCTACCACGTCAACGACTCGCGGGCGACGGAACTCGTCGTCTTGGCCGTCGCGAGCCTGCTCGTTGACGAGAAACTGTCGAACGACCCGGCGTACGACCGCATCAAGGAGACGCCGCTCATCGTGGGGATGGACGAGGCCCACAACTTCCTCACCGACGCCGAGAGCGTGCAGGCCCGGAAGGTCATCACGAAGTTCACCGAAGCGGCCAAACAGGGGCGCAAGGAGCGTCTCGGACTCTTCCTCATCACGCAGGACCCGCAGGACGTCGCGGATTCGGTGTTCAAACAGGTGAACACGAAACTCGTTCTCAACCTCGGCGACGAAGACGCCATCAAGAGCGTCAACATCCCCCCGACGCTGGAGGACAAGGTGCCCTACATGGAGAAAGGGCAGATGGTGGTCTACTCGCCGGACAACTCCGAGCCGGTAGAGTTGACGGGGCTGTCGACCTGCGTGACGCGACACGGCGACTGACGCCCGGAACCGCTGGGTTCATGGCCGCGCTCGCGTACGCGAAAGCATGGCCTTGGAATCCGAGCGGCGAGCGTTTCTCGACCGCCTGCTGGAGACGCCGAGTCCGTCTGGCTTCGAGACTCGGGGACAGCGCGTCTGGATAGATTACGTCTCGGAGTTCGCGGACGACGTCTGGACCGACGACTACGGCAACGCCGTCGCCGTCCACGAGGGCGAGGCAGACACCGAGATTGCACTCACCGGCCACGCCGACGAAATCGGCTACATCGTCCGCCGAATCGACGATAACGGCTTCGTCCGCATCGGCTCCATCGGCGGCGCCGACCGCACCGTCTCGAAGGGGCAACACGTCACGATTCACGCCGACGAACCGGTGTCGGGCGTCGTCGGGCAGACGGCGATTCACCTGCGCAAGGGTGAGGAAGAGAGCTACGACGACATCGAGGAGCAGTACGTCGACGTGGGCGCGACCGACGGCGACGAGGCCGAGTCGCTGGTGTCGGTCGGCGACCCCGTCACCGTCTCGACCACCGTCGAGGACCTGCACGGCTCCCACGTCTCGGCGCGCGCACTCGACAACCGCGTCGGGACGTGGGCCGTCGCGGAGGGTCTGCGCCGCGCCGTCGAGACGGACGTCTCGGCGACGGTGTACGCCGTCTCGACGATTCAGGAGGAGGTCGGCCTGCAGGGCGCGAAGATGGTCGGGTTCGACCTCGACCCGGACGCCGTCGTCGCGGTGGACGTGACACACGCGACGGACTCGCCGGGGATTCCGGAGAAGGCACAGGGGCCGGTCGAACTCGGTGGGGGGCCGGTCGTGACGCGCGGGAGCGTCAACCACCCGCTCGTGGTCGAACTAGCACGTGACGCGGCCGACGACGCCGATATCGACGTGCAGACGCAGGCGGCGGGGAGTCGGACGGGCACCGACGCCGACGCCTTCTACACGTCACGGGGCGGGACGCCGTCGCTGAATCTCGGCCTCCCGAACCGCTATATGCATACGCCGGTGGAAGTCGTCGACACCGACGACTTGGACGCCGTGGCGACGCTTCTCGGGGCGATGGCCGAGCGCGCCGGCGACGTGGAGTCGTTCGCCGTCGACGTGTGAGGGGTCTGTGACCGGGAGTCACACCCGTACGTCGAAAGAAAACCGTTAAAAGTCGCCCGCGGGTTTGATGCGATATGGCTGGAACTATCGAAGTGCTCGTTCCCGGCGGCGAGGCCACGCCTGGCCCGCCGCTCGGGCCGGAACTCGGTCCGACGCCCGTGGACGTGCAGGCCGTCGTACAGCAGATTAACGACGAAACCGAAGCGTTCGACGGGATGGAAGTTCCCATCACCGTCGAATACGAGGACGACGGCTCGTTCACCATCGAAGTGGGGGTTCCGCCGACGGCGGAACTCATCAAGGACGAAGCCGGCTTCGAGACGGGCAGCGGCGAACCCCAAGAGAACTTCGTCGCCGACCTCTCCGTCGAACAGGTCCAGAAGATTGCCGAGCAGAAGCAGTCCGACCTGCTCGCGTACGACCTGAAAAACGCCGCGAAGGAAGTCGTCGGCACCTGCGTCTCGCTCGGCGTCACTATCGAGGGCAACGACCCCCGAGAGTTCAAAGAGCGCATCGACGAGGGCGAGTACGACGACCGGTTCGCGGACGAGGCCGCCGCGTAACGCCGACCGCGGGTTTCTTTTCCACGTCCCGATAATCGTCTCGGGATGACTGATTCGCTCGTCGTCCCCGAGGACACCATCCGAACGACCGTCGGCGACATCGCCATGCCGCGCATGGGCGTCGTCGAACAGGTCTGGGACACCGACCCGATTCCGACCGAGGAGATAGAGTCCCGAGCGTCCGACGCCGCCTACGACCTCGACTTCGAGGGCGTGCCCGAGGGTGGCGAAGTGGCCATCGGCGCCGGCAGTCGCGGCATCGCCAACCTCGCCGCCATCGTCCGCGGCGTCGTCGGTGGCGTCCGCGAACGGGGGTACGAACCCTTCGTCTTCCCGGCGATGGGGAGTCACGGCGGGGCGACCGCCGAGGGCCAGCGAGACAAACTCGCCACCCTCGGCGTCACCGAGGAGTCGATTGGCTGCGAGATTCGCGCGACGATGGACGTCGAGACGGTGGGCGAGACGCCCGAACGCGGCGTGCCGGTGTACGCCGACGCCAACGCCGTTGCCGCTGACAGCATCGTGATGGTCAACCGAATCAAGCCCCACACCGACTTCGGCGGCGAGGTGGAGAGCGGCCTCTCGAAGATGCTCGTCATCGGCATGGGGAAACAACGCGGGGCGAAGATGGCCCACGACTGGGCGGTCGACTGGAGCCTCCGCAACATGCTCCCCGAAATCGCGAGCCTGTTGCTCGACTCCCTACCCGTCGCCGGCGGCGTCGCCATCGTCGAGGACGAACACGACGACACGACGCTCATCGAGGGCGTCCCCGCCTCTGGTTTCCTGAAACGGGAGCGCGAACTCCTCGAAATGGCTCACGACCGAATGCCCAAACTCCCCTACGACGACTTGGACGTCCTCGTGGTCGACCGCATCGGTAAGGACGTGAGCGGGCAGGGCATGGACACCAACGTCACCGGGCGGCGACACTTCACGATAAACGAACCCGAACCCGAGTCGCCGACGGTCAAGCGCATCTACCTCCGGGGCCTGACCGAGAAGTCGAAGGGGAACGCGATGGGGATGGGACAGGCCGACTTCGCCCATCAAGAGGTGAAGGCGACCCTCGACTGGTCGAAGTCGCTCATCAATGCCATCACCGCCAGCACCGTCCGCGGGGTGCGGCTCCCGCCGGTGGTCGAGAACGACCGCGCGGGCCTGTTCGGGGCGCTCGGCACCATCGGCCCCGTTTCGGGCGACGAGGCGCGAGTCCTCCGCGTCACCGACACGATGCGGTTAGAGCGGTGTTACGCCTCCGAGCCGCTGGTCGAGGCGGCGCGCGAGCGCGACGACCTGCGCGTAATTAGCGAACCCGAACCGGTCGCGTTCGACGACTCGGGCGATTTCGCGGCGCCGTCGCCCGATAGCGGCGGCCACGACTGACGGGTTAGAACGCGCGGTAGTACTGGGGCGGAATCTCGACGTCGTCGAGGCGGTCGAGTTCCTGTGCCGCGTGGAGGGCGAAGTAGGGGTCGCGGAGGTGTTCGCGGCCGACGATGGCGAGGTCACCGCGCCCGTTACGGACGAGGGCGTCGGCCTGTTCGGGCGTGGTGATGCCGCCGACGGCGCCGACGGCGATATCGCTCTCCGACTCCTGTTTGATGCGGCGGGCGTAGCGCTCCTGATAGCCGGGGCCGGTCGACGGAATCTGCTGGTCGGGGTGGATGCCGCCCGCGCTCACGTCGATGAGGTCGACGCCGAGTTCGGCGAGGTCGTCGGCCAGTCGAATGGAGTTGCCGACGTCCCACGACTCGCGATCGGGCAGCCAGTCGGTCGCCGAAATCCGGACGAACACCGGGTCGTCCGCGGGCCACACCTCGCGGACGGCGGTCGTGATTTCGCGGAGGAGCCGGGTCCGGTCGCGGAACCCGCCGCCGTACTCGTCGTCCCGTTGATTGGTGATCGGCGAGAGGAACTCGTGAATCAGGTAGCCGTGGGCGGCGTGAATTTCGGCGACGCGGAAGCCCGCCTCGTGGGCGCGTTCGGCGGCGGCCCGGAAGGATTCTATCAGGTCGTCGATGTCGTCGGTCGTCATCGCTCGGGTCGGAACCGTCTCCGACTCGTAGGGCCACGGGTCGTCGCTGGGCGCGACCGTCTCCCAACCGTCGTCGTCGGTGAGTGGGTCGCTTCCCTCCCACGGGCGGGTCTTGGACGCCTTTCGGCCGGCGTGGGCGAGTTGGATGCCGGGCACGCTCCCGTGGTCGCGAATCGAGGCGGTGATGTCGGCGAGGGCGTCGACGTGGTCGTCGCTCCAGATGCCGAGGTCGTGGGGCGTGATGCGGCCGCGCGCTTCGACGGCGGTGGCTTCGGACATGACGAGACCGGCGCCGCCGACGGCGCGACTGGCGAGATGGGTGTGATGCCAATCGGTGGCGAGGCCGTCACGGCCCTCGCAGGAGTACTGGCACATGGGCGACACCATCACGCGATTCGGTATCTCGGTGCCACGCAGTTCGAGCGGTGTAAACAGGTCGGCTGACACGGGTCGACGTTGTGGCGCGGCGGCGATACACCTGCCGGAACCGGCGAAGGTGTGGCCTACTTCTCGGCGGGGACGCCCCGCGTCGCCGTCGCCTTGAACGAGGCGACGACCGGCGTGCCGGGGGCCAGATTCAGGGTTTCGACGCTCGCGTCCGTAACGAGCGCCGAGAGCGTCACGCTCCCGACGTCGACGTCGACGAGTGCGACGGCTTCGCCGGCGTCGACGGCCCGGACCGTTCCCTCCAGTCGGTTGCGGGCACTCGTCCGGTCAGACCCGGCCGCGTCCGACGTCGACTGGAGCGTCACGGCGTCGGCCCGGATCGTGAGTCGAACCTCGTCGGTCCCGCTGTCGTCGGGGACGAGCGCTCGAAGGGTGCCCGCCGTCGTCTCCACCGTCGCGAGTTCGCCCTCGCGGTCGACGACTACCCCGTCCAGAACCGTCTCCGCCGTCTCGGCGACGCCGCTGAACTCCGCGCGCAGGCGGTCGTATCGCGCGAGAAGGGTGCGAGCGTCGTCGGTGAGGCGACTCCCGCCCCCGCCCGACCCGCCGCGCTCGCGGGTCACGAGCGAGCCGAAGGTCTCCTCCAGCGTCACGATGCGCTGTTGGGCCCGCGAGTACGACCGCTCCAGCGCTGTCGCTGCGGCGTTAATCGACCCGTGGTCGTCGATGGCCCGCAGCAACGCCACGTCGCGCGCGCTGAGCGTCACGTCGCCCTGACCGATTCGAGCGTCGAACTCGGTCGAAAACTCCATGGGAAAGCTACAGGTCGCGCAAGCAAAGGTCTTGCTACCGGTTACGTTAGACTGAAAATGAAATTGTTAGAGGTTACTAAGGGCTCCCTAAATCGACTTATCGAAACTTATTTTATCGGTATCTCGCATGGTTATTTCCATGACGATACAACGTCGTCAGTTTATCGCAGCGCTCGGTGGCGGAGTCGTCGCTGGTATGGCCGGTTGTTCCGGCACCGGCGGTCAGAGTGAAGGCGGCGCCGGTGTCGCCGGCGAGACACTCACGCTCACCACGACGACGAGTACCTACGACACGGGGCTTCTCGACGCCATCCACGGCGACTTCGAGGAGATGTACGGTGTGACTGTCGACGCCGTCGCACAGGGGACGGGCGCGGCGCTCGAATCTGCTCGGAACGGCGACTCCGACGTGGTGATGGTCCACGCCCGAGGGCTCGAAGACGAGTTCATGCGCAACGGGTACGGCGTCAACCGCCGCGACCTGATGTTCAACGACTTCGTCATCGTCGGTCCCGAGTCCGACCCGGCCGGGATTCAGGGTATGAGTTCGGCGACGGAGGCGCTCAACGCCATCGCCGAGTCGGAGTCGGCGTTCGTCTCCCGCGGTGACAACTCCGGGACCCACACGAAGGAACTGAACCTCTGGGAGGCCGCGGGCACCGACCCCGGCGGCGACTGGTATCAGGAGACCGGGAGCGGCATGGGCGAGGCGCTCAACGTCGCCAACCAGCAGGGTGCCTACACGCTCTCGGACCGCGGGACCTTCATCTCTCAGCGCTCGGAAATCGACCTCGTGATTCTGGTCCAAGGCCCCATCGAGGGCGGGCCGGAGATTCTCTCCAACCCGTACGGCATCATGGCGGTGAACCCGGCGGTTCACTCCGACACCAACTACGACCTCGCCATGGCCTACATCGGCTGGATTACGAGTCCCGACGCACAGGACAGCATCTCGAACTACACCATGAACGGCGAGCAGCTGTTCTTCCCCGAAGCGCTCTCGGAGGACCCCGACTTCCAGCAGTACGTTCCGGAAGGCTGGAGTAGCAACTCCACAAGCCAGTAAGCGTGCTACTCGAACCGGTCGCACAACTGCTCCCCGCGTTCGTCGAGTTCCCCTTCAGAGAGGGGTACGTCCGGAGTATCATCTACGTCTCGCTGTACGTGAGTCTCATCGCGGTGGGGCTGAGTACGCTGTTCAGTCTCCCAATCGCGATGCTGATGGGCTTTACCGACTTCCGGGGCAAACAGCTCGTGAAGTCAATCATCAACACCGGCATGGGCTTTCCGAGCGTCGTCGTCGGGCTCATGGTCCTCTTTATCGTCTCGAATCAGGGACCGCTCGGTGACTTGGAACTCATCTTCACCAAAGAGGCGATGATTATGTCGCAGTTCGTGCTCGCGACGCCGCCGATTACGGCAATCAGCCTCGCGGCCATCGCCGGCGTCGACACGAACGTCCGGGACGCGGCCCACGCGCTCGGCGGGACGCGACTCGACGTGGCGCTGGTCATCATCAAGGAGGCCCGCTACGGCATCGCGACGGCAGTTCTCGCCGGCTTCGGCCGCGCCATCAGCGAGGTTGGGTCGGTGCTCATCGTCGGTGGCAACATCACCGGCTCGGACGGCATCTCGAAGACGCGGACGCTGACGACGGCCATACAACTCGAAGCGCGACAAGGGCAGTACGATACGGCCATGGTGCTCGGCGTCGTCTTGCTCGCTATCGTGCTGACGGTCAACGCTATCGTCGTTCGTCTCGGCGACGAGGGGGCGATGCGCTGATGGTCCAACTGTCGCACGTCACCCACGCGTACGACGGCGAGACGGTCGTCGAGGACCTCTCGCTCTCTATCGACCCCGGCGAGGTGGTGGCCATCATCGGCCCCTCGGGGGTCGGCAAAACCACCATTCTGCGCATCCTCGCGCTCTTTCTCGAACCGACCGAGGGTGAGGTCAGAATCGACGGGAAGCCAATCTGGTCGCTGGACGAGGACGAACGCCTGCGGCTTCGCCGCCGAATCGGGATGGTGTTTCAGGAGGCGAGCCTGTTCGACGCCACCGTCGCCCGGAACGTCGAGTACGGCCTGCGGGTTCGACAGTCGTGGCGCGACCGGCTCCGCGACGAACTCTGGTCGATTGCGGGGTCGAACGGCACGCCCGAGGCCGTCACCGAAGCGCTCGACCTCGTCGGCTTGACCGAGAAGGTGAATCAGGAGGCGCGCTCGCTCTCCGGCGGTGAGGCCCAACGCGTCTCGTTCGCGCGGGCGCTCGCCTACGAGCCGCGATATCTCCTCCTCGACGAGCCGACGTCCGACCTCGACCCGCGGAACACGGACCTCATCGAGGAGGCGATACTCGAGGCTCGGGACCGCGGTATCGGCATCGGAATCGCAACCCACGACATGCATCAGGCCGAGCGCATCGCCGACCGAGTCGCCGTCGTTCTCGGCAACGGCATCGCGGAGTTCGGCCCGGCCGAACAGGTGTTCGAGAACCCGAGCGACGAGCGGACCGCGAAGTTCGTCTCCGGCGAACTCGTGTACTGACTGTCGGCGCTTCGACGGGTTTAAGTCCGACTTCCACCTCGTTCCGATGAGACAGGCCACCGCCTGTTTCACTGACCCGTAGGAGCACTACGCGTACTACGGAGGTGAAAGATGGCAGATACAATAGAGGAAGCAGTCAATCACGCCCTCGACGAGGCCCCGCCGCGGAACTTCCGCGAGACGGTCGACCTCGCCGTGAATCTGCGTGATCTAGATCTCAACGACCCGTCGAATCGTGTCGACGAGAGTGTCGTCCTGCCGGCCGGAACCGGTCAGGAGACACAAATCGTCGTCTTTGCTACCGGTGAGACCGCACTTCGTGCGGAAGACGTCGCGGACGACGTCCTCGACCCCGACGAACTCGAAGAACTCGGGGACGACGACGACGCCGCGAAGGACCTCGCCGACGAAACGGACTTCTTCGTCGCGGAAGCGTCGATGATGCAGGATATCGGTCGCTATCTCGGGACCGTCCTCGGGCCGCGCGGTAAGATGCCGACGCCGCTCCAGCCCGACGACGACGTCGTCGAGACGGTGAGCCGAATGAAAAACACCGTCCAGCTCCGAAGCCGTGACCGACGCACGTTCCACACGCGCGTCGGCGCAGAGGACATGGACGCCGAGGAAATCGCCGACAACATCGACGTGATTGTCCGTCGACTCGAAGCCGCTCTGGAAAAGGGGCCGCTCAACATCGACGCGATTTACGTCAAAACGACCATGGGTCCGTCCGTGGAGGTGCCCGCATGAGCGAGAGCGAGGCCGTCCGCAAGACGGAGACGATTCCCCAGTGGAAACAGGAGGAGGTCGACGAACTCGTCGACTTCATCCGGTCTTACAGCAGCGTCGGCATCGTCGGCGTCGCCGGCATTCCGAGCCGCCAGCTCCAGAACATGCGCCGTGACCTCCACGGCAGCGCCGAAGTGCGGATGAGCCGCAACACGCTCGTCCGCCGAGCGCTCGAGGAGGTCGACGAGGGCCACGAACAGCTCTCGGAGTTCGTCAACGGGCAGGTGGCGCTTATCGGAACCGACGACAATCCGTTCGGTCTGTTCCAGCAGCTCGAAGCCTCGAAGACGCCCGCTCCCATCAACGCGGGCGAAATCGCGCCCAACGACATCGTGATTCCGGAGGGCGACACCGGCGTCGACCCCGGTCCGTTCGTGGGCGAACTCCAGCAGGTGGGCGCGGAAGCCCGCATCATGGACGGCTCGATTCAGGTCACCGCCGATTCGACCGTACTCGAAGCCGGTGGCGAGGTCAGCGACGAACTCGCCAACGTCCTCGGCGAACTCGGCATCGAGCCGAAGGAAGTCGGCCTCGACCTGCGCTCGGTGTACTCCGAGGGCGTCCTGTTCGCCCCCGAGGAACTCGCCATCGACGTGGACGAGTACCGCGCCGACGTCGAGTCCGCGGCGGCCGCCGCTCGGAACCTCTCGGTCAACGCATCGTACCCCACCGCTCGGACGGCGGGGACGCTGCTGGCCAAGGCAGCCGGGCAGGCCAAGGCAGTCGGTCTCTTTGCCGCCATCGAGGACCCCGAGCTGATGCCGGACCTCGTGGCGCAGGCCGACGGACAGGTTCGCGCGCTCGCGGCCCAAATCGACGACGACGAGGCGCTTCCTGAGGAACTGCGCGGCGTCGAAGCGCCCGCAGCCACCGAGGAAGCAGAGACTGAAGAATCGAGCGACGAAGCAGAGACGACGGACGACACCGAGACGGACGCCGATACCGACACCGACGACGATGAGGACGACGGTGACGCCGGCGAAGGCCTCGGTGCAATGTTCGACTAACAACGGAGATACACGACAATGGAATACGTTTACGCAGCACTCATCCTGAACGAGACTGGCGAAGAGATCAACGAAGACAACGTGACCGCGGTCCTCGAAGCCGCCGGTGTCGACGTGGAGCAGTCCCGCGTCAAGGCGCTGGTCGCGGCTCTCGAAGACGTCGACATCGAGGAAGCCATCGACACGGCCGCCGCCGCACCCGCCGCAGGCGGCGCCGCTGCCGGTGGCTCCTCGGACACCGACGAGGACGGCGACGGTGGCGAGGAAGCCGAAGCCGCCGAGGAAGAGGAAGCCGCCGAAGAAGAGGACGAAGAGGACGAAGAGGCCAGCGGCGAGGGTCTCGGCGAACTCTTCGGCTAACTCGGCCACTTCCAGATTCGATTTTTTTCGGTGCCACGTCGCCAGCGACGCGTAGATTCAAGAGCGGTCACGCCGCCACCTCCGCGGGATGCTCCCCGTCTCGCTCCCGACTACCGGGGTGACGACGCTCGCGTACGCTCTCGCTGGCGTTGCACTCGGCACCTGCAGCGGGCTGACGCCCGGCCTGCACGCCAACAACTTCGCGCTCTTGCTCGCCTCCGTCGTCCCCGTGATGCCGGGACCGACCGTCGCGCTCGGCGCCGCGATGCTCGCCGCGGGCGTCGTCCACACGTTTCTCGACGTGGTGCCCGCCCTCGCACTCGGCGTCCCCGACCCGGCCACGGCGGCAGTCACGCTCCCGGGCCATCGGCTCGTCCTCGACGGGCGGGGGCGGGAGGCCCTCCGGCTCTCGGCGCTCGGAAGCGGCCTCGCCGTCGTCGTCGCCCTCGTCGTCGCGGTGCCCTTGACCCGCGCCGTCGAAGCCGCGTACCCGACGCTCCGTCGACACCTGCCGGTCACGCTCGCCGTCGTCGGCGGTATCCTCGTCGCCACCGAACCGACGTGGCGACGGCGGGCCGCGGCGGTCTGTGTGCTCGCCGTCGCCGGCGCGCTCGGGTGGGCGGTTCTGGACCTGTCGCTCTCGGGGCCGGTCGCCGCGGGTGGCGTCCTCGCGCCGCTCTTTGCCGGTCTGTTCGGGGCGCCGGTGTTGGTCGAGGCGCTCGACGGGGAGGGGATACCGCCACAGGCCGACCCGACGGTGACGCTCGACCGGCGGACGCTGGCCGGCACGGCGGGAGCGGGCGCCGGCGCGGGCGCGCTGGTCGGCTACCTGCCCGGCGTCTCCGCCGCCGTCGGGACGGTGCTCGTCCTGCCCGCAGTCCCCGGCGATTCGGGAGCGCGCGGTTTCCTCGTCGCATCCAGCGGTGCGAACACGGCAAACACACTGTTTGCCCTGTTCGCCCTGCTCGCGCTCGGAACGCCGCGAACGGGCGTGATGGTCGCGATGGACCGGGCCGAGGTGCCCGCGGCGGCCGGCCTCCTCGTCGCGACGGCGTGTCTCGCGTCGGCGGTGGGGTTCGCGCTCGTCGTCTCCGTGGGCGACGCCTACCTTCGCACCGTCGGCCGACTCGACCACACTCGCGTCTCGCTCGCGACGGGCGGACTGCTGGTCGTTCTGGCCTATATTTTCGCCGGCTGGCTGGGACTCGCGGTGTTCGCGCTCGCGGCCGTCGTCGGTCTGTTGCCGCCGCTGGTCGGCGTGCGCCGCGTCCATCTCATGGCCGTCCTCGCGCCAGCTATCGTTCGCTGATGTGGGTCGTCATCGAAGCCCGAAAGACAACGATTAAAAGCCGCGGGCGGGTTCGTTAGCGTATGAGCCAGACGGAAGGAAAACAGGAGCGCCAGTGTGTCTCCTGTGGCATCAACATCTCCGGGATGAGCGCCGCTGCGTTCAAGTGCCCGGACTGCGGCCAGCAGATTTACCGCTGCGCGAAGTGCCGCAAACAGAGCAACCTCTATGAATGCCCGGACTGCGGATTCAGGGGGCCGTAACCATGGGAAAGGTCGCTGCCAAGATGAAGGTCATGCCCCAGAGCCCGGACGTTGACCTCGACGACCTGCAAGACCGACTGGAGGCGTCGCTCCCCGAGGGCGCGAAAATCAACGGCTTCGAGCGTGACGAAGTCGCGTTCGGTCTGGTCGCGCTCCTGCCGACGGTCATCGTCCCCGACGACGCCGGGGGCACCGAGGCCGTCGAGGAAGCCTTCTCGGGCGTCGACGGCGTCGAGAGCGTCGCCGTCGAGAACGTCGGTCGCATCTAACGCGTAACGCACCATTTATAATCGCCACCGCAGTAATCACTCACACGACAATGCCGAGTTCAAATGGGCCGCTGAAGGGGACGCGCGGTAAGCTCTCGAACGACCCCCGAGAGCGTGGCGCCTCCCCGCCCCAGCGCGCGATTCAGGAGTACGACGACGGTCAGAAAGTTCACCTGACGCTCGACCCCAGCGTCTCCGACGGCCGGTTCCACCCCCGATTCAACGGGCACACCGGAACTGTCGTCGGAATGCAGGGTCGCGCTTTCAAGGTCGAAATCAACGACGGCGGCAAAGATAAGACGCTCATCGTGGGCGCGGCACACCTCAAGGCCCAGCAGTAGTCGCGCGATGACTATATTTAAGGAAAAACTCGACGAGGAGTTCGTCACCGTCTCCGAGGTCAAGGAACTCCTCGCCGAGGTCGAAGCCGAGCGGGCCGCAGACCCCGACCGCGAGATGCGGTACGAACTCGCGCGAGCCATCGAACACGCCAACACGTTCGCCGTCCTCGAAGCCGAGGAGTCGCGCGAACTCGTGGAGGAACTGCTCGAACTCGAGCAGGTGGACGAATCGGCCGCGTTCAAAATCGTGGACCTGCTCCCGCAGGACCGCGACGAACTCCGGTCCGTGTTCGCACACGGCCGCTACTCGCTCGACGGCGACGAACTCGACGAAATCCTCAACGTCGTCGCGAAGTACGCCTAGGCGTCTCGGCCAATACCGTCTTCGACGATGCCCGAGAGGGCCCGCTCGAAGGCGTCTCGGGTCATCTCACCCACTGTCTCCGTCGCTGCCGCGTCTAGCTCCGCTGCGCGCGCTCGCAACGACGCGTACTCCTCGCTGCCCTCGAGTTCGCGCCGTGTCTTCTCGGCTTCCAGCATCGCTAGCTTCTGCGCGACGACGTATCGCTCCCGCACCTGTTCGTCGTACCGCGCCAGCGCGAGCAGGGTGTCGACCGTCTCGCGGAGTTCCTCGTCGCTCACCGGTTTGGTCAGATAGGCATCGAACGGCATCTCCGCGATGTCGAAGTCGGGGTCGACCGCGGTCACCATGGCCACGCGCACGTCGAGTTCTCGCTCGCGGAGTTCGGTAAGCACGTCCTCGCCCGACAGTCCGGGCATCCGCCGGTCGAGCAAGATGACGTCGGCGTCGGCCGCCGCCTCCAGCGCCGCTTCACCATCGTGCGCTCGTTCGACGGCGTACTCGGCATCGCTAAACGCGAGCGCGTAGATGTCGACGATATCCGGCTCGTCGTCGACGAGGAGCACCGTCGGCTGACCTGTGGGCATTGTCACCACATCTATACCGAGCCGTGTTAAACGGCATGGGACGATGAAGTGACACGATTCGGGTCGCGTCGGTCCGAACCTGACCCGTCTCCCGGACAGTACGCGGCGCGATTGTCCCTTCTGGTACATGTCATAATTCGATGGTTTCTGCACGACCCCCGGAGCGGTCGGACGGTATCCGCGTATCCGACTCTCATCCTTCGATTCTGCGCAATCAAAAAGAATATTACCGGCTCACTATATGTTCCTACTACCTCATGATTTCCGGTGAGTTGTGTCGTCCGCAGGGCAAGGCTCTGCCACGGCCGTTCACCCCTGCGAGGGTTCGTAATGTATGACCTTGGCCCGCCGTTAGATGTCGGGGTCGAGGAGGGGACGAACCTGCTTATCTCCGGACCCGCACTCACCGGCAAGAAATCGCTCGCGTTCGACATTCTGGCCGCCGGCGTTCGAGAGGGCGAGGGCGCCATCGTCGTCAGCAACACCGACGGCGCGAAACGCGTCTTCGAAGCGCTGGAGGAGCGTGTCGAGTACGCCGACCGACCGGTCGCCGTCGTCGACTGCGTCACCCGCCAGCAGGGCGTCAGCGAGGCGCGCGACGACGCACAGGTCCGATACACCTCGTCGCCGGTCGATATGACCGGCGTCGGTATCAAGTTCTCCGAACTGCTCGAAGAGTTCTACGAGCGTCGCTCCGTCCAGCGCAACCGCGTCTTTCTCGACTCGCTGTCGACGCTCTTGATGTACTCCGACCTCCAGACCGTCTTTCGCTTCCTCCACGTCTTCACCGGACGCGTCCAGAGCGTCGACGGACTCGGCCTCTACGCCATCGACTCCTCGGCACACGACGACAAGACGATGAACACGCTCAAGCAGTTGTTCGATGGCGTCATCGAGACTCACGAGGACGGCGAACCCACCGCGAACCTGCCGGACGTCTGAGGCCACACCATTCATTCGGCGGGCGGGCGTACGTCCGCACATGACCGCCACCGACGACGAGATACGGACGCTTCTGGACGTCGATACCATCGCCGTCATCGGCTGTTCGGCCACGCCGGGGAAGGCCGCACACGACGTTCCCGCCTATTTGCAGGAACAGGGGTACGACGTCATCCCAGTCAACCCGAATCGGGACGTCGTCCTCGGCCGGACGGCCGTCGACAGCCTCGAAGATATCGGCGACGACGTCGACCTGATACACGTGTTCCGGCCGAGCGAGGAGGTGAGTTCCATCGTCGACACGGCGGTCAAGCGCCGCCAGCGACGCGACGACGTCGAGGGCATCTGGTTACAGAAGGGCATCCGCGACGACGCGGCGGCGGACCGCGCCCGCGACGCCGGACTGCTCGTCGTGCAGGACCGATGTCTGATGGTCACTCACCGCGAGTTCCAGAGTTAGGCCGACTCGTCGTCGCTTTCGGCGACGGCTTCCGCGTCGACGACGTGAGCGTCGGCGGTGACGGCGTCGATATCGATATCCTGTTGCTCCGCGAGTGCTTCGACGAGCGCTCGCTGTTCGGCGAGTTCGTGGTCCATCTCCTCGACGCGGGTTTTGGTCTCCTCGACGGTTTCGCGGGTTTCGCTAACCTGCTCTCGAAGTTGGTTCAGACGGGTGTACACGTCCTCGGCCATATCGGTGACCTGCTGGAGTTTCTTGGCCGTACTTCCGAATCCCATACCCCATCTGTTCGACGCGGGCCTTGAGTGTGTTTCGGGGCGGCGTCAGCCCGCAATCCCGATTCGCGGCACGGCACGCCGGAGCAGGACGTACGCGCCGACGCCGAGGGCGACGTAGCCGGCGACGAGGAGGGGGTACGTCGGGCCGACGCTCCCGACGGCGAGACGCGCGACGGTGTTGATGGGGTTCGCGGGCAGGAGCGTCGTCCCGCCGAACGCGACGAGGACGCCGACGGCGTAGAGGAACTGCGCGGCCCGGCGGTCGGGCGCGAGCAAGGCCAGCGTCGCCCCGAGCGTGACGACGAGAAGCGCGAGGGCGGCCACGACGATCAGAATCGCGGCCGGGTGGCGGACGGCCGTCCCGTTGAACGCGAGGAGCGCGAGCCACAGGCCGGCCTGTGCGGGCGCGAGCGCTGCCGCCGCCCACACCTTGCCGTCGACGATATCGACCGTCGAGACGGGCGCGACCCGCAGGAGTTCGAGCGTGCCGCGTTCGAACTCCTCGGTCACCGAGTCGACGGCGATGGACCCGCTGATGAAGACGGGCAGGAAACAGAGGAGGGGCAACAGCACGGTGTAGCTGAACCCGTAGTACGGCGTTGACCCTGTCCGCGGCGGGAGGTCGATAGGAGTCGAGGAGAGGTGGTCCGACCGCTGTTGGCGCTCGACGCGCTCGAACGTCGACAGCGCCTCCCGCAGTTGGACGACGATGACCGTCGTCCGGACGGAGCCCTCGGGCGCGAGCGCCGTCACGAACACCCGGCCCGCGCGGCGGTCCGCGAGCAACACGGCGTCCACCTCCTCTTGCTCGAAGGCGGCCCGGGCCGCGGACTGTGAGTCGTAGCCGACGCCCGCCATCGCCGTCTGCTCGTCGACCACCTGCAACAGGTCGGCCTGTGCGTCGCCGGTCACGCCGACTGTCGTCTCGTACCCCTCGACGCTGCCGGGGTCGTACAGCGAGACGAGGCCGACGACGAGAAACGAGGAGAAGGCCGCGATGAATAGCTGGATGAGCAAGGCGAGGACGATGGTCTTCTCGGAGCGAAGCGTCTGGAGTTCCCGCCGCGCAATCGTCAGACGAGGCTCACCCAAGGGTACTCACCACCGCGAGGTTGTAGACCGCGTGGATAGCGATTGCGGGCACCAGTGCGGCGACGTACGCCCACCGCCCGCGCGCCGCGCCGAGCGACGCGATGCTCGTCGCCGTCACGTGAAGCAGGAGCGGGGCGAGCAGGAGCGCCACCCCGAGGGCGGGCGTCGCGACGACGCCGGTGGTGGAGAACGCCGCCTGTCCGAGCGTGAGCGAGGGGAGGCCGACCAACTGGACGACGGCGGTGAGCTTCTCGCCGAGAAAGAACCCGCCCCCGGAGAGTGCGCCGAGGACGAGCGCCATCCGCCAGTCGCGTCGCTCGGCGAAGGGGCCGCGGAAGGCCGCGTAGAGGTGGAGGCTCTTGGCCACCTCCTCGACGGTGGCGATGACGACGAGCAACAGGGGGACCGACAGGTCGACTGGCAGGACGAAGAGGACGGCGATGGCGAGGAGTTCGGCGATGAAGACGAAGGGGATGACGAGCGCGCTCACCACCGCGACGTCGCGCCGGCGGTGGATACGGCTGTTCAGCGCGTCGAGGAACTTCAGCGGCACCGGGCGCTGTGTGAACATGTCCTCCTCGCGGTAGACGCCGACGCCGAGGAGGAAACACACCGCCGAGCCGACGTAGAACGGTCCGGTCGAGAAGACGTACTCGCCGGCGGTCACCGCCGTCCCCTGTAGGTCGTGGACGACGAGCGTCAGCGGCGAGATGAGCGCGACGGGCGTGACGTTCGTGAAGATGGCGGGGACGAAGGCGTAGGAGGTGAGGAAGACGGAGATACTGACGGTGACGAAGGTGAGTTCCTTGAACGACCGGGCGAACATACCGCCGACGAAGGTGGCGGCGAGATACAGCGCCGCAATCGGGGCGACAGCCGCGACGCTTATCGGTCCCCCGCCGATGGCGAGAGCGACGACGGCGGTGATGCCGACGAGGAGGGCGAGGTAGGGCAGGGTCTTGCCCGCGACGATGGCCGTCGGCGAGACGGGCGCGACCAGCAGGAGTTCGCCCCGGCGGTTGATGCGCTCGTTGAGGATGCTGCTCCCGTAGGGTTGGATGACGAAGTTCATGGGAATGAAAAAGACGAACGCGAGGACGAGCGCGCCGAAGGGGAAGGGCGGGGAGATGTCGGCCGGCGACCCCGACGTACTCCCGCCGAACAGGCCGCCCATCGCGCCGAATCCGGGGACGCCGAGCGAGCCGTCGCCGCTTCCGGCCGCCTCGTCGTCCGAGTCGGTCGCACCGATGCCACTACTCGGGCCGTCGGCGGCGTCGCCTCCACCGGTGCTCTCGTCGCCGTCACCCCCACCGCTTCCGCCGGTCGTCCCACCCTCGACGGTCGCGCCCGGCGGCGTCACCGACCCCTGTTCGGCGTAGCGGAGGGTGACGACCACCGGGAACGCTGCCGAGGCGTTCGACTCCTCGCTCATCAGTTCGAGGTTGTGCCGGCG
The DNA here is from genome assembly GCF_051195115.1 of Haloplanus sp. C73. Classification (NCBI taxonomy): domain Archaea; kingdom Methanobacteriati; phylum Methanobacteriota; class Halobacteria; order Halobacteriales; family Haloferacaceae; genus Haloplanus; species Haloplanus sp. C73. The sequence continues at coordinate 541,729 of NZ_JBNTJZ010000001.1, read as the reverse complement.
GACCGCGTCCCGAAACGTCGACAGCGCGGCCCGTGCCTTCTGCGAGTCGGCGACGTAGAACTGTCCGTCGCGAACGACGATTTCGATATCGTCGCCGAGGCGAGCGAGGTCGGGCGGGCGCGACGCGAGGGCCGGACTGTCCGCGACGACGTCGTGATACGGGCTGTCGGGTGCGACGCCGACGCGGTAGATGTCTTGGTCGAGGGCGACGCCGCCGGATGCCATCGCCGCGCCGCCGACGGCGCCGGCGAGGAGGAGGGCGACGAGGCCGAGAATCGCCGTCTGTCGGTCGACGACGCCGGCGCTCCGACTCGTCTCCCAGCGGGCGATGCGCGCGACTGCCCGAATCCACTCCCGGAGCCTCGACCGGCCGCTCACGACTCACCCCGCGGGCCGGTGCCGGTGGTTTCGGCCAACTCCAGAAAGATTTCTTCGAGGCTCGGCTCGCGGGTTCGGATGTCGACCACTTCGCCGCCCCGCGCCGTGACCCGGTCGCGCACTTCTTCGACGTCCGCCATGCTCTCGACGGTGACGGCGTAGCGGTCGCCGGCAGGTTCGGTGTCGTCGAGAGCGACCGACGTGAACACGCGGTAGTCGGTCGTGCCGTACTCCTCGCGAATCTCGGGGACGGTGCCGCGGGCCACGATTTCGCCCTGATTCATGATCGCGACCCGGTCACAGACGCTCTCGACGTGATACAGGTTGTGCGCGCTGAAGAGGACGGTCTTGCCCGCGTCGCTGAGTTCGCGGACGAACTCGAGGACGTAGTTGGTCGTCAGCGGGTCGAGGCCGCTCGCGGGTTCGTCGTAAATCAGCACGTCGGGGTCGTTCACCAGCGAGCGCGCGATGGCCACTTTGCGTTTCATCCCTTTCGAGACATCGCCGAGGCGCCGGTCGCGGTGGTCGAGTTCCAGTCGGTCGAGCGTGTCCTCGATGCGCTCGGTTGCCACGTCGTCGGGGACGTCGTAGAGGTCGGCGAAGAAGTGTAGATACGACCGCGCGGTCATGTCCTCGTAGAGCGGGGATTCCTCGGGGAGGAAGCCGAGCGAGCGGCGCATCTCGGGGTCGCTGGCGTCGAAGCCGGCGACGGTCGCCGACCCCGCTGTCGGGTCGACGAGGCCGGCTATCATCTTCAGCGTCGTCGTCTTGCCCGCGCCGTTCGGGCCGACGACGCCGAAAATCTCCCCCCGGTCGACGGCGAACGTGCTACCGACGACGGCGGGGAAATCGCCGTAGGTCTTGCGCAGAGACTCGACCGCAATCATCTATCGGCGTGAGAAGGGCTGGGAGGTTAAACGCACGGCTCGCAGAATCACTCCTGATAGGCGTCGTCGACCACCTCGACTCGCTCGCGGAGCCAGTCGACCGCTGACTCGACGGCCTCGGGGTCCGTCCCCGTCACTTTCAGTCGGTTGTGTTCCGTCGCACTCGGGTAGCTACCGACCGTCACGTCGAAGCGCTCGCGGACGCCGGCGAGGGCGTCGACCATCGACCCCTCGGGCTGGGGGGTGTAGACCGTCGTCGAGACGGCGTCGCCGCCGAACTCGCCGGCCACCTTCTCGAACAGCGCCTGCATCTCGTCGGGCACGCCCGGGAAGGCGTAGACGTTCTCGATGACACACCCCGGACACAGCCCCTCGGGGTTGATGAGCGGCCGACTCCCTGCCGGTAGCGCCGCCCACGCGTCCACGTCGATATCGAGTTCGTGGGCTTCGACCAAGTCGGGGTTGCGGTCACGGTAGGCCGCCACCGTCTCGATGACGTCCTCTCGGACCGAGGGGTCGACGACCAACTCGCGGTCGAACGCCTCGGCGATGGCGTCGACGGTCACGTCGTCGTGCGTGCCCCCGAGGCCGCCGGTGACGATTACCGCGTCGAACGCCTCGCGCCACTCCGCGACGGTGTCTCGAATCACCGCCCGGTCGTCGGGGACGGTGAGGATGCGCACGACCCGTGCGCCCGTCTCGGTCAGTCGGCCCGCGAGCCACGTCGCGTTCGTGTTCGTCGTATCGCCCGCCAGCACTTCGTCGCCGACGGTGAGAATGGCGACTTCCATCGGTGGCTCTGCGGGGCGGCGACATAAAAGAATCCGGGCCGACGGGGACTCTCGATAACTGGGTTGCTCTACATCGCCGACGGCGAGACGTGTCCCAACGGTTGAGAAATAGTTAACGAGTAGCGTGAGAAAGCCGGATGCGTGACTGACGAGCTCGCGTATCCTTCTGTCGAACTTATTCTGGAGCTCCACGAGCAAATCGTGGCCGAAGGGGATACCACGGAACCGGGAGTTCGGTCGGAAGACGCGATTGCTTCCGCGCTGCAGTATATCTCGGAGGGATTTTTCGGCGAGGTGCCAGAGTCTATCCACGACAAAGCGGTCCAGTTGATGCGACTACTCGTTGCGGAGCATCCATTCGTCGACGGGAACAAACGAACGGCGCTCCGAACGGTGGTTGTTTTCTATATGCTGAACGGGTACACGTTCTCCTACGGTGATGAAGTTCGAGCCCTCTTGCACCGGTTTGCAACCGACGAAACCGCGGTTGACACCGCGACGGCAGCCATCTACTTCCGGGCCTGTGCTCGTCGCAACTGATAAAGGGACACGCTCCGAATCTTCGGTAGAACGATGGCGTCAAGCACCGATTCCTCGGCAGCGGTCGACGACGAGGTCCGGCAGTTGTACGAGCGGTATCGGGCGGCCGAGAGTGACGCCGAACGTCGTAAAATCGCGCTCGAAATGGGGAAACTCGACGGACGCCGTCACGCAGAGATATACGACGCACTCGAAGACGAGTAAGCTGTCTCCATCCGCGAACGGGCCGTTCGGAACTGATTCTTAGCGAGGGTTCGACCGCAGTTACTGGCGAGCGGTGGTCAGTCGTACTCGTAGAACCCACGCCCCGTCTTCCGACCCAAGTCGCCAGCGTCGACCTTTCGCTTGAGGAGGTACGGCGGCTTGTAGCGGTCGCCGAGTTCCTCGTGGAGCGTCTGGCTGGCGTCGAGACAGACGTCGAGGCCGATGTGGTCCGCGAGTTCGAGCGGTCCCATCGGGACGTTCGTCCCGAGTTTCAGCCCCGAATCCAAGTCCGCTTTGTCGGCGACGCCCTCGTCGTAGGCGCGAATGCCCTCGTTTATCCACGGCATGAGGACGCGGTTGACGACGAAGCCGGGTTTGTCGTCTGCCTCCCACGTCTCCTTGCCGAAGTCCTCGGCGAGAGCGTGGGAGACGTCGACCACCTCGTCGGCGGTGCGTTCGCCCACGACGAGTTCGAGGCCTTTCATCACCGGTGCGGGGTTCATGAAGTGGAGGCCGACGACGAGTTCGGGGCGGTCGGTCGCCGACGCGATGGTCGTAATCGAGAGCGTCGAGGTGTTGGTCGCAAGGACGACGTCGTCGTCGACGGCGTCGTCGAGGTCCGCGAAGATGTCCTGCTTGATGTCCATGTTCTCGACGGCGGCTTCGATGACGTAATCGCAGTCGGCGAGGTCCGCGAGGTCGGTCGTGCCGGTGATTCGGTCGGCGGCGGCGTCCGCCTCGGCGCGCGAGAGGTCCTCCTTCTCGACGAACCGAGAGAGGCTGTCGTCGATGCGGTCGAACCCGCTGGCGACGAAGTCGTCCTCGATATCACGCATCACGACGTCGTAGCCGGCGGTGGCGGCCACCTGCGCGATGCCGCTACCCATCGTTCCCGCGCCGACGACGCCGACGGTGTCGATGTCGCTGAGTTGTCGCATACGTGTCCGTCCGCGACGCCGGATTGTAAGACTAGCCCCACCGGGGTGTCAGCACGACTCATCCTCACGGCGCACGACCACACGCTTTATGTGTGATTTCGCCGGAACGTCTATACATGATTCCCGGTGCTGACGACGCAATCACCCGTGACGGCAAGGCACTGATTCTCGCATACGACCACGGCCTCGAACACGGGCCGGTCGACTTCGAACCGGTGCCGGAGACGACCGACCCCGCGACGGTGTTCGACGTGGCGACCCACGACGCCGTGACCGCGCTCGCGGTCCAGAAGGGTATCGCCGAGGCGTACTACCCCCAGTACGAGGACGAAGTGACGCTGTTGGCGAAGCTCAACGGCACGAGCAACCTCTGGATGGGCGAACCCGACTCCGCGGTCAACTGGTCTGTCGACTATGCCGCCGAACTCGGCGCCGACGCCATCGGCTTCACCTTCTACGGCGGGTCGAACCACGAAGTCGAGATGGCCGAGGAGTTCCGCGAGGCACAGGAGGCGGCCCGCGACAACGACATGGGCGTCGTGATGTGGTCCTACCCGCGCGGGCAGGGACTCAAAGACGACACGAGCGCGGACACCATCGCCTACGCGTCCCGTCTCGGCCTCGAACTCGGCGCCGACATCGCGAAGGTGAAATACCCCGGCTCGGGCGACGCGATGGCGTGGGCCGTCGAGAACACGGGCAACATGAAAGTGGTCATGAGCGGCGGGTCGAAGACGAGCGACGAGGCGTTCCTCTCGACGGTGCGCGAGGCGATGGACGCTGGCGCTGACGGCCTCGCCGTCGGGCGTAACGTCTTCCAGCGCGAGCATCCCGAAGCCATCCTCGACGGCCTCGAAGCCGTCATCTTCGAGGACGCGAGCGTCGAGGACGCCCTCGCCACCAACGCGAACCTCGAAGCCGACAACTGATGGCAGACACCGTTGCGGCGGTTCGCGACGCGGTGGCCGCGGCGGCGCCCGAGATTCGCGCCGGCCTCCCCGGCCGTCGGGAGCAGGCGGGGTCGGAGAACCCCTCCGGCGAGCGCCGACTGGCGGCGGACGAGTACGCCGACGAGTTGCTCGAAGAGCGACTGGGCGCCATCGACGGCGTCGGCGCCTACGCGAGCGAGGAGCGCGAGAGCGCCGTCGATGTCGGCTCGGGCTACTCGGTTGCGGTCGACCCCCTCGACGGCTCGTCGAATCTCAAGCCCAACAACGTGATGGGGACCATCGTCGGCGTCTACGACGCGTCGCTACCCGCGAGCGGGCGTGACCTCGTCGCCGCGGGCTACGTCCTCTACGGCCCGATAACGACGATGGCCTTCGCCCACGAGGGCACGGTCACGGAGTACCTAGTCGAGGACGGCGAGGCGACGACGCTCAACGAGGACGTCACCCTGCCCGAGGACCCGACGGTGTACGGATTCGGCGGCCGCGTCCCCGACTGGCCGGCAGACGTCGCGGCCTACGTCGACGACGTCGAGTCCGAACTCAAACTCCGATACGGCGGCGCGATGATTGGCGACGTGAATCAGGTGCTCACTTACGGCGGCGTCTTCGCCTACCCCAAACTCGAATCGGCGCCCGAGGGTAAACTCAGGCTCCAGTTCGAGTGTAACCCCGTCGGTTACATTATCGAGTGTGCCGGCGGTCGAAGCTCTGACGGCACGGGGTCGGTCCTCGACGTCGACCCGACCGGCCTCCACCAGCGGACGCCGGTGTATCTCGGCACGCCGTCGCTAATCGACCGTCTCGAAGCGACACTCGACTGAATCGTCCCCTACAATCACTCGTTGAGGCGCCGTACGCGGCGCATACTGACGGGGGTATCGGCCGACGATGCCCCCATGTCGACCGACACGGAACAGACGCTCTCCGTCGGTGGGCCGCGTCTCGCCACCGCGGTGGCTCGACTCACTGACCACGAGACGCGGCTCTGGGGTGTCGTCGTCGCAACCTGTCTCGCCGATATCGTACTCACCACCTACGGCCTGCGTCTCGGGCTGGCGGAGGGCAACCCGCTCGCTGCGGCGCTCGTGGGCCGAATCGGCGCCGTGCCGGCGCTCGCGCTCCTGAAGACGGGTGCCGTCGGCGTCGCCGTCACAGGATGGGCAGTCGTCCCCGACGACTACCGGGCGCTGATTCCTGCCGGGATAGCGCTGCCGTGGGTCGTCGCGTCGGCGGCCAACGCCGTCACTATCGGCCTCGAACTCGCGTAGGGCGAAAGGCCTGTATTACTAGAGGGGAAAGTAAGCGGGAATGGCGGATATCAATCCGTTCGAGAGCCTCCAGGAACAGATAGACGACGCGGCGGCCTACACCGACGTCGACGGCGACGTCATCGAGCGACTCAAACGACCCGAGCGAGTGCTGTCGACGACGCTCTCGGTCGACATGGACGACGGGTCGATGGAGCAGTTCCGCGCCTATCGCTCGCAGTTCAACGGCGACCGGGGGCCGTACAAGGGCGGCATCCGCTATCACCCACACGTCTCCGAGGCGGAGGTGAAGGCTCTCTCGGGGTGGATGGTGTACAAGTGTGCCGTGGTCGATATCCCCTACGGCGGCGCGAAAGGCGGCGTCGCCTTCGACCCGCGGGACTACTCGGACAGCGAAGTCGAGCGGGTTACCCGAGCGTACGCCACCGAGATTCGCCCGCTCATCGGCGCGGACCGCGACATCCCCGCTCCCGACGTGAACACGGGCCAGCGGGAGATGAACTGGCTCAAAGACACCTACGAGACGCTGGAGCGGACGACCGAACCCGGCGTCGTCACCGGGAAGGCGCCGTCGTCGGGCGGGAGCGCGGGCCGCGTCGAGGCCACTGGTCGGTCGACGATGCTCGCCGCTCGCGAGGTTTTCGACTACCTCGACCGGGGCATCGAGGGCGCGACAGTCGCGGTACAGGGGTTCGGCAACGCCGGCTCAGTCGCCGCCCGCCTCCTCGACGAGGTGGGGGCGAGTGTCGTCGCCGTCAGCGACTCGCAGGGCGGCATCTACGCCGCCGACGGACTGGACGTGGCGGCGGTGCGAGACCACAAGCGAGAGACGGGCACCGTCGGTGGTTTCGCAGGCGCCGACGAGACGCTGTCGAACGAGGCGGTGCTCACCGCCGACGTCGACCTGTTGGTGCCGGCGGCGCTGGAAAACGCCATCGACGCCGATATCGCGCGTGACGTGCAGGCAGACGTCATCGTCGAGGCGGCCAACGGCCCGCTGACGCCCGACGCGGACGACGTCCTCACCAACCGCGACGTGTACGTCGTCCCCGACATCCTCGCGAACGCGGGCGGCGTGACGGTGTCGTACTTCGAGTGGGTCCAGAACCGACAGCGGTTCTCGTGGACCGAGAAGCGAGTCAACGACGAACTCGAACGCGTCATCACCGACGCGTTCGACCGCCTCGTGGACACGTTCGAGACGTACGACGTGCCGAACCTCCGGACGGCGGCGTACGTCGTCGCCATCGAGCGGGTGGCGGAGGCGTTCGACGACAGCGGCAACTGGCCGTAGCGGTGAGGGCGTCCCGAGGGATTCAAGGCGCCGCGGGTGGCTCACACACGTAATGTTGCAGGACCACCTCATCAGTGCGGCCCACCTCTCCAGGGACGACATCGAGGCGGTGCTCGACCACGCGGCGGCGGTCGATGCCGACCCCGACCTCGTCCGTGGTCGTCACGACGGGCGCGTGCTCGCGCTGTGTTTCTTCGAGCCGAGCACGCGGACGAAGATGAGCTTCGAGTCGGCGATGAAGCGCCTCGGTGGCGAGACAATCGACATGGGCGCGGTCGACTCCTCGTCCGTGAAGAAAGGCGAGAGCCTCGCCGACACCGTCCGGGTCATCGAGGGCTACGCCGACGCGCTCGTCCTCCGCCACCCGAGCGAGGGGTCAGCAAAACTCGCCACGGAGTTCGTCGACGTCCCTCTCGTCAACGCCGGCGACGGCGCGGGCCAGCATCCGAGTCAGACGCTCCTCGACCTCTACACCATTCGCGAGAACGCGGGCCTCGACGACCTCACAATCGGCATCATGGGCGACCTGAAGTACGGCCGGACGGTCCACTCGCTGGCCCACGCCCTCACCAACTTCGACGCCCGCCAACACTTCATCAGCCCCGAGAGCCTGCGCCTGCCGCGGAACGTCCGCTACGACCTCCACGAGGCGGGCGCGCAGGTTCGCGAACACACCGACATCGAGGCGGTGCTTTCGGAACTCGACGTGCTCTACGTGACCCGCATTCAGCGCGAGCGATTCCCCGAGGAGCGGGAGTACCGGGAGGTTGCGGGCGAGTACCGCATCGATACCGACACCCTCGCCGCCGCTCCCGACGACTTGACGGTGATGCATCCGCTTCCCCGCGTCGACGAAATCGCGCCCGACGTCGACGAGACGACCCACGCCAAATACTTCGAGCAGGCACACAACGGCGTGCCCGTTCGGATGGCGCTGCTCGATATCCTCCTCGGAGGTGACGACCGATGACCGACAAAGAACTCCGCGTCAGCAAGATTCGCAACGGCACCGTCATCGACCACGTCACCGCCGGGCAAGCGCTGAACGTCCTCGCCGTCCTCGGCATCGACGGCAGCGGCGGCGAGAGCGTCAGCATCGGGATGAACGTCCCCAGCGGCAAGGTGGGACAGAAGGACGTGGTGAAGGTTGAGGGACGGGAACTCAGCCAGTCCGAGGTGGAGGTCATCTCGCTTATCGCGCCGCAGGCGACCATCAACATCATCCGCGATTTCGACGTGGTGGAGAAAGACCGTGTCGAGCGAGCCGACTCCGTCACCGGCATTCTCGTCTGCCCGAACCACAACTGCATCACGAACGCCGACGAACCCGTCCAGACGGCGTTCGAAGTCTTGGACGACGGCGTCCGATGCTCGTACTGCGATACGATTGTTCGCGAGGACGACGTGGCCGAGCATATCGACACCCGCGGCGCGGGCGAAACCGCTTTGTGACAGGTGGCCCAACGGGAGACCATGTCCGGTAAAACGAAGTTCATCCTCGTGCTCGCACTGATTGCAATCGGCTACGTCCTGCTGTCCGGCGACAAGCAGCCGGTCGAAGTCGACGTCGAAGAGTAGTCGACACCCGCGGCCCCCTTCTCCGACGCTCACCCGCCAGCGACGGCTATCCAAACCACTTACCCCCACACGCCCGTACCGCGAGGTATGTACGGGGTGGTGACGCGCAACGCCGAGGAACTGGAGTGGTCGGACGTCGACAGCGGGTTTTACGAGGTGAAAGACGTGACCGGCCGGGCCGCCGAACCGGTGGCGACGGGCGTCAACATGGTGTCGGCGTTCGGCGACAACGCCGCCGTCGGCGACGACCCGAGCCTTGCCGCGGTGGACGGGGAAGGACGCCCCGCGACCCGCGAGCGCCCCTACTTCGACTGGTCGTACGTCTGCCCGACTCACGACCGCTACCGCGAGGGCTTGCTCGAAATCGTCGACGACTGCGTGGCCGAAGCGCCGCATCTCCGCCTCGACGACATCGGCTTCCCCCGCGACGGCTACTGCCGGTGTGACCGCTGTGACCGCCGGTTCGAGGCGAGCGAGTTCGACGACCGGGACGCGTGGCGCGTCTCGGTCGTTACGGACTTCGTCACCGCCGTCCGGGAGCGGGTTCCCGGCGACCTGTATCTCACGCTGTACCCCGACCCCTACCCCGGCCATCTCCGGGCGCGGAGCGGCGTCGACGTCGATGCTCTCGCCTCTCTCGCCGACGAGTTCGTCGTCCCGCTCTACGACACCGCGTACGGGACGACCTACTGGCTGGAGACCATCGCGAAGGGGTTCGAGAGCCGACTTGCGGGCGCCGAGACGCGTCTCGGTGTCGAACTCTACGCCGTCGACGTCGACGTCGATGCCCTCGTGAACGCGACGGAGGTGGCGTCAGCGTCCGGCGACGCCGTCTACTTCGGCTACGACGCGAGCAACGCGGTGGCGACGATTCGTCGCCTGCGCGCCGACCGACGCGAGGGCGTCTCTCACGGCCCCGACTAAAGCGGGCCGTACGAGAGCGCCCAGATGACCGCAATGCCGGCACAGAACACGAGCGCCGCGAACACCGCCAGCGCGTAGAGGAGTCGCCCTGTCGACATACCAGTCGAAGGGACGTGATTCCTATAGCTCCAACGGTCAGAGCAGGTCCTCGAAGGCGTCGCCGGCGACGCCGGGACCGTCAGGGACGGCGATGGCCCCTCCGACGACGGGCACGGGGTCGGGACAGAGGTCGGTCGCGAGGGCGCTGGCCGTCGCCAGCCCGCAGGGTCGCACGTCCGGAATCGCGGCGGCGACGTGGACTGCCGCCGTCCGCGCCGGCGCGGCGTCGATAGTCGTGGTCACGACGGGGTCGACGCCCGCCGCGCGCACGCGCTCCGCGACGGCGAGCGTTCGGGCCGGCCCTCCGAGCGCCATCGGCTTCAGGACGAGGACGTCCGCGGCGTCGGCGTCGAGAATCGCTCCGACGCCCGCCGTCGCCAGCGTCTCGTCGAGCGCGATGGGGACACCCCGCCCGCGGAGCGCGGCGTGACCCGCGAGGTCGGTGCGAGCGAGCGGCTGTTCGAGATACGCGAGGTCGAGCGCCGCGAGTTCGGCGACCGCCTCGCTGGCCGTCTCGCGGTCCCACGCGCCGTTGGCGTCGGCCCGAATCGCGACGCCGTCGCCGACCGCCTCTCGGACGGCGCGGAGGCGTGCCACGTCGCGGTCGAGTTCTCCGACGCCGACTTTCACCTTCAGGCAGTCGAAGCCGTCGGCGACGGCGGTTTTGGTGGCGCTCACCGTCTCGTCGACCGCACCGTCGCCAATCGTCGCGTTGACCGGGACGCGGTCGGCGGGCGCGTCGGCGAAAAGTGACGCGAGCGCGTCCCCGTCGCGTCGGCCCCGGGCATCGAGAGCGGCGGACTCGACGGCGTGGCGGGCGGCGGGCGCGTCGGCGAGGGCGTCCGCGACCCCCGGCGCCGCCGACAGCGGGTCTGTCGGCGGTCCATCGAGGAGCGTCGCGTCCGGGTCGATTCGGTCGAGCGCCGCCCGACAGTCGTCGAGCGACTCCGTCCAACCGGGGAGCGGCGTCGCCTCGCCGACGCCCCGAACACCGTCAGCGTCGACACCGACGAGTTCGCCCTCGCGGCGCCGAATCGTCCCGCGGGCCGTCGCAAGCGGGCGTTCGAGGTCGAGCGCGAACGAGCGCCGTCTCACAGCGCGAACGCGAGTCCCACGGCGAACAGGCCGGCGTGGGCCGCGAGCAGTTTGCCGGTGCGTTCGAGGGCGGGGTTGAGCGCTTCGCCGTCGGTCCGGGTGCAGACGGTCCGGGCCACCGACGCCGCGAGTGGCAGTGTCAACAGGGGCAGACAGACGACAGGCGAGGCGGGACCGGCCGCCCACAGCGCGACGGGAACGAGATACGCCAGCGCGAGGAGGGCGACGTACTGCACGCGACTCCAGCGGTAGCCGATTCGGACCGCGAGCGTGCGCTTGCCCGTCGCCGCGTCCGTCTCCAAGTCGCGGACGTTGTTCACGACGAGGATGTTCGTCGAGATGGCCGCGACGGGGAGGCTGGCGACGAGAGCGATAGCCGGAAGCGTCCCAGAGGGAATCGAGAGGGGGAACGGCCCGGCGAGGACGGCGGCCGCCTGCACGTAGTACGTCCCCGTGACGGCGACGACGCCGAAGAAGACGAAGACAAAGAGGTCGCCGAGGCCGTGATAGCCGAGGGGGTAGGGACCGCCGGTGTAGGCCAGTCCCGCGGCGACAGAGCAGAGGCCGACGAGCAGGATGGGGAGGCCGCCGACGTACACCAGCGACGTGCCGACGAGGACGGCGGCGGCGAAGGTGAGGTAGCTGGCGCGTTTGACCGACTCGGGTGGGATGAGGCCGGACTGCGTGACGCGGGTGAACCCCTCGCGCTCGTCGGTGTCGGCGCCCTTGACGGCGTCGTAGTAGTCGTTGGCGAAGTTGGTGCCGACCTGAATGAGGGCGGCGCCGACGAAGGCCGCGAGGGCGGCGAGCGGATGCTCGACGCCGCGGCCGATGGCGAGACCGGTGCCGACGGCGACGGGCGCCGCGGCGGCGGGGAGCGTCTGTGGTCGCGCGGCCATCAGCCACGCCTTCGAGCGACTAATCTCGGAGGCCTGTGCGCTCATTGTCGAACCTCGGGCGCCCAGCCGCGTAAAAGTCCCCGTTTCCGTGTCTACCAGACGAAGGCAAAGAGGAGGCGGAAGGTGGCGTACGCGCCGAGCGTCGAGAGCAGGGGGACGACGTTCTGCATGAGGACCACCCGCCCCGTCGTCTCGGGGTTGAACAGTTCGGTGGCGCTCGGCACCTCAGCCGGGTCCTCCTCGCCGATGTCGGGCGCCTCCTCGCCGGGGTCGTCGGCTGTCAGCGCGCCGACGGAGACGTTCGGCGATTTCTCGCCGCGCACGCCTTCAGAGACGGTGATAGACCGGGTGGCACGCCCCCAGCCGAGGCCGACGATGGACATGGTGGCGATGATGACGAAGGAGGCGGGGATGCCGATAGCGGAGAGGCCGATGACGATGCCCGACGAGATGACGGCGACGACGATGGCCGCGGTCAGCGGCAGGTCGGTGATGTCGTTGCCGAGGGTGTCGAGGGTTCGGCGGGCGATGGTGAGTGCGCCGACGGTGACGGCGGCACACCCCAAGAGGATGAGGAGATTCAGGTCGACGCCGGCGCCGTACAGCGGCGCGATGGCGTTGGCGATGTTCGAGGTACCGGAGGAGAAGGCCATCAGGCTCCCGATGCCGATGACGACTATCGTCCCCACGACTTCGCGACGGGTGGTGTTCGGGCCGGAGCGAGGCATCGGAACCGTCCCCGACCGGTCGGCGGTGAGCAGGGGGCCGTCGCTCCGCTCGATAGCAATCCAGCGGTTGATGGCCGGGTAGAAGTACCGCCCGACGACGCCAGACACCCAGAAGCCGACGAGGGGGGCGACAATCCACCAGACGGCGATTTCGCCCATGACGGCCCAGTTGAGTTCGCCGGCGGCGACGCCCAGTCCCGCGATGGCGCCGACGGCCGTCATCGACGTCGAGGCCGGCACGCCCGCGTAGTTACCGACGAAGAGCGCGCCGCCAATGAAAAAGAGGACGACGATGCTCGTCTCGATGGTGAAGACGCCGGGGTCGGTCACGAGTTCTCGACCCAGCGTGTTCACGACGCGCCGGCCGATAGTCCACGCACCGATAGAGAAGAAGATGGCCATGAGCGCGCCGGCGAACAGTTTCGAGATGACGCCCGCGCCGACGGCCGGGCCGAAGGCTGGGCCGGTGTTCGACCCGCCGATGTTGAACCCGACGAAGAGGGCGACGCCGAATCCGACGAGTAGGAGGCCGCCAATCATGCGTTCTCGATAGTCGTCGTCATTTGTCTGGCTCCTCGTCCTCGTCCACGTCTTCGTCCTCGGTCGCTTCACCCTGCACGCCGTCGATTTCGTCGGCGCGCGGGCGACGGTCGACGCGCTGGTTCACCTCTTCGAGTTGCTCGATGATGTCGGTCATCTCTTCGGTGATGGTGCGCTCGACGTTTTCGGACACTTCCTCGGCGACGGTCTGTTCGACCTTCTCGGTCACTTCCTTCTCGACGTTCTCGGCGACTTCCTCGGTCACCGTCTGTTCGACCTTTTCAGTCACTTCCTCGGCGACGGATTTCTCGACCTCCTCGACCTCCTCGGAGACGGTCTGCTCGACGCTCTCGGTCACCTCTTCGGTGAGCGTCTCCTCGACCTTCTCGGTCACTTCCTCCGTCATCCACTGCGGGTCGAATCGGGCCATTTTCCACACGACGTGAATCGTGTAGGAGACGAGCGCGCCAATCCCGAACGCGACGCCAACGCTGGTGCCGAGAGCGAGGATGAGCGCCACGGAGAGCAGGATTACCACGCCATAAGCCAAGTCCACTAAGAAGTCAACACGGTTCGGATTCATCGAGATACCAGTAGTTGGTCGTCCGGCCATATACCATCTCCCCTTCCGCCGTTCGACGACACCGAGTGACACCCCGCAGGGCGCGGAGTCAGTAGTGCCACGGCACGTCAGAGAAGTCCGGCTCCCGCCCTTCGAGGAAGGCGTCGCGCCCCTCCTGTGCCTCGTCGGTCATGTAGGCCAGTCGCGTCGCCTCGCCCGAGAACACCTGCTGACCGACCATCCCGTCGTCCGCGAGGTTGAACGCGTACTTCAGCATCCGCATCGCGGTCGGACTCTTTCCGGTCATCGTCTTCGCCCACTCCAGCGCGGTGTCTTCGAGGTCTTCGTGGGGCACCGCCTCGTTGACCATGCCCATCTCCGCCGCCTCCGCGGCGTCGTAGGTCTTGCCGAGGAAAAATATCTCCCGTGCCTTCTTCTGCCCCACCTGCCGGGCGAGATACGCCGACCCGAAGCCGCCGTCGAACGAAGCCACGTCGGGGTCGGTCTGGAGGAACTTCGCGTGTTCCTCGCTCGCCAGCGTCAGGTCGCAGATGACGTGAAGGGAGTGACCGCCGCCGACGGCCCACCCCGGAACGACGGCGACGACCGGTTTCGGCATGAACCGAATCAGCCGCTGGACTTCGAGGATGTGGAGGCGGCCGACGCTCGGCGCGTCGGTGTCGAGCGACTCGTCGCCCGTGTCGGCACCCTCGACGTCGCCCTCGTCGTCGCGGTACTCGTAGCCCGACTCGCCCCGGATGGCTTGGTCGCCGCCGGCGGAGAACGCCCACCCGCCGTCTTTCGGCGACGGGCCGTTCCCCGTCAGGAGGACACAGCCAACGTCGGCCTGCTGTCGGGCGTGGTCCAGCGCCGCGTAGAGTTCGTCGACGGTCTGGGGGCGGAAGGCGTTTCGCACCGCCGGGCGGTCGATGGCGATGCGCACCGCGGGCACGTCGTCCGCGCGGTGGTAGGTTACGTCCTCGAAGTCGTCGGTGACCGCCGTCCAGCGGTCGGGGTCGAAGATGTCGGAAACCATACCCGGTCCGAGGGCGGCCCGCGCAAAAAGGTGCGGGTCACCGGCGGTCCAGCCACCGCGCCACGGGACCGATGGGGCTGGTGACCCACGAGACGACACACACCGTCGCCGCGGCGAGAACGCCAAGCAGGAGCGACGCCACGATGACCAGCGAGTACGCGAGGATGACGAGGACGAGGCCGCCGGTCACCGCCTGCCGCTCGCGACTCATGTCGTCGAGCGGGCTGCCGGCCGACGCGCGGTCGATGACCCACGCGAGCAGGTAGACGAGGGCGGCGACGAAGACGCCGACTAGAACGTTGTTCGCGACGACGATGGCGTACGTGAGGACGAGGGCGGCGAGAACGAGTGCGCCGAGCCGCCAGTTCGTGTTGGTGGAGGGCATCGCTCTCGACTGGCGGCGGGCCGCACCTAAACCTACTCACTCGACGAGTTCGGTAATCGTCTCCTCGACCAGTCGCTCGCGGGTTCGCTGGCTGGCCTCGGCGTCCGTCGTCACGTCGATGACGTCGGTCCCGTCGCTCGCCACCGAGTCGGCGTAGGCGTCGCGAAAGCCCTCGCGCTCGTCGGCGCTGGTGTAGCCGAGGTCGTAGAGGTCGGCGGTGGGTTCGAAATCCAGCCCGTGGGGCGTCTTGAACGACTCGGTAAATGGCGGGTCGAAGGATTCGATGGGGAGTCGGTGGAAGATGCCGCCGCCGTCGTTGTTCACGAGGACGATTGTCGCGTCGACGCCACACCGGAGCGCCGACAGCAGGCCGGTGCTGTCGTGGTAGTAGGCCAAATCGCCGATGACGAGCGTCAGGTGGTCGGTGGTGGCGCTCCCCGCCCCGAGCGCCGTCGAGACGACGCCGTCGATGCCCGACGCCCCGCGATTGCCGAGGACGGTGTAGCTGTCCGTCGCCGGCGCCATGTAGCGGTCGGCGTCGCGAACAGGGTTCGAGTTCGAGACGACGAGCGTCGACGGCTCCGGTGCGAGGTCCGCCACGTCGGCGAGGACCGCGCCCTCGAAGTAGCCGCCGTCGCCGTCGGTAGCGGCGTCGGCGACGATATCGGCGTGGACGCGGTCGGCCCGCGCCCATCGCTCGCGCCAGTCCGCGTCCGTCGGCCCGCTCACCACCTCGGCGAGACGGCCGGCGAGGCGCGAGGGGTCGGCGACGACGAGGTCCGTCGCCCGGAACTCCGCCTCGCGCCACTCCCCGGCCGGGTCGACGACGAGTTGGCGCGCGCCGGTCCGGGCGAGATACTTGCGGAGCTGTTTCGAGGTGGGCGAGGCGCCGAGTCTGAGCACCACCTCGGGGTCGGGCCAGTCCTCGGTCACTCGCGGGTCGAGATAGCCGTCGTAGCCGCCGACGGTCGTCGTCACGCGGGTGTGGCCGCCGAAGCGAAGCCCCGAGAGCGGGTCGGCGACGATGGGGAAGCCAGTCGCGTGTGCGAGCGCCGTAACTGCCTGCGCGTCGACGCCCGGCGGGTCCGCGGGGCCGGCGACGAGCAGTCCCCGCTCGACGGACAGCGCCTCCGCCACGTTTCGGAGGTCTGCCCGGTCGAGTTGTGGCGCGCCGCTCGTCGTCCGCACGAACGGTTGGCCGCCCTCGCGTCCGACGGCGGCGAGTGGGTCGAGGTCGGCGGGCACGTCGCCCGCGACGGGCGTCGGTTCGAGCGGCTTGCGGAACGGGCAGTTGAGATGGACTGGTCCCGACGGCGTTCCCGTCGCCTCGCCGAGTGCGCGGGCGACGGTCGTCCGGAGTGACCGGAGTTTTCGGGGGTCGGCCTCCGGCTCCGGGAGGTCCTTGTACCACCGGACGGCGTCGCCGTACAGTTTCTCTTGGTCGATAGTCTGGTTGGCGCCGCTGTCGCGGAGTTCGGGCGGTCTGTCGGCGGTGAGCAGGCAGAGCGGGACTCGGCCCTGCGTGGCCTCGATGACCGCGGGGTGGTAGTTCGCGGCGGCGGTGCCGGAGGTGCAGACGAGCGGCGTCACCTCGCCCGTCCGCCGCGCGCGGCCGAGCGCGAAGTACGCCGCGGCGCGTTCGTCGAGGACGGAGAAGACGGTGATGTCGTCGTGCTCGCTCACCGCCGTCGTCAGCGGCGTGGAGCGACTGCCGGGCGAGACGACGACGGCGTCGACGCCGCCGCGGGCGAGTTCGTCGACCAGTGCGCGCGCCCAGAGGACGTTGCGGTTCGGTGCGCTCATCGATGTTCGAGTTCGTCGAGAATCGGGCGGTATTTGAGTTGCACTTCGTCCCACTCGCGGTCCGGGTCGGAGTCGGCGACGACGCCGACGCCGGCGAACAGCGTCGTCTCGGCGCCGCGGGCCAGCGCCGAGCGGATGGCGACGGCGAAGGAGCCGTTGCCGGCGGCGTCGACCCACCCGACCGGGGCGGCGTACCACCCGCGGTCGAACGGCTCCGTCTCCCGAATCGTCGCGAGCGCCGTCTCGGGCGGCAGGCCGCCGACGGCAGGGGTGGGGTGAAGCGCCTCGACCAAATCGAGGACGTGCGTGTCGCGTTCTAGCGTCGCGGTCATCGGGGTGAAGAGATGCTGAACCGTCTCCAGTCGCCGCACGCGGCGCTGGCCGGCGGTGATAGAGGACGCGAACGGGTCGAGTTGGTCGCGGATGGTTTCGGCGACGAGTTCGTGTTCGTGGACGTTCTTCTCGTCGTCGAGGAGTTCCTGTGCGAGCCAGTCGTCTTCGGCGGGCGTGTCGCCGCGACCCGTCGTCCCCGCGAGCGCGCCCGTGGTGACCGTCCGCCCGTGGCGAGTGACGAGCCGCTCCGGCGTCGCGCCGAAAAAGCCGGGGCGAGCGGTGTCGCCCTCGACGGTCGGTTCGACGAGGAAGCGATAGCAGTCGGGGTAGGTTTCACCGAGGCGAGCGAGCACGTCGGGGAGCGAGAGCGGTCGGTCCAAGGTCACGGCGAGTGCCTGCGCGAGGACGACTTTCTGCAGGTCGCCGGCGCGGATGCGGTCGATGGCCGCCTCGACGGATTCGCGCCACGCCGAGCGCGGGGTCGTCCGGGTCCGCGAGACGATTTCGGGCGGGTCCGTAGGCGTCGGCGCGTCGAGCGATTCGAGGCGCTCGCACTCGGATTCGAGACGGTCCGAGACGGCGTCGACCGTCGCGTCGGGGCCGACGGCGTTGACCGTCACCCACGTTCCGCGGTCGGTGTCGGTGACCTGAACCCGGGGCAGGACGAACTGCGCGCCGGGGAAGTCGTCCCACGTGTCGTCGTCGGCTCGCTGGTCGTGGAAGGCGAATCCCCCGAACAGGCGGGGGCAGGCGGCCTCGGTTCCGGCGTGAACGTCGCCCTCACACAGCACGCGTCCGACGCCCTCCTTGATGGTCGTAAAGCGGTCCCGGCCGTCG
Organism: Haloplanus sp. C73; assembly: GCF_051195115.1. Classification (NCBI taxonomy): domain Archaea; kingdom Methanobacteriati; phylum Methanobacteriota; class Halobacteria; order Halobacteriales; family Haloferacaceae; genus Haloplanus; species Haloplanus sp. C73. The sequence goes on along the minus strand of NZ_JBNTJZ010000001.1, from coordinate 523,660 downwards.
GCGGTGAGCGTCGCGGCGGCGCCGCCGGCGACGACGGACGCCTCGTCGGGCGCCGTCCAGAAGGTGCGCGGGGCGGGCATGGCGTCGAGGGCGGCACGGAGCGATGGGACCGACGCCCGAGCCGACCGGCTGACGAGACGGGTTCCGGTCTCGTCGCTTCGCGGGACACCCATTATAAGCACACCTCGGGACGCCGCACTCTTTTACCTAACTATCGCTGTATCGCTCCTCGTCCCACGGGTTCGCCGTGACGGAGTAGCCGCGGCGCTCCCAGAACCCCCGCTCCGGTTCGGTGAGGAACTCGACGCCCGTCACCCACTTCGCGCCCTTGTAGGCGTAGCGGTGTGGCGTGACGACGCGGACGGGGCCGCCGTGAGAGCGGGGGAGCGGGTCGCCGTCGAACTCGAAGGCGAGCAGCGTCTCGGGGCGTAGGCTGGCGTCCAGCGGGAGGTCGGTCGTGTAGTCGTCGGCCGCGGAGAACATGACGTGGACGGCGTCGTCGTCGACGCCGACGTGGTCCGCGAGCGTCGTGAGCGGGACGCCGGTGAACTCGCAGTCGAACTTGCTCCACCCGGTCACGCAGTGGAAGTCCTGTCGCTGCGTCTCGACGCCGAGCGCCGTGAACTCGTCCCAGTCGAGGGTGACGGCGTCGTCGACGGCGCCGGTCACCGAGAGCGACCACTCCTCGCGCGGGACGCGCGGCTCGTTCCCCTTCGAGAGAATCGGAAACGACTCGGTTCGGTGCTGGCCGGGCGGGAGTCGCTCGTCGCCGAACTCCCGGTAGACGTCGGTGACGTCTCTAACCATGGGTTGGCTCGGCGCTCGATACACCTATACTCTCGGCCTCGGCGGATTACACGATTCCGAAACTCCAGTTCGCCCTTTCCAGAGATATACTCGTGCGATGGAATCGACAGTTATCGAACTCTGAATCCGCCCCGCAGAATTTAAATACGGTCCTTCCAAACCGTCGAACGTTCAAATGCCGAACGTGGAAATAACCGTTCCGGAACACCTCGAGATGCAGATTGCCCAGTTGATAGAACAGGGTGAGTTCGTCAACCGGGAGGAAGCCATTCAGGAACTGCTCTCGACCGGACTGCGGGCCTACAAGACCAGTGGGCCGATGGAGGAGGAGGAACCGGGCTTCGAAGACGAGGGGATGATGGGTCACGAAGACGAGTACGTCTTCTGACCCCTTCGAGACGCGAGCCACGGCGCCCGACTATGCGAGACAGCCGCAATAATCCTTAACCGATACACCGCCGTAGGTGTCAGTATGCACAAGGAAGAACTCCTCGAACTCCACGAGCAGATGGTAACGATTATGAACTACTTTCGCAGTCAAGAGTCAGTCGACGACAGCATCTTCGACCCCTACGAGTCGCTGAGCGTCGACCCCTCCCATGTCCACAAGTCGAAAAGCGAGCACAAACACGCCGTGTTCGTCCTCGGGAACGCGCTCGCGACGGCGATGAGCGAAGACGAGTTCTCCGACGCCGGCCGCGTCGGCAAGCGCATGGCCGAACTCGCCGAAGACGCCGAAAGCAAACTGTAAGCCGGCCGCCGAAGCGCCGCGCAGGACCCCCCGCCGGATTCATTACCGGCGCCCGGTGAACGGGTAGTATGCTCGGGCTTCCGGACTCGGCGACGCTCTTTCGACTCGCCGTTCTGTGTTCTCTTCTCTGTGTCGCGGTGGTCATTTTCGCAGTCGACCGCCCCCGCGGGCGCTGGGGTGCGCGCCTCCGGTCACGGTTCCTCCTCGGTGTCCCGTGGGGGACGGTCCTCTCCGTCCTCGGCGTCCTCGCGGTGTATCTGTTCGTCCAAGGCGGCTGGTCGCACTGGTACGCACCGGTCACGATTCCCTTCCGCGCGTGGTCGTACTTCTATCCGCTGGGCGTAGTGACGGCGGCCTTCTCACACTCGGGCGTCGGGCATCTGCTCGGCAACCTCGTCGGAACGCTCGCGCTCGCCCCCCTCGCGGAGTACGCGTGGGGACATTACCCTCGCGAGCGCGGCACGCAGACGTTCACGTCGCCGCTGACGAACCCGTACGTGCGGGCGCTGGTGGTGGCTCCCCTCGCCGTCGTCGGCGCCGGTCTGTTCACCGCCCTCTTTGCCGTCGGCCCGGTCATCGGGTTCTCGGGCGTCGTCTTCGCCTTCGCGGGCTTCGCGCTGGTGCGCTACCCGCTGGCGACAGTCGTCGCCATCACCGCGGGCAACGCGCTCCGGACGCTCTACACGGCACTCCAGCAACCGACGGTGTCCGCGAGCGCCGGGTCGTCGTACTCAGCGCCGTGGTGGGCCGACATCGCGATTCAGGGCCACGCCATCGGCCTCCTCCTCGGCGTCCTCGCCGGGGTGTGGGTACTGCGCGGCCGCGACGACGAGGGACCGTCGGCGCTTCGGGTCGCCGTCGGCGTCGTGCTGTTCGCGGTGGCACAGTCCATGTGGGCCGTCTACTGGTTCCGCGGCAGCGAGACGTACGTCCTCTACCGAGCGCTCGGGGTCACCCTCGTCGTCCTCCTCGCGGCGCTCGTGGCGGCGACGGCGGCGGCGTCCGCTCGGCCGCTCCTTCCCTCCGTCGAGCGCTCCGATACCGACTCCTCGGTGGCCCGGTGGCAGGTCGGGGCGACCATCCTCCTCCTCTGTACGGCGGCGCTCGCCGGCCCCGCCGTCCCGGTCAACCTGATGACAGCGTCGAGCGACGACCTGCCGAGTGAAAGTGCGCCCATCGAGACGCGCGGCTACGAAGTGACCTACGCCGAGAACGTTCCGAACGGGATGGTGTCTGTCGTCGACGTCGAGGCGTTCGGCGAGACGACACAGGTCAACACCTCGGGCGTCATCGTCAGGAACCGCGAGCGAGGCATCTGGATGACGGCCGTCTCGAAGGGGCGACTCGACTTCGACGGGACGACGCTCGTCCGCGTCGGCGGCGTCGGGTGGCGAGAGACGATTCGCGTCCAACGCTCGGGGTGGAGCGCCGTCGGCGGCGGCACCGCGTACCGAGTGCGTCTCGTCCACGACGACCAGAACGTGACGGCCTACACGTCGCCGCCGGCCCGGGCGAACCCGGTCGTGGCCGGGCGAAACATCTCCGTCGAAGCCACGGCCGGGTCGTTCAAGGTCACGGTGTCCGTCGGAAACCGCTCTGCCACCGAGCCGATTCCGGCCGCCAACAAGACGGTCGAGGTCGGTGGACTCAGCTTCATCAACGTCCGTGGGCGACTCTACGCCGTCGATGGCGGGACGCGGGTTCGCGTCGCGTTCACCGAGACGTACGACTAGTCCAGTCGATGCGGTAGACTTCGGTATCGATTTCGGCCCTGTCGGCGGCGTGGTGGTCGAACTGGTGTTCGAGGTCGAACTGCGCCGCGAAGGCGTGAGTCACCTCGCCGCCGTTGTCGGCGGCGAAGGCCTCGACAAAGTCCTGACTGCCGGCGTTGTGAACGGAGTACGAGACGTCGGCGATGTCGGCGGCCGTCGCCAGAAAGTCTCGGTCCGCGTGCTCGTTGCCGTCCTGTGCGCCGAAGGGCGGGTTCATCACGACGGTGGTCGGGTCGTCGATGCAGAGGGGGGCGCGCGTCGCGTCGGCCTGCACCCAGTGAATCTCCGTCCGGGTGCCTACCCGACGCCGGTTTTCGCGCGCGATTTCGAGGGCGTCGCGGTCGATTTCGACGCCGACCGCTCGCTTCGGGCCGCGGAGCGCGGCGCCGAGCGTGAACATCCCCGTCCCGGCGCCGAGGTCGACGACGGTTCGTCCCTCGATGTCGTCGTTCAGGTCGGCGATGTGGACGACGTGGGCCGCCAACTCCGGCGGGGTCGGGTACTGTTCGAGGGCGGCCTGTGGGTTCTCGAAGCCGGCGACGACGGCCAACTGCCCCGCGAGTCCGGACTTCGTCGCCGTCATCGACTCACCGCCCTACCGACCCACGGTCGTCCGAGCGTCTCCCCGTCGGCGCGGAACCATGTGGGCGTCATTCTCGCTAGGAGATATTCTTTGGTTATACTAAAGTCTTTGTGAATGTCTGGTAGTAATACCTCTACGAGGCACAGCTCCAGAGGCCGCGGCCCTCCTCGCGCGCCGCTCGTTCGAGCGCGGCGTAGTCGTCGCGCTGGCGGAACGCCGAATCGTAGAGTCGGGCGTGGCCGCGTTCCAGCAGTGCGGCGTTGAACGTCTCGTTCCCGACCACGACGTACGCGAGGAGGCGGTCGTAGCCGCCCCGCCGGTCGGCGAGGGGGTCGAAGCGAAGCGTCACCTCGCGGTCCGCGAGTCGCTCGACGGCAAAGGTTGTCGCGCGCTCGCCGTGCCGGCGGAGACAGGACCGCCCCGCCTCGGTGTCGGGGACGCCCTCGAACTCCGCGGGGTCGTTCTCGACGTGGACCTCCGGCGTGTCGACGCCGAGCAAGCGCACCGTGTCTTCGGTGCCGTTCGCGTACCGGATGTCTATCGTGTCGCCGTCGACGACGTCCGTGACGCGAACGGTCGATTCCGCCGTGTCTCCGTCACTCCCGACGCCGGCGCCGAGACAGCCGGCGCTCACGGCGAGCAGACAGAGACAGACGGCCAGCCAGCGAGTGGGTCGGCTCACGACCCGTCCGACGGGCGGGGCGGAGAAAAGCCCCCGTTCTACATCTCCGCCAGCGTGTCGATACCGAGCAGGTCGAGTCCGTTCTCGAACACCTGCGCGGTGGTCGCGGTGAGGACGAGGCGCTCCTCGGCCGCCGACTCCGCGTCCAGCACTCGGTTCTTGTGGTAGAACGAGTTGAAGACGTGAGCGAGTTCGAGGAGGTAGTGTGCGAGCGGGGCGGCGTCGTAGCGCGTCTCACACCGGTCGAGGACGAGCGGGTAGCGCCCGAGGTGGTAGATAAGGTCGTAGTCGGTGTCGTTGAACGCCGACGGGTCGATGTCGCCGACGTCGGGCACCGCCTCCGCCGAGTCGAGGATGCTGTACGCTCGCGTCGTGGCGTACTGGACGTAGGGACCGGTGTCGCCGTCGAGCGACACCGCCTCGTCGATGTCGAAGGTGATGTCCTTCGAGCGATTGGCCGCGACCATGCCGTATTTCACCGTCGCGAGCGCGATTTTGCGGGCGATGGCGTCCACTTCGTCATCCTCGACGTTCCGCCCCTTCGCGCGGACGATTTCGCGAGCGCGCTCGTCGGCCGCGTCGAGCACCTCGCGGACGGTGACGATTTGGCCGCCGCGGGTCGACATGCTCCCCTCGGGGAGGCTAATCATGCCGTAGTCGATGTGTTCGAGGCGAACGTCGGTGTAGCCCATCTTCCGCGCGGCGACGAACAGTTGCTGGAAGTAACGGTTCTGCTCGCTGGCGACGACGTAGACCGACTGGTCGGCGTCGAACTCGCGGACGCGGTAGTCGATGGTCGCGAGGTCACGGGTTCCGTAGACCGTCGAGCCGTCCGACTTGACGATGTAGAACGCGTCGAAGTCGGCGTCCTCGACGCTCCCCGCGTCGTCGACCATGGCCCGCGCCCGGTCCAGCGAGGTATCGACCGACGCCGCCTCGGGGTCGCCCGCGTCCTCGTAGTCGTCGGGATAAATCGGGATGAACACCGACTCGTCCGGGCCGCGCATCGCCACGTCCTCATCCAGCGCCTTCTCGATGACGACGTCGTTCCAGCCCTCGCGAGCGTAGAAGCTCTCGCCGAGCCAGAGGTCGAAGTCGACCCCGAGTTCGGCGTAGATGTCTTCGAAGCGCTCGATACTGGCCTCGCGGAACCGCTCCCAGCGGTCGACGGCGACATCCTCGCCGCGTTCGAGACGCGCGAACCACTCCTTGCCCGCTTCGGTGTGGTGGGTGCGCTCGTTCTCGACGGCCTCCTCGAAGTCGTCGGTCAGGGCGCCGAAGTCCTCGACTTCCTCCAGCAGTCCGTCGCGCTGTTCGAACTGCTGGTAGAGTTCGAGGAGGTGGGCGATGGGGTCGTCCTCGAAGGCGTCCTCGTCCCCGAACTCGACGTACTCGTGGAGCAGGTTGCCGAACTGCGTCCCCCAGTCGCCGAGGTGGTTGTCTCGGGTCACGTCGTGACCCCGCTCCTCCAAGACGTTCATGAGCGCGTCGCTGAGGATGGTGTTTCGCAGGTGGCCGACGTGGAGGGGTTTCGCGATGTTCGGCGAGGAGACGTCGGCGACGATGGTGTCCGGGTCGTCTCGCTCGCGCGACCCGTAGGCGTCGCCCTCGCTGTCGATGGTGCCGAGGGTCAGACGCGCCATCGCCGCGGGGTCGAGATGGTAGTTGATGTGGCCGTTAGCGACGCTCACCTCGCTGACTCCCTCGGGCAGTCCGTGGTCGCGGTGGGCGGCCGCGATGTCGTCGGCGACGGCCATGGGGTTCGCGCCCACGTCCGCCGCGATGGCGAAGGAGACGGCGGCGGAGAACTCGCCTTTCTCCTCGTCGTCGAACGCTTCGAGTTCGACGTCGGTGTCCGCGATATCGTAGTCGTAGCCCGCCTCGCTGACGGCGACGCGAAGCCCCTCGACGAGCCCGCGTCTCGTGGCTGAGAGCATTCTTACCCGAATCTCGCCCCTACGCCCGCATAAACCTCACTAAGCCGTCTTCGGTCGTCGGGCGCAGGCGCCGCCCGGACCGTCCGAGCGCGCCCCGGAAGCAACTTTGAAATCACCCGACGCTGTTGGTGGCGTACTCAGCGTTCCCCATGACGGACACCGCCACACACGAGCGGACGGCGCAACTGGACAAAGCCGAGCGCGAACACCTCGAAGACGTCGTCGCAGAGATGCGCGACCGGGTCGAGGCCAACGTCGAGTACCAGCTCACACAGCGGGGGCTCGACGAGGAGCCGGCCAATCGCGACGCGCTCGACGACGAGACACGAGCCCTCGTCGACGCCATCGACATCGAGGGCGTCGACGGCCACACGTGGGACGAGGCGTTCGCGAAGTACGTCGCCGGCGTCGGCTACACCATCGTCAATCGCCTCGCCGCGCTCCGCTGTATGGAGGTCCGGGACTTCGTCGCCGAGGAGGTCACCGTCTTCAAGGAGAACGGCCTGACGCCCGCCGCCGAAACGCTCGTCCACGAGGAGTTCCTGCTCGAAGACGAGTCGATTCTTCAAGCCTACCACGACGCCTGTGACCGCTTGGCCGACGAAATCGAGATTCTGTTCGACCGCTCGTCGCCGTACAGCCTCGTCGACCCCGACGACGACACGTTCGAAGAACTCTGCGGGATGCTGGATTCGGTCCCGGACGAGGTGTGGCGCGCCGACGACGTGCTGGGATGGGTGTACGAGTACTACAACCGCCCGGTCGTCGAAGCCCTCGACGCCAAGAACACGCTCGAACCCGAAGACGTGGGGCCGGCCAACCAGTTCTACACGCCCCACTGGGTCGTCCGGATGCTCGCCGACAACTCGCTCGGCAAACTCTATCTCGAAGCGACCGACCAGACCGACGCCGTCCCCGACGCCGACGCCATCTCGCCCGAGGCGCGCAAGGACCGCCTCGTCACGCCCGACGACGCCCCGAGCGTGCCCGAACTCTGTACGTATCTCATCCCCGACGCGGACGGCGGCGACGCCCCCGACTTCGACCACCCTTCGGACCTCCGCGTCATCGACCCCGCCTGCGGCAGCGGCCACTTCCTCCTCTATGCCTTCGACATTCTCGAACGCATCTGGTGGGCGGAGACGGACCTCGACCGCGCGGCGATTCCCGCGAAAATCCTCGAACACAACCTCTACGGCGTCGACATCGACCTTCGGTCCTGTCAGCTATCGGCGTTCAACCTCTATCTGAAGGCTCGCACGCGGGCCGAAGCGGAGGGCGGCGACTTCGAGATGCCGAACGTCGGCATCGTCTGTGCCGACGCTCGCGTCGCGGAAATCGAGGAGGCGGTCGACGTACTGGACGACATCACGGGCGAGGGTACCGACGTTCGAGAAGCCCTCGACGGCGTCATCGAGGAGTTCCAGACCACCGAAGCCCTCGGAAGTCTGCTCGACGTGCAGGGCGAACTCGAAGACGAGTTCATGGACGACCAGACGGACGTCATGGAGTGGGGCGGCGAGGGTCCCCACACCCTGCACGAGTTCCTGCGCAAACTCGAAGCCGCCGTCGAGGAACAGACGTCCGATTCCTTCGGCGCACAGAACCTCCGGAGTTTCCTGCATCTGCTGGTGGTGTTGACACAGGACTACGACGTGGCGCTGATGAATCCGCCGTATGGGTCGGGTGGGCGGATGCCCGACGACGTGCAGGAGTACGTCAAGGACCACTACGAATACAAGCCGGAGTACTACATCAATTTCTTCGAAGCCTGCGACGGCTTCGTCAGGCGAAAAGGCCGTATCGGGATGCTCGTTCCCCACTCGTTCATGTTCAGTCGGTCGTTCCAAGGCTTCCGCGAGGATTTCATTGGCAACCGCGGCGCGTTCGATTTCTTTTCCGAATTCGGGTACGATATCCTCGACAACGCGACAGTCGGTACCGTCGGTACGGTCGTTCGGTCTGGGACGGACGGACAACAGACTGGCGCGTTCATCCGCCTCCCGGATATCGAAAAAGAGGAAAAAGAACAGGTGTTTCTCCGCGCCGCCTTTCTCGATTCGGACGACGATAGCGCGCAACGGATGTACGAACGGTCTCTCTCCGAGTTCGAGATTGTCCCCGGAACGCCGCTCTCTTATTGGGTCCCCCGACAGCTCCGTCTACTGTACGACTCCGATGTCGTCCTCGACGCTGACAACGCGAACCTTCCCGGAAAGAGGGGGTTCTCCGCAATCAAACAGGGAACCGCGACAGCCGACGATGGGCGCTTTCTCCGTCGGTTTTGGGTTACTGCCGGGGATTCGGAGTGGGCACCGTTTGCGAAGGGTGGTTCGGATGCATGGCTGTTACCACGTGTCAAGAACACCATCCTCTGGGGCAACGACGGGCGGGAAGTGAAGCGGTATCCGAAATCCTATCCGCGAAACACGGAATATTATTTCAGAGAGGCACTTTCCTACACGGTTTCCAAGCGGAGCGGGCGTAGATTCGGATACCTGCACGACTCTTCCGTGTTCGGACATATGGGGTCTGTTCTCGTGCCGAACCGTGCTACGTGGACTGCGCTTGCCTACACGAACAGCCATCTCTTCACGTACCTGATGCTCACACAGACTTCCGAGAGAAACTGGGAGATTGGCTTGGTCTCAAAGGTCCCGTGGCGCGAAGAACTCGAAGGAATCGACGAACTCGAAAGCCTCGCCCGCGAGGCCGTCGGCCACCTCGTCTCCAAGCGCCAGTACGACTTCGTCTCGCCCCACTACGACGGCCCCGTTCTCCTCGACGCCCTCGGCGCTAACGACTCGCTTCCGCAGTACGACCACCCGCACCGCGAACTTCGGGACGAACTCGAACTCGATACCCCCTCCGAGACGGTGTCGCCGGACACCTCGCTGGACGAACTCGGTGTCGCCGCGGCACGGCATCTCGAACGCATCGAGCAGAATCTCCAAACCTGTGCCGATGCCATCGATGAGGCGGTGTTCGACTGTTTCGATATCACCGACGACCAGCGCGACACTATCCTCCAAGAAATCGCCCTCCGAACCATCGAAGACCCCCGCGAACGCGAGGACCATGACCCCGAATCCATCACCGAGCCGACCGACGACTTCCCGGCGATGGTGAAAGACCTCCTGCTACATCTCTCGCTTCGCATCGTCCACGAGAGCGACGACGGTATCGTCCCACTCTCCGATATCGACGGCGAGACCAGCCTCCTCACCCGAATCGAAGCCGAATTCGAGCGCATCTGGGGCGACCATGCCGACGCCCGTCTCGCGGAGGTCGACGCCCTCCTCGGCAGTCAGAGCGCCGCCGAGGAGGCCTACCCCAACCTCCGGGCGTGGCTCGAAGACGACCTGTTCGACTATCACGTCTCGACGTTCGACCGGACGCCCATCGTGTGGCGGTTCACGACCGAGCGCCTCGTCTCGGACCCCGAGGGCGAGGGCTTTGCCTGTCTCGTCGACTACCACCAGTTGGACGCGGGGGTGTTCGACCGCCTCCAGAACCGCTATCTCGAACCGCGGAAGGCCCTGCTCCGGGAGCGGCGGAGCGCGGCCAACCGCCGCCGCGGCGACGAGTCGCTGTCGGCGAGCGAGCAGGCCGACGCCGCCGAGACGTACGCCCGCTGTGAGAGCGGCCTCGAACAAATCGCCGTCTTCGAGGACCGACTGGCGGACCTCGCCCAGCCCGACCCGCGTGAGTGGCCCGCGGAGAACCGGCAGGTCGCGCGCGAGGCCGCCGAGCGAGTCGCGGAGTTCCGGGCGCGGACCGCCGCGCGGCTGGAGACGCTGGAGGAGTTGGCCGCCCGTCCGGACGTGGACATGGGCGACCTGTTCAGCCCCTCGTTCTACGAGACGGTCGAGGAGAACCGCGAGGAGTGGCTGGACGCGCTCGCGGACCTCGAAACAGCGTTCGAGGCTTACGCCGCCGACGGCGACGAACCGGTCGCGGCGCATCTGTACGACCTCTTCGAATACTACGACGACCTCGTCGGCTCGGCGCACTACGCGAGCAACGGCATCCTGTTCACGACGTACTACTACGACCAGTTCGAGGACGCCGGCCAAGCACAGATAGGTGAGGGCGGCGTCTCGGACCGGCAACGGCTCTGTTCCGAACTGGCGAGCGACCTCGACGAGTACGAGGCGCTCGCGAGCGAAATCGGGGAGGCCTGCGACGAGATTGCGAGCGACATTTCCGCCGACTGGGCCGACCGCGCGCTCGCAGAAATCACGACCGAAGGCTACCGGCCGAACCACAAACACGGCGTCGAAATCAACATCGCGCCGCTCGCTGACGCCGAAATCGTCCCGAAGACCGTCGACGACGACGTGCTGTAGCGACCCCTCGGCAGTCGGCATTTTCGGCCTCGCTTCGCTCGTCGGCAAACGGACGTGGCGGGAGTCACCCGAGCAGCGAGCGTCCTGCTACCGAAAGCAACAACCACCCACAGAAACCGGTCAGGGGTGCTACCAGCGAGAGGATAGCGAGTCGTCGACCGATCCGTTTCAGAATCGCTCTCCACCCGTCTGTCGTCATCAGCGGCCGACTGGCGAATCGGCCAGCGGGTCTAAGCGTTCGTCCGCTCGCCGTATTCTCGACAACGACCGGTCCGAAGAGTTGGACCGTTGCTCTGTTCGGGACCGTCGCTTCGGCGATACGGACGTAGTGTTCGAAGACTCGCCCCCTGAACAGGGCCGTTTCGACGGTGATACCTAAGTCAGCGAGCGCGGTCCGGGTGTGTGGCGGGACGTCGTCGTCTACAGTCAGTTCTCTGCAGTCGCCCCCGACGACACGGAGGTCGTGTCCGAGCGTCCGGGCGGTGCCAGTGGCGGTGAAGACGGTGTCGGTACTTGAGTGACCGAGCCCAACGGGAACTGCACTCGTTCGTTCGGAGTGGGTTCCAACCTGTGTGCTCAGCCACGGAAACTGGGCGAGCCGTTCACGGACACTGCACTCGACGGTTACTGCCACTGCGGGAGAGTCGTCGAGAACACCACGGACGGGGTCGTCTTCGGCGGCGACAGTCGTCTCGATACGGAGCCAACGCCGCCCCGGACCGGACGTGTGGATGTCGCTTTCGTCGTGGATATCCGTGAGACCGAACCGCACGAGCTGGTGAATCCGCTGTCCCAGTTCGACGAGCGACAGACCGCTTCCGGTGAGAAACGCCAGCCCGAGAAGAGCCAGCGCCAGGTCACTCGCGAACCGAAACTCACCGAAGACTACGCCGACAGTCGCGATAGCGAGTAGTACCGCGAGGGCGGTGAGCGCCGGACCGACCAGTCGCTGCATCGTACACTGGCCCGTGTTTGGAATCGCTTTATAATTTCAGACTTCGGTCGGGAACTCGCCGAAAGTGCCGTGTTCGCTCTCGCTTCGCTCGCCGGAGAACGGACGTGGCGGGAGTCTCGGGAGCGAACGGAGTGAGCGAGCGGGACTACGCCGCGGCCGTCGAGTGCGTGAAAACGAACGAGACGGACGTGGCGGGATTCGAACCGGACCGAGACTCGCTCCGCTCGTCTCGTAGGGTTCGAACTCCAGTCACCGTTTTCGGCCTCGCTTCGCTCAGCCAGAAAACGGACGTGGCGGGAGTCACGCGAGCGACCGCAGGGAGCGAGGGGGACTACGCCGCGGCAGTCGAGTGAGTGAATACGAACGAGACGGACGTGGCGGGATTCGAACCACGGTCGGACGTGCTCGCTACGCTGCGCGCGACCTCCCTGATTCGAATCTCCGGTCTTCGTTCTCACGGCTCGCTTCGCTCGCCGGAGAACGGACGTGGCGGGATTCGAACCCGCGGTCTAGAGGTTAGGAACCTCTCGCCCTATCCGCTAGGCCACACGTCCTGTGGCGGTCGTAGACGAGAAGCCACCAAAAAGGTCTGTATCCCGGGAGAGATTAGACACACAATTTATCTGCTATAAAACACAATCTTCTCACATGTCAGACGAACTGACGACGGCGAACCGACGACGACTCCTCGGACTGCTCGGAACCGGGCTGTCCGTAGGTCTGGCAGGCTGTGGCGGCGGTGGTGGTGGCGAAACGGCGACGATGACGGCGACGTCGACGAGCGCTAGCGAGGGCGTGCCCGCCGCCTACGAGACGGCGACCAGCATCGGTGGCGTCGAACGCAACCCCGACGCCGTCTCCGCGCAGTCCGACGTGAACTACCAGACCTCTCCGAGCGATGGTCAGCAGTGTTCGAACTGCCGGTTCTACATCGAGGACAAGAACGACGACGGGATGGGCGCCTGTGCAGTCGTCGCCGGAACCATCGCCCCCGACGCCTACTGCGTGAGTTACGCCGAGTATCAGGGCAATTAGACGCCCGACGGAGAGCGCGCCGCGAGTTCGACGTGGCCGGTTGCTCCGAGTCGCGGCCACTCAGTCCTCGCCGTAGAGGCCGTCGTCGACGAGGCGGACGAAGCGGTCGACGAGACGGTCGGCGAGCGACGGCGTCACGGCTTCGAGACACCGCACTGTCTCCTCGGGTCTGGTGAGCGTCGCTTCCACCTGTCCGCGGTCACCGTACGACAGGTCAACGACGTCGGCGTCGGCCAGCGAGTCGAGATTCCACGAGACGGTACTCCGGGCGAGGTCGAGGCGGTCGGCGAGCGTCGTCGCCGCCAACGACTCGGCTTCGAGAAGGAGCGTGATGATGTCGCGAGCCGTCTCGCGACGATACAGCGCGACCAGCCGGCGCTCCCACGGGTCGTACTCGGGGTCGAAGTAGTGGGTTCGGCCTCGGACTTCCTCGGCGACGACGTCGTCGTTCCGACCGAGTCGGTGGAGGTGATACTGCGCCTGCCCGGTCGCGATGTCGAGGTTTCGCGTGAGCGCGTTGAAGTGGACGCCGGGGTTCGTCCGGACGTGGTCCCGAACCTGTCGACGGACGTCAGTCATACACCCGATATCGCTCCGACAGAGCAATACCTGTTGTCGATTCCCACGGACTGGGAATGCGGGTCACTGCTGGGCGATGAGTTCCCGCGAGATGTCGCTCGCGGCGATGACGTCGCCGCCGTACGCCGATGCGAACGACTCCGCCTGCGCCGTGTCGCTGAACGGAACGATGGCCGGTCCCATCGACCCCTGGATGTCCGACCCGACCACGACGTCGAGGGCGTCGGTGGCGGCGAACCCCTCGGCACCGAGATGCGCCGAAATGACCGGGGTGCCGCCGGACTGCGAGACGCGGTAGTCGACGGCCGCGTAGTCGGTGAGATACGTCACTTGCGGTGTCCACCCTTGGTCGCCCTTCGCGAACCGGTGGCAGTGCGTACAGACCGCGCTGCAGAAGCGCGCGGGTGGCTCGTTCCCCTCGGGACTGTTGTCCTGATAGTACGCCTGACCGGCCGGCCCCGGTTGCTGGCTGAGTATCATCCCACACTGGTTACAGCTCATCGCGTCGCTCCGAGAGATGGGGTCGGGGTGGTCGCTCGTCCCGAGACAGCCGGCCAGTCCGGCGCTGGTGAGCGCGGCGAGCACGAAGCGCCGGCGGGATGGCGCCGCGGCGTCAGGTTCCACATATCTCCGTGTACCACGGTAGCACGCTTAGGCGTCGTGGTGCGTCCGTTGAAACACGTCTTCGATGGCGGCGACTCGCGTGACTACTCGCCGGTGACGAACGCGACGGTGCAGTCCGCGTTCAGCATGACGAGTTGGGAGACACTCCCCATCAGCGCCTTGCCAATCGGCGTCTGCTTCCGCGGGCCGAGCACGATGTACGCGGCGTCGCGCTCCTCTGCGACGTGGAGGATTCGCGGCGCTGGGTCGCCGAGGGCGCCGACGGCCGTCACGTTTTCCGGGTCGTCGAGCGCCAGTCGGATGGCCTCGCTCGCGACTTCCTCGGCCGCCGCCACGCTCTCCGTCTCGGGCATGACGTGTATCACCACCAACTCCTCGTCGAACGCCCGCGCGAGTTCGTATCCCCGACGCACTACGCTGGTGCTTGCCTCCTCGTCGACCGCAGCCACGATTGACATGATACGTGGCTGTCGCATCGGAGCGCGGATAAACGTTCGTGACGAGTGCGGACCAGCCGCGGCGACTCTCGGCGCCCGAGTTCGCCGCCACGACCCGAACGTATACGGGGCATCCCCGAGCATGGGCGCACGATGGGCGACGTCATCAGTCTCGGTAGCGTCAACGTCGACCACGTCACGCGCGTGGGGGCCGACGAACTCGCGGCGTTCGAAGCGCGGTACGACTGGTTCCCGGACCGCGGTGAGACGGTCCGGGTTGCCGACCTCCCCGACGACTTCGCCCCCAAGGCGGACGAGATTCGACACGGTGGCAAGGGCGCGAATCAGGCGGTCGCAGCGGCCACCGCGGGGGCGACGACGACCATGCTCGGCCGAGTGGGGGTCGACCACGAGCGCTACGGCGTGGTGTCGGCGCTCGAATCGGCCGGTATCGACACCGACTCCCTCGGGACGGCCCCCGTCCCGACCGGCGCGGCCTACGTCTTCGTCGAGGAGAGCGGGGACAACCGTATCGTCGTCCACCCCGGCGCCAACGCCGACGTCGACGACGCCTACGTCCGCGCTCACGCCGACACCGTGGCCGAGGCGGACTGTCTCCTCCTGCAGAACGAGATTCCCGTCGAACCGGTCGCGACACTGCTCGATGCCCTCGCCGACGACCCCGACCGTCCGACGGTGATTCTCGACCCCGCGCCGCCGGCGGGTGTCGAACCCTTGCTCGCTCGCGACGCCGTCGACTACTGCACGCCGAACGAACACGAGTACGCGGCCATCGAGTCGTCGCTCGCGGGGTACGACGGCGTCGTCGTCCGGAAACGGGGCGGCGATACGCTACTCGTCGAGACGCCGACGGACGGGTTCAGCGTCGACCCACCGACGGTAGAGCCGGTCGACACCACCGGCGCCGGCGACGTGCTGAACGGCTTTCTGGCGGCGCGACTGGCCGACGGGGCGTCGCTCCGCGACGCCATCGAGACGGCGGTCACTGCGGGGTCGATGGCGACGCGGGCGGCCGGCGCCCGGTCGGGGATACCGACGCTCGACGAAGTGCGAGCGTTCCGCGCGTAATCAGGTCACGTCGATTTGTGTCCCGTCCGAATCGGGGTCTGTCTTCGGAAGCCGGACGGTCAGGACGCCGTTGTTGTAACTGGCGGTGACCTCGTCGGCGTCGACGGGGCTCGGCAGGGGAATCGCCCGCTCCACCGAGGTTTGCCGCCGTTCGCGGTGGACGTACTCCCCGTCCGACTCCTCGCTGGATTCGTCGTGTTCGGCGGTGATGTGTAGCGTCTGCTCTTGCATCCGAACGTCGATGTCCTCTGTCTCGAAGCCGGGCAGGTCGCCCGTCAGGACGAACTCGTCGCCCTGGTCTTCGAGGTCGACGTTCATCGAGGCGGCACCCGGTAGTCCGGAGTCGAGGGCCTCGGACTCCCACATCCGGGTGGCGCGCTCCATGTTTCGCTGCATCCGGTCGAACAACTCGTCCAGTTCGTCGAACGGATTGCGGTTCGCCATGCCGTTCCGAACTACGAACTGAGACGTTAAAACAGTAACACCGAGTACGCTCGGTCGGCCGATTCACCGCCGAAACCTATCGTATGGGTAACAGTTATTGGCATCGACTGCGTCCCGTTCGGTATGCTCCTCCGCCTCGCAGTGCTGGCCGTTGGCGTCGCAGAACTGCTTCGTCCGCGAGCCGTCGTCGACTTCTGGATGGACCTCGCGACGGCCGACGACGACGTATCGCTCCGGCCGTGGGTGTACGCCGCGGCCCGAATCGAGGGCCTCGTACTCGTTCTCTGGGCGGTGCGTCGACTGCGCGGCGATTAGGGTTCGGCGGTCGGTCCGTCGTCGGCGTGGTCACGCCGCGAGACGGTGAGTTCAAACCCGGCGTCGGCGTCGACGACCACCTCGTCGACGGCGCGGGCGTACTCGCTCGCGTGTTTCCCCTCGGGCGAGAGACGGGTTTGCTCGGTCAACAGGCCGGCGTCGGTGAGCGTTTCGAGTTTTCGGTACGCCGTCGAGAGTGGGAGGTCACACTGCTCGGCGAGTTCGCTCGCGGACAGCGACCGCTCTCCCGTCGCGTCGAGTACCGCCCGGCAGTCGTCGTCCTGTAGCGCGTGCAGAATCGCCTGCACGTCGTCGGCGTCGTCGATAGTCGTTTCCTCAGTCCGTCTGTCGTAGCGAGGTGCGGCGATAGCCATCGTCAGTCATCTCTATAGAGACAGGGGGCCACAACCAGTCTTCACCCACGATATCGAGGTAGTTTATAAGGGATGGCAAGCACGCTCCGGTGCGTTTACCAATCGCTCGCGCCAAGGGAGTGCATAATGGGGGGTATCAGAGCGGAACTGTGTGTCGACGCGGACGGGTCCTGTCCCGTCGCGTCGGCCGCGGCGAACGCCGACGCGTCCACTCTCTCGGTGTCGCGGAGCGTCGCTCCCGCCGACGAGGGGACGGTCACCGAGGAGTTCATGCTGGACGACGCAGCGGCCGAGGCCGCCGACGCCGACGAGCGTCTCTCCCCCGTCTTTACCTACGGCTCGAAGACCGTGTATCGGTTCAGCCGCACTCGGGGCGGTGGCTGTCCGTGCGAGTGCATCGAGCAGTTCGACTGTCCGGTCGTCGACGTCCACACCCGGGACGGCATGCTGTATCTGGTCTTTCACGCCGCGGACATGTCCGAACTACAGGGCGTCATCACGACGCTCCGGGAGCGGTATCCGACCGTCGATATCCAGCGCCTCCTGCGGTCGGAGGGTGAGCGCGCGGACCACGACCTAGTGTTTGTCGACCGGGGGCGACTCACCGACCGCCAACGGGAAGTGCTCGAAACCGCCCACAGCATGGGCTACTTCGAACGGCCGAAAGGCGCGAACGCGGGCGACGTCGCCGCCGACCTCGACATCTCGCGCTCGACGTTCACCGAGCATCTGGCCGCCGCACAGACCAAACTCCTCGATGCGATTCTCGACGCGTAGTCACTCGATGTCGATTCGGCGCCCGCTCAGTTCGTCGGGCGCGAGTTCGTACAACTGGATGTCGAGGTCGGGTTTCGCCTCGTCCCACATCTCGAACAGGGGTCGCCGGGCGGCGCCGAAGCGTTCGACGTGGTCCGGCGTGAGCGACGCCCGGTCGAGCGCTTCGAGGCGACCGGTCGCGACGACGCTCCGATAGGTCGTCTCGCCCTCCTCGTACACGACGAACCGAACCGTCGGTGAGTCGGTGAGAAAGCGTCGCTTCTCGCCGTCCGGGGTAGAGACGAGTCGCATACAGAACTGGCGGGTGTCGGCGTCGTACCCGTACGAAATCGGGACCGCGTACGGCTCGTCCTCGCGGGCGAGCGCCAGAACGCCGGTTTCGTGACGGTCGAGGAGTGCGTCGGTTTCGGCGTCCGTCATCGCGGTCTGTTGCTCCACGGTCATGCGTGTCGTCTGCTGGGGAATAGCGGGGGGGCTGTTTATAACTTGTTCACCGCGCGGCGAGCGTCGCCGGTCAGCCACCGTCGACGGGCGAGAACGCCGCCGTCGAGACTGTCGAGCCACAGACGACACAGCCGTGGTCGAGCAATGCGTCTCGCATCGACTCGTTCACGGTCATCGCCTCCCCACAGTCCGGACAGCGGAACGTGAGGTCGCCGCCCCCAGTCATCGGTATTTGATAGGATGGCTGCCGATATATGAACCCCCCTCTTTCCAGCGAGTTGGGAACCACTTAGCCGAGCGAGATGTCGAGATACAGCATCACGATGACGCCGACGATGGTCCCCAGCGTCGCGATGCGCTCGTTCCCCCGCGTGTGCGTCTCGGGCAGGATTTCGTCGCTGATGACAAAGAGCATCGCGCCCGCGGCAAAGCCCATCGCGTAAGGGAGCAGGGCCGACACCGTGCCGACGGCGTAGGCGCCGAACACCGCGAGCGGAATCTCGACGACGCCCGACCGAATCCCCGTGAACACGGCATAGGCCCGCCGGTCCAACCCGGCGTTTATCGCCGCCACCGACACCGCAAGCCCCTCCGGTACGTTCTGGAGACCGATAGCCAGCATCAGCGGGATGGCCGTTTCGAGGTCACCGCTCCCGAACCCGACGCCGACTGCCAACCCCTCCGGCATGTTGTGCAGCGTTATCGCGAGGACGAACAGCATGACGCCGGCGAGTCGCTCGTTCTCGACGGGGAGCGAGGTGTCGGGGTCGGCGGCGTCGGAGCGCCGACGCCCCGTGACGAGGTAGTGGGCGTGCGGAATCAGCATATCAGAGCGGTCCAAAAAGAGCGCACCGAGCGCCACGCCGAACAGGACGGGCAGCGGGTTCCCGCCCGAGTACGTCTCGACGCCCGGGATGATGAGGCTCGTGAAACTCGCCGCGAGCATGACGCCAGCGGCGAAGCCGAGGGCGCCGTCGAGTGCGCGCTCGGAGGGGTCTCGCCAGACGAAGACCAGCGACGCCCCGATGAGGTTGAGCGACGCGATGACGACGCCGCCGACGAGGCCGTTGATAACCGGGTCCGTCCCGAACAGCCGAGCGAACGTCTCGACTAGCACCGGCCACCGCGCCTCGTATGCATCGGTTGGGGGTTCGACGCGAGGGGTATTCAACTACGGGGGTCAGTCGTCTCCGAGTCGGCGCACGCTCTCGTCGATGGCCCGAATCTGCTCCGTCTGGGAGTCGTTGATTGTCGCCACCGTCTCCACCTCCTCGGAGATGCGCTCGGTCTGTTCGACCAACTGGTCTATCATGCTCGCGACTTCCTCCGTCGACGCCGCTTGGTCGTCCGTCGCCTCCGACACCTCCTGAATGCCCTGCGTGGCGTCCTGTACGGCGTCGGTAATCGCTTCGAGCGTCTCCATCGCGGATTCGATTTCCGTCATCCCCCGGTCGATGCGGTCGGTCGTCGTTTCGAGGCTGTCGACTGTCGCCGCCATCTCGTCTTGGATGTCGTCGACCATCTCCTCGATGTCGCCCGCGTGACGCTGTGACTCTGCCGCGAGACTTTTGACCTCGTCGGCGACGACGGCGAAGCCGTCGCCCGCCTCGCCCGCCCGCGCCGCCTCGATGGAGGCGTTCAGCGCCAGCAGGTTCGTCTGGTCCGCGATGTCGTTGATGACCTCGACCACCTCGTCGATTTCGTCGATGCGTGCCGCCAAGTCGTCGACGTCGCTCGTCACCGCCTCCGAGGACTCGCTCACCCGCTCCATCGTCTCGATTGAATCGGTCGCCGCCGCCCGACCCTCGGTCGCCAGTTCCTCCGCGCGCTTGCTGGTGTCCGCCACCTCGTTCGCCGTCGACGCGATTTCCTCGACAGTCGCGCTCATGTTCGACACCTCGCCCGCCACCTCCGACATCGAATCCACCTGCTCGTCGGTCTTGTCGTCGATGGACGACGTGCGCGCTGCCACCTCCTCGGCGGAGTCGCGCAGGTCACCGATTGGCTCGGTCAGGTCCGACTCCACCTCGTCCATGAGTCGTTCGCGCTCGGCGACGCTCGCCTCCAGTTCTTGGTTGTAGGAGTGAATGTACGTGTCCGCGACCACCTGCATGTCGAGGTTGATGATGCGCAGGACAGCGAGCAGTTCCTCCTCCGCCACGTCGAGTTCGTCGCCGACGACGCGTTCGGCGGCGCCGGGGTCGGCGTCCGTCTCCTCGGTCAGTCGGTCGACCAACCGCTCGGTCACCCGGTCCAACAGGAGCGGAACGAGCAGGTCGTAGTAGACGCCGTACTGCCCGATGTAGTGTTTCATCGGCATGTCGAGCAGGTCGTGAAGCTTGCCAATCCGCGCGCGGTTGGCGAAGTAGTCCCGGCCGTAGTCGCCGTTCGCGAGCGTGACGAGATACGCCGACTGCGTCCGCTTCAGTTGCTCGATGGTCTTCTCCGAGCGCTCGATGACCGACACCGTCTGGTCGTAGCCGGTGAGGTTGTCGTAGAAGTCCTCGGCCACTTGGTCGGCGTGGTCACGGAAGACATCGTCCAGCGATTCGAGCCGCCGGATATCCGTCTCGTCGAAGCCGACGAACTCCTTTCGCCACTCGATTTCCGCCGCGTCGAGCCCGCAGTCCCGCATCAAGTCGTCGACCGAGAGTTGCGCGTTCAGACTACCCGTCCCGAACGCATCGTCGTACTGCTGCATGCTCGCAGTCGACCGTGCCGACGAGATAAACCCGTCCGCCATCGCCACGAACTGATAATCGGCACCGCCCGCTTACGACCTCACCGTGTCCCGCACCGTCAACACCGGGACCGGCGCCGTCCGAACGAGATGTTCCGCGACGCTCCCGAGGACGTACCGGTCGAATCCTGTCCGGCCGTGGGTGCCGACGACCAGCAGGTCGATATCGTGGTCCGTGACGTAGGACTGAATCGCCCGCGCGACCGACCCGCCGAACTCGACGCTCGTCGCCGCGGGGTCGACGCCGGCCTCCGTCGCCGTGGCCGCCGCCTCGTCGACGATATCTTGGGCCGCCGATTCGAGCGCCTCCGTCTGGATGTCGGCGCGCACGTCGAACCCCAGACTCGCCACGTCGACCACCGATACGAGATGGAGGGCCGCGTCCGCGACGCGAGTCACGTCCAATCCGACTTCGAGGGCTGCGGCCGAGGGGTCGCTCCCGTCCGTCGGAACCAGCACGGACTGATACGGATACCGAACGGTCACGTCGTCGTCGGGGCGGACGGTGAGTACGGGCACGTCCGAGCGCCGGACGACGCGTTCGGTCGTGCTTCCGAGGAGGAACCGCTGTAGACCCTGTCGGCCGTGTGTCGGCATGATGACGAGGTCGATGTCCGCCGATTCTGCGTAGTCGACGATGGTGGCGTACGGCTCGCCCTGCAGGACGTCGGTGACGGTCGGGACGCCGCGGTCGCTGGCGCGACTCGCCGCGTCCTTGACCGCGCGCGTGCCCGCCTGTTCGAGCGCGTCGATGACCTGTCCTCGGACTTGCGTGACGCTGTCTCGGGCCGTGTCCGCCACGTTGATGACGTGGACCGTCGCGTCGTGAGCGGCGGCCACGTCGAGGGCGTGTCCGAACACCTCGCTCGCGCCGTCGCTCCCGTCGGTCGGAAAGAGAATCTTGTCGAGCATACGACAGCCGTCGGCGCGAGCGGGTAAAAAACGAGGTGCCGAGCATCCGAGACAAAAGTTAACACGCGCCGGGCCGAAGAGCGAACGAGATGCCCACTCCGCCGGACCCAGCACCGTGTGACCCGGACGAACAGCTCTACGAATGTCGGGAGTGCGGCGCGCGGCTCTGCAGTTCGGCGTCGCCGACGGTCTGCCCGGAGTGTGAGGCCGGACTGATTAACCTGAGTCGGCCGCGGCCGGAGTAGCGGCCGGTCGCACTACTTCCGCCCTACACTCGGACAGAGCGCGCGGCGTCCATCCCGGCTCCGTCGGCCGTCGAGAACGCCACGGATCCGACTGGCGATAGTCACGTCGAATCTTTCAAATCTCGGAGTGCGTCGAGTTTCTCCTGTTCGGCCTGTTCGAGGTGGTCAGCGAACGCCTCGATGGTGTCTTCCTGTGTGTCCAGTTCGTCAATCAGCGTGTCAATCTCGTCGTCGGGGAGTTGGTCCAGTAGTTTCTGGGCTGTTTGGCGCTGTTTCCTGAGTTCCCGAATCAGGTCGTGGTATTCGCTCTTGGTGACCTCGTCGTGGATTGCGTTCAACCGGGTCACCACTGCCTCCTCGTGGGCCTGCCGTGACGCTCTGTGTGACTCCACGAAGTAGTGTAGCGACCCCGCCGTCGCACCGATACCGAGGACGACCCCTGCCTGTCCGAAGAGTTGGTTGATTGGTGTCCCCAGCAGAATCAGAACTCCGAGCCCCCCCAGAAGCAGTCCGCCGATGGAGAGCACTTTGGCCCGCTGCCAGTTCTCCTCTCGCTCCGTGGTCGGGGGTCCGAATCCACCGGGTGACGCTGTCCCGGCTATCGGCGTCTGAGTCGTCGACGTCTCCGTGGCTGTCGTCGACGTTTCGTTCGAAGCCGTATCGCCGTCGGCTGCGTCTCCGTCCGTCTCGTCCTCCTCCTCATCGTCCAGCATCGAGAACGGTTTATCTACCATATTATGTCAGATTACCGGGTGGATTGATTTAGTAGTGTGGGCTCGTAGACAGCCGTCGAAGCCGTCAATTTACGGTAGTAGCTGCCCCATCGGCGGTCGGCAGATCCTGTTCACGCGTGCGAAAATGTCAAAGGAGAGATGGACGAAGCGACTTCGACAGCCGCGTTCAGTACTTCAGGTCCTCGATTTTCTCCTTTATATCCTCGGCTTCCGCCTGCGCCTCTTCTTGGCCAACCGCCTCTAATCGCCGTTCGAGTTCCTCGACATCGTCGGCAACGTCGCTAATGTCCGACCGGCTCGGGCCCGAACCGCTGTCGCTATTGAGATACATCCAGACGGCTGCAACGATGCCGACGAGTCCGAGCAGGATACTCACGCCGACCGTCACCCACAACCCGTCGAGCGTGGTCCTGAGACTCTGGGCTTCGTTGACCGGAGACGACGACAAATCAGCGACGGCGGTCATCCGGGCAGGGGGGTTGTCCGGGACCTGCACACCGTTTCTGAGATACTCGTAGTTGACCTGTGCGACGTCGAGACGGTCGTTGCTCGACTGCAACTGTCGCGGGTAGGTCGTGAACGTTATCGTCACCGATTGGTCAACTTCCAGCGAGTCGATACGGTACACGCGCTGTATTTCGCCGCCACGGAACTGCAGCTCCTCGTCGACTTCGGCCGCACCGCTGGGCTCAATCGTCACACCGAACGAATCGAAGTCGACGAACGCCGAGTCCGTGTTACTGATGGCGACCGAAATGTTCGATATCTCCGTTTCCGTCGGTGACACGGTCACGGTGACGTCGACACCCTGTGACTCGTCGGACGTCGGATACTGCGTCGTGACGTTCACTCCGTCCTGTGTCGCCGTGTTCAGTTGCGACGGGGACGATTGGCTGATGGGGTCCTCAGTCGCACCCATCACTGAGCCTGGTAGTACGCTCCCGACGACGAGAAGTAAAACGATACCGAGACCGAGGGTAGCCCATCTTCCGTTCATACGAAAGACACCAGTTTATCAACATACATTAGTTTTTATCCTTTCTCGGGTTGATTCCACGGGCATCAGACGTAGCGAGAAGGGAGATAGGACCCGTCCGTCAGGACTACTCGGCCACGCCTCGACGACGTGTCAACAAAAACGTCGGGCGTACGTCTACTCGGTCTTATCGACCTGTTTCATGGACCCGGCGGATTTCTCATCCACGTCCAAATCGCTCAGCCGTGGATACGCGAAGTTGATGATGTCTGCGGGGTCGTTCTGGTCGACGTTGAGTTTGCCGGACAGTTGACCGGTCTGGTACCACTCCCGAATCGTGGCGTACTCGCTCGCATCGTCCATCGTCACGTCGACGTTGACGAAGACGAATCGGACTGTCCCCGGCGTACCGACCTCCAGTTTGCCAATCTCTGACACCTCCATCTTCGCCGCCTCGTCGGTCAAGAGGGACCCGTAACTGGAGTAGCCGGTCGCCTCCTTCCAGTCGTCGTTTTCGTGGCTCATCGGGACGACCATGCTCCTGTCGATGGCCCCGTCGTTCGCGAATCGCTCTTCGAGGCGTCCGAGGAGGTCACGAAGTCCGTCGACCAGTTCTGACTGCTCGATGACGTTATCCCTCGTCGCTTGCTGAATCGTCAACTCACCCTGCAGATGCTGGATGATGGCCTCCCTCGTGGGGTTCTCCGCGTCGTCGAGGTCGTATTCGGCCACCAACTTCGGGATACGGGTGTGGACGTCGTCCTCGGAAGTGGTGAAGTGGTTGGTGATTATATTTTCGGGGTTGGTTATCGGGAGCGTGCTGAACTTGCTCACTTCGCTCTCTTTCAGGTCGCTTTTCAGATTGACGAGAGTCGTCTGTTCGGTCGTCTCGATGGTCGCATCGAGATTTCGGATGGTGTCTTCGATATCTTCCCGCTCGGAATCGTACCATTCGAGGAGGTCCCGCAGCCGGTCGTGTGTGTTTCTGCGGAGCGTCATCAGTTCGTCTGCCACCTTCTCCAGCGACTGGTAGGTGTCTTCGGCGCCATTGACGACCTGTTGCATCTCCTCCAACCTGTTCGCACGTTCCTCGTCACCGCGCCGGAGCAGCCCCGGATTGCGCTCGTTATCGATGACGTCGTCGACGAGCGACTCCGCAACGCCCCACTTCTCGGCCGGGTTGTCGGCGTTGTCGTACTCCTCCTGCGTCTGTTCGCCGGCGTCCTCCACGACTTCCTGCCAGATGTCGTTGAGGTTGTCTTCGTAGTCTTGGGCGGCCTCGAATATCTCCGACTCCAAGCGGTCCTCCAATTCGACGTAAAAGAGGTACTTGAGGAGTAGCGACGCCTGTCTGTCCGGTGCGTTGATGTCCGCGACGAGTTCGCCGTCGTCGTTCGTGTCGTCGCTGGTCACGACCACCTCTGGTATCGTTCCGGGCTTGCTCTCCGCTCGGGATATCGGCGAGAGTAGGTCGTCGAGTTTGAAATCCTCCTTGAGGAACGAGATTTTGTCGTCCGTCGGACTCACGCTGTCCGTCGCACTATCTCGCAGGTTCTCCTCGCTAGTGAGATATTCGAGTCCCGTCACCGCCTCCGCTTGGTCTTCCGCGTACGAGACCAGCCGCCGGAGGTCCTCTTTGTCGATGTCGCCACTTTCGGGACGAACTTCGCTGACGCTCCCGACAGTCTCTTTCAGCGCCTTGAACTCTTCGCTGAGGTCGTTCAGGGCCGCCCGCTCTTTCCTGTCTCGCTGGAGGTTTGCCTCGGTTTCGACGTACTCCGCGACCTTGCTCCACGGGAACGAGTACTGAACCGCGTCGACCGTGTTGAGTTTCCGGTCTCTGAGGTCGGGATACTCGTCGTGCGGGTAGTTTTCGTCGTCTACGGCACCCGTCAGTATCGTGTACGCCGCGGTCCGTTCGACTTGCTCCGCGTACGGGTTGTCTTCCGCGTCGACGTTGATTTTGTCTTCGTCGACGCCGAGCAGATGGAACGCGCGTATCTTCCCTCGGTCGAACGGCAGCGACCCCGTCCCCCGAACTAGCTCGACGTTCTCGTCGTCCAGTTCGAGGTCTATCTCGAGCTCCGGCGGGTCGGTCACCGCTTTCACGTCCAGAAGTTCCCGTAACTCACTGAGGGCGCCGAACGCGTTCGGAATCGCGTCGGCGTCCAGCCCCATCATATGGTTTTCGTTCGGAGCGACGTCCAGTCGGGGCACCGTCGAGAGGCCGAAGAGCGTCATATCGTCGACGATGTTCCCCTCCAGAGCCTGCAAGAGACCGAGAATCATCGGCATCGTCCCGCTGCCGGTCCCCCCACCGAGCGAGTTCACCAGCCACACGTTGACGTTGGTACTGTCGCCGAGAAAGTCTTGGAAATACTGGTCGAAGTTCGCGATGAGTGTGTTTACGTTCGACGACTCGTCGAAGTGACCCCTCGCTGTCGGCCGATTCCGTTGGACTCCCCCGTCGGACGTCGGTGATTGGTCCGTCCGGTCGAGGTAGTAGTACTCATCTTGTTTCGTCGACCAGTCTTTCCCGCTATCTTGTACTTCGATTAGCCATCGGTCATCGATGACGTCGCTGTCAATGTCGTGGCTGTTGATACCAAGAAGGAGAAAGTCGTCCGCATCATATCCGTCCTCCTCAATGACCTGACTGAGGGTTTCGACGATGTTCAGCCCGGCGTCGCCGATTCCGATTACAACCTGCTTTGCCGACGGTCGAAGACCATCTGCCATACTACCTCGAAGGCAGGACTTCATTATATGAATTTGGGTGAACACGAGACGCTGCGCCACCCACAGAGTCACCCGTGAACTGCCGGTTACCGCGGTGAGCCGCGACCCGAATCAGCCGACAGGCCATGGTTCCGTCCCCGTCAACCAGCGTCACACCCGCCTTCGGCTATCCCAGCTGCCCGTGCTTACTCTGCTGTCGCGACCACGACACGTGCCGGGCGGATAACCCGGTCCTGTATCTGGTAGCCACTCTCCTGCACTCGGACGACGTGGTTCGGCTCGTACTCGTCGGTCGCCTCTTTCGAAACCATTCGGAACCGGTCGTCGTCGTACGGCTCCCCCGCTTCCGGTTCGATTCGGTCGAGACGCCCCGATGTGAGCACTTTGTCGAACTGTTTGCCGACAATCCGGAGGCGCTGCTCCGTGCCGTCTTCGAGTTCTTCCATCTCTATCGCGTCCATCAGCGAGTCCTTCACTTTGAGCATCTCCGCGGCCAAGTCCTCGACGGCGTATTTTTTGAGTTCCTCGTGTTCGCGGTCGTTTCGCCGCTCGTAGTCCGCGAGTTGCGTCTCGAGGGAGTCGAGCCGTTCCTGTGTCTGCTCGAACTGCGCTTCGAGGGAGTCGAGTCTCGAACTCACGTCCTCGTCGGCGTGCTGCCGTTCCCCGTCAGATTCGGACGTGTCGGCACTGTCCTCCGAGGCGGCCTCCTCGTCGTCCATCGCCTCGGAACTGGAGCGAGCACGTTCGTCAGCCGCCCGCCCGTCCCCCTTCGCCCCTCCGGAGGCGTGCTGGTCCGTGGTCTCTTTTCGGGCTTCCGCAGTGTCGGCTGCTGGGTCGTTCTCTTCCCGCTGGCCGTCGTCAGCTGTCGAGTCGTGGTCGGACATCTCAGTTACGAGACGCTTCACCCTCCGGACAGGTTTATTTTTCCCTGCCTGCGACGGCTCTCGTCACCACCGCTCGTGTCAGCTACCACGTCGGGGAGAGTCAGTGCCAGTCACTCGTACTGGAGTCGTGTACCCGGTGGCCGAGCGTCAAGACACACCGGCCGCGTATCTGTCTGTCGTCCGGCAGCGAGAGCGTCGATTCGTAACGCTCCGAGACGGATGGCAGAATCGTGTCGCCACGGACGAGTTGCGTCCGAGCGAGTGTCGTGTCGCCGTCTTCGAATTCGATGTACGCGTCCAGTTCTTCGGCCGGAACGTCGCCGAAGTTCGCGACGTCTGCAGTGACCGAGACTCCTCCGTCGGCCTGTGGGTCTGCGCTCCACTCGTGGACCAGCGTTGGGTCTTCGCCGACCGGGTGAACCTGTGCGGACGCGTTCCGGTAGTGTGGTGGCAGGTCGCCGATATCCCATCCGTGCCCCGTCGCCTCCAGCGTGTAGTAGTTCGTTCCGTCGTGTTCGTAGTAGTTACCGTCGATATCGACGTTCGGCGCGACACCGAGTATCATATGATGGTGGTTGGGGAGAACGATGAGTGCGACCTCACAGCCGAGTTCGCGGAGGAGCGCTCCGAGGAGAATGGAGGTGTCCTCGCAGTCACCCCCGTCGTGGACGAGCGTTTCGATGGGGTATTTTGGGTACTCGATTTGCCCGGTCGTCTCGTCGTCGGGGGTGTACTCCATGCTTTGAACGAACCGAACGGCGACGTTAATCTGCTCGCGCTGACCGAGTCCGAGGTCGTCGCCGAACGAGCGAACTTTGTTCGCCAATGAGGATACGAACGGTTGGTCGAACGGGTCCGAAATGTACGTCCCGAAGCTTCGCGTCCGGTGACGCTCGGTGTAGTATTCGAACAGTGGTCCGGGGACGGTGACTTCCCACGTCTCCGAATGCCGTCCATACCGCCACCTAAAGCGCCGAAGGAACCCGTCCTCGTCGTCCGTCCGAACCGGTTTCGAGCGCCCCGACCAGCCGTCGAACCCAGACTCCCAGTCGGCGTCGAAATCACGGTCCCGTGTCGTGCCTGTCGTCCTAAACGTCACGTCGGCACCGTCCATCGAATCGACGATATCGAACACCTCCGAGACGAACGGCTGCAGCGCCTCCCGACGGTCTCGGTCTATCGCTTCCAACTGCTCGCGAAACCACGCCTCGTCGTGATGCTCGTCCCGCTCCCGGAGCAAGGATTCGACGAGTTCGCTGACACTCGCCGGTCGTCCCTCGGAGCCATCCATACTCCCCCGTCGGTCGTATGTTAACTTATATACATCGCTGGAGGGGCCGATGGAACTTCGCCGATAGCTACGGACAGCCCGCGAGGCTTCGGGACGAATAGTTAACACGAACGACTACGTTGAGGCGAGTATCAGATGACAATCGATATCGACGCCGCGGTCAGTAAGGTGCTGCCGTCGTCTGGTGGCGAGACGACAGTCGAGGTAACGCTGGACCCAGTGGCGAAGGCACAACCCACGACCAGACACGTCGCACTACTTATTGATACGAGCTTTTCGATGGATGGCGAAAAGATACGGAACGCGAAACGGGGGTCGAAACAGGCCCTACAGGAACTCGACCCAGACGACTACGTGAGTATCGTCGGATTCGATTCGTCTGTCGAGGTGGTCACGCCGATGACTCGATGGGGCGACGTCACCCAAGCGGACGTGGAGGCAGATATCGACGCCATCGAGGCCGCAAACGGGACGGACATCTATAACGGATTAGAGACAGTCCGGGACCAGTTGGTCGACGATACGCCGGATAATCCGCGAGCAGTCAAGCGCATCATCCTGTTGTCGGATGGACAGGACCGATTCGAAGCCGACACGTACCGTGACCTCGCGGCCGAGTACGACGACGACGGGCTCTCTATCATCGCCGCGGGCATCGGCCGTGCGTACGACGAGGCCGTCATACTCGCGCTTGCGAACGCATCGGGCGGCGAACCGGTCGATCTCTCGGAAGACGCCATCGACCACTTCTTAGAAGAGACGGTAGGTAACACCGAGAACGTCCTCGCATCGAAACCGGTCCTCGATATCGAGCCGGAACAGGGGTTCATCGTCCCGGACGACGAAGCGTACTTCGAAGCGCCGACGACCGAAGAGCGCGCAATCGACACCGACGCGTCACCGAACACGCTGGCGTTGCCCGAACTCGAAGTGGGGAGTCAACAGCGGTTCACCTTTACCGTACTCGGACAGCCGAAGTCGGCCGGACTGACTCACGAACTCGCGACGCTTCGCGTTCGCGATGCGACGGGGTCGGTACTCGCGGAGACGACTGCGAGCGTCGAGTACTCCGCAAACGGTGGCCTCGCGAGAGCGGGTATCGAGCGGGCACGAGCGGCGTCCAAAGTGCGAGTGGACATTCAGGACCCCGACGTTTCGAAAACTCGCGTCGAGGAGGGAATCGAGCGATTGCGGGACGAAGGCTGGGACGACACGGCAGACGAGTTAGAGCGCGATTTGCGGCGGGCAGATGAGGATGGTGGACTCATCCGTGTCAGCAAAACCAAAGTGAACTCTGATTGAAATGATGGGGCGTAGCACGGCAGGCAAGCAGGAGCGACGGCGATTATTGACGCTCTAGGCTCGCGGAATAATCCGTCTCGCGCCCCACAATCGTCGTACCGCGACGAATAGCGTGGGGCACGTGCCAATCGTGCGCCCGAGCGTAGTGTCGTCCACCAAAAATATTATCGAACCACCGTGAATGGATATCCTGTATGGCCAGTGAGAAGATTCTGGGAATCGACCTCGGAACGACCAATAGCGGGATGGCTATCGTGGAAGCCGGGGACCCGCAGATGCTACAGAACAACGACGGGCAGCGCTTGACTCCGTCCGTCGTCCACTACGACGAGGACGGAAACGCGCTGGTGGGTCGGCAAGCGGTCGACCGAGAACCGGCCGAACCCGACCAAGTCATTCGCGAAATCAAGCGCCACATGGGCGAGGAGGATTACACCGTCAAAGTGGCGGGCAACGAGGTCACCCCCACGGACGTGTCGGCCGAGATTCTCAAGAAACTCAAAGCGGACGCCGAGGCCTATCTCGGCGACGACGTCGAGGAGGCTGTCGTCACCGTCCCGGCCTACTTCACCATCAACCAGACGAACGCAACGAAGGAGGCCACCGAACAGGCGGGCTTCGAGACGACGCATCTGCTGAACGAACCGACTGCGGCCGCACTAGCCTACGGCAACGGAAAGGACCTCGACGAGACGCTGTTGGTCTACGACTTCGGTGGTGGGACGCTCGACATCTCTCTCATCGACGTCGCCGACGACGAGTACAGGGTCTTGGCCACCGACGGCGACAACCGATTGGGTGGGGCAGACTTCACGGGAGCGATGATGGAGTTACTCGCCGACCGCCACGAAGACGAACACGGCGAGTCGCTGCTCGAGGACGAGGATGGCAACAGACGGGACGAAATCTGGGCGAACCTCCGCTCGGAAGCCGAAGAGACGAAAATCGCGCTCTCGAGCAACGAGGAAGCCGAAGCACTGGCTCCGTTCTTGGGGCAGATACAGGGAGACATAGTCTCGATGGACGAGACGGTTACGCGGAGTACCTTCGAAGACGCGACTGCGGAGCTACAGGACCGCGCGATAGACCCCGTCGAGACGGTGCTCGACAAGGCCGACATGTCGGCCGACGATATCGACAACGTCCTACTCGTCGGTGGCTCGACCCGAATTCCGGTGATTCAGGAGCAACTGGAGGAGTACGTCGGCGTGGAACCGACGATGACGCTGGACCCGGACAAAATCGTCTCGCAGGGCGCGGCGGTGTACGCACAGCGGGAGATAGAATCCGGGTATCGGTGTCCCATCTGCGGCGAAGAGTACGACGCACTGCTGACACTGAACGAGCACTACGACGACCGGCACAGCGATACCGACGAAGAGGAGTACGAATGCTCTCACTGTGACCAGACTTTCGAATCGGAAGACGAGCGACAGCGACACCAAGCGACAACCCACGCTGGCGGTTCCGACGACGAAGAGAGCATCACGGAACGTGACAGCGGCATCACGGACATCATCTCTCACTCGCTGGGGACGAAACTCGAAGACGGCAGCATGGCCGTTCTCATCGAGCAAGGGACGAACATCGAGGACGCGGAGGCGACAGACCTCTTCACGACGACGGGGGATAACCAGACGGTCATCCCCATCGGTGTCCACCAAGGGGAGAGCGACGTGGCCACAGAGAACGAGAAAATCGGTGAGGTTCGACTGACGGACATTCCGCCGCGACCCGCTGGCGAACCACGCATCGAGATAACCTTCGACTACGACCAAGACGGTATCCTCCACGTCGAGGCCGTAGACAAAGACAGCGGCGACGAGGTCAACGGCGAAATCGAGATGTGAGCACTGCGCCCACGCCGGCGTCCCGTTGACGCGCCACCCAACTCTCGGTTCGTGCGGGTGCCGACAGGAGACGATGCGCAGAACGGTCGGTAGCCGAACGTCAGGGGCGGCGCTGGCGATACCCGCCAGCGCGGCGAACGAGACGCCCGGCGACGACGCGTCACTCCCATCTTTCTGACATCTGGCAGCTGGCTGGTCGCCATCGCGCTGGTTGCTGGCATCGGAATTACGACCGTCGGTCCCGGCGGTGTGTTCGTCACGGCGGCGCTCTACGAACTGACCGACCTCTCGTCGGCGTCCTCGTCGGGTGGCGCCTCGACCATCGCGTCTCGCCGCACCGACTGCGACTCGTCCTCGCCGGCGTTCTCGTCGCCGTCGCGGGCGTCGTCGCCCCCTGAGCGGCGGCTCGCGACACCCCATCGGGCAGAAGGTTTTTGACCGAAGATGGGGTCATCACAGCCCCATGACCGAGTCCCCCGCGTTCGACGAGTCGTCGTACGACATCTCCACGGTCGACCTCCACGACGACCGCTACGAGGTCAAGCAGTCGATGGTTCGGAACAAGTACACCGTCCGGGACAGCGCCGGCGACGTCGTCCTGCGCGGGAAGCAGAAGCTGTTCAAGTTGAAAGAGGAGTTCCCGTTCCTGAACGGCGACGACGAGGACGCGTTCACCGTGAAGGCCGGGGGCATCATGGACGTCGCCGGGAACTACACCATCACGGACGCGGGCACGGGCGAGGAGGTGGTCGTCCTCGACGAGGATTTCTCGCTGTTCGCGGAGAACTGGACGATTCGCGACCCCGAGACGGGCGCGACGCTGGCGACGATTCGGACGAAGAACAAGCTTCTCGCGGCGCTCCGCCACCTCATCTCCGTCGCCAACCTCATCCCGAACAAGTACGAAATCTTCGACGCGAACGGCGACCACGTCGGCGACATCGAGGGCCAGTTCTCGCTCCGCGACGCCTACACGGTCAACATCGACGACGCCAGCAACGTCCCGAAGGAAGCGGTCATCGCTACCGCCTGTATCCTCGACGCCCTCGAAAACAAGTAGTCGGGGCGGCCCCGCCTCCGGCCGGCCGCCGACGTACCGCTATCCTCGCCGAACGAGCGTGTCGTCGTCGAGATAGCGGTCGAGTGTGTCGGCGTCCTCCTCTATCGTTTCGAGATGCTCGCGTAGCATCTCGGCGGTCGCTTCGTCGTCCATTCGCTCGGTCAGTTCGATGTGCTCACGCATCTGGACGGCCAGCGTTGCGTAGCCATCGAGGTCGCGTTCGAGCGACGACCGCACGTCGTACTGGTGTGGCGATTCGATGTACAGCGGCGCGTGCTGCCGGACACCCATCGGCCCACAGACCGGTACGCCGCCGAGCGCGTGTACGCGAACGGCGAGCGCGTCCGTCATCTCGCTGAGCCGGTCGGCAGCGTCCTCGAGAACGTTCCTGACGCTGTTCGATTCGGCACCCTCGACGAGCCAAGAGTGTTTCCGGACCTGATTGAACAGGATGTACTGCCCGGAGAGGTCGGCGTTCAGGGCCGTAACTATCCGCGCCGCGGCGTCGCGATTGAGCCGAAGGTCGTTCTCACCGACGGTGTCCCACTCCCGTCGAACGTGCTCCGAATCGGGTTGTCGGAGATGCGGTGTACTCGCCATTATCAATCGCGCCCCCCAGTCCGGACCAGCGTATCGTCTTCCAGATAGTGCTCTATCTCGTGAGCGACCGCTTCCAGTGTCGGCAGATGCTCACGCAGACGCTCGGCCGTCGTCGAGTCGCCGCGTTCCTTCGCGAGACGGACGTGGTTGCGCATGCTCGCGACGAGGGTGGCACAGCCTTCGAGGTCACCCTCCAGCGAGGCACGGAGGTCGTAGAGGTCCTCGGCCTCGAGGTGAACCTCGGCGTGTTCCTGAATCGTCGGCGGCGTGTTCGGGGGGATGCCACCGAGTTCGACGATGCGAATCGCGAGGTCGTCGTTGATGGCACGGACCTCCTTGTAGGCGTCTTCGAGGAAGTCGGCGACGTCGTGGAACTCGGCCCCCTCGGCGGTCCAGTAGTGCTTTCGCAGGAGATAGAACAGGTTGAACGACCCGGCGTGAGAGACGCTGAGCGCGTCGACGATGGCTTCGGCGTCGTCGTGGTCGATTCGGAGCGCGTTCGGAGCGATGGTGTCCCACTCCTGCCGAACCTCGCCAGTCTCTGGCTCCCGGACGAGACCGATTTGTTTCTTTGCCATCGGTTATCTACCGAGTCGCCTCCCCGAGGGCGAGCGTGTCGTCTCCGGGGTGTGTGACTCCGCGAGCGGTACTGTCGGTCCGGACAGGGATGCCCGACTCGTGGCGCGGCCCCTCTTTGGTACTCATTGACTAGATATGCGGGGCGTGCTCTTATAAATCTTATCAGGAATAGTATATGTTTTAGGCGAGCCAAACTTTGAGGGAAGGCTGGTGGCGATTCGACGGGTCACAGATACGTCACGTGGCTGGTGAGTTCCGATTCGAAGCGGTACGGACGGCGCGACGACTCAGCGCCGATACCAGAGGCCGGCGCCGACGAGAATCGCCACCAAACCGAGAACGAGCGGTGCGAGTACGAAAAGCGGATGCCACGGGTCACACCCATCACAGCGTCCCGCGCTGACTCGCGTGGCGACGGTCAGATGGAAGTAACTTCCAGTTCCCACCAGACCAATCCCCGCGAGGAGAGCCAGCCCACTCAGTAGTTCGGTCCCGCTCCAATCGCCGCCGACAATTCCGTTCGAGGGCATAGACGACACTTGGCACGATTTCTACCCCTGCGTGAATAGTTCTACGGCATCTCCGGTCAGGAGTCTATCTACACGACTTCCCGGCGGTTGGATACACCCAGCGAGAACGACGAGTACCGCCGCGACGATTGCCGTGCGAGGCCGCATCTCTTGGGACAGCGGGTCCGACACCGAGTTCACAGACGCTCCAAAACGGCGTCGAGAACCGACGTCGTCGCCGGCCGATGGAGGGGTTCGTTCTCGTTCCCGCACTGCGAACTCATCAGACACGCCGGGCACCCCGTTTTCGGGTCGCAGTCGCAGTCGGCGACGCGTTCGCGGGTCCGCGTCGCAACCTGTTCGAACTGGTCGTAGATGCTGTGGGCGAACCCAACCCCGCCCTCGACGGCGTCGTGAATGAACCACACCGGCGACCCGACTTCGGGGTGCCGGACGGTGCTCAGCCCGCCCATATCGGAGTTGTCGAGTCTGAGTTCGAGCGGCGCGAGCTGTATCATCCCGTGTTCGGCGCCGTGGAGGCCGCCGCCGAGCGTCCACTCGCGGTCGCTCATCGCCGTCTCAGGGGGCGCATCGAGCACCGATTCGCGCGGAACGGCGTCCATGACCCTCTCCAGAATTGATTGGGGAAGTTCGACCCACATGAGCTGTGTCCGCAGGGAGAGCGGCGGGACGCCCGTCGGCTCCGGGGCGCCGACCGTCTGCCCCGTCTCGATGTCGATTCGCTTGTAGGTGTGATACTCCACCTCGACCGTCCCCGCACCGGCGTGGAGTGCGACCCCGTCACCGAGGTCGATAGACCGCTCGCCGACCACGTCGTGAATCCGCTTGTCGCTCATCGTCTGCGTGTATTCGCGCGTATCGACCGCGCGAACCTCGACGACCGGCTGTGGTCGGTCCTCCAATATATCGGTCACTTCGTACTGCTGGCCATCGTAGAGCGCCAGCGCGCCGGGATGGTAGTCGCGGTACACTCGCTCCTTGTCCAGCGGCTCCATGTCGATATCGCCGTTCGTACACCGAACCACGTACTGGTCGTCCGTCGTGGCGTACATCGAGATGGCCGACTGCGGGCGGGGTGGCCCGTCGTACTGTACGCCCCGGCCCAAATCGCCGATGACTTGACCGGCGTCTCGCCACATAGCGACGGCGCGTTCGAGCCGAGACAGCGGACCGAACCACTCGCTGTCGGCCTCCGTCAGCGGGCGCTCGGCCGCGGCACAGAGCACGTGTCGGGCGTAGACCGCGTCGTTCGTCAAATCGACCACCGCGTCCTCGACGTCGTCGCTCAAGAGGTAGTCCGGATGGTCGAGGATGTACTGGTCGATGGCGTCGCCGCGCGGCACGAACACCGAGAGGGCGTCCGAGACTCCCCGTCCGGCCCGTCCAATCTGTTGCCAGAAGGATTGGCGCGTCCCCGGATAGCCCGAGAGAACGGTCGCATCGACCGACCCGATGTCGATGCCGAGTTCGAGCGCGTTCGTCGAGAGGACGGCGTCCAGCGCCCCGCCTTTGAGTTCGTTCTCGATGGCCCGACGCTTTCGCTTGCTGAGGCCGGCGTGATACGGCTCGACCGACAGATAGCCGTCGCCGGGATGGGACCGGGCCGCGCTCGTCGCCTGTTTCACGCCGACTTCCGTCCCCTGTCGTGACCGGGCGAAGGTGAGCGTCTGCACCCCGTTGAGTCCGAGATGGGCCGTGACGCTGGCGGCTTCCTCCGTCGCGCTCCGTCGCATCTCGGGGACGATTTCCGCCTCTGGCAGGTCCGGTCCGTCCGCGTCGTCGACCGGTGGCTGCCAGAACGCGATGTCGCGTCGCCCGCGGGGACTGCCGTCGTCGTCGACGACGCTGAACTCGGCGCCGGTCAGCGCCTCCGAATGCGCCTCCGGGTTCCCAATCGTCGCCGTCGAGCAGACGAGTTGCGGGTCGGCGCCGTAGTAGTCGACGAGTCGCCGCAGTCGACGGAGCGTCCACGCGACGTGCATCCCGTGGATGCCCGTGTAGGTGTGGCTCTCGTCGAGGACGAGCAACTCGCAGTTCCGGTAGACGTCGCGCCACTTCACGTGGTCGTTCAGATAGGCGTTGATGCCGGCGAAGTTCGAGATGACGATATCGGCTTGGTCTCGAATCCGTGGTCGGCGGTCGCTGGGCGTGTCGCCGTCGTACTTCTCGGCCGTCGCGTCGACGCCGAGACGGTTCAGAAGGTCGTTGACGGCCTGTTCCTGGTCCGTGCTGAGCGCCTTGGTCGGATAGAGAAAGAGCGCCCGAGCGTCGGGGTTCTGCCGCTTGAGCAACGCGAAGTAGAGGGTGTATATCCACGTCTTGCCCGACGCCGTCGACGTGGCGACCGTCACGTTGTCGCCGGCCTGCAAGCGTTCGAGCGCCGTCGCCTGATGGGCGTAGAGGTCGGTGTCGAGGGCCGTCGCCAACTCGCTCGGGAGGACAGTCCCGCTGTCGACGTGCGCGGCGTCCCGGGCCGGTTGCGTCTGCGTGTGGACCAACTGGTCGTCGTATTCGGGGTAAGACGCCCGAAGCGTCTCCGGGCGGAGGCGCGCTCCCACGAGTGAGTGGTCAGTCATCGTCAGAAATCACCGAGCGTGCCTTGTGTGGTCGTCGACGAACTGGATTCTCCCGGCCCGTCGCGCCCGCGGTCGGTCCGCGAGGCGTCTGCCATCGCGTCGAACACGCGAGCGAGCGCCCGGACGTCGTCCTCGCAGTACCGCTGGTGTCGCTCCCAATCGAGTTCCGTCTCGGCACAGGGGTTGGACTGCCAGCGCTGGAACAGGCGGGCGACCGCCGCCCCGCTGAGTCCCGTCTCGTCCGACTCCCAGCCCAGCGCCGCCGCCACGTCTTCGAGTTTGTTGGTCCGGCCGGGGAGTATCGCGTTGCCGCCATCGGTCGCCCAGCGGAAGGGGTCGAACAGCCACAGGTCCCGCCACGCGTCGAGATACTCCGGGCAGTGGCGTTCGACGTGTTCTTCGAGTACGGGGAAGTCGAACCCGTGGCCGTTGTACGCGACGACCGGCCGGTTCTCGGCGGTGTCGGTCAGCCACGACACGAACTCGGTGACGGCCGCGCCGGGGCTGTCGGGGTCGCGGGCGAGAAAGGAGAGATAGGATTCGCTCCCCTCGCGGTCCAACACGCCGATGAGCCAGACCATCGTCGGCGAGAGGCCGTCGGTTTCGATGTCGACGAAGACGGGGTCGGCACGCGGAAAGCCCTCGTCGGCGAACCGGACGACGTCGCCCTCGACTGTCGCCGTCGCGCTGTCGACGACTGTCGCCGCCGTGGCGCGACCGAAACCGGAGAGGTCCCGAATCTCGTTGACGCCGGCCGTCGCGACGTCCTCGCGGGACTCGAACCCCGCCGCTCGGAGGGCCTCGGCGCGGGTTCGCCCGACTTGGTCGAGCGTCCGAAGGCCGAACTCGTCCGGCGAGAACGTCCGGGTCGACACGACGCCGTCGGCGTGCAGTTGGAGATGGGCGACGCCGTCCCGCTGTTGGCCCTGTCGAACGTTCGCCCCGGGCATGACACCCTGCACCAGTAATCCGTCCCACTCGGCCCGATACGAGGGGTTGGCGTTCGTACTCAGATGGGTGTAGGAGCCGCGAGCGGACTGGAGCGCGGTTTCGTACGCCTCCCGGCCCTCCAAGCGAGTCTCCAGACGCGTCAGTTCGACGTCGACGGAGAGCAGGTCCGAGAGCAGGTAGCACTCGCCGGCCGCGAGCGACTCGTCCGAGAGCGACGCAAGCCCGTCGAGACTGTCGACGATAGCCAGTCCGACCGACCCGTTCGTGTGCGTCTGGACGCCCTCGGCCGTGTAGCCGCCGACGGCCGCCACCCGACATCCGTCGGGAGCGAGTTGACGAAGGCGATGTTCGTGTTTCGGGTCGATCACGACGACGACGTCCGGGTCGACGAACCGAATCGAGTCCGCGAACTGCGCGCGCGTCAGTCGGGTGAGCGCCGACTCCGAGTAGACGAGCAGGTCGAGTCGGTCCGGGGTCGTCATTCGAATACGTCTTCGATACCCGCTGTCGATACAAGAAGGCTCGGGGCTGTCGGCCGGCCCCCGACTCGACCTTTCACCGCCCAATCGTCCCCTGTCGCGTAACCGGCGCGTCGGGATTGATGGCGAAGGCGACGACGGTCGAATCCTCGGTTGCGGTGACGGCGACGTCGCTCTCGGCCGTTACGAGCGCACTCTCGGTGTGTCCGACGGGCACCTCACTGACCTCGACGGCTCCGTCGAAGACGTACAGATAGGTGTGCCACCCCGCCCGAGACGGCAGCGTGGCCGTGGCACCGGCGTCGAGCCGGCAGTCGTAGAAATCGACGTCGTTGCGGGCCGTGAGCGGGGCGTCGCTCCCTTCGGGACCGAACAGGTGCCGCCAGTCGTTTGCGGTCGGCGCGGGAATCGGCTCGTGCTGGATGCCCGGTTCGAGGTCGAGGCTGTGCGGGCGGACGAATATCTGGAGCATCCGCAGTGGCGGGTCGTCGGCCAGCGTCTCCTCGGCGTGCCAGAAGCCGCTGCCGGCGTTCATCACCATGAGGTGGTCGGCGTCGGTGACGAGTTCGTTGCCCTGCCGGTCGTCGTGGCGCATCACGCCGTCGGGCACCCACGAGATTATCTCCTCGTTGCGGTGCTGATGCATCCGGATGAGCGTTCCCGGGTCCATGAACGACTCGACGACAGTCGCGAGCGGGCCGTACCCGTGGTCGTCGTGGTCGGGGACAGCCCGCCCGGGGAAGTTGAAGTGAGTCCGGAACGCGCCTTGATTCTGCGAGACGGCCGTTCGCGGCGCCGTGTAGATGTGAGAGGGGGTCCGTACCGAGGGCGACTCGTCCATTGCCTCGGTTAATCCCCCGAGCGCTATATGGGTTCTGCGGGCTGACTCTCTGAACGCGTCACGAGAGCGCGTGGAGGCCGTCCGCGTCGCCGTAGTACACGTGGTCGCCGGCGAGTGCGAGTGGATACCCACCGAACGAGTGCCCGGGCGTGGTGGTCCAGAGTCGCTCGCCGGAGTCGGCATCGAATCCGTGAAGAACGCCCGATTCGGCGGGGGGTTCGCCGTCGGTACAGGTTCGCTCCTGCGAGTCGTTCGCGGCGGCACAGACCGACGGCGAGCCGGGGTCGGCCGCTCCGGTGACGACCACGCCGTCGCCGACGGCCGGCCGTCCGAGCATCGCGCCGTCGTAGCGCCAGCGCTCCTCGCCGGTCTCTCGGTCGAGTGCGACGAGCGAGCCGTCCGGCGGGTCCGTCGTCGCCCGATACGGCGCCGCGAACACCGTGTCGGCCGTCACCGAGACGGCGGCCACGCCCCGCCACGTGAACGTCGACATCCAGTATTCGTCCGTCTGGGTGAGACCGTACTTCCGAACGGCGCCCAGCGAGTCGGACAGACGGTCGCCGTACTGCGGAACGAACAGGACGCCGTCGGCGAGCGTGGGCGCCATCGTCCACGGCCGCCAGCCAGTCCGAATCGTCTCCTTGACGGTCGGCGCCGAATCGCGGACGAGTCCGGTGGTCATCTCGCCGGGCGCCAACCGCCGAATCCGCTCGTTCGTCACGACGGCGAGACGGTCGTCGCTCGCGACGAGGGCCGGATACCGGGCGGTCGAGAGTCGCCACCGTCGCTCGCCCGTATCGGCGTGCAGCCCACAGACCGATTCCCGACCGGTGACGTAGACTGTTCCCGCCACCTCGTACACCTCGCTCGGTTCGAAGTCGTCGACGTCGCTCCGCCAGCGCTCGTCGCCGGAGTCGGCGTCGAGTGCGACGACTGCGTCGTCGGTACTCACGTAGAGCCGTCCGGCGACGTAGTAGAGGCCGCCACCGAGCGATTCGCGCCAACGCTCCGACCCGTTGCGAGAGACGGCGACGATTTCGTCCTCGGCACTCGCGTAGACGGCGTCCGGACCGGCGATTACGGACGTCACCGTCTCCGATGTCTGCACTCGCCAGTCCTCTGACGGGGATTGCCGAGGGGGCGTCGCGTGTGGATTGTGGCCCGTATTCTGCGGGTCGTATCCAGCCATCGGCCACGTGCCTGCGGCCGGCTTCGTGACCGATATCCGTCTCTCGGCCGGACCCGTCCGGTCCGTCGGAAGTCCGTTACAACCCGCGACGCCGACGAGACTGACGGCACTCAGTTGGAGGGCTCGTCGCCGGGAGAGGGGACCCATGCGTGTGGCCACGCTAGTCCGGCGGGACACTTAATCGGCGTGTGAAACCCGTTCGGTGCGAGGTGGCACAGGTCTTTTCCGCGATTCCGCCGTATCGAGCGGTATGCGGACCGTCTTTCACCATTCGGATGCCGACCGCCACTCGCGGACCGTCTCCAACGTCGCGAACCTCCTCGACGACGAGACGGTCACCCTCGACGACGTCGCTCTCGTCACGAACGCCGGGGGCCTCGAACTCGTCGTCGCCGACTCCCCGGAACGCGAACGCGTCGAAGCCCTCCTCGACCGAGGCATCGCAATCAAGCAGTGCCGGAACACGCTCCGCGGTGCCGACGTGACGGCGGCTGACCTCATCGACGGCGTGGAGATTGTCCCGTCCGGCGTCGGCGAACTCACGCGTCTGCAGGACGCCGGCTACGCGTACATCTCGCCGTAACCACGGATGACGCGGAAAACCACTCGTCGACGACTGCTCGCACTCGGTAGCGCCGTTACCACGGCGGCGCTCGCCGGTTGTTCCGGAGGGGTTCCCGGTACCACGGAACGGGCGTCCGCCGTGGTGCACGAGGATTCGGCGACCGAACTCTCGTGGGACTTCCCCACCGCGTCGGACGAGGCGGGGTACGTCGGCTACGTCGAACTCGCTCGCGAACCGCAGTTCGACGCCGGCGACCCCACTCCCACCGCCGGCTTTCACGTCAACGCGAGCGTCGACCCCTCGTCGGGCTACACGCTCGACAGATTCACTTTGCGGCTG
Source organism: Haloplanus sp. C73 (assembly GCF_051195115.1). Lineage (NCBI taxonomy): Archaea > Methanobacteriati > Methanobacteriota > Halobacteria > Halobacteriales > Haloferacaceae > Haloplanus > Haloplanus sp. C73. Next base: position 482,324 of record NZ_JBNTJZ010000001.1, on the reverse strand, counting down.
TCGACGCCCGAAACCTACCATCAACGACACGGCGACGTGCAATATCTCGCCGAACCGCCCGCGACGTCGGGGGCGTTTCGCACTCGCTACCGGCGGTATCCCACGCGTCGAGAGTTCGTCGTCGCGTTGCGTGACGCCGCAGTCGACGGCACGCTCCAGTTCCCGCTCCTCGTTCGCGACGCCGACACGCTCCCGTCGGCCCTTCGGTGTTCCGTGTCGCTTGCGGCGTCCGAGTCGGGGCCGCTCGGTAGCCGCCTCCGAATCTCGGAGACGGGGTCCTTCGAATTCGGCGCTCCCGAGGGGCAGACGTGACTAAAGGCTCGTTTTGAACCTCGTGAACGCTTACGTTCGCCTCCCCAGTAACCGCTGGTGATGGCCCTCCAACTGACAGACGCTATCGTCGACGGAAGCAGACGCGTACTGACTCGCAGTGGCGGCATACTGTTTGCACTGTTGCTCGTTCACCAGACCTTGCTGGTCACGTCGCTCAACACCCTGATTGCGGCGGAGATTCCGCCGGCGGCGGACGCAATCGGCCTGACACTCCCGGTTTCCGGGCCGGTCGCTGGCGCCGTCCTCGTCGTGGCGCTAGTGCTGAACGCCACCTACTTCGTGGTCCTCGCACGGGCCTTCGCCCGCCCGCTCTCGGCGCTCTCGTCGTTCCCCGCCGACCTGTACACGCGTCGCATCGGGCGGGCGACGCTCACGATGTTCGTCAGCGGCGCTCTCGTCTGGCTCGCGACCATGCTCGGCCTCCCCTTTCTCCTCGTTCCGGGGCTGTTCATCGCCGCCAGTTTCATCTGTGTCATCTTCGCCGTCGGCGTCGAGGACCGGGGCGTCGTCGGCGCGGTCAAGCGAAGTTGGGCGCTCGCTCGCGGGAACCGCCTCCGACTGATGGCGCTCGTCTTCGCCGTTGCCGTCGCGGGTGCCGTGGTCGGATTCGTGCCCTCAGTCCTCCAGATGGCCGGTGAAGCGGCTCTCAGCGACCTCGCGAACATCGGTCTCAACAGCGTCCTGTTCGTGTTCGTCTACGGCATCGTGGCCGCAGCGTATCTCCAACTCGCCGACGAGGACGACGGCCGCGGTGGCGCCGACGCCGCCACGGCCGCGGGCACGGGACACACGCCGGAGCTGTAATCGCGGCGAGACGGCGTCGCCGAACGATTAAATCCCGTTTTGATGCTACGTCCGACCTAATACCGAACACGCGAAGATGGCGGTATGCCATCGACTGTCGCCGCGTTCAAAGACGGAACGACCCTGCTTCGCGAGAACCCCGTCCTGTTACTTGCCGGACTGTTTCTCGCGGCCGGGAATCAACTGTCTCTGCTCGGGGATGCGGTATCACGACCGCTTCTCTCGGCCGCCGTCTCGCTCGTCGGCTTCCTCGTCTTTCCGTTCGTCCTCGGCGGCTTCGTCGGGATGGTGCAGACGGCGCTCCGGAACGGGACGCCGTCGCTCGGAACCTTCGTGACCGCCGGGCGAACCCACTACGTGCGCCTGCTTCTCGGGTCGCTACTGTTTGCACTCTTGGTGCTCGGCGTCGCCATCGGAGTGGGGATGGGAAGCTTCGCGCTCGGCGTCGGGGTTATCGCCGCCGGGTCGGCCGACGGGACGATAGCGTTCGCGACGATGGTCGGGTCGGCCGTCGTGTGGCTCCTGTTCGTTCTGGCCGTCATCCTGTTCTTACAGTTCTACGACGTGGCAATCGTCGTCGAGGAGTCGGGCGTGACCGACGCCTTCCGCCGGAGCGTCGCCCTCGTTCGGACGAACCTCGCGAGCGTCGTCGGCTTCTCCGTGCTGTGGGGACTGCTGTTCAATCTCGTCTTGCTCCCCGAATATCTCGTCGAGTCGTCGCTGACAGCCACCAGTCTGACCGCGTCGGTTCCGTTCGGTGGCCGGCTCCCGTTCGAAGGCGGAGTTCCGGTCGTGGACGGCCTTTCGCTCGGCCTCCTGATTGCGGTCGGAAGCGTCGTCTCCGTCGTCGGCTTGAGCTATCTCTACACGGTCTACACGGCGTTTTACGTGCAGCTAATCGCCGAGTCGCCCGAGCCGAAGTCGAAACGATGATTCACCGAAACTACATATCCGAAGCCGAGCGTATCTACGTCGATACGCGACCCCTCCAACGATGACGCGACTCCTCCCCACCCAGACCGACGCCACGGTCGAACGAAGCGACGACCCGTCCGTCCTGAGTCTCGACGACGACGCGACGCGAGACGTCATCGAGGCTCTGTCCTCCGAGACGGCGTACGAGATTTTCCAGTTGCTCAACGAGACGCCCGCGACGCCGGCGCGCATCGCCGACGACTTAGACCAGAGCGTGCAGAACGTCCACTACCACCTCACGAACCTCCACGATTCGGGCGTCATCGAGGTCACCGACACGTGTTACTCGGAGAAAGGCAGGGAGATGGACGTCTACGTCGTCGCCGAGGACCCCACGCTCATCTTCCTCGGCACCGAGGACGACCGACCGGGTCTCAAGCGGGCGTTCAAATCGGTCGCATCCCTGCTCGGCCCGCCCGCGATTCTGCTCGCAGTCGGCGAGTCGCTCTCGCGACTCGTCTCCGTCGACTGACCCCCTCCGAAAGATTTCTCGTCCGGGCGACGGAACCACACCGGACGTGTCCCCGACTATCGAGGCGCGCGACGACGTCGACGGCTGTGGCTGTCTGGACTGTCGAGACGTCGAGACGGCGACGGTCCGCCGGTCGGTCCTCGACACCCTCGTCTGGTCCGCCCGCCTCTTTCGCTCGCGGCCCTCCATTGCCCTGTTCAGCGCGGCCATCGTGCTCACGAATCGACTGCTCGAAACCGACAGCCTGCAGGCCATTCCGACGCCCGCGGTGAACGGCCTCGAAGCCGCGACGGCGTTCGCGTTCGCCGTCTTGATTCGGGCGTACGTGGGCGTCGTCGTCGCCGGCGAACTCACCGACCGCGTGACGGCGTGGGAAGCCCTCCGCCGAAGTCTCGCTCGCACGCCGGCGCTGGTCGGCGTGTTCACCCTCGTCGTCGTCTGTGTCCTATTCGTCCCGTTCGTCCTGTCCGTTCCCCTGTTCGTGCTCGTGGCCGCTGCCGCCGGGAACCCCGTCGAACTGGTCGGCTTCCCCGTTGCCGCGGCCATCGGTCTCAGCGTCGTGGGCGTTCCCTTCCTGCTGTTGCTGTTCAAGTTCTGGTTCGCGCCCGAGGCGTGTGTCATCGGCGGCTACGGCCCCCTGAAATCGCTCCGGCTCAGTTGGCGCATCACGACGAACTACCGGCGGAAATTCGTTCTCGTCGCCCTCGTCGTCGCGGGAAGCGGGGTCGGCTTCTTCCTTCCCGGCTCGCTACCCGAAATCGGGCACGGACTGGCGCCGCTCGCCCCCGTGCTTCGAGTAGTGTCGGCGAGCGCCGGCGAACTCCTCTCAGTCGTCTGGGCGGGCGCCTACGCACAGCTCTACGTTCAGGGAGTCGTCGACTGACTACTGTCCGCCAGCACCGTCAGTTAACTGCGTGTCGGGCGAAGGCCGCCCCATGTCCCTCCGCGCGGAACTCACTCCCCACACCGTCGCCGTCGGCGGCGGGGGCGTGTACGCGACGCTCGTCCTCTGGTGGCTGTTCTCGTCGGGCGTGTCGGTGTCGGGGAACGGAACCACGGTGATTTTCGGAATCGCGTACGCGTGGATTGGGATGTTCCTGACCGGCGCCGTCCCGCTCTATCTGTTCGGTCGCCTCTCGCTCGTCACGCCACCGCTCGCGACGCTCTGGATACTCGGCGATACGGTCTATCAGTGGGCGTACGGAGCGCATCTCCATCCGCTCTCGTCGTATCTCACCGTCTGGCCGCTCCTGCTGGGTCTCGTCCTCGTCGTCTCGCTCGGCGAGGCGGTGGTTCGGCGCGCGCTGTATCGCACCACCGGGCGATTCGGCCTGTCGCCGGTCTTCTGAATCGCCGCGCGCGCCGTCAGGGGAGGTAGGTCGCGAGGACGTCGACGACGCGGTCGAGCCGCCGGTTCAGTCGCTCGCGGTCGTCCTCGGGTTCGCGCTCGGTCATTCGGCCTGCGTGACGGAGCCTTCCTCGTTCGGCTGGACGACGACGAAGCCCTCGGAACCGGTAAACGCCATCTGAATCCCCTCGCCGGAGGTCTGGCCGATTTCGAACGTCTTGTTCGTCTCGAACGACGGCGAGAGGTTCGCACTCCAAGCGACGGTGGCGTCCGGGTCCGTGTAGACCGGCGGGGTAATCACCAGCGGGTCGCCGTGGGTGGATATCGCGACGTCGCCCGGGCCGGAGAGATAGACGTTCGTCAGGCCGCCGGCCGCCATGCCCGAGATGCTACTGACGGTGTTGATTTCGTAGTCGACGCTCGTCTCGAACGCGAGGACGTCGTTCCCGTTGACGGAGATGGCCTCGTCGCCGTCGAGGCTGAGTATCTGTACCTTCTTGCTCTGCTCGGCGATGTACAGGTGGCCACTGCCCTCTGCCTCCATGATTGGTGTCCCCTCGCTACTCACGGCTTCCTTGACGAACCCGGTGAGGCCGCCTTCGGCCGACGACTTGCCGGTGAACGTGACGTCGCCCGTGTACGCGACCATCGAGCCAGCCTTGACCATCACCGTGCCATCGAGCGGGATATCGAGCAGGCGGTTGTTCTCCTTCTGGAAGCCCTCGGCACCGTCGACGGGCGCGTGAGACTCCGTGAACGCTTGCAGGTCCATATTCGACGGTGGCGCCGCTAGCCACATAGAGGTCGTGAAGACTGAAAATTCAGTTTGTGGAAGCCGGTGAAGCGGGCGCTTCGAAAAGTATTATGAGCCGATGCCCGGTTGTATCCGGGTATGCACACACCAGACGGACTCCTGCATCCGTGGATGGCTGGCGCCTTCCTCGTACTCAGCGGCGCCGTCCTGCTGGCCGCCGCGAGTCGGGTGCGAGAGTCGCTCACCGAGCATCGCATCCAGTTGTTCGCCGTCGTCGCGGCCGCGGTCTTTGCCGCCCAGATGCTGAACTGGCCGATTCCGGGCGGGACGAGCGCGCACTTCGTCGGCGGGGCGTTCGCGGCTATCGTCCTCGGACCGCATCTCGGCGCGTTCGCCGTCGCGCTGGTCGTCGCCGTTCAGGCACTCATCTTCGGCGACGGCGGCACGCTGTCGCTCGGCGCCAACGTCTGGAACATGGCCATCGTGCAGGCGTACGTCGGCTACGCCGTGTACGCGGCGCTCGAAGACCGGAGCGAGGCACTCGCAACCGTCGCCGGTGGCTGGGTCGGCATCACGGCCGCCGCCGCATCCGCGGGCCTCCAACTCGGCGTCTCGCCCGGCTTCGGCGGCGAGTTCCTCACCGTGATGGCCGTCATGGTCGGCGGGCACGCCGTCCTCGGTATCGGTGAGGGCATCCTCACGCTCGCGGGCACCCGACTGCTCGCCCGCGCCGGCGTCGACACCGAAGAACTCCGATTCGGGGCGGTGCACGCATGAGCGTTCGAGCGGTCGGCCGATGGCAGCGACGCTCGATTGGGGGTCTCCTCTGTCTCGTCGCGCTGGCGCCGGTGTTCGCGTGGGCCGCGAATCGGGTCGGCTACGCGGAACCGATGGACAACGCCGTGGAACTCGCGGGCGCCTCGTCCGAAATCGTCTCGACCGGCGCAAGCCTCTTCTCGGGCTACGCGCTCCCCGGGTTCGGACCGTACGCGGGCACGTTCGGCGGTGCCCTACTCGGGACGGCGCTCACCTTCGCCATCGCGCTCGGTCTCGGACGGCTGTTGGCGGCCGGGAACTGAGAGCGTCCCCGACGTTAGTGCACCATATCGAGGAGGAAGATACAGAGGAACCCGAGGAAAAAGAGCGACGTCGAAACCGGCGTCTCGGGCACTTTCTGTGCCTTGACGAGCAGTTCTTCGGTGACCAGATAGAGGAGCGCCGCGGAGCCGAACGCGAGGATGATGGCGATTGGGGCGCCGGTCACGCCGTCGAGAAGCACCACGCCGACGGTCACACCGGTCGTCAGCAACAGCCCGAACACCGCCGGCACGGCGAGTTTTCGGAGCGTGCTGACCGACGGCGGGAGCGCGACGACACCGGCGACGCCCAGAAAGAGCACTTCGATGGCCAGCGCGATGGCGATGAGGACGCCCGTCGCGGCTTCCGTGAGAAAGGTCACGCCGATGAGAACCCCGTCGATGAGCATGTCGATACCGACGGTGATGAGCAGTCCTGCGGCGCCCGCGAACTTCCCACCCATGTCTTTCTTCTCGATGAGTTTACTCAGCCGATGGATGCCGAGCATCGCCGCGACGCCGAGTGCGAACCCGACGACGACGACGGCCGGGGCCCGGTCGTGGACGTCCGGCAGGAGTTCGGCCGAGACAGCGGCGATGACGACGCCCGCGGCGAAATGTTGGACGTTGCTCTCCATCTGTGCCCCCGGCGGCCGGACGACGGCAATCACGCCGCCGACCATGGCGGCCACGACGGCCAGCATCGTGTACGATAGCGCCTGAACGAGAGTTCCAGCCATTCAGACACGTCTCCTGACTGGACCATCATGAATCTGACTGGTTCGCCCTCGTCTCGGGCCGTCGGACCGACCGCCTGCTAGTTTCCACCACGGACAGCGGACGTACGTCAGGTTAATGAAGGCCGGAATCGAACGGCGGATGTATCGGTGGGATGGCAGAGCGGCCTATTGCGCCTGCCTTGAAAGCAGGTAGCCTCACGGCTTCCTGGGTTCGAATCCCAGTCCCACCGCTTCTCCGTGAACGCTAGTGAACGGAGAGCGGCCGCTGGGATTCGAATCCTACCAGTCGCGCGCAGCGAGTGAAACGAGCGAGCACGTCTGGGTCCGGTTCGAATCCCAGTCCCACCGCATCTTTCGTCACCCGTGAAAGCCGCCCACATCCCTGTCACCGACTACCGCTAGTGACACGCCACCAAAAAACATGAACAATAATTATATATTCGGAGCACTAACAAACGTGTATGTCGACACAGCAGTCGTCGGCGGGCTGGCATCGATGTGGATGCGGTGAGACGTTCGACTCGACGGAGGAACTCCTCGACCACGCCCGCACCGTGCACCACTTTTCGCCGCTGTAGCGCGCGGCGGGCCACCGCGACGACTTTCACACCCGTAACGGCTTTGAGCCGCGGGACCAAGTGGCGAGCATGGACTGGCCTCACGACCCGGATGGCGAGGAGGGGAGCGAGGGCCGGCGCAAGTACGGCCACGCCATCATCGCCAAGAAAATCGACGAGGAGGAGGATTTCCCCCTCGACACCGCGGCGTTCGTCGAGGAGTACGGCGACGACCCCGTCAGAATCGACTACGAGACGGTCGTCTCGGTCCGAGACGTCTTCGAGGGCGTCGACGCCGACGAGTTCGACGACTTCGTCGCCCTACACCGGGCACTCGGCACGGCGCTGCGCGAACAGGGGTACTGGTTCTACGAGGGCGCCGACGCCGCCGCAGGCGATATCTGATGGTTCGCGCCCGGCGGAACTGATTTGCCGCCCGTAGCCGTAGGGAGGGCGTGGTTACGGTCGAACCGGCGACGCCGGCTGATGCCGACGCCGTCGCGGACCTCTGGGTGGAACTCGCGCGCGACCAGCGACGCCACGGCACGCGCCTGCAGGCCGACGCGAACCGCGAAACGGTGCGGCGGTCGCTGGCCGAACACGCCGCCGACGGCGGGCTAGTCGTCGCGCGCGGTGACGGCATCGTCGGATTCGTTCGCTTCGCAGTCGAACACGGACCGCTGGTGCAGGACGGCACCCGCGGCATCGTCCGCGACCTGTACGTCCGGCCCTCGTGGCGAGACGAGGGGGTCGGAACGCGACTCTTGGACGCCGCCGAGTCGACGCTCGCCGACCGCGGCGTCGACATAGTCGCCATCGAGGCGCTTGCACCCAACGACGACGCCATCCGCTTCTACGAGTCGCGGGGGTATCGCCCGCATCGAATCGAGTTCGAGCGAGAGGTCGAAAACGATAAACGCCCGCGTGGGGACCGATAATCTGTCCGCCGTGCCAGGGGAGCATGGGCGGTTCATGCACTCGACTTGTAATCGAGACTTCGTGGGTTCAAATCCCACCCCTGGCTCTTCTGACGGAACGAAGTGGAGTCGAAGAGCCACAGGAGGGATTTGAAGCAGGGAGTGAAGCGAAGCGGAACGACCGTGGTTCAAATCCCACTCTATAACTACTCGTTCACAGTCGATACTCGGCCTCGGCGTCGAGCCTACCGCTTCACCGACACGACGTCGAACCCGCCCGCAGTCCGTTGGACGTAGAGCAACACGACATCGGGGCCCGGGTCGGTCACGTCGTCGACGTCGGGCGCACAGCCCATCATGCCGACTTCGTTGAAGCCACAGGAGCCACAGACGGCTTCGTCGGGTCGTGGCTCGTAGGTCGCCCCGCGGTCGGTCGCCGGCAGATAGCCCGCGTCGTCGATGGTCGCCCCACAGACGGCACAAGTGAGCGACTCGGGCGTTGGCTGGAGTTCCGTCGCCACGTCACTCACCCCCCGACGGACCGAAGCGAGTCGCGGCCAGCGGCGATTGAGAGAGAGTCCGATTCGTCATACGGCGTGGTATCACACGACGCACGTTAAGCGTGGGGACCGCGGGAAATCTGGCCGGCCGAGAGGTCAGTCGGACTCGACGTCGAGACACGGGTCGTCGACATCGATGGCGTCCGCCGAGTCGACGGCCCGGTCACGGAGGCGGCAGAGCGCGGCGCGGACGTCGATGGACTCGCTGCCGAGGACGGCAAAGCCGACGAAGATGGTCACGAAGCCGCCGACGGCGAGTTGCGAGACGACTTCGCCGAGCAGTGCCCAGCCGCCGAGCGCGGTGACGACGGGCACGGCGTAGAACACGAGATTCGCGCGAATCGCGCCCGCCGTGTCGATGAGGCCGAAGTAGGCGACGTAGGCGACGGCGCCGGCGAGGAGGCCGACGTACGCGAGCGCCGCGATGGCCTCGGCGTTCCACGTGATGGCTCGGGCGGACTCCCCTGCCGTCCAGCTGAGATAGTGACAGAGGAGGGCGGCGAAGGGCAGACCCCACGCGGTGCGGACGGTGCTCGACAGCGACCCGCCGGCCCAGCGGATGAGGACGCTCCCGAGGGCGCCGGTGACGGCGCCGGCCAGCAGGATGGCCTTGCCGATGCCGAGGTCGAACAGCGTCGCGGGGTCGGGGTTGACCACCAGCGCGACGCCGACGAACCCGAGGGCCATGCCCACGAGGCCGCGGCGCGAGAGGCGTTCGTCAGCGAGGACGAGCGCCGCGAACACGGGCGTCAGAATCGGGTTGAGGCTGAAGACGATGGCGGCGACGGCGCTGGTCGTGTACCCCTGTCCCACGAACAGGAGGGCGTTCGTCACGCCGATGGCGAGGACGCCCGTCGCCAACACACCCGCTAAATCGCGGGGCGTCCGGGGGAGGAGTTGGCCGCGCGGCGTCGTCGCCGCGGCGTAGACGAGGAGCGCGACGGCCGCGATGTCGAAGCGCAAGGCGACGAAAAGCAGCGGCGGGAAGTAGGCCAGACCGGCCTTCACCGCGACGAACGTCCCGCCGAAGAGGACGCTCGCGACGACGAACGCGCCGAGCGAGCGACGGTCCGCCGTCGTCACTCCGCACCCTCCCAACCGCTCCGTTCGCAGTCCGATGCCGAAAACTGCAGAAGTCCGTGCATATAGACACCCACGGGCCGAGCGGGTATAGTTTAATTCGTAAAATTTTTCACGAGAAGAAAGACTCGCACTCCGGGCGGGCCGTACACGGCGTGCAACGGTTTCAGGGGGCGAAAACGGTTTCCCGGACGGGGGAGCAGAGAGGGTATGGAGTCCGCACTGGCGGAGATAGAGTTTCTCGCGCTCTCGCCGAATCGCGTGTCGGTGCTCCGGCGTCTCGCCGACGACCGCCACACGCGAACCGACCTCGCGGTGGCGACGGGCGCCTCGCAGGCGACGCTGGGTCGCATCCTCCGGGATTTCGAGGAGCGGTCGTGGATAGAGCGGGTCGACGGCGCGTACGTCGCCACCGCGACGGGCGAACTCGTCGCCGACGCCTTTCTCGAACTGCTGTCGGTCATGGAGACGGAGCACGACCTTCGGCCCATCGTCGAGTATCTCCCGACGGCGGCGCTGGGATTCGACCTCCGGCGACTCGACGACGCGACGATAACGGTTCCGAGCGGGACGAAACCCAACGCGCCGGTCCGGCGCGTTCTCGATTTCCTCCGCGAGGCGTCGTCGGTCCGCGTGTTCTCTCACGCCTTCAACGAGGGGAGCCTCGACGTCATCGAGCGGCGCGTCACGGCGGGCGAACTGACCTTCGAGGGCGTGTTCTCCCGCCACGCCATCGACGCCGTGGCCGACGACGAGGGATTGCGCCGCCGCCTGACCTCGTTGCTCGACGCGCCGAACGCGAGCGTCCGCGTCCGCGACGACGACATCCCCGTCGCGACGACTGTCGCCGACGACGTCGTTCACCTCCTGTTGCGGGACGCGAACGGCGTCTTACAGGCCTCGGTCGACACCGACGACCGGGCCGTCCGCGACTGGGCACGCGAGCAGTTCGAGACGTACTGGGACGCCGCGTCACCACTCGACGCGACGGCGATTCGAGAGTAAGCCAGCAGGCTACGACTGCGAGCGAGAGCGTCGGTAGTTCAGGAGCCGACCGCCGCAGGTCGGACAGGTCATCCGAAACGGGCCCGCTTCGAGTTCCCGGTCACACCCCGGACAGACGTAGCGTGCCATCGAATCAACATAATGAGGGCCGCTTAATTAAATATTTCTGTGGTCGAAGTGGATATTTGCCATCTTTTTATCGATATTATACAAGTATCCGAATTTTGGTCGGCAGCGCGCGAGGGAAAACACTTAGCCGACGCCCGGCACAGGGTCGACCATGACTCAGCTTCGGTCCTGTTACTTCTGTGGCGCCGTCGGTGACTCGTTACAGGAGTACGAAGTGGTCCCCGAGCGACTGGTGGCTCCCGACGGGTCGCGCTCGGCGGTGCTCTGTTCGACCTGTCACGAGAAGCTTCGGCGCGTCCTCGAACCGCTGGTCGAGGCGGCGGAGACGGCGACCAGCCCCGACCGGAGCGTCGACTCGCTCGACGAAGTGACCTTCGGGTCGGCCGAGCAATCTGAAGAGGACGAATCCGACGCGCCCGAGGAGGCGACGGAGGACGCCGACGACCCCGAGACGACTGCCGACGACGAGCCACCGGAGCAAGCCGATGACCCCGAACCGGCATCCTCCGAAACGGACGATGAGCCCGCTGCGGAGACGGAGGACGTTCCGGACGGCTACTACAAGGTCATTCGCCTCCTCCAGAATCGCGAGTTCCCCATGGAGCGCGACGCGCTGACGGGGATGGTGACGGGTGCCTACGACGTCACCGAGCCACAGTGCGAGCGGATTCTCCAGACGGCCATCGACCGCGGGGTGTTGGTCGAGGACGGCGCGACCATCGACAGCGGGCGAAACTGAGGCGTCGCCGGTCAGCGCAATTCCCGATAGATGTCGACCAGTCGGTCGAGCGTCGCCTCGATTGAGAGCGTCTCGCGGTGGGCCAGACAGCCGGCTTCGAGAGCGCTCTGGTCGTCGAGCGCGGCGGCCAGTCGGTCGGCCATCGCCGCCGGATTCCCCGGTTCGAACAGGTAGCCCGTCTCGCCGTCGTCGATTGTCGACCGGAGCGCCCCGGCGTCCGCGCCGACGACGGGCGTCCCGCAGGCGATAGCCTCCAAGGCGACGAGGCCCTCCGTCTCGACGGGGCTGGGGAAGCCGAAGACGTCGAGAGCGGCGTAAAATTCGGGGAGTTCCTCGCGGTCCAGAAACCCGACGAACCGAACGTCGACGTCGCGGCGGTCCGCGAGTCGCCGAAGGTCGTCCGTTGCCGGCCCGTCGCCCCCGAGGACGACCGTCACGTCGCCGAGTCGGTCGGCCGCGCGAACGAGGTCCTCGATGCGCTTCTCGAAGCCGTGTCGGCCCGTGTAGCCCACCAGCGTCCCGTCGAGTCCGTAGCGGTCGCGAAACGCGGTGCCGTCCGTCGGCTGGAACTCGCGGAGGTTGACGCCGTTCGAGAGCGTCCGGACCGACGCCCCGTCGTCGAGTCGAGTTTCGAGTTCGCGCGTCGTCTCCGCCGAGGGCGCCAGCACAAGGTCCGCCGCGCCGAGGACGTGCTGTTCGTACGTCGAGAGCCCCGAGGCAAACAGCGACGACCCGACGTCGGTCGGGATGACGTAGTCGGCGTACTCTGCCATCGGCGTGTGATACGAGACGACGAGCGGGCAGTCCTGTGTCCGGGCGAGCACCCAGCCCGCGGCGCCGACCGAGAACACGCTGTGTGCGTGGACGATGTCGGTATCGCGCACCGCCGACGGAATCCACGGTAGTGCGGCTCGATACCCCGGATAGAAGGGAAAGGGTGCGCTCGAAATCGGATACTCGTGTTCGCGGGGCCGGTGGTCGCTGTCGGGGTAGACGACGTTCATCTGCCCGTACGACTCGTTCCAGCGCTCCGCCCACTCCGCGATGGTGTAGGTGACGCCGTTGACCGTCGGCAGATAAGTGTCGGTGAAGGCGGCGACTTCGAGTCCGTCGGTCACAGGGGGTGGTGAACCGGTGGCTAAATATAAGGACCGGACCTACGCCTGTCGTGCGAAATGGACCGCACACGCATCGGCTGGGTCGTCACCGGTAGCCTGCTCCTCTGTGTCGGGATGACGCTCGTCGGCGTCAACGCCTTCGCCGGGCGACTGTGGCTGGTCGTCGTCGGCTTCGCGCTCTTTGTCGGCGGCTACCGGACGATGCAGTACGGCGTTCACGGCTGGCCGTCGGTCGGCGGACTGGACGCGACGGGCACCGTCACGCCCGGCGTCCTCGCGCGCGTCGCCGGCCTCGCGCTCTCCGTCGTCCTCTGTGCGTACGGCTTCCTCTTCATGGGCGAGGCCGTCCGCGCGTCGGCGTGGGAGCCGACCCTACTCTCCGGGGCCGCCGTCGTGAGTGGGTACGTAATCGGACACGTCGCCGCCAACGACGAGGTGTTGTGAGTGCTGGGGCGTCGACTCCAACTGTACGGCGGCTTGCTCGTCTCGACGGTTGCACTCGCCTTCGCCGTCCAGTCCGCGGTTCGAAGCGGCTACGCCGAGGTGTTCGGCTGGGTCGTGACTTCGTGGAGCGGCTATCTCGTCGCCCACTACGGCGCCACGGGCCGATTCGTCGACGAACCGGGAACGGGCGAATCGCCGACGATGCCGCAGTCGGCGTCGAGCCGAGCCATCCTCGCCACCACAATCACGGGCATGGTAGTCGCCTTCCCACTCGGTATCTCCGCCCTCGCCAGTCGCTCGTTCGGTTGGCTCCTCGTCGCCGCGTCCCTGTTCGTCGGCGCGTACGTCGTCGGCCACTACCTGCTGACCGGAGAGCCATTATAAGCCGGCCCCCGCGTCACCAGAATAAAATCGTCGGGCGTTTCGCCGCGGCTTCAATCGACTGGTCGTCGTCGAGTGCGGGCAGATGTATGGTCGCACAGGACCCATCGTCGCCGTCCGATTGGATTTGAAACGAGCCGCCGTACCGTGTCACAATCCAATTGACTAACCACAACCCGAGTCCCGACCCGTGTTCGAGGGCGTGCTCCTCCCCTTTCGAGATGACCGCCGTTTCCATCTCGTCGATGCCGGGGCCGTCGTCCGCAATCGACAACGTGACCCACTCGCCGTCGCTCTCTGCGGTAATCTCGACGCGAGGACTCTCGGCGGGGTTGTGTTTGACCGCGTTGTCTATCAACTCCGAGAGAGCCTTCTGCATTTCGTCCCCGGCACAGATGCTCTGCTCCGACCGTACCTCGACATCTATCGTTACGTCCGGGTGCTCTCGACGGTACGGTGCAACGGTCGCTTCGAGCATCGACGCCGGGTCGATTCGTGACGGGGTGGCGTCCTGACTCGCAGTCTCCTCGAGTTCGCGGGCTTTCTGGCCCAACTCTATCAACCGGTCCGCGGTGTCCGTGATGGTGTTCCCGATATCTGCGGTGTCTTCCGGGTCGCCTTCGAGCAGTTCGCCGAGTCCTCGAATCACGCCCATATCGTTGCGAAGGTTGTGGCGGAGGACGCGGTTGAGAACCCGAATCAGCTGTTCCGACCGCTTTCGCTCCGTGATGTCCGTCTGAATGCCGAGGAAATGTGTCACGGTGTCGCTGTCACTAACGGGGGTAATGCGAATCTGATTCCAGAAGGGCGTCCCGTCGTCTCTGTAATTTACGAGTTCGGCCACGACGGGTTCGGCCGCGGTGATGTGTTCGCCCAGTTTCGAGACGGTTTCGGGGTCGGTGCGCTCGCCCTGTAGAAACCGACAGTTCCGGCCAATCACGTCCGTCGCGTCGTACCCCGTAATTTGCTCGAAGCCTTGGTTTACGTATATGAGTGGTACGTCTGGTTGCTGTGCGTCGGCTATCGTTATGCCAACCTGTGCTTCGTCGATGGCCTGATTCTTTATCTCTAACTCGCGCTCGGCCATCTTCCGGGCCGTAATGTCGCGCCCGACGCCGTGGACCCCGACGATGTCGCCATCTTCGGTCGCTGGCGTACCGTTCACTTCCAGAACGACCGTTTCGCCGTCCGCCGTCACGATGTCGAGTTCGACGGCCTCGACGGGGTCGCCCCCCGTGACCGTTTGATACGCGCGTGTCGCCGACTCGATGGACCTCTCGCTGAGAATGTCGGTGAATCGCTTGCCGACGATTTCGTCCGGCGGGTAGCCGGTGATGTCTTCGGACGCCGACGAGACGTAGGTGAATCGCCCGTCGAGGTCGAGTTTGAAAAGCAGGTCGAAGGCCGTGTCGGCGATGGCCTCGAATCGGTTGCGCTCTCGTTCGAGGTGGCGGTTTCGCGCGCGCAGTTCCTGTTCGAACCGCCGCCGTTCGAGCGCCTGTCCGATAAGCCGGGCGAGGATTTCGACGAACGTCTCCTCCGCGTCGGTGAAATCGACGGCCCGAGTCTGTTCGGCGGCGAAACAGACGGTTCCGTAGTTGTCCTCGTGGACGAGGATTTTGGCGCCGATGTACGTGCCGAGATTGAATCGCTGTCGTGCGCGGTCGCTGATGGCCTGTGATACCGAGGCATCTTGGACCGCTAACGCACTGTCGAGTTCGACGGTTCGCCGACAGTAGGCCTCGTCGAGTGGGCACTGGATTCCCGGTCGTATCGTGTCGTGGTCGCCCGAAACGTGGACGATTCGTTGCTGTCCCTCCTCGACTTCGGTCACGAATCCGAGTGGCAGATTCAGATACTCCTCTCCCAAATCGAGCGCGCGGTGAATCGACGTTTCGACATCGCAGTCGGAGACCAAGAATATCTGATAGAGTTGTTCCCGGTATTCGCTTGCGGTCACGGAACCAATTGGGTGGCGCGAATAATAAGCGGTGGCCCTACGCAGACACCAGCGTTTTAGATGGTGGACTGTCAGAGTAGTTGACGATGGGCTCCGAAGCGTCCGACGACGCCGGCGACGTCGACTGGTATCCACCCGATTCGGACCCCGAACAGCGGCCCTTCAACGCCTTCGTCCGCGGCAACGACCTAGCCACTCGTGCCGAGCGACCGTTCTCCTCGCTGAGCTTTCACCAGTTCTGTGCCCTCTCGCCGCGAGAGGCCTTCTACGCGCAGGAGCGGGCCGACAGCTCGGTTCGCATCATGCCGGATATCGTCCGGCCGGTCCTTCGCCACTGGCCCCTGACGATGTTCGGCATGACGCTGCTCTATCTCCTCGCACCGCTCGTCGAACCGGGGCTGGAGCCGGTCTGGGCATTTTTCCCGCCGATGACCGCCGACAACCTCGTCTGGGTCGCGGGCGCAGTCGTGGTGTGGGCGACGCTGTTCGTCACTATCGGTCGGGTCGGCATCGTGACCCGCTACACCCAACTGGCGAAACCAGCGTTCGTCTACGGGCTGTTCGGCGTCTTGCTCGCCGGCACGCTGTTCTCCGTCTTCCTCGTCTGGCACAGCGACTCGCCCGCGACCCTCCCTCGAAACGTCGTCTTCGGGTCCGGATTTCTCTTCGCCGCGTACGTCTCGGGCATGATAGCGTACGACCTGCTGATTCGGACGGAGAACCTCCTCGAAAATCTGGGAGAGAAAAACGTCGTGCCGGACGGGACGCGGTACGAGACGGCCTTTCTGGACGAGATACGGGAGAAGTTCTCGGCGTCGGCGTTCGGCGTGCCGCTCGCGCTCGTCTTCGGCATCACGTTCACCAGCCAACTCGTGACGTTCTGGCTGCTGCAAAACGGCCCGCATCAACTCAATTCGATGGTTGCGCTGGCCTGTAACGCCTTCTTCGACGCAATCTTGATGACCGCCATCTTCCAGTTCCTGATATTCATCCGGCAGTTGAACCTCCTGCTCGACGACAAGTACGAACGCGACGGCGAGGCGGTACGGCTCCGCTTCCAGCCGTTTCATCCGGACGGCCGCGGCGGCTTCCGCGACATCGGCCGCGCGGCGATGCAGGTGAACGCCCTCGTCATCATCGCGGGGCTCTACTACGTCTACCGCCTGTACGTTCAGGGGCTTCGTGCCCTCCCGGTTGGCGGGTTCGACGCCCTGCAGGACGCACAGGCCATCCTCTGGCTCGTCGATTTCGGCGGCCCAATCGTGATTTACGCCGCCGTCTCGGCCGTCTGGCTCTACTACACCTTCTGGACGACACACCTCAAGATGGCTCGGGACAAAGAGCGGATGATTCTGACCCGGCAGGCGTCGAACCGCAGCGACGACGCCAGCGAGCCAATCGGCGGCGTGAACGACCGGGCGGGCTACGAGGAACTGCTCTCGTCGCCCGTGTGGCCGCTCGACAGCCGCCAACTCCAGACGGTCGTGATATCGAACATCATCCCGCTGTTTCTCACGCTGTCGAGCCTGCCTATCTGACCGGGAGGTGAGTCACGGGAAGCCCCGACCCGTTCTCCTGCGTCCCCTCCGCGAGAGCAGACAGGAACGACCGGCTCAGCGACTCGTCGTCAATCGCGGCGTCGAGATTTCGGGCCGCGCGCGCCGGGGACGCGTCGGCCGCGAGTACCGGGTCGAGCGTCCGACGAATCAGGAGACTCGTCGCGAGAAGGGTTCGGGCCCGGTGGACCGGGGCGTCGACGGGAGTCGTCGAGAGGTATTGGGCCGCCGCGGTGTCCGCCACCGCGACGGCGTCGTCGAGCCACGTCTCGATTCGGTCGAGCGTCGGTTCGCCGTCGAACGCGCCCTCCAGCCGCCGGTAGAGGTCGGTCTCCGCCTCGGCAATCTCGTGGAACACGTCGCCGACGACGACGGCGTCGGCGCCAGCGTCCCGCACCGCCCGGACCTGCTCGCAGGTTCGTAATCCGCCGCCGTACCAGAGCCGCGCCCAGTTGAGTTCGGGGGCGACGGCCTCGATAACCTCGGTCGCCGCCTCGCCGCCGTAGGTGCCCGAATACTCCACGTAGACGACTTCGCTCTCTAGGTGGGCGTCGGCCGCGAGCGCTCGGTGCCGGGCTTCCGTGGGCGAGAGCACGTCCGCCGCCGTCACGCCTGCCTCCCGCGCCGCCGCGCTCTCGGGGTTCTGGATGATGTACGCCTCGAACAGGGCGCGGTTCAGGACGTGTGCGGAGAGCAGCGGCGCCACGTGGGGCGTGAGTCTTCCGCTCAGCCACCCGGGCAGGTGTCTGTCGAGGCGCGCCGCAATCAGGTCCTCGCGGAGCGCCGCGATGCCCTCGCCAAGGGTGCCGACGAGCGCCTCGGAGGTGCCGTTCAGCACCTCCGGAACCGCGAGAAACGCCGACTCGGACAGCGTCCGGTCGGTGACGTGGGTCGGGGCGCTCGGCTCGTGTATCGCGGGCGGGGACGCGAATTCGAGGAGGCGAAAGGTGTCTTCGGTGGTGGTCGGGGTGACGCCCGTCGAGCCGCCGACGGAGACGGCGTCGGTGTGGGCGAGATACGCGGGGTAACAGAGCGGGAGCCGCTTGGCCGGTTCGGGGTCGAGTTTGGTGACGTGTCGCCACGAGCGAGGGACCGGGTTCGCGTCGAGAACGCCCGCCTGCGCCACGCCGCTCGCGAGTCCCTCGGCGACCGAGTGGAGCCATCGCGACACGGTCATCTCTGGACGAGGCGAGGGGTCGGGAGCGCTTCTATCCACCGATTATCGCGCTCCAATCAGAAGGTTTGAATAGCTCTGTGGCGCTCGTGTGCCTACATCGCGGGGCGCCGACCGGCGGCGCGCCGACTATCACACCGAGTATGGCAGGACACAACGGACTCTGGCGAGGCGTGGCGGAGAGCATCGCCCAACGGGAGGCGCTTCCGACGCCGATGCGGGCGATTCTGGGCTACTACGCGGACAGCGGCCAACTGTCCGTGAGCGCCCTGCGACTCCAGCGCGCCACCGACCAGTTCATGACGCGGGCGGTAGCGGACCTCTTCGACCCCGTCGAGGACGCCATCGCGAGCGAAATCGACGCGGCGCCCGACGCCGTCGAGTTCGAGTACGACACGAAGCTCACGCTCCCGGCCGAACTGACGCTCGGACAGGTGTACTACCGGGCGCGGCGCGAGACGCCCGACGGGTTCGACCCCGTGAACCGCGAACTCACCGGCCTTCGGGCGCGTCTCGGCGGCGACGAAAAGCGTCTGGACCGGCTGCGTGACGCCCACGCCGACCGCCTCGACACCATCGAGCGAGCGGAGCGGATGACCGAACTCGTCACGGCCGCACTCGTCGACGGCGACATGCGAGACGCTCTCAACGACGCGGAGTACGAGGACTTCCACGTCGATTTCCCCGTCGCTTCCGAGAAACTCCGCCGCGAGATTGCGGCGTGTGCCCAGCGGACGCTCCAGCGAGTCGTTGACGAGCGATTCGAGGCGTTCCCGCCGGCGGTGCGCGAGGCCTACGACCGGGCGGTCGATATCTCCGAGCGCCACCAAGAGAAAGACGAGCGCTTCCGCGAGTTGGCGCGGCGGGCGCGGGAGGGTGATTCTGACGCCGTCGACGCCATCGAAGCCGAGTACAAGTTCGCCGACTTCGACTCGCCGCCGCCGATGTTCGACGCGTCCGACCTCGAACTGCCCTATCTCAAGACCCAGTACCGCCGCGTCGGCGTCATCTACCGGGGGATGATAGAGATGTACCGGGCGGCGGATATCGACGTCGACACCGCCTTCGAGAAATCGATTATCTTCGCCATCATCGGCGCGCAGGTGTGGCTCGACGACGTGGACGACTACGACGCCGACTACGCCGAGGACCAACTCACGCCGGTCACGGCCGAGTACCTGCTGGAAGCGGACGACGAGACGGCGTATCGAAACGTCGTCGACATCTCACAGACGTATCTCGACGCCGCGAAGGCCCACGCGGAGGAATCGAACTCCCCGCTCGCGGGCATCGGTAGCGACTACATCTACCGCTCCGGCGACCCGTCGGTGTTGCCACAGTAGGCCGGTCGCCCCGTCCCCGATGGATTTTTCGGATGGGGCCACCCGAGACACGTTCATGCAGGTCCACACGGTCGGAACGGGGACACCCGAGGTGGCCGTCGTCGGCGCCGTCCACGGGGACGAACCCTGTGGCGCCCGCGCCATCGAGCGCTTTCTCGCGACGGACCCCGACGTCGACCGCCCGGCGAAGTTGATAATCGCTAACGAGCGTGCGCTGGAACGCGACGTGCGCTACGTCGATACAGATTTGAACCGCGCGCTCCCGGGCGACCCCGATAGCGACCTGTACGAGGAACGACTCGCACACGAACTACTGCAGGAGGTCGAGGGCTGTGTCTCGCTCGGCATCCACTCTACCGTCTCCTACGAACACGCCTTCGCCAACGTCGCGTATCTGAACGAGCGCAAGCGAGAGGTTCTCGCACACCTCCCCGTCACTGGCGTCGTCGACTTCACCGTCGTCGCCGACGGGCGCTCGGTCGAACTCCCCGGCTTCGTCGACATCGAGGCTGGATATCAGGGGTCTGAACAGGCCGTCGACAACGCCTACGACTGCCTCGTCGCCTTCCTCCAGACGACGGGCGTCCTCTCCGGCGACCCGCCCGCCCCCGACGCAGGGTTCTACGAGGTGTCCGAGCCCATCTACAAAGAGCCCGGTCAGTCCTACCAGTTCCTCGCCGCGAACTTCGAGCGCGTCGACGCGGGCGAGACGTTCGCGACGGCCGACGGCGACCCACTCGTCGCCGACGAGGCGTTCTGGCCCGTCCTCATGTCCGCCGAGGGCCACGACGTCCTCCTCGGCTACCGCTCGACGTACCACGGTCCCTTTTCCACCGTCGATGCCTCCGAGACGCCCGCGACGCCCGTCGCCGACGACGCCACCGACGACTAGTCCTCGACGACCGTCAGATACGACGGCGGCACGCGGTCGACGGTGTACGTCTCTCGACCGCGCTTGGTGATTCGATACGTCTCGCGGAGCGCCGCGGCGTCGACGGCGAAGACGACTGGGTCGGCGGCGTGGCGCTCCCCGACCGTTCGCGCCTCCGCCACCGTCGCCGAGAGATGCACCTGCTGGCGCCCCATGGGTCGAATCCCCTCCTCGCGAATGGAGTCGTCGGCGTCGGGCGACGTGCCGTGATAGAGGCGGTCGGGCACCGGCGCGTCGGTGGGTTCCAAGTCGACATCCACGGAGTGGCCGTAGGCGGCGCGAACCCGTCCCCCCGAGCGCTCGAACCGGCCCTTCGGGTCGGTGGCGACGACGCCTTCGATAGCCTCGGCGTCGGCCCACGGGTACCGGTCGGTCGCCGCCGCGACGAGGGCCTCCCACTCGGTCCACCCCTGCGCGTCGAGTTCGAGGCCGGCGTCCGCGGGGAAATGCCGGAGCGCGCCGCTCAGAAACTTCGAGAGGCGGGTCCGGCGGTCGGCGGAAAGAACCGTCTCGCCGGCCCCACAGTCACAGGGGCCGTCGGTGTAGCCGTGGTCCGGACAGCGCCGAACGGGGTCGGTCACGGTGAGAGCAAGCGCGCCGGGTTACAGGAAGCCTTCGATGTGGTCGGCCACTTCTTCGGGCGTGTCGCCGACCGGGACGCCCGCGTTGTTGAGCGCCCGAATCTTGCTCTCTGCGGTCCCGGTGCCGCTCCCGGAGACGATGGCGCCGGCGTGGCCCATCCGCTTGCCCGGCGGGGCCGTCCGCCCGGCGATGAACGCCGCGACGGGCGTGTCCATCTGCGTCGCGATGAACTCCGCGGCCTCCTCCTCGTCCTCGCCGCCGATTTCGCCGCACATGGCGATGGCTTCCGTCTCGGGGTCGGCCTCGAAGAGTTCGAGGGCGTCGATGAAGGAGGTGCCGATGATGGGGTCGCCGCCGATGCCGATAGCGGTGGTCTGGCCGATACCGCGACTCGTCAGGTTGTCGACCACCTGATAGGTGAGCGTCCCCGACCGGGAGATGAGGCCCACCTCGCCGTCGGCGAAGATGTTGCCCGGGAGGATGCCGAGTTTCGTCTCGCCCGGCGTGATGATGCCGGGGCAGTTCGGCCCGATGAGATGCGTGTCCGTCTCCCGGAGGCGACGGTTCACCTTCGCCATGTCCTGTGTCGGGATGCCCTCCGTGATGGCGACGACGAGGTCGAGCGAGGTGTCGAGCGCCTCGAACAGGGCGTCGGCGGCGAAGGCGGGCGGGACGAACACGACGGAGGCGTCGGCGTCCTCGCGGCGCACCGCTTCGTGGACGGTATCGTAGACGGGGACGCCGTCGACCTCTTGCCCCCCTTTACCGGGCACCGCGCCGGCGACGACGTTCGTCCCGTACGCCATCATCTGGCCGGCGTGGAACTGCCCCTCGCCGCCGGTGATACCCTGTACGACGACGCGGGTGTTCTCGTCCACCAACACGCTCATTCTGCCACCTCCTCGGCGTTGGCGACGGCGCGTTGCACCGCGTCTTCGAGCGTCTCCTCCACCTGCACGAGGTCCGTGTTGAGTATCTCCATGCCTTCTGCCGCGTTGGTGCCGGCCAGTCTCACGACGACCGGTTTCGGAATCTCGTCGAACTGTTCGAGCGCGTCGTTGATGCCGCGGGCCACCTCGTCGCCGCGGGTGATGCCGCCGAAGATGTTGAACACCACCGAGTCGACGTTGGGGTCGGAAAACACCATATCGAGGGCGTTGGCGACGCGTTCGGCCTTCGCCCCGCCGCCGATGTCGAGGAAGTTGGCGGGCGCGCCGCCGTAGTGGTCCACCAAGTCGAGCGTCGTCATCACGAGTCCGGCGCCGTTGCCGATGATGCCGACGTTGCCCGTCAGCCGGACGTAGTCGAAGCCGTACTCGCCCGCCTTGCGCTCTAAGTCGTCCGTGTACGACTCCTCCTCCATCTCGGCGAGGTCCGGGTGGCGAAAGAGCGCGTCCTCGTCGATGTTCATGACGGCGTCGGCGGCGACCACGTCGCCGCTCGCAGTCACCATCAGCGGGTTTATCTCCGTCTCCGTGGCGTCGTTCGACTCCCAGAGGTCGTAGAGCGTCTGGAGGACGCTCGCGACGCTCCGGGACAGGTCGCGAGAGATGCCCGCGCCGTACACCGCCTTCCGCGCCTGATAGGGGTGCAGGCCGAAGGCGGGGTCGACGTGTTCGCGCGCGATGGCGTCGGGGTTCTCCTCGGCTACCGTCTCGATGTCGACTCCCCCTTCGGAGGAGACCATCACGACGGGTTCGCCCTCGCCGCGGTCCATCGTCACGCCGAGATAGAGTTCGTCGGTGAAATCGACTGCCGACTCGACGAGGACCCGGTCGACGTGATACCCCTTCAGGTCCATCCCGAGAATCGCGTCCGCGGCCTCACGAACCCCGGCCTCGTCGCTGGCGATTTCGATGCCGCCCGCCTTCCCGCGGCCACCAACCTGCACCTGCGCTTTGACCGCGACTGGATATCCCAAGTCGCGGCCGGCGTCGACCGCCTCGTCGACGCTCGTGGCGAGCCGGGAGTCGGGGGTCGGTATCCCGGCCTCGGCGAAGAGACCCTTCGCCTGATACTCGTGAAGTTTCATCGTGGAATCGCCTGCCAATTTCGGCGAGCGGGAGTTAGTAGTACCGGTCCCGTGTGACACGGTATCACGAGTCAGTCGGCGACCCGTCCGGACCGTTTATTCGCCCGCTCGCCGTACCCGCGTCCATGCGAGCAGTCCGCTATCACGAACACGGTGGCCCCGAGGTACTGACCGTCGAAACCGTCGACCGTCCCGAGCCAGCGGCCGACGAGGTGCTGATAGAGGTGGCGGCGGCGGGAATCAACCCCGTCGACACCTACTTCCGCGAAGGCGCGTACGAGCCCTTCACTCTCCCGATGATTCCGGGCGTGGACGCCGCCGGCGACGTCGTCGGCGTCGGGTCGGACGTCGAGGGAGTCAGCGCGGGCGACGCCGTCGTCGCTACCGGCCTGAGCAAGGACCACTACGGCGGCTGTGCGGAGTACGTCGCCGTGCCGACCGACCGCCTCGCGCGCCTCCCCGAGGGCGTCGACCCCGTAGCCGCCGGGGGCGCGGGCGTCGCGGCGGTGACGGCGTGGCGCGCGCTCATCGACCACGCCGGCCTCGAACCCGCCGAGACGGCACTCGTCCACGGCGGGAGCGGTGGCGTCGGCCACGCGGCCGTCCAACTCGCCGCCGCGACCGGCGCGCGCGTCGTCACCACCGCCTCACCCGACTATCACGACCGCCTCGAAGCCCTCGGCGCCGACGCCGTCCTCGACTACGCGCGTGACGACCTTCGGGATGCCGTCGTCGAGGCAAGTGCGGGCGGCCCGGACGTGATTCTCGACCACCGCCTCGACGACTACTTCCAGTTCGACGCCGACGTGGCCGCCCACGACGGCCGCGTCGTCGGCATCGGCGAGAACGACCCCGAAATTCGGCTCACCAACGACGGCGTCGCCCGGAGCAAGGACCTCACGGTCCAGTTCATGAGTATGTTCAACACGCCGGCGCTGAGCGCGCCGCTCGGCCGAATCGCTCACCTCCTCGGCGAGGGCGACATCGACATCGAGGTGGCGCGGACGTACGACCTCGACGAGGTGGCCGACGCCCACGAGGACGTCCTGACCGAGAGCTTCCTCGGCAAACTCGTCGTCACGCCGTAATATCCATCAGTTGTTTCACGTTTGATTTCTAACTCCACTTGTGAGCCAACGCTACGCCGAGGACGCGCGGGTCGATGGGGACGGCCCGCCAGTGGGGACGGCGGACACGCTCCGCGGGGAGTTGGACCGGGCCGACCTGCCGAGACATCTCGCGTGTTTCTATCGCTCGCCACAGACACAGCGGACGGTCGCCGGGACGTTCGTCAGACACGCGCTGCAGACTGGCAAGCGGTGTCTCTACTTCCTCGACACCAACAGCCGGTCGACGGTCGAACGACTCTTGCGGTCGATGGACGTCGACGTCGACGACCGACTCGCGGCCGGTGACCTCGTCATTCGAAGCGCGAGCGACGCCTACGACGAGGCCGACTTCGACCCCGAGGCGTTGATATCGCTGCTCGGCGACGCGTGCCGAGCCAGCGTCGACGACGGGTACGACGGGCTCTGGACCGCGGGCGAACTCTCGTGGTGTTTCCACACCGACCTCTCGTACGACCACGTGGTCGATTTCGAAGCGGCGTTCGACGCCGCCTGTCCCGACCTGCCGGTCACGGCGCTGTGTCAGTACGACCTGAATCAGTTCAACGACGAATCCGTCGCCAAGGCGCTGTGGACCCACGAACAGGTCATCTACCGGTACACGCTCTGTGAGAATCCGTACTACGTCTCGCCGGACGAGTACCGGACACAGGAGGCGCGCCCGCTGAACGCCCGCCTCATGCTGGAGCAGATGCACGGCCTGACACACGCGCGAAACCAACTCGAACGCCACGAGCAACGGCTGTCGGTCGTCAACCGCATCCTCCGACACAACATCCGCAACGACCTGAACGTCGTCAGCGGGATTCTGTCGGCCCTCGACGCCGAGCAACCGGCCGACGCCCGACGACTCGAAACGGCCCGAGAACACGTCGACGACATCGTCGACATCGCGGACAAGGCGCGGTACGTCGAGCGAACCATTGGCGAGTCACGGATGGAACGCACCGCGCTCGCACCGGTCGTCGCTCGGGCCATCGAGCGCGTCGAGGAGACGTTCCCGGACGCCGACGTGTCTGTGACGGGAGAAGAGGACGTGTCGGTCGCGGTGGATACGAACCTCGACACCGCGCTCGCCGAACTCCTCGAATACGCGATTCGGATGCAGGACACCGACCAGCCGACGCTCACGCTCACGGTTACCGACCGCCCGCCCGAGCAAGTCCGCCTCGACATCGACTACCCCGGCCCGCCGATACCGCCGAACGACCGGCGAGTGCTCGCCAGCGGCACTGAGACACAGCTTCAGCACTGCCGCGGGCTGGAGCTGTGGCTCGCGAAGTGGATACTCGAAAACGCCCACGGGCACCTGACGTTCCCGGAGTCGGGGGCCTCTCAGATTCGGGTCGAACTGTACCGCCGAATGGACTGACTCCCGGACGAAACCCAGCGCGAGCGCGCTATGCGGACCGTGAGCCTTTTTTCCCATACGGGTGATACTCATCCCATGTCACAAACACAACGAGAGACGTGGACGACTCGCGTGGGGTTCATCCTCGCCGCCGTCGGGAGCGCGGTTGGCCTCGGCAACATCTGGCAGTTCCCGTTCCAGACGGGGGCCAACGGTGGCGCCGCCTTCCTCGTCGTCTACCTGCTGGCCGTGTTCCTGATTGGCTTCCCGGCCATGCTCTCCGAGTTCGTCGTCGGCCGACGGGCCGAGCGCAACCCCATCGACGCGTTCGCCCGCCTCGGGCATCGCAACTGGCGCTTCGTCGGCGCCATCGGCACGATAGCCGCGTTCTGGATACTCTCCTTTTACAGCGTCGTCGGTGGCTGGGTGATTCGCTACATCGTCGGGAGCGCCCGCGGGTCGTACTTCAGCGGCTCCGAAGCGTACTTCGGGTCCATCTCCGCCGGCCCCGAGGCCGTCGCCTTCCACGCCGTCTTCATGGCGCTGGTCGTCGGCGTCGTCGCCTTCGGCATCAGCGGCGGTATCGAGCGCTCGACGAAACTCATGGTGCCGAGCATCGTCCTGTTGCTGGGCGGGCTGGCCGTCTGGGCGACGACGCTCGACGGCGGCGCCGCGGGCTACGTCTACTACCTCTCGCCCGACATCGACGCGCTCGTCGCCAACTTCGGCACCATCCTCCCCGCCGCCGTCGGGCAGGCGTTTTTCACCCTCTCGCTCGGGATGGGCGCGATGATAACCTACGCCTCCTACATCGGCCGCGACGACTCGCTGCCGGCGGACGGTGCGACCATCGTCGTCCTCAACACGCTGGTCGGCCTGCTCGCAGGACTGGTGGTCTTTCCCATCCTCTTCTCGCTGGGCGTCGAACCCGGGAGCGGCGGACTCGGCGCGGCGTTCATCACGCTCGCAGGCGCGTTCGCGCAGTTGCCGGCGGGACGCATCCTCGGTGTCGTCTTCTTCGTCGTGCTCTTGCTGGCCGCGCTCTCCTCGGCCATCAGCCTGCTCGAAGTCGTCGCGTCGTATCTCGTCGACAACACGGACTACTCGCGGCCCGTGATAACCGTCGGCCTCGGCGTCGCTATCTTCGCGCTCGGCGTCCCCAGCGCGTTCGGCCTGTCGATTCTCGGCTGGTACAACGCCATCGCGTACAACCTCCTGCTTCCCCTGTCGGTGCTCTGCCTGCTCCTGTTCGTCGGCTGGGTCGACACCGGCGACGCCGTCGCCGAACTCCGGCGCGGGACGGGACTCAGCGAGTCGGGCGCCGTCGCGTGGCTCTGGTTCGTCCGCACCGTCGTTCCGCTCGGCGTCTTGGTCACGCTCCTCCTCGGTCTGCAGACGCTCGCCGTCAACGCCGGCCTGCTGTCGGCGCCGCTAATCTGAGCGTCGCTGCTACTCGCGGCCGTCGTCGAACACGAGACCAAGGATACGCCGGACGCCCTTGCGGATGTGGTGCTGGAACGTCGGTCCGCTGACGCCCATCTTGTCGGCGATTTCTTCGCCCGTATGTTCGCGCGGCACCTCGAAATACCCGTTTGCGAAGCCAGTCTGGAGCGCTTCGAACTGCTTGTCCGTCACGATGTTCTCCAGATTGTACCGGAGGTCACCCACTGTTCCTATCCCGCTCGTCTGTTCGCGTCGCTGGAGGGAAATCTCACCGAGTGCGCGTTCGCAGGACTCGACGAACGAGCGAACGTCCGTCGACGGCGGGACGGTAACCGTGACCGACCCGCTGTTGGGCGCGAGTTCGACTGACTGGATGGTGGCGCCGTGGTTGCCGAGCGTCTCGACGAGCGTAAACTCGGAGACAGTGAGCCTCATGAACGACTGCTCGGGGGCGGAGCGGATGACTTCGGCGTCCTCGATGCTGACGAAGCGGTCACACTCCGAGACGACCGGATCGGGGTCATCCGATGGGAGGACGGTATAAACGAGCCATGACCCGTCGGAGCGGGGCACGACGCCGTTGACGACCAGTCGGCACCCTGTCCGCCGAGCGAGTTCGAACACCGGGTCGTCGACGTCGTCGACTGCGAGTTCCAACTCCGTCGCCTGCCCGCTGATGAGCGCCTCCTTCCGCTCGACGGCATTGATGGCGTTGGCGACAGTCGTCGCCAACTCCTCCAGTACCGTCACTTCGCCCGCGTCGAAGCCGTCCGGTCGGATGCCGTACAACTCCAGAAAGCCGTAGTCGCGGCTATTCCACGAGAGCGGAAGACAGACGACGCTTCGGAATCCACGATTCATCGCCGGTCCGCGCCAGGGTGCGAAGTCGTCGCTCGTCGCCACACTGTCGACGACGATGACCTCTCCGGATTCAGCGACCCGAACCGGGAGCGGCGAAGCCCCCGTCTCGTCCTCGGTGTCGAGCAGATAGTCGAGAAATCCCCGTCCCTCGCCGCTCCAGGCGTCGACGTGCAACCCCTCGCCGCTCGCGGCACGGTGGCCCACCCAGGCGAAGGCGATGTGGTCGGCCGCGACGAGTTCCTCGCACACTGCCCGCTGGATTTCGGCCTTGGAGTCAGCCCGAACCAGGTCCTTCAGAATCGTTCGAATGGTGGTGTTGATACGGTCAAGGCGCGCGAGACGCTCGGTCTGCTCCTGAAGGCGTGCCTCCTGACGGTGAATCGTATCCGCATGCTCCGCCCGGTCCAGTGCGAGTTCGGCATTCGCGGACAGCAGTTTCACAACTTCGACATCGCAGTCGCAGACAGTCGACGGCGCGGCGAGCACCACGCCGTGGTGTCCTATCGGCTCCGCGAGTTCGCTCGCAGTCGGCGCCACGCCGGCCAGTGGCATCGACTCGGGAGCGGCAACCCGCCGCGTCTCACCGTCGACGAACGCTGTCCACGCCGGTCCGCCATCCATTGCTATCGTCGACGTAGCGACTGTCGTCTCGTCCGCAACAGTCGCTTTGAGACGGCCCTCGTCGGAATCCCACAGGAACGCCGCGGCAGGCGCATCGAGAACGGTTGTAGCCGCATCGGTGATTTCCTGACCGATGTCGGCCCGTGACTCCGCCCGCAGCATCGCCCGCATCTCCGTGTGAAGTGTCCGAATCGATGCTTCCCGTTCGTGAAGGTCCGTTTCGAGGGCCTGCCGACGGAGTGCGGCCGTCGCGTTCGTAGACAGGATGCTCACGAGACGGCGGTCGGTCGGCGACGGGTCGAATCCCTCGTCAACGCTGACGACGAGGACGCCATGACTGTCGAGTGGGTACACGGCCCGCTCACCCACGTCCACACCGTCGCTCCGGCCGTCCCTCCCGTCGTCAACCCACCTCGGCTCGTCCGTCCGGAACGCCGACGGGACCGGATGGTCGTCATCGATGTCGAACGACTGGGTAGAGTCGGCCGCGTTCGTCGGCACCAGACGGTCGTCCCGGTAGAGGTACACGGCGGCCGTCGCGTCGTCGACGATGTCATCGGCCGCGTCGTCGATGGCGGCCGCAATCTCCGTTACTGAGTCGGCAGCGAGGAGGTCACTGGTTACCGAGAGCAACCCTTCGACCGTCGGTGCTTGGTTCCCAGACATCGAAGCCTCCGGTCTGCATACGTCGTTTGCTAATCCATCGGGAATGGTTTAAAGACCGGCCTAATCCGTAGTTGGTGGCGATATCTCACTCGTCGTCCGGGATGTGGACGTACCGCGTCTGGCCGTGTAGGACGGCGTACTGCCCGCGCTCCGCATCGTAAATGACTCGCTCGCCGGTGTCGATAGCCACGTCGACCAGCCCCTCCAGTGAGTCAGTTCCGACGGCGGTTCGGGCAGTTCCCTCCGGGAGCGTTCCCTGAGTTATCCAGTCGGCGTACCGCTGGTGGTGGACCGCCGTCTTGAGGCCGGCCACCGAGCGACGCCCGCTGAGGTGATAACTGCCCGCGACGAGGAGGCCAGCGACGAACAGCACCGCCCCGACGCCGCCGGGAACCAGAAACCGCGGTGAATCGACCACGTCGAGTTCGACCGTTCGCGCCTCCGTCGTGCTGTGGGTCTCCGACGCAGTCACCGGTTCGATGGCATACCAGCCGGAGCCAGAGCGTATCGGTGTGGTCTTCGAGAACTCGCCGTCGTACGGGCCAAAGCGGTAGGTCACGTCGGAATCAATGCTCACAGACACCGTAGCGGCGTCGCCGAGTTCCTTCCGATAATCGGCCGTCCGTGAGAGGACGCGAGGCATCGAGAGCGTCGCTGTCGTGATGACCCGGTCCCCATCGCGGGTGGTGCTGGTTCCGAGCGTCTCGGTGCGCCGCCAGAACACGTCACCGTCCCGACTTGCCGTGTACACGAGTTCAATGCGGTGGTCGACGCTCGTGTCGGCGGCGTCGGGTGGGAGACGCGTGCCGAGCGTGAGCGAGATGTTCGGCGCCCCCTTCGTCAGGTACACCGGTTGGTCATCAATCCGGGTTCCGGGGGGATAGAA
The DNA here is from genome assembly GCF_051195115.1 of Haloplanus sp. C73. Taxonomy (NCBI): domain Archaea; kingdom Methanobacteriati; phylum Methanobacteriota; class Halobacteria; order Halobacteriales; family Haloferacaceae; genus Haloplanus; species Haloplanus sp. C73. Next base: position 452,359 of record NZ_JBNTJZ010000001.1, on the reverse strand, counting down.
CGACGATTCGCCAGTGACGACGGCGTGGGTAGAGAGCGAACTCTTGACAGTCCGCTGGTCAGTGTGGTCAGTTATCTCCGTCGTCGGCGGGTGCGTATACACCCATCCGGCGGCACCGAGACCGGTCGTGCCGAGGATGAGCAACACCATCGCTATCGCGGGACCGCGTTTCGAAATAACGTATGTGAATCGTGGTGGAAGCATGTGTTAACTCTCGATTGGGACGCGTCGGTCGGTGGCCGAGACGTGTAATCCGGATGCTGACGCGCTGACGTCGAACCGAACCGTCGAACCGACGAGCGACTCGTCGTCAGGGAGGACGACGCTGACGCGTGCGGCGTCGCCGCGGCCGAGCGACAACGAGATGCTGTCGCCCTCGTTGGTGCCGTCGACGACGAGGTCGGCGTAGCTGGTCGAATTGTCACGCAGCGACACCGTGACGGTCGTCGCCCGGTCGAGGCGGTTAGTGGTGTCTACCAGCGGGTCAGTGGAATTGGTGTGAACCGCTGTCGCCGAATCGACGCCGAGGGCGGCCTCGGGGTCCGTGACCACGTCTACCGCCGAGGACCGGTCGACGTCTCCCGTCGTGAAAGCCGTCGTCGGTGAGACGCCACCGAGCGCGGCCGTAATCAGGACCGCCGCGGCGACCCACGTCAGCACCCCGAATCGTGAGCCACCGCGACGGCTCATCGCCCACCCCCACGTCCGCGACGGAGGACGGCCAGTAGTCTAACTGGCCGGCTTCGAAGCGGCGTCTGCGGGTCAACCAGCACGTGATAGAGTACCCACAGCGGCGACAGCGTGAGGAAGGCACACGCACCGCTGGCGAGCAACGGGTGAATGGCTTGGAGGCGCGCGAGTACGTCCGCCGGGAGGAGTGCCGGATACTGACGGATATCGACGCCGACGGGGACGGGACCGGGCGAACTCGGCGGTGGGACGGTCCCCGAGACGCTGACCGCTGACGCGTTCTGCGTCTGTACCACGTCGGTCAGGCCGCGGGTCGACACCACACGCGTCGTCAGCGGCCGTGCCGGCTGGTGGACAGTGACCGAGATGGGGTTCTCGGTGCCGACGGGGATGACTCGCGACGCCTCGCTCGGTGCCCCGCCGTCGACGGCGACCAGCGTGATTTCGTGCCCCGGCTGTCCGAACGCCAGCAACACGGCGATGGCGACAAGGCTGACGGCGAACAGGGGCTGGAAGATATCGGCGAGACGGAGGAGCGACCGCCGGGCCGTGCTGGCGCCGAGTGCCGGTCCCAGAGCGAGCAGCCCGAGACAGCCAACTAACACCTGCAGGCGATGGCCTCGCAACCACCCGATGGCGACGCCAAGGCCCGGGATGACGAGGGGCCCATTCCCGACGCTAAGCACCTGTCCGACGATACGGTCGCGGGTCACGGTCGGATAGCCTGACGCCTGGTCCGTCGCGTGGTTGTTGTCACCCTTGGTGACGAACCCGTCTGCGGTTCGCTCGACGACCCGGTGGGTGACGTAGGCATCCCTGTCTGGGCTCCAGAACGTCACGATATCACCAGTGTCGACCTGACCGGCCGGCATCAGCACGTAGCCGTCGTTGACGCCGATGGTCGGAGCCATACTGTCTGAGTATACGTAGGAGAGCTGAACCGGTGCGCCTGCGGGCGCCGCTGTGATAGCGACGAGCGTGACGAGTGCGACCAGTCCAGCTTTCCGTAGCATAAAAAATTGAGTGTTCTCTAGGCCGAGACTTCCAGCGTGCCGGACAGACTGGTCGAACTCGTCAGACCGGTCGTGTCGACGTTGACAACGACGTACAGCGTCGACCCGGAGGCCACGCTGGAGACAGTCGCCGACGTGGATTCCTCGGAGACGGTGCCGACCTGCGTGCCGGTGTCGTCGTAGATGTTGAACTGGATGTTGGCCGTCCCGTCGCCGGTCGCGCCGCCGTCGACGCCGGTGTACGAGACGGTGAGGTCGTGCGTTTCAGCGTCGAGGTTAGAAACGTTGAACGCCGTCTTGTTGGTCGGGTCAGTATCGTCACCAAGTTGGTACGAGGCGTCAGGGTTGACGCCGCCCGCACCGCCATTCGTGAAGTCAATAGTGAGTTTGCCGTTCGACTGTGCAACGAGGCCGCCGGAGGTACCGTCAGACAGCGCGATGAGACCCGCATCGTCGCTCACGACGTCAACGGAGGAAGATCGCGCAACGCTACCAGTGGTGAACGCGCTCGCACCGACCGTCGCCGAAATGGCGATAACGGCTACTGCGAGTGCGGCAATTTTGAGTCGCATTACAACTATACAGAACGGCCGATCACGGTTACGACCGTTGTACAGATACCAAAGCCGGATGCGTAGCCGACGCTTACTATCAAAACCGAGCAGTCGGCGTGTGTTATGACTCCGATACCATCGGCCGATTTTGAACATCTGTCCCGCTAATTAGGCTCACCATACCGGTCATGTCAATTGGGGAAACCCGTCGCGTCGCCGTTCAAAACGCACTTCCGTCTCTTCCACAGAGCGTGAGCATGACACGCGAGACGTGGGCGACGCGGACGGGGTTCATTCTCGCCGCCGCGGGGAGCGCCGTCGGACTGGGTAACATCTGGCGGTTCCCGTGGATGACCGCAGAGAACGGCGGCAGCGCCTTTCTGGCCGTCTATTTGCTCGTCATACTCGGCGTCGGCGTCCCCGGCCTCCTCGGCGAGTTCGTCATCGGACGCCGGTCGGGACGCAACCCCGTCGGCGCTCTGCGGGACCTCTCCGGGTCGCGATACTGGGGCATCGTCGGCGCCGTCTCGGCGCTGACGGGCGTCGCCCTGCTCTCCTTTTACAGCGTCGTCGGCGGCTGGATTCTGCGCTACCTGCTGGTCTCGGTTGTCGGACCGGTCACCGGCGGCGCGCCCTACCTCGCCGCGCCCGGTCCGTACTTCGACCGCGTCTCGTTCGGCGCGGAGGCCGCGCTCTTCCACCTCGGCTTTCTGGCCGTGACGGGCGGCATCGTCCTCGGCGGTGTCCGCCGGGGCATCGAACTCGGGACGAAGGTGATGGTGCCCGCCGTCCTCGTCCTCTTGCTCGGCATGGCCGGCTGGGTGGTCACGGAACCCGGCGCGGCGGCGGGGTACGAGTTCTTCCTCGAGTTCGACCTCACGACCCTGCGAGCGAACGCCGCGAGCGTGCTCGCACCCGCCGCGGGACAGGCGCTCTTTACTCTCTCCGTGGGCGCCGGGACGATGGTCACGTACGCCTCCTACATCGGCGAGGACCGGTCGCTCCCCTTCGACGGGTCGGTCATCGCGTTGCTCAACACGGGCGTCGGCGTCCTCGCGGGGCTAGTCGTCTTCCCCCTCCTGTTCTCGCAGGGTATCGACCCCGGAACCGGCGGTCCGGGGGCGCTGTTCGTCGGCATCGCGGGCGCCTTCGCGGCGCTTCCGGGCGGTGACCTCCTCGCCATCGTCTTCTTCGGCGTCGTCACCCTCGCCGCGCTGTCGAGTTCCATCAGCATGCTCGAAATTCCGGTGGCCGTCCTCGTCGACGAGGGGGGCTGGTCGCGGCGGCGCGCGGTGGGCGTGCTTCTCGCGCTCATCGCGCTGACGGGCACCGCGACGGCGTTCGTCCCGACGCTGTTCGACTTCGTGGCGGGGATGCTCGCCGACCTGTTGCTCACCGGCGGCCTCCTCGCCTTCCTCCTGTTTGCGGGCTGGGTGCTCGGCCCCGACGCCATCGAGGAGTACGTCACCGGCGCGGGGTCGGTCGCGACGCGCTTTGCGACGCCGTGGCTCTTTGCCATCGGCGTCATCATCCCCGTGTTCCTCGTGTTCACGCTGTTGACGACGGCGGGAGTGGACGCCCGAATCGGCGTCTGGCCCACCGTCGCCGCCGCCGTGGCCCTCGTCGCCCTCGCGCTCGTCGGATTGGCGCGCGGCGCGACGTGGCGCGGGACTAGGCGATAACCGCGATACCGAGGGGCGGAATCCTTTTGCCGGTCCTCGAACCTTGTTAGGGAACGATGATAGGTGGTCGGCCATGACCATGGAGGACCGAATCGAGGAGCTCCGCGAGAAGCGGGAACGGGCACTCCTCGGCGGGGGCGAAGACCGAATCGAATCCCAGCATTCGAAGGGGAAAAAGACCGCCCGGGAGCGCATCGATTACTTCCTCGACGATGGCACCTTCCGCGAGTTCGACCAGTTCCGAACCCACCGAACCAGCAAGTTCGGCATGGATGAGCGAAAGCTCCCCGGCGACGGCGTCGTGACCGGCTACGGCGAAGTGAACGGCCGGAAGACGTTCGTCTTCGCTCACGACTTCACCGTCTTCGGCGGGTCGCTCGGCGAGGTGATGTCCGAAAAAATCTGTAAGGTGATGGACAAGGCGATGGACGTCGGCGCGCCCATCGTCGGCCTCAACGACTCCGCCGGCGCCCGCATTCAGGAGGGGGTTCGCAGTCTCGCCGGCTTCACCGACATCTTCCACCGCAATCAGCAGGCGAGCGGCGTCATCCCCCAGATATCGGGCATCATGGGCCCCTGTGCCGGCGGCGCCGTCTACTCCCCCGCCATCACCGACTTCGTCTTCATGGTGCAGGACACGAGCCACATGTTCATCACCGGCCCGGACGTCATCAAAACCGTCACGGGCGAGGAAGTGAGCTTCGAGGAACTCGGCGGCGCCGACACCCACGCCTCGCGGACGGGCGTCGCTCACCGCGCCTTCGAGGACGAGGAGGAAGCCCTCGACAACATCCGGCGGCTCCTCTCCTATCTCCCCCAGAACAACGTCGAGGACCCGCCGCGGGTCGACCCGTGGGACGACCCTGACCGCTCGGCGGACGAACTCACGACTGTCGTCCCCGACCAGCCACAGAAGCCCTACGACATGACGGACGTCATCGGGAACGTCGTCGACGAGGGCTCTTTCTTCGAGATACACGACAGTTGGGCGAAAAACGTCGTCGTCGGCTTCGGCCGACTCGACGGCCACTCGATAGGCGTCGTCGCCAACCAGCCCCGGTCGAACGCCGGGACGCTGACCGTCGACGCGAGCATGAAGGCCTCGCGGTTCGTCCGCTTCTGTGACGCCTTCAACGTCCCCATCGTCACGTTCGTCGACGTGCCGGGATACATGCCGGGCACCGAACAGGAACACCGAGGCATCATCCGCCACGGCGCGAAGTTGCTCTACGCCTACTCCGAGGCGACAGTGCCGCTCCTGACGGTCATCACGCGGAAGGCCTACGGCGGCGCCTACTGCGTCATGGCGTCGAAACATCTCGGCGCCGACGTGAACTACGCGTGGCCGACAGCCGAACTCGCGGTCATGGGACCGGAGGGCGCGGTGAACGTCCTCTACAGCGACGAACTCGACGCGGCGGCGGACCCCGAGGCCCGCCGCGCCGACTTGGTCGAGGAGTACCGCGAGGAGTTCGCCAACCCCTACACCGCCGCCGACCGCGGGTTCATCGACGACGTCATCGAACCGCAGGACACCCGGACGCGACTGGTCGACGACCTGCACATGCTCAAGACGAAACGCGAGAGCAACCCCGACAAAAAGCACGGGAACATCCCGATATGAACCTCGACGTGCCCGACGACGCCAGCGACGAGGAGGCGGCGGCCATCGCCGCCGCCATCGGCGCCCACCTCAACGACCACGCGCGCGCCGCCGCGGCCGCCGAGTCGAGCGAGGAGGAGTCGTGGACCGGCCGGAAGTGGGCCTTCGCCGGTCGCCTCGTCGAACTGCAGGGGCGGACGACGCGCGTGCCCGACGCGGCACCGACGGATGCGTGGACGGCGTCGGGGCGAACCGACCGCTTCTGACGCCTCGCCTGTCAAACTCGTATCAGTAGACATATACCGCCAACATCCGTAAATCGTCGGCGTGAGCGGAGAACACGGGGGGGCTGAGGACCGGGGGGTCAGACGACCGGGCGGAAGCGACTTCGCGGACCTCCTCGGTGAGCGCGCCGAACGCCCGGGACTGACCGGCTGGCTCGAAACCGTCACCGACGGTCTCTCGCCGCTGTGGCGCCGCCGAATCGGTGGCGGCGTCGTCGCCAGTATCGGCACGTTTCTCGTCGCCGTCCCGCTCTATCATCTGTACCGACACACGATTACGGTCGACGCACTCGCCGGCGACGCTCTACCGCTCGTTATCGGACTGGGCCTGTTCGGCGTCGGTAGCTGGCTCGCTTGGGGTAGCGACGACGTGCGACCGCTGGTGGCCGCGTTCTGGGTCACAGCCGGCTTTCTCGGCGCGACGCTCGTCGCGACATACGTCCTCTGGCTCCACGTCTCACACGGGCACGTCGTCGAATCGCTGGGATATCTCGTCGTCGACATGGCAGCGACCGGTGCCGTCGGTGGGCTCGTCATCAGCCGTTACGACGTGCGTTCCCGCCGGCAACACGAGCGACTGAGCCAGCGGGAGCGCCAACTCCGCGCGGTGTTCGAGGGGACGCTCGACGCCCTCGTCATCGCCGACGACGAGGGACGCTACGTGGCCGTCAACCCCGCCGCCGCCGACCTGTTCGGCGTTGAGCGCTCGGAGCTACTCGGCCGACAGATTAGCGACTTCGCGGCCTCGTCGGAAGCAATCGACGCCCAGTGGGAGGCGTTTCTCGCGGACGGCGCGGCCCGCGGCGAGTTCGACATCGTCCGCGCGGACGGCGAGCGTCGAACCGTCGCCTTCGCCGCCACCGCGAACATCCTCCCCGGTCGCCACCTGTCGGCGCTTCGGGACGTGACCGACCGGGCCGAACGAGAGGCGGAACTCAGTCGGGAGCGCGCCCGCGTCGAGTTCCTCAACCGACTCCTCCGCCACAACGTCCTCAACGGGATGAATCTCGTCCTCGCGAAACTGGACGCGCTCGAACCCGCGGTGCCCGAGGACCGCCGCGACGATTTGCGAGTGGTCCGTCATCGCAGCGACGAAATCGTCGACCTCATCCAGACCGCGCGCCGCCTCGCGACCGACGTCTCGACGAGCGTCGACGAGGAGACGGTCGACGTCCGCGACCCGCTCCGCGAGGCCGTCGAGTCGGTTCGGACGGCCTATCCCGCGGCTACCGTGGAGTGTGACCTCCCCGAGTCGCCGACGGTGGTCCACGCCGACGACATGGTGGCGACGGTGTTCGACAACCTCCTCACGAACGCCGTCCAGCACAACGACCCCGAGACGGTGACCGTCTCCGTCGGCGTCGCAGTCGATGAGGAGACGGTCACGGTCACCGTCGCCGACGACGGCGAGGGGATGTCTCCGGCGCGACTCGACCAACTGTTCGACGACGACGAGTTCGCCCACACCCGCGATTGGGGTGGGTTCGGGCTCTCAATCGTGCAGGCGCTCGTCGAGGAGTACGGCGGCCGCGTCTGGGCCGCGGCGAACGAGCCGACGGGCACCGTCTTCAGCGTCGAACTCCGGCGCGCCGACGCGACGAGTTGAGCCGCGGCTACGCGGGTGATGAACAACGAGAATCGTCGCCTATCAGGCGTTGGCTGCTGCGCTCGCCTTCTTGCGCGTGATGTAGCCTGCGATGCGGTTGCGAACGCCCTTCGACTCGACGTTCGTCAACTTGGTGACGCTGTCCTTGTTCGTCTCGAAGTCGGTGTTGAACGCTTCCGGGTAGCGCTCCAGCAGGATGCCACCGAGCTGTTTGACGTATTTGGGTTTGATGGCCATGTCCATCACTCTACGTGGAGCGCTTAGTAAAGTTTCGTCTTCGTAGCAATCCGTGGGGGCCTTTCGCAGGGTCAGTCGTCGCCGCGGACGATACCTGCGACGCGCTCCCGGTCGAACAGTTGCGTGTCGCCCGTCACCTCGCCGAACTCGTCGGGGAACAGCTGTTTGACGGCGCGCTCGGTCAGGAACAGGTTGTGGATGGGGCCCTGATGGAGGTAGCCGCCGCGGTAGACCCGTCCGTTCTGGACGGCCGTCAACTCGCTGCCGACGGGGTGGTCTTCCATGTACGCGAGGACGACGTCGCGGAACTCGGCGGCCGTCTTTCGCTCGTGGCCCCGGACGAGGATGACCTCGGGGTCGATTTCGAGGAGGTTCTCGTAGTCGAGTTCGCCGCGGTTGGTCGTGCTGAGGTTCTCGATACCCGTCTCCGCGAGGGCGTCGCTCACGCCGAGGTCACGCCACTGCTTCTTGCTCGTGCCCTTATCCGAGAGCCGGTAGGGCGAGAACGTCTCGGGCTGGTCCGTCCCCTCGTAGGTGAGAAAGACGCTCGGGCGGTCCGATTCGGGCGGGAGCCGAGACTGCACGTCCGACAGGAACTCGTCGTGGAGTTGGGCGAAGGCTTGGTAGCGCTCTCGCTCCTGAAAGAGGTCGGCGACCCTCGCGAACGCCTCGTAGAGCGTGTAGTACTGGTAGTCGTGCCACTCGTCGGAGCGACGGAAGATGAGGTTGCCGACAAACGGCGCGACGTTCGTCGCGATTTCCTCGACGTCCGCCTCGTCCCAGTCGAACCAGTTGACGAGCATCTGCGGGTCGTACAGGTGGACATCGCTGTCGAGTTGGTAGAACCCCTCTTTGGTCCGCACCTCGGGGTTGGTCTCTATCTGCCCGCGGTCGACGCTCACGCCCGGCAGGTCGTCGTAGACGTCGGTGTAGTATCGGTCCGCGTCGCCGACGCCGGTCAGCCCGTCGGCCTGTCCGAGCGCGACGGCCATGTCGGCGAAGCCACCGTCGTAGGCGGCCCATCGCTCGGGCACCGCGTCGAAGGTGACCTCGCCGGCCGGCGCCATCGTCACCGAGTACGACTCGGTCGTCTCGGACGGCGTCGACGCCTCCCCACCGGCGCCGGCACAGCCCCCCAGAAGAGCACTGCCGACGACTGTACCGCCCCACTTCACGTACTGCCTGCGTGTCGGTGCCGTCTGCGTCGTGTCGGAGTTCCGCATGAATTTAGGCCGGCCTAAAAATACATAACTGCTTCGATTTTTCGAGGCATCGACTGCGTCACAGGCCGGTCAGCGGTCAGTCGCTCGACGCCCGTTCGGCCTCGATTTCGCGCGCCGCCGCCAGAATTCGCTCGTCGTCGACGTGGTCGAGGAGTCGCTCGTGCGCCCGCTCTTTCCGACGTTCTACCTCGGCCTCCGTGAGGTAGGTGTCGAGTCGGCGCTCGACGTCCCGTTCGCGCAGGGTGTCGAGTCTGTCGTCGTCGAGGCCGTGGTCGTCGGGCAGGTGGTCGTCGAACCACTCGCGCCAGCGGTCGGGGTCGCGCCACCCCTCGTCGAGTTCCGCCTCGGGTCGCATCCAGTCGTAGTGATTCGCCACCGATTCGGGGTAGCCCCGCGCCCGGCGGACGGCTTCGACGAGCGTGATGCCGACTCGGGCGCCGCGCCCGGCGGCCATGCTGGCCTGATACCCCGTCTCGCCGTACGGTGCGGCGACGAAGAGGCCGTCAACCGGCGTCGAGCCGTCGGCGTTGGCGTAGTCCCGGTCGAATCGCTCGCTCTCCTCGCCGGCGTGGTCGCGCGTCACGAACATCGCGTCGCCGTCGAGGGGGCGCAGATACTCGCCGTCGTATCGGGTGGCGGCGACGACCCAGCGAGCCGTGACCGGGTCGCCGTCCTGCGGCGTGACGACGAACCCGTCGCCGTCGCGTTCGACCGACTCCACGACGTCGTCCAGAATCGAACAGCCCGCCTCCTCGGCGTGGTCGTGCATGAGCGCGTAGAACGTCTCGATGTCGATGCCGCCGGGAAAGCCGAGGTAGTTCTCCAGAAAGGCACACCGCTGGATGGAGGACCGGCCCCGGTCGAAGACGACCGTATCGAGCCCGTATCGTGCGGCGAACACGCCCGTCGAACAGCCCGCCGGCCCGCCGCCCACGACGACCACGTCGTGGTCGCTATCGCTCACCATGTGTTTAGGCCAGCCTAAATTTACAAAATCGTTGCGGTTCGGCGTTACGCGTCGTCGCGCCGCGCGCGCCAGTCGGTGCGGTCGTCGATGCGCTCGAAGGCCTCGCGCTCCGCGGGGCCGCCACACCGCTCGACCGTCTCGGCGAAGTACGCGAGGCGGTCGAGCAGGGCGTCGGTGTCGTAGGTCGGCACGTCGAGACGCGAGGCCGCCACCGTCGCGTCGACGACGGCGTAGAACCCCCGGTTTATCGTCGGCACCGTCCGCTCTCGGACCGTCGACTCGGTGGGCGTGAGCGCCCAGCGCACCCACTCGGTGTCGCCCTCGGTGCCCGATTCGAGGCGGCGGGCCTCCACCTCGACCCACGCCGCCGCGCCGTCACGGACAGGGTCGTCCGTCTCCGTCACGGAGAGGGCGGCGTCGACGAACTCTCGGGGGTCGGTCGTGAACTGGACGACGCCTCCGCCGCGGCGCTCGAAGTTGCCGCGAGTCCGGGTCCGACCCCACGTTACGGCGGTCACGGGGCCGTCGTCGTCGGGCGCGTGCAGGCCGAGCGCCGCCTGATTCCAGCGGTCGTTCGGGCCGAGCGTCGCCACCACGCTCTCGGTCACGCCGCGGAGCGTGACCGGCCACGCGTCGCTCACAGCGACACCCCGCGTTCGAGCGCGACGAAGGCCGTCGCGGCGGTGAGGTCGGCGGTCGTCCCCGGGTTGATTCCGTTATCGAGAAACTCCTCGGCGAGTTGGTCGGCGGCCGCGGGGTCGTCGCGCACCTCGGCGGCCCGCCGGCTCACCTCCCGCGCCCGCTCTTCGCCGTGTTGGGTGGCGACGAGCGTGTCCGGGCGCTCGGCGAGCAAGTCGAGGAAGGCCCGCGCCAGACGGTCGGTGACCGGTCCCTCGTCGTCGAGGACGGCCTCGGCGGCGGCGAAGGTGCGCTCGAACCCGTCGGTCCACTCCGCGGCGTTGCCGTCCCGGTCGGCGCTCGTCGCCATCACATCCGCGAGCGTCAGCCCCCGGTCGCGAAGCGCGGGCACGGCGTCGGCGCCCCGCCGAACGTCGAGGTTCGGGGCGTCTTCGGGGGGGTCGCCGACCGCGACGTCGACGTGTTCGAACGCCCGGTAGAAGGCCGCGGCGTCGTCGACGGTCGTCTCCGAGACGACAGCCCGGAGTCCATCCGGCGAGAGGCGGTCCGTCGCCGCCGCCCGAACCAGCGGCACGAGGAGGAGGAGACAGCCGAACTGCGTGTTGCCGCCCGACTGCTGGCTCATGCCGCGGACGCCGCGCTCGAACGCCTCGCCGATTGGGTCCCCGGCCTCGACTTGCTCGAAGCCGGGACGGGCGCCCACCGCCCCGGTCAGGAACTGCTCGAAGTGCAGGTCCTCGTGGTCGCGCTTCCGGTCGACGTTCCCCGGTTTCGGCGTGCTCGCCACCTCCAGCAACAGCGCGAGTTCGGCGTGGTCGGCGGGCGACATCTCCGGCCGCGGCCCGTCGCTCATCCGAGCGCCCCCTCGCCGCCGGTCCGGCGGCGCTCCCAGTCATCGACGGCGCGAGCCACCCGTCGGAGGACGGCGGGGTCGTCGCTCGGACGCCCGACGCTGACGCCGTCGGCCCCGTAGGCGAGATACTCCCACGCCGTCGCCCGGTCGCGGACGCCGTTGTTGGCGAGGACGGCGGCGTCGGTGGCGGCGGCGACGTCGGCGACGAGCGGTTCGGAGTCCATGGCGTCGACGTGGAGGAGGTCCGCGCCCGCCTCGCCCAGCCGACAGGCCGTCTCGGGCAGGTCGACGCCCGATACTTCCGTGCGGACCTTCACGCTCACCGTCGCGCCCGTCTCGCTGGCGGCGGCGACGTACCGCTCCAGTCGCGCCGTGTCGCGGAGAAGCGTCTCGCCACAGCCGACGGCCCGGAGTTCGTCCTGTCGGCAGTGGGCGTTGATTTCGAGGACGGCGTCGTGGTCGGCACAGCACGCGGCGGCGTCGCGTATCGGCTCGACGGTCGTGCTACGGACGTTCATCCCGGCGCGAATCGGCGCGTCGTCGAGGGCCGAGAGTTGGCGCTCGACGAACGCGAGGGGGTCGTTCGGGAGGAACTCGTCGCGGCCGCGGTCGACCAGCGCACGGGCGGCGTCCCGGGACTCGTCGTCGATGGCGACGCCGCCGAGAACGGCGAGGTCGGCGTGGGCGGCGCCGGCGCGTGCCCACTCGGCGTCCGCGACGCCGCTGAGGCTGGCGAGGGCGAGCATCAGGCCACCTCCCGTAACGCGTTGGCGACGGCTCGAATCACCCGACGCGAGTCCTCGGGCGTGTCGATTCGGGTGTCGGTGCGGACGACCGGCCGGTCGAGGTCGGTGCCGTCGTCGCTGTCGAGGACGAACGCGTCCGCGAAGGGGTAGGCGTCGGCGACGCCGGCGGTGGAGGGGTCACGGCCCGTCCCGCGCATGAGGGCGGCGGCGGGACCGGAGAACACCTCGTCCTCGACGAACGGGGAGACGGCGACGACGGGCGTGTCGTCGAGGGCGGCATCGACGCCGGAGAGCGCCCGAATCGGGCCGATGCTCGTGACGGGGTTCGAGGGGCCGATGACGACCGGGTCCGAGAGAGCGTCGCGGACCGCGTCCGTCGGCGTCGCCGTGTCGGCGCCGCGGAACTCCACGTCTTCGACGGCGGGGGCGCCGCGGTGAGCCACCCAGAACTCCTGAAAGTGCATGGCGCCCGCGTCGGTGTGGACGATGGTCGCCACGGGGTCGTCGCTCATGGGGAGGAGGTCGACGTCGAGGTCGAAGGCCTGCGAGAGCGTGCGCGTCACCTCGGTGAGCGAGTGCCCCTCGTCGAGGAGGCTGGTGCGGGTGACGTGGACGGCGCGGTCGCGGTCACCGATTTCCATGAACTCCGCGACGCCGGAGAAGCGGCGCCAGCGAGCGAGTCGGCGCCCGGCCGTCTGTCTCTCTGGAGAGAGATATCGGGGGCCGGCGTCGAGGCCGGCGACGTTCGCCAGTCGGTCGAGTTCGTCGTGGGTCGCGGTCGTGTCGCCGTCGAGTCCCCACCACCGCTCCCGGTCGAGGACGCCCCCACCGCGAAAGAGGACGGTGTCGAGGTCGGGACAGACGAGGAGGCCGCCGAGTTCCACGTCGTCGCCGGTGTTGGCGACGACGGTGAGTTCCTCGGGGTCGAACGCGGCGTCGACCCCATCGAGCAGTTTCGGCGTGCCCGTCCCGCCGGCGAGGAACGTAACCATAGACCGGGTAATACGCCACCGGATTTGTGCTTTTGGGGATAGGCGTCGCTTCTTTAGGTCCGCCGGTTCGACGTGTTCACATGAGCCGCATCGACGTCCTCCGGGACGACGTGTCGCTCGACGAACCGACGCTCATCGAGGGGTTGCCGGGTGTCGGCCTCGTGGGCAAACTCGCGACCGACCACGTCGCCGAGGCGTTCGACATGTGTCACTACGCGAATATCAACTGCGACAGCCTGCCGCCGGTCGCGACCTACGAAGGGGGCGAACGCGACTTGGCGCCGCCGGTACGGCTGTACGCCGACCCGGACCGCGATTTGCTCGCGCTCCGGAGCGACGTGCCCGTCTCCCCGCCGGCGGCGCTCGAATTCGCCGAATGTCTCGACGAGTGGACCGGCAGCAACGACGTGACGCCCATCTACCTCAGCGGTATCGGGCGGGAGCGCGAGGAGGGCGAGACACCCGCGCTGTACGGCGTCGGAACCGGCGGGACGAGCGAGCGGCTGGCGGCCGTCAATATCGACCCGCCAGAGGAGGCGGGGCTGGTGTCGGGTCCGACGGGGGCGCTCCTGAGTCACGCGGTCCGGACGGACACCCCGGCGCTCGGACTCATCGTCGAGGCGAGCAAGCGTTTCCCCGACCCGCAGGCGTCGGCGCACCTGCTGTCTACGGGCATCGAACCGCTGCTCGACGTCTCGATTCCGGTGGAGGAACTCACCGAGCGCGCACAGGAGATACGGCAGGCGAAACGCCGTCTCGCGAAGCAGATGCAGAGCGCGGAGGAGGCGAGTTCGAAGGCACGTCCCCTCGGGATGTACCAGTGACGGCGTTCTGCAAGCCTTAAGCGACCCGAGGCGTTTCACACGACCATGCACGAGGAGACGGCCGACGGCACGGAGACAGACGCCGCCGGCGACGACGCGGACGGAGACGAGACGACCGACCTCGCCGACCGGGTCGCGGAGTACGATGCGGACCTCGGGTCGGCAGTCGCGGACCTCCAAGCGCAGGTCGACACGCTCGAATCCGAACTGGCGGACGCCGAGGAGCGGGCCGACGATTTGGAGTCCAAACTGAAGCGCAAGCAGGCCGACTTCCAGAACTACAAGAAACGCGCCAAGAAGCGCGAGGAAGAAATCAAAGAGCGAGCGACCGAGGACTTCGTGACGCGTCTCGTCTCGGTGCGTGACGACTTGGTTCGGGCGCTGGACCAAGACGAGGACGTCGACATCCGCGACGGCGTCGAATCGACGCTCGAGACGTTCGACCGCGTCCTCGAAGACGAGAACGTGACGCCCATCGAACCCGACGCCGGCACGGAGGTCGACCCGATGCGCCATCAGGTGATGATGCGCGTCGAGAGCGACCAGCCCGAAGGCACCGTCGTCGACGTCTACCGCCCCGGCTACGAGATGGCGGGCGCGGTCATTCAGGAGGCGCAAGTGACGGTCAGCGAAGGCCAGTAGGTGGTAGGCCGACCCGAATTGCAGTTCTATATAAACGTTCACGGTGTGAGCCGTTCCCACGATATCTAATCGAACGACGGCGGTGGGGTAGTGGGGACCGCAAACTCGCCCGGTCTAGTAACCTTTAACCGGCAAAAGCCGGTATTCAGAGACAAGATGGCGAGCAACAAAATTCTGGGAATCGACCTCGGAACCACGAACAGCGCGTTCGCGGTGATGGAGGGCGGTGACCCGGAGATTATCGTGAACGGCGAGGGCGACCGAACGACGCCGTCGGTCGTCGCATTCACCGACGACGACGAGCGACTCGTCGGGAAGCCGGCGAAAAATCAGGCCGTCCAGAACCCACAGCGCACGATTCAGTCGATAAAGCGCCACATGGGCGAGGACGACTACACCGTCGATATCGACGACGAGGAGTACACGCCGGAGCAGATTTCGGCGATGATTCTTCAGAAAATCAAGCGGGACGCCGAGGAGTATCTCGGTGACGACGTCGAGAAAGCCGTCATCACCGTCCCGGCGTACTTCAACGACCGCCAGCGACAGGCGACGAAAGACGCTGGCGAGATTGCCGGCTTCGAGGTCGAACGCATCGTCAACGAACCGACCGCGGCGTCGATGGCGTACGGCCTCGACGACGAGTCCGACCAGACCGTCCTCGTCTTCGACCTCGGGGGCGGGACCTTCGACGTCTCCGTCCTCGACCTCGGGGGCGGCGTCTACGAAGTCGTCGCCACGAACGGGGACAACGACCTCGGGGGCGACGACTGGGACGAGGCGATAATCGACCACCTCGCCGAGGAGTTCGAATCCGAACACGGCGTCGACCTCCGCGAGGACCGACAGGCGCTCCAGCGGCTGAAAGACGCCGCCGAGGAGGCGAAAGTCGAACTCTCCTCGCGCAAGGAGACGGAAATCAACCTGCCCTTTATCACCGCGACGGACAGCGGCCCCATCCACCTCGAAACGTCGCTCACCCGCGCGAAGTTCGAGTCGCTGACGAGCGACCTGCTCGAACGCACCGTCGCGCCGACGGAGCAGGCCCTCGACGACGCGGGCTACTCGAAATCCGATATCGACGAAGTGATTCTCGTCGGCGGGTCGACGCGGATGCCGCAGGTCCAAGAGAAAGTCGAGGAACTCGTCGGCAAGTCGCCGAAGAAAAACGTCAACCCCGACGAGGCCGTCGCGCTCGGCGCGGCGATTCAGGGTGGCGTCCTCGGCGGTGAAGTCGACGACATCGTCCTGCTCGACGTGACGCCGCTCTCGCTCGGTATCGAGGTCAAGGGTGGGCTGTTCGAGCGTCTCATCGACAAGAACACCACCATCCCGACCGAGGAGTCGAAAATCTTCACCACCGCGGCGGACAACCAGACCTCCGTTCAGGTGCGTGTGTTCCAAGGCGAGCGCGAAATCGCCGAGGAGAACGAACTGCTCGGCGAGTTCCAACTGACGGGCATCCCGCCCGCACCCGCCGGCACGCCGCAGATTGAAGTCGGCTTCAACATCGACGAGAACGGCATCGTCAACGTCGAAGCCGAGGACAAAGGCTCCGGCACGGCCGAGTCCATCACCATCGAGGGTGGCGTCGGCCTCTCCGACGAGGAAATCGAGAAGATGCAGGAGGAGGCGGAGAAACACGCCGAAGAGGACCAAGAGCGCCGAGAGCGCATCGAGGCGCGCAACGAGGCCGAGAGCGCGATTCAGCGCGCCGAGACCCTGCTCGAAGAGAACGAGGAGAACGTGGACGAGGACCTCGTCGCCGACATCGAGAGCGCCATCGAGGACGTCGAGGAGACCCTCGAAGACGACGAGGCGACGACCGAAGAACTCCAGTCGGTCACCGAAGCCCTCTCCGACGAACTGCAGGAAATCGGCAAGCAGATGTATCAGGATCAGGCCCAGCAGGCGCAGGCCGGCGCGGCAGGCGGTGCCGGCGGCATGGGTGGCATGGGCGGTATGGGCGGTGCCGGCCCCGGCGGGGCTGGCGGCCCGGAAGCCGACGGTGAGGAGTACGTCGACGCCGACTTCGAAGAGAAAGACGACGACGAAGACGACTCGTAGCGACGCCGAGCCGCGTTTTTCAAATAGGTAGCGACAGTAACTCACACAAATGACAGAGGACTTCTACGACGTACTCGGGGTGTCTCGCGACGCCGACGAGGACGACATCAAGCAGGCGTATCGCGAGAAAGCCTCCGAGTACCACCCCGACGTGAGCGACGACCCCGACGCCGAGGAGAAATTCAAGAAGGCGAAGAAGGCGAAGGAGGTCCTCACGGACGAGGAGAAACGGCAGGCGTACGACCAGATGGGTCACGAGCGATTCGAACAGGCCGAGAAGCGCGGCGGCTTCGACGGCGGCGGCGGGGCCGGCGGCGCCCGCGGCAACCCCTTCGGTGGGGGCGGAGGCGGCGGCTTCGGCGACATCTTCGACCAGTTCTTCGGCGGCGGTGGCGCTGGAAACCAGAACCGACCCCGACAGGGACAGGACCTCCGAACGTCGCTCCAGTTGGACTTGGAGGAGGCGTTCGAAGGAGTCGAACGGGAGTTCACCGTCACACGCCCCACCCGCTGTGACGACTGTGACGGCGCCGGCCACCCGCCGGACGCCGACGCGAAGACGTGTACCAACTGCGACGGACAGGGACAGGTCACGCAGGTGCAACAGACGCCGCTGGGTCGGATGCAACAGCGAAGCACCTGTCGCCGGTGTGGTGGTGACGGGACCCTCTACAGCGAGACGTGTTCGACCTGTAACGGCGACGGACAGGTGCGCGAGGAGTCGACGCTCTCGGTCGACATCCCCGCCGGCATCCGCGACGGTCAGACGCTCCGCATGGAGCGAGAGGGGGCGCCGGGACCGAACGGCGGTCCGAAGGGTGACCTCCTCATCGAGGTGTCGGTCGCCGACCATCCGGAGTTCGACCGCGAAGGCGACGACCTCCACCACCAGTACCCCATCTCCTTCCCGCAGGCAACCTTCGGCGATACCGTCGAAGTGCCGACGCTCGACGGCACCGTCGAGATGGACGTCCCTTCGGGCACCCAGAGCGGGGAGACGTTCCGCTTGAAGGGGAAGGGCATGCCCCGACTCCGGCGGCGGGGTCGTGGCGACCTCTACGTGCAGGTACAGGTCGTGACGCCCGACTCGCTCAACTCGGAACAGCGCGAAGCGCTGGAGCAGTTCGCCGAGGCCGGCGGCGAAGAAGTCGACGTGAACGAGGGCTTCTTCGAGCGAATCAAGAGCAGTTTTTAGATGCGCGTCCTCGGCGACGTCGTCGGGCGTGACCGCCGCTCCGACCGCGTGGCGCTCCGCGCCGACCGAGACCACAGCTATCGCGATTTCTGCACCACGGCGTGGAAGGCCGGCCACGCGCTCAGCCACCTCGGCGTCCACGCGGGGTCGCGGGTCGCGCTCGCGCCCGACCCGTCACTGCCAGTCCTGACGACGCTGTTCGGCGCCGCGTGTCTCGGGGCCTGTGTGACCTTCGACGTCGACGGCGAGGCGCGGGCCGTCGTCGCTCCCACCGATGAAGAGATGGGCGAGCGACTGGGTCGGAAACGCGTCGGCTACGGCGACGCTCCCGACGACCCCGGTGTGACACACTGGGAGGGCGTCGTCTGGAGCGAGAACCCCGTCGTTCCGCCGGGCGAGCGGTCCGCAGACGACGCGGTGCTTGCGAGTGACGGGCGGACGTTCACGCACCGCGAGATTCTGACCGCGGCGGGTCGCGTCGTCGAAGACGCCGATATCGACGCCGAGACGGCGGTGGCGCTCCGGGCGTCGCTCACCGACCCCCGAGCGGTCGTCGCCGGTGTCGTCGCCCCCCTCGTCGCCGGCGGAACAGTCGTCGACGACGACGGGGCCGCAGACGTCGTCGTCGGCACCGGCGCCGACGCGACGGTTCGGGTCGCCGACGTGTCGCTGGACGGGTGACGCGGGTCCCGCGGGCGAATCGCGGGGCCAGCAAATCCTTTTGGTGTCGGGTTCACAAGGTCGGGACATGTACGTCCGGGACGCCAAGAACCGAGACGAGGCCTGGTTGCTCGACCACATCGAGGAGATGGCGCTGGACGACGCCGCCTTCCGGTCCCGGGATTACGTCATCGCGGTCGACGAGGATTCGAACGAGCGGGCGGGCTTCGGCCGGATTCGCATCCACAAGACCGACTCGGGCGAACTCTGCGAACTCACCGGCATCGGCGTCCTGCCCGCGTGGCGCGAGCAAGGCGTCGGCGCCCACGTCATCGAGCGACTCATCGAGACGGCGCGCGCGAAGGGGTTCGAGACGGTGTACTCACTGACCGACGAGCCGGGGTATCTCGCGCAGTTCGGCTTCGAACCGGTCGATTCGAGCGACGTGCCGGAGAAGATTCGAGAGCGACTAGAGACCAAGCGGGAGACGGTTCAGCCCGACGCCGTCGCGACGAGCATCGACATCGACGACTTCGCCATGCCGGACCGGTTTCGCGAGGCGTTCAAGAACGCGGCGCCACACGAGGCGGAGGCGGAGACGCCGCCCGAGGACGCCGAGGACTTCGGTATCGACCCCGACAGCGCGACGTACAAGTACGACACCGGGCGCTAAGTTCGGTCGTCGAGGAAGTCGGTGCTGAACGCGAGCCACGCGAGCACCGTACAGAAGAGGATGGGCGGCAGGATAGCGAACGCCCACAGCGGCTCGATACCCCAGAACAGGAGCAGGAGTACGTCGGCGAGGCCGAGCAACAGGAACGGCGTCACGGCGAGGAGCGCTCGCCGTCGGTTGGGCGTGTCCTCGTCCTGCGAGAGAGCCATGCCCACACTGCGGCGGCGGCGACCAAAAGCCCCTCGGGTCGGGGCGTCGGGCGGAGATATATGTCCGGGTGGTGCGTACCGTCGTTCGTGACCGACGACCTTATCGAACGGGCGAGGACGGCCCTTGACGCCGCGTACGTGCCCTACTCCGAGTACACGGTTGGCGCTGCGCTCCGGACCGCCGACGGCACGGTGTTCACCGGGTGTAACATCGAGAACGCGAACTTCAGCAACAGCCTTCACGCGGAGGAAGTCGCCATCGCCGAGGCGGTCAAGCGCGGCCATCGGGAGCTCGACCGCCTCGCGGTCACCTCCGGCGCCCGTGACGGCATCACGCCCTGTGGCATGTGTCGCCAGACGCTCGCGGAGTTCTGCGACGACGACTTTCCCATCGTCTGCGACGAGGGCGGCGAGGCGACGACGGAGTACGTTCTCGGTGACCTGTTACCGAACACGATTGGCCCGGAGACACTCGAATCGGCGATTCGTGACTCTGAATAGGCATTCAAATAACGAGTGTTTGGAAACACTCGAATAGAGATTAACTTAGAAGGAAATAACTCTATATAGGCGTTCGTATGAGCAGAAGTTTTTTGTGATTCTAGTGAGATGTTGTATTCGAAGATGACACCCCTCGCCAAGCCCGAAGCCGACGTGGCCCGGTCGACCTGTCCGGCCTGTAAGAACGACGTGTTGAGCGTCCACGGTATCGAAACCTGTTCGACCTGTAGTTGGGTCACGCCCGAGCACCGGTAGCCCGACGATATTTCACGGGGCTCGCTGTACCGTCTGTCATGGCGAACGACACGACGGACCGACAGTATCATCTCGAAGTCGCGCCGGGCGACGTCGCCGACACCGTCTTGCTCCCCGGCGACCCGGACCGGGTCGACATCGTCACCGACCGCTGGGACGAGGCGGAGACGATGGCCGACCATCGCGAGTATCGTACTGCAACGGGTCGCTACGAGGGGGCGCCCCTCTCGGTCACCTCGACCGGTATCGGAAGTCCGTCGGCGGCTATCGCCGTCGAGGAACTCGCTCGCGTGGGGGCCGAGACGTTTCTTCGCGTCGGCTCCTGTGGCGCGCTCCAGCCAGAGATGGACGTGGGCGACCTAGTTATCACGACCGGCGCCGTCAGAAGCGAGGGAACGAGCGCGGAGTACGTCCGGGAGGATTACCCCGCGACTGCCGACCACGCCGTCGTCTCGGCGCTCGTCGCCGCCGCCGAACGACTCGACTACGACTACCACTGCGGCGTGACGATGAGCACCGACAGTTTCTACGCCGGCCAAGCGCGGTCGGGTTTCGAGGGGTTCGAAGCCGCGGGGAGCGACTCGCTGCTCGATGACCTCCGCGCCGCGAACGTGAAAAACGTCGAGATGGAGGCCAGTTCGATTCTCACGCTGGCGAACGTCTACGGTCTCCGCGCGGGGGCGGTCTGCACCGTCTTCGCCAACCGCTCGACCGGCGAGTTCCGGACCGAAGGCGAGGGACGCGCCGCGGAAGTGGGCAGCCTCGCCGCGGCGCTCCTGCATCGAATGGACGAACGGCGGGACGAGGCGGGTGCCGACACTTGGCACGCCGACCTCTCGATGTAATCTATCTCCGTTACATTCGACGTATGTCGATACACAATGTCGACAAACAGCCGTTTTAGCGCCTCTCGCTGCCGATGCAACACGTCTATAACGGTCCATCGATGAGCGTGTGGTATGACTACTCAAGTCGTTGTTATCGGTGCTGGTTACGCTGGTGCTGGCGCAGTAAAACAGTTTCAGAAGGCAAACGACGGTAGTGCCGAGTTGACGTGGATATCCGAACACGACTATCATCTCGTCCTCCACGAATCCCATCGCGTCATACGCGACACGAGCGTCGCCTCGAAAATCACCATCCCCGTCGACGAAATCAAATCTCCGGAGACGACATTCCGGCAGAGCCGCGTCACGGGTATCGACGTCGACGAGCGGACGGTCCAGTGCGAGGGCGGCGACCCGGTCGACTACGACTATCTCCTCGTCGCGCTGGGGAGCCAGACGGCCTTCTACGGTATCGAGGGGCTGGAGGAGTACGCCCACACGCTCAAGAGCCTCGATGACGCGCAGCAGATTCACGCGGACGTGGCCGCCGCCGCCAGCGACGCCACTCGCTCGGATCCCGCACAGGTCGTCGTCGGCGGTGCCGGCCTCTCGGGCATCCAGTCCGCGGGCGAAGTCGCCGCGTATCGCGACGAGAACAACGCGCCCATCGACGTGACACTCGTCGAGGGTCTCGACGAGGTACTGCCGGGCATGGACCCCGAACTGCAGGGTGCGCTCCGCACCCGGCTCGAAGAGGCCGATGTCGACATCATGTGTGGCGAGTTCGTCTCCCGCGTCGACGACGACACCATCTACGTCGGCGGCGGCGAGGACGAGGACCCGGCCGAACTCGACTACGACGTCTTCCTCTGGACGGGCGGCATCACGGGACAGGACGAACTGGCCGACGCGGACATCGACAAGGACGACCGGAGCAACCGCGTCTACGCCGACCGGGACTTCCAGACGAGCGACGAGCGCGTCTTCGCCATCGGCGACACCGCACTCATCGACCAAGGGCCGGAGGAAGTCGCGCCACCGACCGCACAGGCGGCGTGGCAGGCCGCGGAAGTCGCCGGCGATAACCTTGCTCACGCCGTCCGTGGGGAACCGCTCGAAACGTGGACCCACAAGGACAAGGGGACGCTCATCTCCGTCGGTGACGACGCCGTCGCCCACGGCGTCGACATCCTCCCCATCGACACCTTCGGCGGCATCGGCGCCGAGACGCTCAAGAAAATCGTCGCGGCACGCTGGATTGCGGACGTCTCCTCTATCGGCCGGGCCATCGACGCCTGGTCCGACATGTGAGACAGCGCCGATAATCTCCTTCTGCCGGCCGTCGAAGAGCGTGGATACGAAAAGCGCAGTCAGAGAGAGTCAGTGACTCGGCTCGCCTGCCGGGGCGCGCATATCGTCGATACGGAGGATGAGGATGTTGTCGGTGTCGTCCTTGCCGTCGACGGTGCCGTCGATGACGAGTTTCGAGAGCGGCGTCGGGCCTACGCGGACGCTGTCGCCCTCGTGGAACTCGCGGACCGACCCCTGAACGTGAATCTCCGCTCGGCACAGGTCGGGGTGATGAACCGAGGAGAGGTCGATTTCGCCCACGTTCGCGGTGTCGACCGGTTCGCCGTTGTGGAGGAGGGGCACGGCGGCGGGTTCGTCCATCTGGTCGACGTCGAGGGCCTCGTAGGCGTTCGCCGTCGGCTTGTATCCACCCTTCGGACCCGGTACACCCTCGACGAGTTGCAGTGCTTTCAGACTCTGCATCTGGTTACGAATCGTCCCCGGATTCCGGTCGACTTCCGCCGCGATGTCCTCGCCTTTCACTGCGTCCTCCGTCTCGCGATGGAGGTTGATGAGTGCAGTGAGTATCGTCTTCTGGCTCGACGTTAGTTCAATTGATGACATACTTCACGGTTAGTCGCTAGCGTTATTAAATTCGATGGATGCCGGTTTCGGTGCTGATACCCGTGGAGTCGACAGGAAAGCGACACGGCTTTGCATCCGCCTGTAGTGGCGTGAGTCATGGAAGGCAAGCGTGTCCTCGTCACCGGCGGCGCGGGGTTCATCGGCTCGAACCTGGCGAATCGACTGGCCACCGACAACGAGGTAATTGCACTCGACGACTGCCATCTCGGGACGCCCGAGAACCTCTCCGACGACGTGGAGTTCGTCCGCGGGAGCGTCCTCGACGACGACCTCCCGACCGACGTCGACGTCGTCTGTCACCTCGCGGCGTACTCCTCGTACACCATGGTCGAGGAGAACAAACGCGAGGCCACGCGCGTCAACGTCGAGGGCTTCGTCAACACGGTCGAACAGGCCCGCGAGGACGGCTGTGACACCGTCGTCTACGCCTCCACCTCCTCGATTTACGGCTCGCGAACCGAGCCGTCGCCGGAGGATATGGCAGTCGAGGCCCGGACCTGCTACGAGGCGTCGAAACTCGCTCGCGAGCGCTACGGCGAGTACTTCGGCAACCACTACGACATGACCCTCGCCGGCCTGCGCTTTTTCTCCGTGTATCAGGGCTACGGCGGCGCCGAGGAACACAAAGGCGAGTACGCAAACACCATCGCGCAGTTCGCCGACAAAATCGCCAACGGCGAGGCGCCGGTGCTGTTCGGCGACGGCACGCAGACCCGAGACTTCACCCACGTCGACGACGTGGCACGCGCCATCGAACTCACCGCCGACCACGAACTCGACGGCATCTACAACGTCGGCACCGGCGAGAGCTACACGTTCAACACGATGGTCGAGATGATAAACGACGAACTCGGGGCGGACATCGACCCCGAATACATCGAGAACCCGCTGCCGGTCTACGTCCACGACACGATGGCCGACGCCACCAAACTCCGCGAGGCGACGGGGTGGGAGCCCGAGGTGGGGTTCGAGGAGGGTGTCGCGCGGGTGTGTGAGCCGTACAAGGAGTAGGTCGCCCGAGCGCTCTGTATAAGGACTGATTTTCCGAGCGCGACCACGCTTTTACCCACTCGCACCGAACCGCTTCCCATGCACCCCGCCCACATCGTCGGCGCGCCCACCGACTACGGCGCGAGTCGTCGCGGCGTCAACATGGGACCCGCGGCGGTTCGCTACGCCGACCTCGTGGCGACGCTGACTGACCTCGGACTCGACGTCGACGACGGCGGCGACGTCCCGGTCACGAGAGCGTGGACGGACGCCCCCGCCCGCACCGACGCGAAGTATCTGGAGGCAGTCGAGGCGGTCTGTACCGAACTGGCCGATACCGTGAGCGACACGCTGGCGCGGGGCGAGCGACCGCTCGTTCTCGGCGGCGACCACTCCGTCGCCATCGGGAGCGTCGTCGGCGCGGCCCGCGACGCCGATATCGGCGTCGTGTGGTTCGACGCCCACGGCGACCTGAACACGCCGGCGACGACGCCGAGCGGGAACGTCCACGGGATGGCGCTGGCCGTGATTCTCGGCCTCGGCGAGTTCGCGTCACACCCGTGGGCCGACGCGGGCGTCGACGCCGAAAACGTCGCCCTCGTCGGCGTCCGTGACCTCGACCCCGGTGAGCGCGAGGCGATTCGCGACCACGACATCGCTACCTACACCATGACCGACATCGACCGCCGCGGAGTGACGAGCGTCGTCGACGACGCCGTCGAAACCGCGAGCGGGCGCGACGGCGTCCACGTCAGTTTCGACCTCGATTGGCTCGACCCGTCGGAAGCGCCGGGCGTCGGGACGCCCGTTCGCGGCGGCGCCACCTACCGCGAGGCGCACGCGGCGCTCGAACGGGTTGCCGACGCCGCGGCGGTGCGGTCGCTCGAACTCGTGGAAGTCAATCCGATTCTCGACGACCACAATCGAACCGCCGAGATGGCGGTCGAACTCGCCGCGAGCGCGCTCGGAAAACGGACGCTGTAGCGGGGTCAGTCCTCGCTGTCGACGCTGTCGACGCGGTCGGCCGGAATCACGGCCACCGACGCCACCGAGTCGCCGGCGTCGAGGTCCATCACGGTCACACCCATCGTGTTGCGACCGACCGAGGAGACGTCCTCGACCGGCGTGCGCATTATCTGACCGTCCTCGCTCATCACGACGAGATGGTCACCGGGCGCGACGGCGTCGATGGCACACGCCGGCCCGTTGCGGTCGCTCGTCTTGATGTCGATGAGGCCCTTGCCGTACCGGGACTGCTGGCGGTAGGCGTCGACCGGCGTCCGCTTGCCGTAGCCGTTGTCGGTGACGGTGAGCACCCAGTCGTGGTCGTCGGTCGAGACGCCGGCGAGGCCGACAACGTGGTCCGAGCCTTCGAGTTTGATGCCGCCGACGCCGCGGGCGTCGCGGCCCATCGGCCGGACCTCGGACTCGTCGAAGCGGATGCTCATCCCGTCGGCGGTGGCGACGACGAGGTCGCGGTCGCCGTCGGTCAACTCCACGTCGACGAGTTCGTCGCCCTCCTCCAGTCGGATGGCGCGAATCCCCGTCGAGAGGATGTTGCCGAACTCCTCGACGGCGGTGCGTTTCACCCGCCCGTTCTGGGTCGCCATCGTGAGATAGCGCCCGGCGCCTTCCTCCAGATTCTCGCAGTCGACGACGGACTCTATCTCCTCGCCATCGTCCAAATCGAGGAGATTCACCGCGGACTTGCCGCGGGCGGTGCGGCTCATCTCCGGCACTTGGTAGGTCTTGAGTTTGTACACCTGCCCGTGGTTGGTGAAACAGAGCAGGTAGTCGTGGGTGTTTGCGAGAAAGACTGAGGAGACCCGGTCGCCTTCCTTGAGGTCGGCGCCGATGATGCCTTTCCCGCCGCGGTTCTGGGCGCGGAACGCAGACAGGGACATCCGCTTGATGTAGTCGTCCTCGCTGACGACGACGAGGGTGTCCTCCTGTGCGATGAGGTCCTCGTCGGTCACCTCGCCCGTGTCCTCGATGATGCGGGTGCGACGCTCGTCGGCGTACTCGGCTTTGATGTCGCGGAGTTCGTCCTTGATGACGCCGAGGAGTTCGGACTCGTTTTCCAGAATCTCGGTCAGACGCTCGATTCGCGCCTGCACTTCCTCGTACTCCTCCTCGATGGCCGTCGTCTCCATCGAGG
This sequence comes from Haloplanus sp. C73, assembly GCF_051195115.1. Lineage (NCBI taxonomy): Archaea > Methanobacteriati > Methanobacteriota > Halobacteria > Halobacteriales > Haloferacaceae > Haloplanus > Haloplanus sp. C73. Next base: position 426,334 of record NZ_JBNTJZ010000001.1, on the reverse strand, counting down.
TGAGGCTGCCGAGTTGCATCGCGACGATGTGGTTGACTTGGTCGTCCGAGAAGTCGAAGGCGGCTTTCAGCGCCGTTTTCGCGCTGTCTCGGTCCTCGGCGTCGCGGATGACCTCGACGACTTCGTCGGCGTGTTCGAGCGCCGTCAGCCGGCCTTCGAGGATGTGTGCGCGGTCCTCGGCCTCGGCCAAGTCGTACTCGCTCCGGCGGCGAACGACCTCGCGACGGTGGTCGAGATACACCGAGAGCGTCTCTTTGAGGTCGAGCACCTTCGGCTGGCCGTCGACCAAGGCGAGGTTGATGACGCCGAACGTGGTTTCGAGGTGGGATTCCAGTAGCTGATTCTCGACCACGTCGGGGTTCGCGCCGCGCTTGAGTTCGATGACGATGCGGATGCCGTCACGGTCGGACTCGTCGCGCAGGTCCCGAATCCCTTCGAGCGCGCCCTCGTTGACGTCGTCGGCGATGCGCTCGATGAGACGCGCCTTGTTCGCCTGATACGGCAGTTCCGTGACGACGATTCGGTCCTCGCTCGTCTCTATCTCGGCGCGGACGCGCAGGCGCCCCCGCCCCGTCTTGTACGCCTTGTAGATGGCGTTGCGGCCGACGATGTTCGCGCCCGTCGGGAAGTCGGGCGCGACGACGTGTTCCATCAGGTCGTCGATGTCGCAGTCGGGGTTGTCGATGAGGTGGATGGTCGCGTCGATTACCTCGCCGAGGTTGTGCGGCGGGACGTTTGTCGACATCCCGACGGCGATGCCCGACGACCCGTTGACGAGCAGGTTGGGGAAGGCGGCGGGCAACACGTCCGGCTCCTGCTTGCGGCCGTCGTAGTTGGCGGAGAAGTCGACGGTGTCTTTCTCGATGTCGGCCATCAACTCCTCGGCGATGGGCGACATCCGCGCCTCGGTGTATCGCATGGCTGCGGGCGGGTCGCCGTCGATAGAGCCGAAGTTACCCTGCCCGTCGACGAGCGGCGCTCGCATCGAGAAGCCCTGTGCCATCCGCGCCAGCGCGTCGTAGATGGCGCTGTCGCCGTGAGGGTGGAAGTCACCCATCGTCTCGCCGACGACGGACGACGACTTCCGGTGGGAGGCGCGTGCGGTGACGCCCGCCTCCTGCATCGCGTAGAGGATGCGCCGATGGACGGGCTTCAGGCCGTCACGCGCGTCGGGGAGCGCTCGCCCAGCGATGACGGACATGGCGTAGTCGATGTACGACTGCTCCATCTCCTGCTCGATGCGCGCCGTGTCGACGCGCGCGGCGGGCGCCTCGTCCTCCGGTTCGGGAGCATCCGAGCTCATATGTCCACCCACTCCGCGTCGCCGGCGTGCTCTTTGATGAACTGCTTCCGGGGTTCGACGGCGTCACCCATCAGGATGGAGAACATCCGGTCGGCCGCCGCCGCGTCCTCCACCGTAATCTGCTTGAGAATCCGGTTCTCGGGGTTCATCGTCGTGTTCCAGAGCTGGTCGGGGTTCATCTCGCCGAGGCCCTTGAATCGCTGGACTTGGTCGGGGTTCCCGTTACACTTCTCCGCGACGATTTCGTCGCGCTCCGCCTCGCTCATGGCGTCGTACGTCTCGCCGCGATACCGGACGCGATAGAGCGGCGGTTGGGCGGCGTAGACGTAGCCCCGTTCCAGCAGAGGCTTCATGTGCCGGTAGAGTAGCGTCAACAGGAGCGTCCGGATGTGTGCGCCGTCGACGTCGGCGTCGGTCATGAGGATGATGCGCTGGTAGCGGGCCTCCTCGATGTCGAACTCCTCGCCGATGCCCGTCCCGATGGCAGTGATGAGCGCCCGAATCTCGTTGTTCTCCAGAATCCGGTCGAGCCGGTGTTTCTCGACGTTCAGAATCTTCCCTTTCAGCGGGAGGATGGCCTGAAACTCGCGGTCGCGACCCTGCTTTGCACTCCCCCCCGCCGAGTCGCCCTCGACGACGAACAGTTCGGACTTGGTGGGGTCTTTCGACTGGCAGTCCGCGAGTTTGCCGGGGAGGGCCGTCGATTCCAGCGCGCTCTTGCGCCGGGTGAGTTCCTCGGCTTTCTTGGCCGCCTGTCGCGCCTTCGCCGCCTCGACGGCCTTGCCGACGATGGCCTGTGCCGTGTTCGGGTTCTCCTCGAAGAAGGTGCCGAGGTTGGTGTGGACGGCGCTCTCGACGATGCCCCGGACCTCGCTGTTGCCGAGTTTGGTCTTGGTCTGGCCCTCGAACTGCGGGTCGGGGTGTTTCACCGAGATGACCGCGGTCAGCCCCTCGCGGACGTCCTCGCCCTTCAGGGTGCCGTCGAGGTCACCGAGCAGACCGTTGTCCGTCGCGTAGTCGTTGACGACGCGTGTCAGCGCCGTCTTGAATCCCGTGAGGTGGGTGCCGCCCTCGCGGGTGTTGATGTTGTTGGCGAAGGCGTGAATCGACCCTTGGAGTTCGTCGGTGCCCTGCATCGCCACCTCGACGGAGATGTCCTGCTCCTCTGCCTCGAAGTAGACGACGTCGTCGTGGAGCGCGGTCTTGGTCTCGTTGAGATACTCCACGAACTCCCGAATCCCGCCCTCGTAGCGGAAGGAGACGGATTCGTCGTCGCGCTCGTCGTCGAGGCCGATTTGGACCCCGGAGTTGAGGAAGGCGAGTTCGCGAAGCCGCGTCGACAGCGTGTCGAACGAGAAGTTCGTGTGTTCGAAGATGTCCTCGTCGGGCCAAAAGCGGATTTGGGTGCCCGTCTCCTCGTCCTCGTCGAGGTCACGGACGCGCTCGAAGGCGCCCTCGACGGGTTCGCCGCGCTCGAACTCGTGTGTCCAGACGCCACCGTCGCGTTTGACTTCGACCGTCAGTCGCTCCGAGAGGGCGTTCACGACGCTGACACCGACGCCGTGGAGCCCGCCCGACACCTGATAGGACTTGTTGTCGAACTTCCCGCCAGCGTGGAGGACGGTCATGATGACCTCCACCGCCGGCCGGTCGTACTGTTCGTGGACGTCGACGGGGATGCCGCGGCCGTTGTCCGTGACGCTCACGGACGCGTCCTCGTGGACGGTCACTTGGATGGCGTCACAGTGGCCCGCAAGCGCCTCGTCGATAGCGTTGTCGACGACCTCGTAGACGAGGTGGTGCAACCCCCTCGTGTCGGTCGACCCGATGTACATCGCCGGGCGCTTCCGCACCGCCTGGAGACCCTCCAGTACCTGTATCTGCCCGGCTCCGTACTCTTGTTCGTCAGCCATAGAACGTACTCGTCGTAGACGGTCACGCCCCTTAAAAACTCGCACGCGTGCGCGCGGCGCGAGATACGCTTGTCGCAATCGGAAGTTCGGCTCGGATATCCACAAGCCGAGTTCGGTGTTCACCGGTACCGCGACGTTCACACGCTGGACACCCCCGCGATTCGGGCGTCGCTCCCGGTGGCGCGCGCGCCGCGACCCGACGCTGGCAGTTTCACTTTCGCCACGCTGGCGGTGGCCTTTTAAACGTCGTCGCGGTAGACCACCCACGGATGACATCGTTCCAGTCGACACTCGGCGAGGAGGGGGGCATCGCCGAGGAGCTGGCCGAGAACCAGCGGGCCATCTCCATCGCCGAGTTCTTCGAGAAGAACAAGCACATGCTCGGCTTCGACTCCGGGGCCCGAGGGTTGGTGACCGCCGTCAAGGAGGCGGTGGACAACGCCCTCGACGCGACGGAGGAAGCCGGTATCGCGCCCGACATCTACGTCGAGATAAGCGAGGCGGGCGACTACTACCGGCTCGTCGTCGAGGACAACGGGCCGGGCATCACCAAAGAACAGATTCCGCGCGTGTTCGGGAAACTGCTCTACGGCTCCCGGTTCCACGCTCGCGAACAGAGCCGCGGCCAGCAGGGTATCGGTATCTCCGCCGCGGTGCTCTACTCACAGCTCACCTCCGGCAAGCCCGCGAAGATTACCAGCCGGACCCAAGGGAGCGCCGACGCGCAGTACTTCGAACTCGTCGTCGACACCGACGACAACGAACCCGAGATTCGAAACGAGAAGACGACGACGTGGGACCGCCCCCACGGCACGCGCATCGAACTGGAGATGGAGGCGAACATGCGGGCCCGCGCCCAACTCCACGACTACATCAAGCACACGGCGGTCGTCAACCCTCACGCCCGCGTCGAACTCCGGGAACCGGGACTCGACGAACCGCTGAAGTTCGAGCGCGGCACCGACCAACTCCCCGCCGAGACGGAGGAGATTCGCCCCCACCCCCACGGCGTCGAACTCGGGACGCTCCTGAAGATGCTGGACGCGACGGAGTCGTACTCCGTCTCCGGCTTCCTGCAGGGCGAGTTCACGCGCGTCGGCGGCAAGACGGCGACCAAGGTGTGTGACCGGTTTCGTGACCGCCACTTCGGCCGCGAGATGGCGTGGGCGACGCCCGAGACGACCGCAGATATCGAGGCCGCCGTCACCGACGCCGTCGCCAACAAGAGCGCGACGGCGACGGCGTGGTTCGCCGACCGCGTCGCCGAGACGATTGGTGAGCGCGAGCGACTCGCCCACCACGAACTCGTCGACCTCGTACACAATCTCGCCGACGCGGCCGAGGACGAACACGACGAAACCTTCGGCGACACGGTGCGAGAAAAGGCCGTCGAGGCGGCGTGGACGGCGCTGACAGACACCGACCTGTTGACGGCGTCGCTGTACGACCACGTCGACGGCGCGACCAGCACGCAGAAAGACGACGCGACGGTGCAGGGCATCGCCGAGCGGCTGGCCGCGAAGTTCGCGGAAGCCGACGACTCGCGACACCGCGCGACCCGCGACACCCTCGCTGGCTACGTCGACCGCTCGGCCGACCGCGTCGAGGAGGCCATCGATGCCACGTTCGGCGAGACGGCTCGCGAGAACGTCGTCGAAGCCGTCTGGTCCGGGATGCGAACCGTTCCCGACGACCTGCCGAACGTGGGCGTCATCGCGGACGACCGGGACACGGCCTCGGAACTCCTCGATGCGATGCGCGAGACGGACATCCTCGCGCCGCCGACGGACTGTCTCTCGCCCATCACCGCCGAACTCGTCGAGGCGGGCCTGCGCAAGGAGTTCGACGCCGACTTCTACGCGGCGGCGACGCGAGACGCCGAAGTCCACGGCGGCGACCCGTTCATCGTCGAGGCCGGTATCGCCTACGGCGGTGACCTCGACCACGACGGCTCGGTCGACGTGATGCGCTTTGCCAACCGCGTCCCCCTCGTCTACCAGCGCGGCGCGTGTGCCATCACCGACGTGGTGAAAGGCATCGGCTGGCGCAACTACGGGCTGGACCAACCCGGCGGCAGCGGCCTCCCCTCCGGCCCGGCGGTCATCATGGTCCACGTCGCCTCCACGAACGTCCCCTTCACCAGCGAATCGAAGGACGCGGTGGCGAACGTCCCCGAAATAGAGGACGAAATCGAACTCGCCATCCGCGAGGCGGCCCGCGACCTGAAATCCTATCTCAACCGGCGGCGCTCGCTGGAGAAGCGCCGGGAGAAACAGGACGTCCTCGGCCGCATCCTGCCGCAGATGGCCGACAAACTCGCGTCGGTGACCGGCCGCGACCGGCCGAACATCGACGGCGCACTCGGCCGCATCATGAACAACGTCATCGTCGAGCGAACCGTCGAGGACGGGACGGTCACCCTTCGCATCCAGAACCACTCCGACCGGACGGAGGAACTGGACCTCACGGACATCGTCAGCGCCGAACCGACGGCGGTGAGCGACGGCGGGTCCGTCGTCGACCTAGACGACGAGTGGTTCGTACAGTGGTCCCCGTCGGTGTCGGCGGGTGAAACGGCGACGCTCACCTACGAGGTGGGCGACGACGCGACGTTCGACGTCGACGTGGATGGCGTCGAAGCGGAGAAACTCACGGTGAACGCATGAGCTCACAGGACGAACGCGCCAGACAGCAGTTGATAGACCTCGCGGCGGAGTTTTACGACCAGTTCGCGAGCGGCGAAGTGCCGGAGATGACGCTCCCGACGCGGACGAAAAGCAACATCGAATACGACGAGGACAGCGGCGTGTGGGTGTACGGCGACCGCACGTCGACCCGCTCTGCCAACTCGGTGCAGGGCGCTCGCAAACTTCTCAAGGCCACCTACACCATCGACTTCCTCGCTCGCCAGTTGGAGGAAGGCCGTTCTTCGACGCTCCGAGAACTCTACTACCTCTCGGAGTCGTGGGACGCCGACGAGGCCGCCTTCTCCAGTCAGGACGAGTCCAACCAGTTAGTCGAGGACCTCGAAATCGTCTCGGAAGTGACCCGAGAGGACTTCCACATGCGCCCCGAGGAGTCGGGAGCGACGCTGATGGGACCGCTCGAACTCCGCGAGCAGACCCGTCGCGGCGAGCGCGAGATTCACTGTCAGGAAGACGTCGGGGAGGGCGGCTACCAGATTCCCAACAACCCCGACACAATCGACTTCCTCGACCACGACATCGACTTCATCCTCTGTGTCGAGACGGGTGGGATGCGCGACCGACTGGTCGAAAACGGCTTCGACACGGAGCACAACGCCCTCATCGTCCACCTGAAGGGCCAACCGGCGCGAGCGACCCGGCGCATCACGAAGCGCCTCCACGACGAACTCGACCTGCCGGTCGTGGTCTTCACTGACGGCGACCCGTGGTCCTACCGCATCTACGGCTCCGTCGCCTACGGCTCCATCAAGAGCGCCCACCTCTCCGAATACCTCGCCACGCCGGAGGCCCGATTTATCGGCATCCAGCCCGAAGACATCGTCGAGTACGACCTGCCGACCGACCCCCTCGCCGACTCCGACGTGAACGCTCTGGAGTCGGAACTCGACGACCCCCGGTTCATGACCGACTACTGGGAGGAACAGATAGAGCTCCAACTCGACATCGGGAAGAAGGCCGAACAGCAGGCGCTCGCCTCGCGCGGCCTCGACTTCGTGACCGACGAGTATCTGCCGACGCGACTGGCCGAGATGGGCGTGCTGTAATTACGACTCGACCAGCCCCTCGATTCGCGCCAGCGAATCCGCGTCCGCCGGCGACTTGTCCTCGCGGACGGCGACGAAACGCGGGAAGCGAAGCGCGTACCCCGACTCGTAGGTGGGCGAGGTCTGAATCTCCTCGTACCCCACCTCGAAGACAACTTTCGGCTCGATTGTCACGTCGGTCCCGTTTTGCTCGGTGATGAGCGGTTCGAGGCGGTCGCTCAGCTCCGCCAGTCGCTCGTCGGTAATCCCCGTCGCCACCTTGCCGATGGTCGCGAAGTCGTCTCCGTCGACGCGCGCCGAGAGCAGGAAGGTGCCGAGGTGGTTGGCGCGCCGCCCCTCGCCCCACTCGGCACCCGTGACCACGAGGTCGAGCGTCTCGACGTCCGGCTTGCGCTTCAGCCAGTTCTGCCCGCGTTTCCCCGGCGTGTACGTCGATTCGGGGTTTTTGAGCATGATGCCCTCGTGGCCGGCCTCCAGCGCCCGTGATTCGTGGTCAGCGATGGCGTCGACGTCCTCGGCGACGGTGAGCGGCGAGAGGCCGCCGGCGTCGCTGTCGACAGGAGCGAGTACGTTCGATAAGTGGTCGCGCCGGTCGAGCAACGGCGTATCGAGGAGGTCGACCCCGTCGGCGTGCAGGCAGTCGAACGCGCGGAACTCGACGGTGATTTCCTCGCGCATCTGGGCGACGTCGTGTTTCCGGCGGAAGCGCCGGAGGACCTCCTGAAACGGAAGCGGGTCGCCCGCGTCGTCGACGGCCAGCGCCTCGCCGTCGAGGATGGCGGGCACGTCGAGGTCCTCGGCGAACTCGACGAGTTCCGGCAGGGCGTCGGTGACGTCTTCGAGATTCCGGGAGAACACCCGCGTCTCGCCCGCGGGGTCGTGATGCACCTGCACCCGCGCTCCGTCGTACTTGGTTTCGACGGCGACGCGCTCCCACGCCTCGACGGCGTCGGCGGCCGTCCCCGTCTCCGCGAGCATCGCCTGCACCGGGCGCCCGATTTCGAGGTCCGCCGCGTCCAACCCCGCCTCGCCCTCGTCACGGGCGCGAACTGCCATCGCCCCGTAGTCGTTCGTCACTTGCAACGCGCGTTCGACGGCGTCGACGGGGACGTCGAACGCCGACGCGATGGCGTCGCGGACCGTCCCCTCGCCGACGCCGATGCGCATCTCCGAGAGGACGAGTCGGGCGAGATAGCGCGCGCCGAGCGGGTCGGCCCGGTTGAACAGGTCGAAGAGGAGGTCGACCTTGCGGTCGCGACTCCCCGACCCCGAAGCAGTCGCGAGGTCGCGGAGTTGTGCGGCCACCTCGGCGACGGTCAGCGAGTCGGGGCCGTCGGCACCGAACGCCGCCAGTCCTTGCTGGCCGTCGAGGTCGAGCGATTCCGCGACGGCACCGATTTCGCCCGCCTCGGCGAGGCGGTCGGCCACGTCGTCGGCGGTGACGTTCGGTCCCGCGGCGCGTGCGAGCGCCGCGTGACAGAGACTCGGGCCGACATCGAGCGTCGTCGACTCCCACGCGGGGACGACCCGTCCGAGCAACAGGCGAGCGACGACGGGCAGGTCGTCGCCCGCCTCGACGAACAGGTCCGCCACGAGCGACGTGATTTCGAGGTCGGCAGTCTCGGCCTCGATGGCGGCGACGCGGTCAGCGAAGTCGGCAAACTCCATCGCTCCGAGATGGGTCCGGGGGCCGGATAAGCGCGACGGGTTCGGTGGGAGCATCGGATTCAAGACGCTGTGTCGTACAGGAGGTGGTATGAACAGCGACCTGGCGGCACAGGTCCGTGCGGTTCTCGACGTCGACGTCTCGGAGTTCCGGGCACAGGCCCGCGCCGACGCCGAAGTGGTCAAGACCGAACTCAGAGACGGGACGTTCGACAACCATCGCTCCATCATCGGACTGGAGTACGAGTTCTACGCCGTCGCCGACGGGCGATGGCGTCGCGAGGGAGACGCCGCAGAGACGGGGACGGAACTCGTCCGCGTCCCGCGGCGCCTCCTCGAACTCATCCGGTTCGAGAAGGAACTCGGCCTCCACAACGCCGAGTTGACGACGAGCCCCCAGCCCCTGAACGCCGAGGGGCTCCGAGCGCAGGCCGCCGGCGTCCGCTCGCACCTGCTTTCGGCGCTCGAAACGACGCGCATCGAGGGGATGCGCCTCGTCAGCGACGGCATGTGGACCATCCCGCCGTCGGGGGAAACGGCTCGTGACTACCTCACCGATAGCATCACCGACGACGGGGTCCGCATCGCGACCAACATGACCGACGCGGTGCGGTATCACGCCATGGCCAACGGGCCGAACACGCCCTCGCCGTTCAGCATCGACGCGCCACACGTCGATCTCGAAGCCGACACCGTGATGCCCGAAAGTCTCATCACCTCTATCCAGCCCCACTATCAGGTGCCCCACGCCCCCGACCTGCCGACCTACCACAACTACGCGCTCCGGGTCGCGGGGCCGTTGCTCGCACTCGGCGTCAACTCGCCGTTTTTCCCACCCGACCTCTACGAGGAGGGGGTCGCGCCCGAAACCGTCGTCGCCGACGCCCGCGCCGAGAACCGTATCTTCGTCTTCGAGTCCGTCCTCAACAGCGAGGAGGCGAAGAAAGTGCAGTTCCCCGAGGACCTCGATACCGTCGAGGAGGCGGTCGACCGGGTCGCGAACGACCCGACCGTCGTCCCGATGCCCGTCGACCGCGGCGACCGCTTCGACGACCAGTTCGCGACGCTCCGGCGCAAACACGGCACCTTCTGGCGGTGGGTGCGGCCGGTGTTCGACGGCGCCGACCGCTCCTCCGCCAACGCCCGCATCGAGTTCCGACCCATCGCCGCCCAGCCGACCGTCCGTGACTCCATGGCGTTCATGGCGACCTTCGCCGGCCTGATGGAGAGCCTCCCGCAGAACGAACACCCGGTCATCGACCAAGATTGGCGCGTCGCTCGCGAGAACTTCTACGACGCGGCCCGCGAGGGACTCGCGAGCGAGCAGCGATGGATAACCAACGACGGCGTCGAGACGACCGACCCCGCCCGGCTGTACGCCGACCTGTTCTCTCACGCCGAGGCGGGGCTACGAAACGCCGGCTGCACCGCTGAACAGGCCAAGCACTACGTCGACCCGCTCCGAGAACGGGTGGAGTCGGGCGTCACACCTGCGGGATGGAAACGCGACGAAGTTCGAGAACGCGTCGAGAGTGGCGAGCCACTCGGAACCGCAGTCCCCGCGATGCAACGAGCGTACGTCGGCAATCAGACCGAAACGCTCCTCGACGGCGACTTCACCGACTGGCTATAGGAGCGACTCGAAGTCTTTGTGCTTCGTGATTTCGACGCCCTCGTCGGTGACGACGGCGACGTTGATGCCGTTGCCGGACGCCAAGTCACGCTCGACGGCGCTCTGGATGGCGTGGGCGGCGACCGACTTCGCCTCGTCCATCGACAGGTCGTCCTGATACTCCTGTTCGAGGACACCGAGCGCGTACTGGCTGCCGGAGCCGGAGACGGCGTAGTCCTCTTCCATCATGCCGCCGAGGGGGTCGAGGCTGTAGACGTGAGCGCCGTCTTCGTCGATGCCACCGAGGAGGGGCGAGACGATGAAAAAGGCGCCGGAGCGAAGGAAGTTGCTCGTGAGCGTCGACAGCGCCTCCATGCTCATGTCCTTGCCGCGTCGCGTCTCGTAGAGGCTCGTCTCCGAGCGGAGCGAGCGGATGAGCGACTGGGCGGCCGACACCGACCCTGCGATGGTGAGGGCGGCGTTCGGGTGAATCTGTTCGACCTTCTGGACGTCCTTACTGGAGACCATCCGACCCGCGCTCGCGCGCATGTCGGTCGCCATCACGACGCCGTTCTCGGTCGAGAGACCGACGGTCGTCGTTCCGGTTTTCATCTCCTTGTCCTCGCTTTCCGCAGCAGCGAGGCGTTCGTCCGTGTTGGTGAACTCGCCGATTTCCGGCCCGAACACCGGTCGGTCGTTCCCGTCGAGTTGGTCCTGGGTCTGTGAAAAGTCCTGATTCGTCGGGGTACGCATCACTTGGTCTTGCGGAGGCGCGCTGATAAATGCAACCCTTCGACCCTATCGACTCACACGGTCGTAGACGTCCCCCGTCGCCGCCACGAGGTTGCCAACCGGGAGCGTGACTCCGAGTTGGCGGGCGAACAGCGCCAGCGGCATCAACAGGATGCCGAGGACGAGCGCAATCTGATACGCCGCGAGCGCGCCAGCACGATACAGTGGTTCGAGCATCTGCGTAGACGTGCCTCCGGCGACCGGCGTATATAAGCTTTCCCGTCCGTCTGACGGGGATACCCCGTCGCTGTCTGTCGATTATGCCGAGCGCCGCGATTCGGGGAAAGAGCATCCACACCCACCAGAACCACGCCGATGCGGGGCGTCTCCCACACCTCTCTGACGCATAAGTTATGCGTGGTGTTCGGCGCACGTACGCGGTGGGAAACCCTGATACGTCGGGTTGGCGTACGAGCGGATATGTCGAACTGGACCGACAGGATTGTCGGCGACCGGATGGCCGTCGACCAAAAGTTCGGTGACCGGGTCCGGAGCTCCGAGTTCTCGAATCAGGAGTGGGGCCTGATTATGACCGCCGTCGAGTTCGAAATCGAACACGCCGACGACCCCGAGGCGGCACGGGTCGTCGCCGACACCGAGAACCTCCCGGAGATGATGCCCGAACTGGAGAAAGTGCAGGAGGGAGGCGCCACTCCCGGCGGCCCCGGTGGCGGGAACCAGCAACGGGACAGCGGGACGGGCGTCTTGGACGCCGTCCGCGGCGCCCTCGGACTCGGCGACGACAGCGAGGAGCGACTGGATGCCGCGGAACGCCTCGTCGACGAGTACGCCGCCGCGCTCCAGCAACATCTCGAAGAGAAAGGAAAGTGGGACGACGTTCGCGACGCCTACGACGGGTAGTTACAGCCGGTCCACGACAGCGTCGGCGACTTCGTCGGTCGTCGCCGACCCGCCGAGGTCCGGCGTCCGCGGCCCGTCCGAGAGCGTCGTCTCGACGGCGGTGCGCACCGCCGTCGCTTCTTCGGTGTAGTCGAGGAAGTCGAGCAACATTGCCGCCGAGAACATCGTCGCCGCCGGGTTGGCGACGCCCTCGCCCGCGATGTCGGGCGCACAGCCGTGGACGGGTTCGAAGATGCCCCGCTCGGAGCCGACGTTCGCGCTCGGAAGTAGGCCGAGGCCGCCGACCAGTCCCGCCGCGAGGTCAGAGAGCACGTCGCCCGCGAGATTGGGGCAGACGATGACATCGTACTGACTCGGGTCCATCGCGAGATGCGTCGCCATGGCGTCCATGTACGCCTCGTCGGCGTCGACGCCGTGTTCGGCGGCCACCTCGCTGACCGTGTCGACGAACAGGCCGTCGGTCACGCGCATCACGTTGTTCTTGTGGGCGATGGTGAAGCCGTCGTGCCCGTTCGAGTCGACGTACTCGCAGGCGAACTCCGCGAGTCGGCGCGAGGCCGACTGCGTGACCAGACGCGTCAGCGTCGACACGTCCTCCGACAGTCGGTCCTCGATACCCGCGTAGACGCCCTCCGTGTTCTCCCGGAGGATGACGATGTCAGTCTCGGGCTGGACGGCGTCGACGCCGGGATACGTTCGCGCCGGGCGGATGTTGACGAACGAGTCCACCGCGTCGCGAAGTGGGAGGATGACGTCGGCCGATGTCTCGCCAGTCGCGCCGAACAGCGTCGCGTCCGCGGTTTCGACGGCGTCGAGCGTCTCCTCGGGGAGGGGCGTGCCTGTTCGCTCCGCGACGGCGTCGCCCGCCTCGACGTGGTCGTACTCGAAGTCCGCGACGGCGTCGAGGACGCGCAGGGTCGCGGGGACGACTTCGTGCCCGATGCCGTCGCCCGGCAGGACCGCGATGCGCTCGCTCATCGGGAGTCGACGTACGGCAGGTCCGCCGCCGTCTCGTCGATGGCGTCCATGTTCGACCGGAGCAGGGCAACGGTGTCCCAGATGCCCTGCACCAGCGCCCCCCGCATCGCCTCGTCGATGTCGACGTCGACGGTCTTGGCGTCGTAGGTGACCTGCTCGTCGGCCACGTCGAGTTCGATACCGGCGCCGGGGTTCGATTCGACGAAGTTCTGTAGCTCCTCGACCGTCTCGGGGTCGGCCGTCGCGGCCGGAATCCCCAGCGACTTGCAGTTGTCGGCGAAGATTTCGGCGAAGGACTCGCCGACGATGGCTTCGACGCCCCAGCGAGCCAGCGCACGCGGCGCGTGCTCTCGGGACGAGCCACAGCCGAAGTTGTCGTTGACGACGAGGACGTTCGCTCCCTTGTACTCGTTGAAGGGATGGTCGTTGAGATTGCCGTCGTCGTCGCGGCGCGCGTCGTAGAACGCGTACTCGTCGAGGCCCTCCCACGTGGTGGTCTTGAGGAATCGCGCGGGGATAATCTGGTCCGTGTCGATGTCGTCACCGCGGAGGGGGACGCCCGTGCCCGCGACGCGTCGCACCTTCATCTCGTCGACGGCCACATCGCTCATGCGTCCACCTCCATGTCGCGCACGTCTGTCACCGCGCCTTCGACGGCGGCGGCGGCGACCATCGCGGGACTCATCAACACCGTTCGACCGTCCTTGCTCCCCTGTCGACCCACGTAGTTGCGGTTCGACGAGGAGGCACACCGCTCGTCACCTTCGAGGGAGTCGTCGTTCATCGCGAGACACATGGAACAGCCGGCCTCGCGCCACTCGAAGCCCGCGTCGCGGAAGATTTGGTCGACACCCTCCGCTTCGAGTTTCGATTTCACCGTCTGCGAGCCGGGAACTGCGAGCGCGCGCACGTCGGGGTCGACCGTCCGACCTTCCAGCACGGCCGCCGCCTCGCGGAAGTCGCTCACGCGACCGTTCGTACACGTCCCGAGGAAGGCGACGTCGATGTCGTAGCCCGACATCGTCTCGCCGGGTTCGACGCCCGTGTGTTCCTGTGCGGTCCGGGCGGCGTCGCGCTTGTCCTCCGGCAGGTCTTCCGGCGCCGGAACGGGGTCGCTGATGCCGACGGCCTGTCCGGGGTTGGTGCCCCACGTGACCATCGGTTCTAGGTTCGACGCATCGAGGTGGACGACGTCGTCGTAGTCGGCGTCGTCGTCGCTCGCGATGGACTCCCAGTACTCTTTGCGCTCCTCGAAGGCCTCGCCCTCGGGGGCGAACTCCCGCCCGCGCAGGAACTCGTAGGTGGTCTCGTCGGGGTTGATGTACCCCGCACGTGCACCGCCCTCGATGGACATGTTACACACTGCGAGGCGTTCCTCCATGGAGAGGTCGTGGACGGCCTCGCCGCCGTACTCGTAGACGTAGCCGACGCCGCCGTCGACGCCGAGTTCGGCGATGATTTTCAGGATGAGGTCTTTCGAGTACACCCCCTCGTCGAGCGTGCCGTCGACGTCGATACGCCGAACCTCGGCCTTGTCGGCCGCGACACACTGCGACGAGAGCACGTCCCGAACCTGACTCGTCCCGATACCGAACGCGATGGAGCCGAAGGCACCGTGGGTGGCGGTGTGGGAGTCGCCACAGACGACGGTCATGCCCGGCTGGGTCAAGCCCAGTTCGGGCGCGACGACGTGCGTGATGCCCTGCTTGTCCGAGTCCAGTCCGTAGAACTGGATACCCGTCTCCGACGTGTTGCGTTCGAGCGCCGTGAGCATGCCCTCCGCCGACTCGTCTGCCAGCGGTCGCTCGCGGCCCTCCGGACGCGTCGGCACGATGTGGTCCACCGTGGCGATGTTGCGCTCGGGGTAGGGTACCTCGATGCCCCGTTCGCGCAACTCGGAGAACGGCTGCGGGCTCGTGACTTCGTGAATCAGGTGCAGGCCGATGAACAGTTGGTCCTGTCCGTTCGGCAGGTCCGCCACCTTGTGACGGTCCCACACCTTGTCGTAGAGCGTCCCCTCGCTCATCGTCGTACCCGTCGGCCGGCGCGAACCGAGCCGTCGCGATATTCAGTCATCGGCCGGTGCCTCTGCTTCCTCCGGGGACTCCTCGGCCCAAGAGAACAGCGCGCGCAGTCGGGCGCCCACGTCCTCGATGTCGTGGTTCCGGTCGGCCTCGTGCAGCTGCGTGTAGGCCGGGCGGCCAGCCTTGTTTTCGAGGACCCAGTCACGGGCGAACTCGCCGTTCTGAATCGCTTCGAGCGCCTCGTCCATGTTCTCGCGGACGCCCTCGTCGACGATTTCGGGACCGACCTTCAGGCCACCGTACTCGGCGGTGTCCGAGACGGACTCCCACATCTCGGCCATCCCGCCCTCGTACATCAGGTCGACGATGAGCTTCATCTCGTTGAGACACTCGAAGTAGGCCATCTCGGGGCTGTACCCCGCATCGACCAGCGTCTCGTAGCCGTGCTTGATGAGCGCCGTGATGCCGCCACAGAGGACGGCCTGCTCGCCGAAGAGGTCCGTCTCGACTTCCTCTTGGAACGTCGTCTCGACGACGCCGGCGCGCGTACAGCCGATGGCCTGTGCGTAGGCCAGCGCCTCAGCCTTCGCGTCCGCCGTCGCGTTCTGATAGACGGCGAGCAGGGCCGGCGTGCCCGTGTCCTCGACGTAGTTCCGGCGCAGGAGGTGGCCCGGCGTCTTGGGCGCAATCATCGTCACGTCGACGCCCTCGGGGGGCTGAATCTGGTTGTAGTGGATGTTGAACCCGTGGGCGAACTGGAGGGTGTCGCCGGCCTCCAGCCCGTCGCTGATGGCCTCGAACACCGCCGGCTGGACGGTGTCGGGGACGAGCATCGAGACGATGTCCGCCTCCGCGGCGGCGTCGTCCGGCGTCGCGACGCGCAGGCCGTCGTCTTCGGCCTGTGCCCACGAGTCGGAGGTCTTTCGCAGGCCGACGACCACGTCGACCCCGCTATCGGCGAGGTTCTGAGCGTGGGCGTGACCCTGACTGCCGTAGCCGAGGACGGCTACGGTCTTGCCGGCGATTGCGTCACTGTCCGCGTCGTCGTCGTAGTACACTGGAACGGTGAATTCGGTTTCTGTCATGGTTATGTCGTCTTCCGCGTGCCGCGTTCGAGCGCTGCCGTCCCGGTTCGGACGATTTCGTGAATGCCGAACCGGCCGAACGTCTCGACCGCAGCCTCGATTTTCTGCTCGCTACCCGTGATTTCGACCGTCACCGACTGCTGTGAGACGTCGACGGTCTTGCCGTCGTACATCTCGGCCACGGCCCCGACTTGGTCGGGGTCGCTACCGTCCACCTTGATGAGCGCGAGTTCGCGCCGGATGGCGTTGGATTCGAGTTCGGTGACGGAGATGACGGGGATGAGCTTCTGTAGCTGTTTTTTCGCCTGTTCGATGCCCGGTTCGGGCTCCTCGATTTCGAGCGTAATCCGCGCCCTGTCCGGGTCAGTGGTCGGCCCCACGGTGAGGCTTTCGATGTTGAACTGCCGGCGCCGGAAGAGCCCGGACACGTTCGCCAGCACACCCGGTTCGTGTTTCACGAGCGCCGAGAGGACGGCTCGCTGGGCCTCCGGCTCTGCCTCGACTTCGGGGTCGATACGAATGCCTTGCGAGTTGCGTCGGCCCTCCGGCGTCTCGCGTTCCTCCGGCTCGGGGCCTTCGAGTCCGCCGCTCATAGTTGGTCCTCCGAGAGTGCGAACTTGTCGTTTGCGCCGCCACTTGGCACCATCGGGTAGACGTTCTCCTCGGGGTCGATGTGGAAGTCGATGACCGAGGGGCCGTCGTAGCTCAGCGCCTCCTCGATGGCGTCGGCCACCTCGTCGTAGTCGTCGACGCGCCAGCCGCGGGCGCCAAAGGCCTCCGCGAGTTTGTCGAACTCCGGAATCCAGCTATACCCGGCGGCCATGTGGCGGCCGTCGAAGAAGGCGTCCTGCCACTGCCGGACCATCCCGATGTACTCGTTGTTCAGGATGGCTATCGTGATGTCGAGGTTCTCGCGAACCGCGACCGAAAGCTCCTCGACGGTCATCAGGAAGGAGCCGTCGCCGTCGATGCAGACGACTTCCTCGCCGTCGTCGGCCGCCAGCCGCGCCCCGATGGCCGCGGGCAGGCCGTAGCCCATCGTCCCGAGCCCGTGCGAGGAAATCCACTTGCGCGGCTCTCGGAACGTCCAGTACTGCGACGCCCACATCTGGTGTTGGCCGACACCCGAGGTGACGACGGCCTCGTCGCTCGTGGCCTCGTCGAGCGCCTCAACGACGAACTGCGGTTTGAGCGGTTCGTCGTCCGGCGCCGCGTAATCCATCGGGTACTCGTCTTTCCACGTCTGGCACTGCTCGCGCCACTCGTCGACGTCGGGCACCGTCGTCAGCGCCTCGTCGAGTTGTTCGAGGACGCGCCCCGCATCGCCGATGAGCGGGTAGTCCGCGTGGATGTTCTTGCTAATCTCGGCGGGGTCGATGTCGACGTGGATAATCTCCGCGCCGGGCGCGAACGACTCGATGCCGCCGGTCAGGCGGTCGTCGAACCGGGTGCCGACCGCTATCAGCAGGTCCGTGTGGTTGATGGCGAGATTGGCGTAGCCGGTGCCGTGCATACCCGCCCACGATAGGCAGAGTTCGTGGTCCTCGGGCATGGTGCCGATACCCGGCATCGTCGTCACGACCGGAATCTCGTAGTCCATGGCGAACTCGCGGGCCACGTCCGCGGCGTCCGCCTTCACGACGCCACCGCCGAACAGGAGCAGCGGTTTCTCCGCCGACTCGATGGCGCTGGCCGCCGTCTCGACGGCGTCCGTGTCCGCCTCGCTCTGGGGCGTGTACGTCTCCGGCGTCTGGGCCATTCCCGGTTCCCGGTCTGTCTCCCCGTTGGTGACGTCTTTCGGGAGGTCGACCAGCGTCGGCCCGGGTCGACCGCTCCCCGCGAGCGCCACTGCCTCGCCGACGGTGTCGCCGACGGTGTCGGGGTCGCTCGCGAAGTAGTTGTTCTTCGTGATGGGGGCGGTGATGCCCGTCGTGTCCGTCTCTTGGAAGGCGTCGCTGCCGACCATGTGCTGGGGCACTTGGCCGGTCAGCGCCACCACGGCGTCGGAGTCCATGTTGGCGTCGGCGAGTCCCGTCACGAGGTTGGTCGCGCCGGGACCCGACGTGGCCAGACAGACGCCCGGCTCACCGGACACCACGTTGTAGGCGTCGGCGGCGTGGGCCGCGCCCTGTTCGTGTGCCATCATGACGTGCCGGAGGTCGGAGTCCCAGAGGGCGTCGTACACGGGCATGATTGCCCCGCCCTGAACGCCGAACATCACGTTGATGCCGGCATTTTCCAGGGCGCGGACGGTGGACGTGGCGCCGGACGTCACCGGCGTCGGCGTCGCGTCGGTGTCGGCCTCCGTCTCCTCTGTCTCCGGTGGTTTGGTCGTTCGTTCGCTCATGGTCGTGAATCGGTCGGTCGCTGTCGGTGTGGATGGTTCATGGTCGTGTGGCCGTCTGGCTATGTACGGTACGGTCGGGTCCGAGGAAGGGAGTGTAGGGGGCTATACAGCCCCTACAATGGGGTCGATTGGACCACCGGCTCCGCGCCCGCGCCGGCGACCCGCGTCCGCGACACTGCCGCGGACGTGACCGAACCCTCGCATCGTACCCGTTGGGTGCCTCTCTGGCCGTATAACTGTTTCCGTCGCGTCCCGATAGCGGGCGACGCCCGTCGCTCACACGGAGCGAGCGGACGGGCACGCTCAGGCGCGGACCTCCTCCTCGCGAGTGACGTTCTCCTCGCGGGCGAAGCGACGGAGGTCGGCCATGGTCACGCGCTGCTTGTCGGCACCGTAATCTTTGACCAGCCGCGTGACGGCCCGCACCTCGGAGTCGGTCGGCGCGTAGCCGATTTCTTCGAGGCGCTTTCGGACCGAGTGGGTCCCCGTGTGCTTCCCGAGGACGAACTCGCGGGTCGCACCGACCATCTCCGGCGTCATCACGCCCGGCTCGAACGTGTCCGAGTTCTCGATGACGCCCGCGGCGTGAATGCCGCTCTCGTGAGAGAAGGCGTTGCGGCCCACGACGGGCTTGTTCGGCGGGTTGGGGATGTCGCTGTACTCCTCGACCATCCGGGACAGTTCCGTGATGCGGGTCGTGTCGATACCGGTGTCGACGTCGTACAGCGCCTCGGAGGCCATGACGACCTCCTCGAACGCGGCGTTGCCGGCGCGTTCGCCGATGCCGTTGACCGATACCTGCGCCTGTGCGGCGCCTGCCTCGAAGCCGGCCATGGCGTTGGCCGTCGCCAGTCCGAAGTCGTCGTGCGCGTGCACGTCGACTCTGGCGTCGGTGTTCTCGCGGACCATCTGAACCAAGTCCATGAACCGCGTGGGCGTCGCAACCCCGCAGGTGTCAGGAATGTTGATCCAGTCGGTCCCCGCCTCGCTGACGGCCTCCACCACGTCGACGAGGAAGTCGTCGTCCGTCCGGGTGGCGTCCATCGGCGAGAACATACACTCCACGCCCGCCTCTTTGACGCGTTCGACCGCTTCGACGGCGCGGTCGACCGCCTCCTCGCGCGAGGCGTGCATGGAGTCTTGCAACTGCACGTCGCTCGTACTCACGAAGACGTGAACCAAGTCCACGCCCGAGTCGAGCGCCGCCTCCACGTCCTTGTCGACGACGCGGGCGAGGCCACACACCGTCGTGTCGGTGGCGTTCGAGATGTCTCGAACGGCCTCGAACTCCGCATCGGAGTTGACCGGGAACCCCGCCTCGATGACGTGGGTGCCCATCTCGTCAAGGACTGCGGCGATGTCTCGCTTCTCGTCGTAGCTGAACGACGTGCGTGGCGATTGCTCACCGTCTCGGAGCGTCGTGTCGAAAATTCGTACACCGTCAATTTCGCCGGTGCGGGCCAACGTGCCCTGGAAGAACTCGATCCGCCGGGGTGTCCGACGAATCCTCCATGTCGTTAGACATTGTATCCTACCAGAGTCCCTGCCTGATATATAAACCTGTCTCTGTCCGCTCGTCAGCGGCGACAAAGGATATATGCCCGCTCACGTGGACGGCCACGCCATGTCAGATTTCGTCGTCGCCGTCGACGGCACCGAGATGGACGCGACATGGCTCGACGAGAGCCCGGAGACGCGGCGGGCCATCGCGGATGCCTTGCCCATCGACGGCCAAGCCACGCGCTGGGGAGACGAACTCTACTTCCGGATTCCGGTCGACGTCGACGCCGAACCGACGGCGCGCGCGGAGGTCGAACCGGGGACGATTGCCTACTGGCCCAGCGGGAACGCGCTGTGTCTGTTTTGGGGACCGACGCCGGCGAGTACGGGCACGGAGCCACGGGCCGCGTCGCCGGTGAACGTCGTCGCCCGCATCGAGGACCACTCGCCCCTGTCTGCGTTGTCCGGCGGGGCCGGAGCGACGGTCAGCGTCACGACCGACTGACTACAGGTAGCCGTTCTCGTGGAGGAGTTCGCCGTTGAGGAGGCTGGCGCCCGCGGCGCCGCGGACGGTGTTGTGAGCGAGGCAGTTGAACTTCACACCGTGGGGCGTCGACTGCACGCCGCCGACACAAATCTGCATCCCCTGCCCGCGCATCCGGTCCATCCGGGGCTGGGGGCGCTCGGGGTCGTCGAAGACGTGAATCAGCTGGTTCGGCGCGCTCGGTAGGTCGACGCCGGGGAACTCGCGCATCGCGTCTTCAATCTCGCTGACTTCGAGGTCGTCCTCGGCGAGGTCGACGAAGGCGTTTTCGAGGTGGCCGTCGAGCGTCGGGACGCGGTTACAGGAGGCCGCGACGTCGACGTCGTGCCACTCGATTTCGGCGCCGTCGAAGTCGCCGAGCAGTTTCCGGGACTCCGTCTCCATCTTGTCCTCCTCGCCGCCGATGTGCGGGAGGACGTTGTCGATAATCTCCATTGAGGTGACCCCGGAGTAGCCGCCGCCGGAGACGGCCTGCAGCGTGGAGACGTTGATTCGGTCGAGACCGAACGCCTCGTCGAGCGCCGCCAGCGGCGGAATCATGGTTATCGTCGAGCAGTTCGGGTTCTTCACCAGTGCGCCGTCCCAGCCGCGTTCGTCTCGCTGCACCTCGATGAGGTCGAGGTGGCCCGGGTTGATTTCCGGAATCGTCAGCGGGACGTCTTCGGCCAGTCGGTCGTTCGAGGAGTTCGAGGAGATGACGTAGCCGTCGCGGGCGAAGTCCTCCTCGACGTCGACGGCGACGCCGGAGGGGAGCGACGAGAAGAGCAGGTCGAGGTCGTCCGGCACCGCGTCGGGGTCGGTGCGGCGGACCGTCATCTCCGCCACGTCGACGGGGATGGGGGTGTCGACTCGCCACTTCGCCGCCTCGCGGTAGGGCTTGCCCGCGCTCTCGTCGCTGGCGGTGAGCGCCGCGAGTTCGAACGTCGGGTGGTCGTCGAGTAGTTGGATGAATCGCTGTCCGACCGCACCGGTCGCACCGAGGATGCCGACTCGTACTGACATTACGTTCCCGTGTGGGTCACTCGCATAAGGCCGTTTGGATTCCGGGACAGCCTATCGCCAGTCGGAAAGTGACCGAACGAACGGCTCGGCAGTATCGACACGACGGGGCGAAACCAAACTCGGATTTGAAACCCGATTCGGGTACAGATGGGACACAGAACCCGTCAGTCGTCAACACCGGCTCCGTGACCGATACACTAACGGGGCAATTGGTCCTACTGCCGTTCATGTTCAGGAAGGTCCTCGTCGCGAACCGCGGCGAGATAGCCGTTCGCGTCATGCGCGCCTGCGAGGAACTCGGGGTTCGGACCGTCGCCGTCTACAGCGAGGCCGACAAGCACGCGGGCCACGTCCGCTACGCCGACGAGGCGTACAACGTCGGCCCGGCCCGCGCCGCGGACTCGTATCTGGACCAAGACGCGATTCTCGAGGCGGCGCGGAAAGCCGACGCCGACGCCATCCACCCCGGCTACGGCTTCATGGCCGAAAACGCCAGATTCGCCGCCCGCGTCGAGGACAGCGAGTGCACGTGGATTGGGCCGCCCGCCGAGGCGATGGAGCGACTCGGCGAGAAGACCAAGGCCCGGAAAGTGATGCAGGGGGCCGGCGTCCCCGTCGTGCCGGGGACGACCGACCCCGTCGAGGACCCGTCGGAAGTCGAGGCGTTCGGCGAGGAACACGGCTACCCAATCGCCATCAAGGCCGAAGGCGGCGGCGGCGGGCGCGGGATGAAAATCGTCGAGTCGCCGGACGAAATCGAGGAGCAGTTCGCCGCGGCCAAACGCGAGGGCGAGGCCTACTTCGACAACGATTCGGTCTATCTCGAACGCTTCCTCGAAGCGCCGCGACACATCGAAGTCCAAATCGTCGCCGACCACCACGGCAACGTGCGCCATCTGGGCGAGCGCGACTGCTCGCTCCAGCGCCGCCACCAGAAGGTCGTCGAGGAGGGGCCGAGTCCGGCGCTCTCAGACGACCTGCGCGAGCGCATCGGCGACGCGGCCCGAACGGGCGTCGGCGAGACGGACTACACCAACGCCGGCACCGTCGAGTTCCTCGTGGAAGACGGCGAGTTCTACTTCCTCGAAGTCAACACCCGGATTCAGGTCGAACATCCTGTCACGGAGGAAATCACGGGCATCGACATCGTGAAAGAACAGCTCCGCGTCGCCGCGGGCGAGGAAATCGGGTTCGCCCAAGCGGACGTCGACATCGAGGGCCACGCGATGGAGTTCCGCATCAACGCCGAGAACGCGGCTCGCGATTTCGCCCCCGCGACGGGCCGTCTGGAAACGTACGACCCGCCGGGCGGCATCGGGGTTCGGGTCGACGACGCCGTCCGACAGGGCGACGACATCGGCGGCGACTACGACTCGATGATAGCGAAGTTAATCGTCAGCGCCGGTGACCGCGACGAGTGTCTCGCCCGCGCGGAGCGGGCGCTCCGCGAGTTCGACATTCAGGGCTTCCACACCGTCATCCCGTTCCACCGACTGATGGTGACCGACGAGCAGTTCACCGCGGGCACCCACACGACGAACTACCTCGACGAGGAACTCGACCCCGAGCGCATCGAACGAGCGGTCGAACGCTGGGGACCGGACGAGGCGGAGGCCGACGACGAGGACGAGACGGTGACCGAACGCGAGTTCACCGTCGAGGTCAACGGCAAGCGCTTCGACGTGGAACTGGAGGAGCGCGGCGCGCCGGCCATCCCGACCGGCGGTGGTGACGGCGGCGGTGGTGGCGGACTGAGCCGCCCCGACGCCGCTACCGAAGACGACGAGGAGTCGGTCGCCCCCGGCGAGGGCGAGCAGATACACGCCGAGATGCAGGGCACCATCCTCTCCGTCGAGGTGGCCGCGGGCGACGAGGTGGCGCCCGGCGACGTCGTCCTCGTCCTCGAAGCGATGAAGATGGAAAACGACATCGTCGCCGAGAACGGCGGGACGGTCACCGAGGTGCTGGTGGGCGAGGGCGAGAGCGTCGACATGGGTGACCCCCTTATCGTCCTGGAATGACGGACACCCGGAGACGCCTCTGTCGGGCGCTGGCCGACGCCGACGGCCCGGTGTCGGGGCCGGCGCTCGCCGAGGAACTCGGCGTCTCGCGAGCGGCGATATGGAAACACGTCGAGGCGCTCCGAGAGGCGGGGTTCGATATCGAGAGCGGGACCGACGGCTACGCCGTTCGTTCGGTGCCCGACTACGGCGGCGACGCCATCGCCTTCGGCCTCGACGCCCCCTACGCTGTCGAGTATCACGACCGACTCGCGAGTACGAACGACCGCGCGCGAGAACTAGCAATGGAGGGCGCGAGCGACGTCCTCGTCGTCGCGGGCGAGCAGACGGGGGGCCGCGGCCGACTCGACCGGGAGTGGTCGTCGCCACTTGGCGGCGTCTACGCCAGCCTCCTCCGGCGCCCGGAGCGCCCGCCCGCTCACGCACCGATATTCACGCTCGCCGCCGCCGTGGCCGTCACGCGCGCCTGCCGCGAGGCGGGCGTCGACGCGGTCATCAAGTGGCCGAACGACGTGTTGCTCGCCGACGACGAGCGGAAACTCGCGGGCATCCTTACCGAGATGGAAGGCGAGGCCGACCGCATCTCGTGGCTACTCGTCGGCATCGGTGCGAACGTGGACGTGGCCGCCGCCGACCTGCCCGAGACGGCGACGAGCGTTCGCGAGGCGGGCGGCACCGCCGACCGGCGGCGCTTCTGCCAGCGGGTCGTCGAAGTGATTCACGACATAGACGCCGAGGAGGTACTCCCCGCGTGGCGCGACCACGCCGTCACGCTCGGCCGGGACGTGCGTGTCGAGACGCCCGGCGGCGTCGTCGAGGGCGAGGCCGTCGACATCGAGTTCCCGGGGGCGCTCGTCGTCCGCACGGAAGAAGGGGAGCGAACCGTCCACGCCGGGGACTGCGAGCATCTCCGGCCGGCGGGCGACTGATTGCCGTCAGTCGTCGCCTTCCGCCACGGGAACGGTCGTCACCGGAATCGAGGACGCGCGGACGACGGATTCGGCGACGCTCCCGAGGAGGAGACGGTCGAGGCCGCCCCGGCCGTGGGTGCCCATCACCACGAGGTCACAGCCCTCGTCCTCGGCGTAGCGGACGATTTCGCGACTCGGCTTCCCCTCGACGACGGTAGTCTCGACGGATACGTCGGTGTCGACGCCGTCGGCGAGTTCTCTGACGCGCTCTACGGCTTCGGCGGCGTCCTCGCGGAGGAGTTGGTCGACGCTCTCCCACGACGACTCCATCCCCAGTCCCGCGTAGGCGTCCGTACTCAGGACGTAGAGCCCGTGGATTTCGGCGTCGTTGATGCTCGCCACCTCGACGGCGTGTTCGATGGCTCGCTCCACGCCTTCCGAGCCGTCAGTCGGAACGAGAATCCGGTCGTACGCGCCCATGTGTATCGGTATCAGGCTACGCTACATAACTCTTGACACGGGAGGTCGGCGTGGCCACTACAACACGACGCGCTCGACGTCGGCGACGCCCGCCCGGCGGACGACGGCCCGAACGGGGTCCCGCGCGCCGGCGAGGTTGTCCGAGTCGCCGTCGAGGACGAGCAACTTCGCGTCTCGACCCGTCTCTATCAGCCCGCAGTTCCGGTCCACGAGTTCGGCGCCGTGTATCGTCGCCATCCGAAGCACCTCCTCGGCGGGGACGTCGCCAACCTTCGTCGCGAACTCCATCTCGCGGAACATCGACGGGCTGTTGAGCATGACGTTGTCCGTGCCCAGCGCGACGGTCGTTCGGTCACAGAGGTCGGCGATGGGCGGGGTGCCGACGCCGGTGACGAGATTCGAGCGCGGACAGACCACGACGGGGACGCCCTCGCGCTCGATGCGGTCGAGATGATGCGGTTCCGGGTGGACGACGTGGACGAGGAAGGTGGGGTCGAGGTCGAGGGCCGGCGAGAGGTCGTGGGAGTCACGCTCGCCCGCGTGGATGCCGAAGGGCTTGTTCGCGGCGCGGGTGGCGGCACGACGCTCAGCGAAGTCGTCGTCGCGGGCGCCGCTGGCGCCGAAGCCGTCGCCCGCCTCCATCGCGTCGACCGTCTCGCGTCCGAGCACCGTCGCCTCGATGTCGAGGCCGTCGAGCGCCTCCCGAATCGCTCGGACCCCCTCGACGCCGCCCTCGCGGAATTCGATGGTTCGGGCGGTTCCCGACCGTTCCATGAAGCGAAGCGAGCGCCGCATCGCCTCGACTTTCTCCTCGGTCGAGGCGGCGCGAAGCAGTCGGTGTTTGAGTCCGTCCGGCGGCGCCACGAGGTCATCGAGCGAGAGGCCGGCGCCGGCCTCTTTGGCTATCGAGTCGCCGATGTGGGTGTGTGCGTTGACGAACGCGGGGCAGATGATGGCGTCCGAGTCCGTCTCAGTCTCCTCGATGGCGACGATTTCGCCGTCGTCGACGACGACGCGACCCTCGATGGGGTCGAACGTCCGGCCGCGGAGGACGAGACCTTCGAGTTCCATACCGACACAGGCGTCGCGTTCGCCTTGAACTTACCCGAACTCGTCGAGGGTCGCGTCGATGCCACCCCGAACCTCGGAGATGGGCGCGCCATCGATGTCGAGGCCGAGCGTTCGGACGGCGATGCGCCCGACGCGGTCGACGGCGGTGGGCGGGGCGTAGACGCCGAGGCGCCACTGGTTGCGGCCGGCGATTCGGAGCGCGCTCACGAGCGGTGACTGGCGGTCGAGACGCCGGATGTCGCCGTTGACGACCACCCGCGACGACGACTCGCGAATCTCCGGCTCCGGCGGGATGTCGAGGATGACCGAATCGGAGTCGAGGTCCGCCTCGCTCGCGATGTCGCGTTCGAGGGCACGGACTCGGTCGTGGTCCGCCGTCAGGAGGTCGTCGGGCACGTCCGATAGCTCCGCCCACACCGCCCGCTTGTAGAGGTCACGCGTCGAGAGTCGGTCGGCGAAGCCGGCGGTGGCGTCCGTGCGCCGGAGCGTGACCAGCAGGTCAGAATCGTCCCACCGCCGAACCGTCTCGGCGTCGTAGCCGGCCTCGGTGATGAGGCGCTCGGTCGCTCGGCGGAGCATCGCCTTGCCGATGCGGGCGACGTGGTGCGTGTAGACGGTCGGGTTCATGAGCGCCCGCGCCAGCAGGAGGCTCTCGGCTGTCTGGACGTTCCCTTCGGCGAGGACGAGTTCGCCGTCGACGAAGGTGAGTTCGCGGACCAGTCGCCCGTGGTCGATGGTGCCGTAGGGGACGCCGGTGTGGTGGGCGTCGCGGACGAGATAGTCCATCCGGTCCACGTCGAGTTCGCCGGAGACGAGCGGTCCGTAGTGGCCCTCGCCGGCGACGAGGTCGGCGACGGTGCGGGGGTCGAGGTCGTGGTCCCGGAGGACGGCACCGACGCGACCGCTCGCGAGGAGGTCCGACACGTCGTCGTGGAACTTCCCCGTGTGTCGGTAGAGGAGGTGTTCGACGTTGTGGCTGAAGGGCGGATGGCCCACGTCGTGGAGGAGGGCGGCGGCGCGGACGCGTTCGGCCGCCTGCCCCGCCACGCCGAGGTGGTCGAGCGCCTCGGACGCGAGGTGATAGACGCCCAGACTGTGCTCGAACCGGGTGTGGTTGGCGGCCGGATACACCAGCGAGACGGTGCCGAGTTGGCGGATTCGGCGCAGCCGTTGCATCGCCGGCGTGTCGAGCAACGCCTCGGCGACGCCCGTCACCTCGATGTGGTCGTGGACGCTGTCCTTAATCGTCGCCATATGGTCACTTCGCCGCCCTGCAGTATAGTCCTCGGGGCCGTGCAATCGTCCTGAGCGGGTCGTGCCGTTCGCAACTCGACCGAGCGGGGTGTGTCTGCGCTCCGCGAAGAACTCACCCAAAGATTTTTCTTAAAGTGTCGAATATTGCGTGCATGGGAATCACTAACGCGGCGCTGTACGGCGGTATCGGTGGAGTTGGTGGACTGGGCGGACTGTACGTCGCTTATGCCAACCCAACTTGGTTCCTCGCCGCTCTTGCGGTGGTGCTACTGGCATCGGTTCTTTACATCTATCAGCTGGAGCCCGCAGTTTCAGACACGCCCCTTCGGGGTTGAAGCCGCCCGTACCGGTCTCGTGAAGCAATTTTAACGACTCTACTCGGCCCGCCGAAGTGTCACCGCCGTCTCGACGAGGGGGGCGTCCCACTCGCTCGGCAGACCATGAGAGGGAGTAGCGTACGGTTCCTCAAAGCTTAACAGCGTCCCGATACATCATTCCGGTGGAGGCTACATTATGAGCTACGAACTTGACCCCCTGCCGTACGACTACGACGCCCTCGAGCCGCACATCTCCGAACAGGTGCTCATCTGGCATCACGACACCCATCATCAGGGCTACGTGAACGGCTGGAACAGCGCCGAGGAGACGCTCGAAGCGAACCGCGAGGACGGCGACTTCGGCTCCTCGCCGGGCGCCATCCGCAACGTCACCCACAACGGCTCCGGTCACATCCTCCACGACCTGTTCTGGAACTCGATGTCGCCGGAGGGTGGCGACGAGCCGACCGGTGACCTTGCCGACCGTATCGAGGAGGACTTCGGATCCTACGAGGCCTGGAAGGGCGAATTCGAAGCCGCTGCCGGCGCCGCCGGTGGCTGGGCACTCTTGGTGTACGACAGCTTCTCGAACCAGCTCCGCAACGTCGTGGTCGACAAGCACGACCAAGGCGCGCTCTGGGGTTCCCACCCCATCCTCGCGCTCGACGTCTGGGAGCACTCGTACTACCACGACTACGGCCCGGCCCGTGGCGACTTCGTGGACAACTTCTTCCAAGTCGTCGACTGGGAAGAGCCGAGCGCCCGCTACGAGCAGGCCGTCGAACTCTTCGAGTAACGGCTCCCCAACCCCGACATTTCTTTCGACGCCGCGCGGCGAGTGGCGACGCTCCGCAGTCGGTAGCGTTTACGGCCCGCGCCGACAACGACCGGTATGCCGCGACCGAAAGACGCGTTCGATGAACTCTACCCCTGTGAGTTCTACACGCCCGAGGAGTTGCTCGAATCCGACCAGATGTACACCATCTCCGAAATCGGCCGGCTGTTACAGGGCCTCGACCCCGACGCCGAACTCGACGAGGGGACGGAGGCCGTCCTCGTCGACTGGGCGGTGCCGTGGGTGATGGTCAACGCCGAGAACTTGGTCATCGCCGAGCCACCGACCGACGACGACCCCGGGTACTACGGACGCAAGACGAACTAGCGCCGCGCCGCCCGCCCGGCCTGTTCGATTGTCGCGTAGGCGCCGTCGGTGACGCTCGGCCCGTGGCCCGCGTAGAGCGCGTCGAGGTCCGAGTCGACGGCGTCGAGGAGGCGGTCGATGCTCCGGACGAGCGTCTCGCGGTCGCCTTCCTCCAAGTCCGTTCGCCCGAACGCCCCGTCCGCAAAGACCAAATCGCCCGCGAAACACACCTGCGCCGTCGGCGCGTACAGACAGACGTGGTCGTTCTTGTGGCCCGGCGTGTGGAGGACGGTGTAGTCGTGGTCGCCGAGACGAACCGTCGCCCCGAGTTCGGCGTCGACGGCGGGGTGTGTCGTGTCGTAGCCGACCGTCTCGACGTCGAACGCCGCGCGAACGACGTCGACGTTCTCGACGTGGTCGCGGTGGGTGTGGGTGAGAACGACGGTGTCGAGGCCGTCGACGCGGGACTCGACCGCCGAGACGACGTCGTAGTTGGCGCCGACGTCGACGAGGGCGGTCCGCTCGCCGGTCACGAGAAAGACGTTGCTGGTGAAGGCACTCACGCCCGCCGAGAGGTTCTCGATAGACATGGGCGACGATGCGAGATGTGCGGACTTGACGGTTCTCGTTCCGGTCGACAGCGTCTCGATAGGGAGAGGCGGGAAACGGGTGATTCGTGGTCACGAATAGTAGATGCCTATGGTACAGAGGATGGCGCCAATCCAACAGACCGCCGTTCCTACGGCGAACATCGCAGATGGGCCGAACGACATAGCTGTCGCACCGTACAGGAAGACGCCACCGAGGATAATGACGAGCAGTACGAAATCGTATCGACGAATTCCGTCGGGCCTACCTACAGAATTCGAGCAGAGAGGGATGGCCGACAGCAGAATCAAGAGCACCCCTGTGAAGATTCCCCCGTCTACTGCTGCCATTACCGAACCAATATCCCGGGTGCGTCTCACAGCCTCGTAATCGACGGCTATGACTGCCACCTGTCCGACGACGCCGCCCACGACCCAAGCGTACTCTCGTTTAATCGACTGACATGGCCGCCGAAGCGTGTGCCAATACGTTGCCAACCCAACAAGAATGAGCGTCGGCCAGAGGACAGCGTAGCTCCACTGGACGGTGGCACTAATTCGGTCCGAAGCGAACACTGCTGCGAAGCCGTACGACCCCAACACACTGAGGATCGGAATGAGGACGAATCCTGTTGCCCGTGCTGGTGGGTCCCCCTCCGAAATCGTCCCGTCCACTCGGTTCAGGAAGTAAGGAAACCGTTGGAACTCCCGGATCCATATCCACCCACCGAACAAGCCGCCGAACGTCGCGACGAAAAACACGCCGAGAACGTTCCAGAGCACCACGAGAAGTTCCAGACGAACTCCGCTCTCGATTCCGAGCAGGACGAAACTCGCTAGTCTGGGGAGGGCAGAGAGATATCCGCCGGCCGTGATGACGACGAGTGGAAGGAGGCCGCTTATGAGACCGAACATCAGGTAGAACGTTCCGGCCATGCCGTACATTCCGCGTGACATGTGCTCCAGCGCGTCGAGTAGGTACCGGTCGAACTCGAATTCGAGATTCAGGATTCGGTCGCGCCCGGGGCCGACCGCGAAACGAGGCACGACAATTGTCGAGATGGCCCACGCCAGAAAGAAAATGTCCGGAAACGGAAAAATCAGCGTCGAATTCGCTATCGCAAACGAGGCCAGTAAAACGACGATGCTGAAAGACATCGTCGCACCTATCGGATACAGTGAACGTGCGAAACGTCCCAGCCATCCCTCACGGGCGAAATCCGCACTCACTTCCGATTCGTACTCTTCGTCGGAACCGGGGACGATAACCCCGAGAAGTCCGACGAATCGGCCGTCTTCGGCGTATAACTCCCAGCCGCGAGAAAACACCAGATAGGCAGTCAGTAAGCAACCACCGGCCAGTGCAACGACAAGAGACAGGACGAGAAGGGCGGTGTCACCGTCGCTGGTGAAGACCCGCGTGATGAGAATGGCCGCCGCAATCGTTCCGAGCGTGAAAGATAGTTTGAATCCGGGAGCCTCGGAGGGAAGAGGCGGGTCGGTCCGCTCAAACACGAGGGGAGTGAACGCGTACACTGCGGCTGCGAACATCGCCCACGTGGTGAGAAAGCCAGCGGCGGGCGTTCCAAAGACCCCGCTCCCAATCGAAAGGAGCGGGAGGATGATGTCCTCGGGAAGGCGAACGACGAGGTCGGCGACTGCTGAACCGGCGAGAAGTGTCCGCGGTTGCCAGATTGACTTTGCCGATAGCCGGACCACATCGTACGCCAATCGGAACGTTGTATTTATTTTTTGTCATCAAAATAGTGGGTGTCAGAACGGAGCGCTCGGTGGGTGTGGTCGCCGCTGTTCGAATCCATCCCGCGTCGGCAACGTTTACGTGCCACGCTACCCCTGCAGGCGTATGGAGGTCACACTGCTCGAAGCGACGCCCGACCCGGAGCGTGTCATCTGTACGGCGGCGCGAAACGACTACCTCTCCGAGTTCGTCGGCGACATCTCCTTCGAGGAGGCGATGGCGGACATCGAGGGAGAGACGATAGAGGAGAAACAGCGGACGCTCATCGGTCACTTGCTCGACCACGGCCACTTCGGCCCGTTCGAACACCCGCAGGCGACGTTCGCCATCAAGGGTGTCAGCCGGTCGTGCATGGCCCAGATTACGCGTCACCGCCACGTCAGTTTCGACATCCAGAGCATGCGCTACGTCTCGTTCGACGAGGTCGACCCCGCCGAAGTCGAGGACGGCGCGATGGTGGTGACGCCGCCGTCGGCGACCGACCCGGAGTGGATAGGCCGCAACCAGTCGAGCGGCCCCGTCGACGAGGAGACGGTCGCGGAGCGAGAGCGCATCTTCCGCGAGACGGTCCGGAACGCGGTGGAGTCGTATCAGGACCTCCTCGATTTGGGGATGCCGCCCGAAGACGCTCGGTTCGTCCTCCCAATCGGCACGGAGGTCAACATCGTGATGTCGCTGAACGCACGCATGCTGATGCACGTCGCGGACATGCGTGCCGCCGCCGACAGCCAGTGGGAGATTCGCGAGATGACCGAAGCCATCCTCGACCGGGCCGCCGAGTGGTGCCCGATGACGTTCGACCACTACGAGAAACACATGAAGGGCCGGAAGAACCGTCTCGCGCCCTGAGCCGCCGGCTTCGAGGCGGCGCTCCGTTTCGGCGGCGATATTAGGGGAACCCCTTTTACACGTGAAATCGGTACCGACGCGCTAGTGACCGAAGACGACGCTGACGAGCGGGATGGGGACGCGTCGATTTCGCGGCGGCGGTTCGCACTCGGGGGCGCAATCGGTGTCGTGGCGCTCGGCGGCGCCGGTGCCTACCTCTCCTCGCAGTCCTCGACCGCCGACGAGACGTATCTCCTCCAGCAGGGGTATCTCCGCTGGACGGTCGAGCCCATCTCTCACGATGGCGACACCGTCGAGGAGTTCTACGATTATCAGGACGGGACGGCCAGCCCCGAGGCGTCGGTCATCGAGGACGACGCCGCCTCGCGTCTGTTCGTCTACGACGGCCCGGTGGACCGCTCGCTCGTCTTCCTCCACGGGAGTCCGGCGGTCGACCACGGTGGCTCGGCGACCTTTTCCTTCTCCGGCCTGAGCCGCGACCGAGGCGAGTGGGCGGTTCGCGACGACCCCGAGGGAATCGACGACGACTTCGACCCGTGGAACGGCGGCAACGCGAAAGTGCGCTGGGAGTGGGGTGCCAACGCAACCGACGGGGGCGCGTACTGGGGCGTCCTCGACCGCTCCGATTTCACGATTAGCATCACGCCGACGGAGCTACGGGGGGTCGACTTGTGGCGCTTTCGCTCGGGCGAACTCGGGAGTCTCGACACCTACGAACTCTCGCAGTCGAAGCCGGCGAAACTCAAGCCGGCGCGCGGCCGGACGGTGAAGCGTGCGAACGTCGATATCATGCCCGATTCGGAGTCGAACGAGTTCGACCCCTACGCGGAGGAGCCGCTGGTCGTCGCGGTCAGGGCACCGCCGGACGTCGCCGACCCGAGCAACTGGGTCGCGCCGTCTGCCCTCGACCCCGGCAACTACGCGGTCAACTTCGGCTCGAAGGAGTATCTCGCCGGGCAGAACGCCGCCCAGCCCCAGCGACATTTCTCGCAGGACGGCACGCTCTATCTCGAATACACGGCCCGTGCCGCGAACTTCTCGCTCGACTCGGCCTACGGCTATCTGGTGACCAAGACGGGCGAGGACACGTTCGTCCGCGGGCGCGACGTCGTCCGCCCCGGCGGGTTCGACAACGTCGAGCGAGAACAGCCCCAGTTGGTCGTGACCGACCTCAACGTCGCCCCGGAGAGTGAGACCCTCGTCGACGAGTACGTCGAGTTCGAGAACGACGGCGACGAACCCCTCGACCTGACCGGCCACGACATCAGGGACGAGGAGGGGTGGACGTTCCATCTGCCCGATGGGTTCACGCTGGAGGCCGGCCAGCGCTTCCGACTCCACACCGGTGACCGCGAGTGGACGGACACCGACCTCTACTGGGACGTCGAGCACTCCGTCTGGGACGACGACGGCGACACGATACTCGTACTCGACGCCGACGGGGAGGAGATTCTCGAATACTCGTACCCCCGGCAGTGAGGCGGTGCCGCTCACGATGACGGACGATGGCGACGAGGACGACGGGCGCACCAATCCGTTCGCCGCCGACCGTCTGCTCGCGCTCTTTTTCCTCGCCGTCTTCGTCGCCGGATTGGTCGTGACTCTCGGGAGTCCGACGTGGCTTCCCTACCGCCCGACGCTTCGCGGATTCGTCTACCTCGGACTGTGGCTCTTCGTGGGGATGTACGCCGTCGCGACGGGCGTCTGGGCCTACGAGGCCTACCTCGGTTGGGCGCACGACTCGCCACCGTTGGCGTACGGCCCGGACGACGTGCAGGTCCGGATTCTGACCGTCGACGCCGCGGACGTCGTCCAGCAGACAGTCGAGACGCTACCCGACGAACTCGCGGACTGCCACGTTGTCGCCGAAGCGGACATCGACGTGGACGGGGCGGCGGTCCACGTCGTCCCCGACGAGTTCTCGTCGGTCGCTTCGGACAAGGGCCGCGCGCTGGAGTGGGCGCGTCGCGAACTCCCCTGTGAGAAGGAGTTCGTCCTCTTTCTGGACGAGGACACCCTCGTCCCGGAGTTCGAGGGGCTGCCCGACGCCGACATCGTCCAGTTTCGGGAGTGGCCCACCTTCACGGGGTCGTATCTCACCTACTGGGCCGAGGTGCTCCGGATGGGGTATCAGACCGAACAGACCGGCTTCCCCGCCCTCAACATCCCGCTGTACGCGTGGGGTGGCGGCATCGCTGTCCGGAAATCGGTCGAGGACTCGGTGACGTGGAACTTCGAGACGCTCATCGAGGACACGGTGTTCGCGTGGCAGGCCGTCCGCGCGGGAGCGGAGTTCGAGGTGCTGGACACGAAGTTTCGAAATCAGGCGCCGCCGTCGCTGCGGGCGATGTTCGAGCAACGCCGCCGCTGGCTGACGGGGACGCTCCGCGACGAGGCGTATCTCTCGCGCCGGTTCGAGGCGCTGATGACGATTCGAAACGTCGCGTGGGCGTTCAGCCCGCTCACGGCGTTTCTCATCCTGTTCAGCGGCGCCATTCCGACGACGACGCCGGGACAGGTTCCCTTTCGCATCGTCGCGTGGCTGATGTTCGGCTTCTCGCTGATATGGGTGTGGCGCGGGTGGCGCTACTACGAGGGGCCGTCGCTCCGAACGCTTCCGGTGTTCCTGTGTTATCCGCTCGTCGTCGCCTTCCACTCCGCCGGGGCGGCGTGGGGCTTTCTCTCGCCACCCGAATCCTTCCAGACGACGGCGAAGGCGGACGAAGCGGGAAGGGACGAGACATCGGCAGACGGCGATAGCAACCCCGCTGACGGCGAGCGATAGCCGCGGCGACGTGTTACTGCCCCGACTTATTTCCGTCTCCGTGCGGTACTGGTTCCCATGCCAGAATCGCCAGTGACTCCCGGTGAGACGTACGTCGTCGCTATCGAAGAACTCGGCTCGGAAGGCGACGGCGTCGGTTACGTCGACGACTTCGCCGTCCTCGTCGACGAGGCGACGCTGGGCGAGACGGTTGAAATCGAGATAACCGACGTCGATTCGAATTTCGCGCGCGGCGACGTCGTCGACTCGGAGTTCGGGCTGTAGGAATCCGAACGCTTTCGGCCCGGCCGCGACACCTGCGCCCATGCGACTCACGTTTCTCGGCACCGGGAGCGCGATGCCACTCCCGGACCGGGCACAGACTGGGTTGGTGGTCGAGCGCGACGACCGCCGGGTGTTGGTCGACTGCGGCGCGGGCGTCCTCCACCGCCTCGCGGCGACCGACGCCGGATACGAGGGCGTCTCGACGGTCCTTCTCACACATCTCCATCTCGACCACGTCGCGGACCTCCTTCCCCTCCTGAAAGCGCGGTGGCTGTCCGGCGACGACCACCTCGAAGTCGTCGGCCCCCGCGGGACGAAACGCCTCGTCGACGACCTGTTCGACGCCTTCGACTACCTCGACGGCCGGGTCGACCTCCAGATTCGAGAGGTGGGCGCCTACGACTTCTCGGTCGCCGGCTTCGACGTGACGGCCCGCGAGACGCGACATTCGGTCGACGGCCTCGCCTATCGGTTCGCGGGGACCGACGGCGAGGGTGACCTCACCATCAGCAGCGACACCGAGGCCTTCGAGTCGCTGGCGGCTTTCGCCGACGGGTCGGCGCTGTTCGTCCACGACTGCTCGTTCCCGGACGACGTCGACGTCGACAACCACCCGACGCCGTCGACGCTCGGCGACGCCATCGCCGGCCACGACTACGGGCGGGTGTATCTGACCCACCTCTACCCGCACACGGAGGGGCGGCACGAGGAGATGCTGGCGGCAATCGAGTCGCGATACGACGGCGACGTGCGCTTCGCTCGCGACGGCCTGCGAGTGGACTGCTAGATGACGTCGTCGGGGTCGTGTTCGGTCGCCATGCGCTTCGCTTCCGCGGCGTACGCCTCGCGCAGTTCGTCGTCGACGATGCCGAGGTCGTTCGGTTCGGCGTCGACGGCCGCCGTCGTGTCTCTGACGTCGGAGAAGGATGTGAGCGCCCGCTCTTTCCGGAAATAGCGCGTCCCGTCCGTCGTGGCGTAGGTGAGGATGATTACGTTCTGTTCGTCGTCGGAGTAGGTCCGCTCGACGAGCCAGACCCGGACTGAGTCGTCGGTCATCGGCGGTCGTAGACGGCCGCTCCCTATGAGTGCGGGGGCTATCCGGGCCGTCAGTCGATTCGCGTGCCCGGTTCGCCGCCCGAGAGGAAGGTAGAGAGGTCGTCGGCGCCGAAGACGAAGGCCGGCGCGTCCAGTTCGAGGAGGTTGCGCACCTTCCCGGCCATGCCCCCGGTCACGTCGGTGGCGTCGCTCCCGCCGAGCGCCGACGCGACGGCGTCGAAGTCGTCGATGCGGTCGATGACCTCGCCGTCCGCGCCGTAGACGCCGTCGACGGTCGAACAGAGGCCGACTCGGTCGGCGTCGAGGCCCTCCGCGAAGCGCACCACCACCTCGTCGCCCGAGACGATGGTCGCGCCCTGTCCCTCGTGGGCGATGACGTCGCCGTGGCTGACGGGGAGAAAGCCCTCGCCGAGCATCGTCCGCACCGACGCGACGGAGAGGTCGAGAGCGGCGTCGGCGTCGCGGGCGCCCGCCGAGAGCGGGTGGACGGGCAGCGCCGACACGTCGCGCTCGTGGAGTCGCGAGAGGACGAACCGGTTGAGCGTCGTCATCGACCCGTGGATTTCGAGGGCGTTGCCGGCGTCGGTCGTGCCAGAGGTGACGCTCACGTCGTGGCGGTCGGCGTAGTGGTGGCCGAAACTGCCGGCGCCGTGAACGAGCGCCAAGTCGTCGTCGCAGTCGGCGATGGCATCGGCCGCCGCCGCCAGCGCCGCGCCGTCGAGCGTCTCCGCTCGGTCCTTCTCGGTGATGAGGCTCCCACCGAGTTTGAGGACGGTCGTCACGCTTCCCTCCGGACGCCGTCGTCGTCGAGTTCGGCGCGGAATGCCTCCTCACACCCCGGCGTGAACCGGAGCGCCGTCAGCGTCTCGGGCGTCGGGTCGAGGGCGACGATACAGCCGCCACCGCCCGCACCGGTGAGTTTCGCGCCGTGAGCGCCCGCCTCGCGCGCCGCCCACACCATGCTGTCGAGGGAGCGAGAGGAGACGCCGAGCGATTCCAGCAGGCCGTGATTGAAATCCATCAGCCGCCCGATTTCCTCGATTCGTGCCTCCATATCGAGGTCGGAGTCCGACTCGGGGTCGAGAAACCCCTCACCCTGCCGGACGATGTCGCCGATGGTCGCGATGGTGTCGGCGGCGAAGTCGTAGCGGTCTTTCAGCGCTCGCACGCCAGCGACGAGTTCGCCAGTGTCGCCGGCGCCGCCGTCGAAGCCGACGACGATGGGGAGGTCTGGGGCGTCGATGCTCCGGCAGTCGTCGCCCTCGAC
Source organism: Haloplanus sp. C73 (assembly GCF_051195115.1). NCBI lineage: Archaea > Methanobacteriati > Methanobacteriota > Halobacteria > Halobacteriales > Haloferacaceae > Haloplanus > Haloplanus sp. C73. The sequence goes on along the minus strand of NZ_JBNTJZ010000001.1, from coordinate 389,195 downwards.
CCGGACGGCGCCGCCGACGGCCGAACAGAACGTGTCGGCCCGCGACGCCTCGCCCTTCTGGACCGCCGCCTCGGCGCGGTACGCGCGGTCGGCGAGTTCTTCCGTCGAGAGTGGCTGGCCGAGTTCGCGCGTCGCGGCGTCGATGCCCGCGACGGTCACCGCCGCCGAGGAGCCGAGGCCGGCGCCGAGTGGGATATCGCTCTCGACGGTGATGTCGAAGCCAGCGTCGGGCGCGTCGGCGGCCTCGCGGGCCTGTTCCACCGCCGCGTCGATGTAGCCCATCGCGGCGTCGACCAGCGACGCGGGCACGTCGACGTCGGGCCGGTCGTCGGTCGTTCCCGTGTACTCGACGGTGAAGCCGTCGAGGCTGAGGTCCGACGCCTGCACGCGAACGTGGTCGTCGTCGCGCGACTCGACGCTGATGGTCGCGCGGCGCTCGATGGCACAGGGGATGGCGGGTTCGCCGTAGACGACGGCGTGTTCGCCAAAGAGATACACCTTGCCCGGTGCGCTCGATACCGTCATACCCGCCCTATACCCCGGCCATCGCTTAAGCGAACCGAAGACGCCTACTCGTCGAGGTCAGCCAAGTCGTCGAGTTCGTCGAAGTCCTCGACGCCGCCGCCGAGGAGTTTCTTCGCGGCGAGGGCAACGAGTGCGAGAACGAGGAGGACGGCGAGGAGTTTGCCGGCCTTCTTGCCCGGACAGCCACAGCCACCCGTCTCGTCGCTCTCGGCGTCGCTTTCGGCATCGCTCTCGGCGTCGGGCAACGGCTCGTCTGCCGTGCCGCTGCCGAGTGCCGAGGGACCAATCTGAATCTCGTCGAGGTGGAGTTCGAGGAGCGTGAACTTCTTGTCTGCCATACCGACAGTTATCGCAGGACGGACTTGACCGTTGTGCCTCCCTACCGGCACAACCCACTTGGCCGTCCGCGACAACGCTACGTCGATGGGGGACCCCGACGCGGATGACCCGCTGGCCGACGTGGACCTGCCCGCGGGCGTCGACCCCGACGCCGCCGTCGACACCGACGTTCTCGAACTCCTCGACCCGGCCGTTCGGGAGTGGTGGGTCGAGCAGTTCGGCGCGTTCGTCCCCGAGAACGGCGGCTTCTTCACGCCGCCCCAGCGCGAGGCGATTCCGCTCGTCCACGAGGGACGAAACGCCCTCGTCTGTGCGCCGACGGGGAGCGGGAAGACGCTCGCCGCCTTCACCGCCATCATCAACGAACTGTTCCGCCGGGAGCGAGCCGACGGACTGGAGAACGCGGTGTACTGTCTCTACGTGTCGCCGCTGAAAGCGCTGGCCAACGACGTCCACCGAAATCTGGGCGACCCGCTCGACGGCATCCGCGAACGACTCGCCGACCGAGGCGAATCGACGGAGGTGCGTCACGCCACCCGCCACGGCGACACCGACGACGCCACTCGCCGGCGGATGCTCGACGAGACGCCACACGTCCTCAACACGACGCCCGAGACGCTCGCCATCCTGCTCAACTCGCCGAAGTTCCGCGAGAAACTGCGGACCGTCGAGTACGTCGTCGTGGACGAGATTCACGCCCTCGCCGCGAGCAAGCGCGGGACGCATCTCTCGGTGTCGCTGGAGCGCCTCGAAGCCCTCGCCGACGGGTCGCCCACGCGCATCGGCTGTTCGGCGACCGTCGAGCCAATCGAGACGATTGCGGACTTCCTCGTCGGGCGCGAGGGCGGCGAGCCACGCGACTGCGAAGTGGTCGACGCGCGCTTCGCCCGCGAGTTCGACCTGCGGGTCGACTGCCCGGTCGATGACCTCGCCGAGACGCCGACGACGCAGGTTCGGGACCGTTTCTACGAGCAGTTGGCCGATTTAATCGACGCCCACACCAACACGCTCGTCTTTACGAACACGCGCTCGGGCGCCGAGCGGACGTTGCAGGCGCTCCGCGAGCGCTTCGACTACGACGAAACCGACTCCGCCTGCCACCACGGGAGCCTGTCAGCCGACCGCCGGCAAGCGGTCGAATCGGGCCTCAAGCGCGGCGACTTCGACGTGGTCACCACCTCGACCAGCCTCGAACTCGGCGTCGATATGCCACACGTCGATTTGGTGGTGCAGGTGGGGTCGCCGAAATCTGTCGCGGCGCTCCTCCAGCGAGTGGGGCGGGCCGGGCATCAGGTCGGCGAGGTGGTCGAGGGGCGACTCGTCGCACTCGACCGCGACGACTTGGTCGAGGCGGCGGTGATGGTTCGCACGGCCGAATCGGGGTTCGTCGACCGGGTGTTCGTCCCCGAGAACGCCTACGACGTGGCCGCACAGCACGTCTACGGCATGGCAATCAACGGCGTCCGTCGCGAGTCGGCCGTGCGCGACACCCTCCGCCGGGCCTACCCCTACCGGAACTTCTCGGACGAACAGTTCGAGACGCTGTTTCGCTATCTGACCGCCGACTACGAGGGACTGGCCGAGCGCAACGTCTACCCGAAGGTGTGGCGGGACACGAACGACCCACCGGGCGGCGACCACCACCACCCCGACTTCCCGGTCGGGGAACGTCTCGTCGGCAAGCGGGGCCGACTCGCGCGGGTTATCTACCTGACGAACGTCGGGACCATCCCCGACTCCTTCTCGTGTGACGTACTCGTCCGCGGCGACGACGAGTGGGTGGGCGAACTCGACGAGGGGTATCTGGACACGCTCGACCCCGGCGACGTGTTCGTCATCGGCGGCGAGCGCTTTGCCTTTCGCTACCGCCGCGGGTCGAAGGTGTACGTCGACCGGACGAGCGAGCGCCCGACCGTCCCCTCGTGGTACTCCGAGCGCCTCCCGCTGTCGTACGACCTCGCCCGCAAGATACTCACGTTCCAGCGCGACGTGCTGGCTCGTCTCGACGCGGGCGGCGAACCCTCCCTCCGGGTGTGGCTCCGCGAGTCGTCGCTCTCGGAGCGGGCGGTGCGGGCGCTGACCAGACTCTACGACCAGCAGGTGGCCTTCGCCGGCCCCGAGAGCGTCTCGACGCCGACCCGTATCGCCATCGAGGAGGCGCGGGACCGCGAGACCTACCGCCGGCGCTACTACGTCCACACCGTCTACGGACGCCAAGTCAACGACGGCCTGTCGCGACTGCTCGCCGCCGCCTGCGCCAGCGAGTCGAACGCGAACGTCACCGTCGCCGTCGCCGACAACGGCTTCGTCCTCTCGATGCCCCTCGACCGTCGGCTCGACGTGCCCGGACTGCTCCGAGAACTCGACCCCGACGAGGCGCGGGCGGACCTCCGGGCCGCGCTCCGCGGGACCGACCTCCGACAGCGGTACTTCCGCATCAACGCCACCCGCGCGCTCATGATTCTGAAACGCTACAAGGGGCAAGAGAAGTCGGCGGCGCGGCAACAGGTCGAGAGCGAGACGCTGCTCTCGCTGGCCGACGAGTTGGAGGACTTCGCCGTCGTCGAGGAGACGGACCGCGAACTGCTAGAGGACAAACTCCACGTCGCCGGCATCGAGACGGTGTTGCGAGGGATTCGCGACGGCGAGATAGAACTCGTCACGCAGACGGTCGAGACGCCGTCGCCGCGGGCGTTCGGCTTGGCGACGCTCGCCGCGAGCGACACCGTCCTCGCAGACGACGAGAGCGCGGTCCTGCGGAACTTCCACGAGCGCGTCCTCGACGAACTCGATTCAGGGCTCGACGAGTAGCGTGTTCAGCGCGTCGGGGACGACCAGCACCCGACTCCCCGGCGGAATCGCCTCGGCAACGTCGGCGGCGGCGTGCATGAGACACTCCTCGACCACCTCGGGATGCTCGGCGTTCGTCACGTAGACGTCGGTGTCGCGGAGGGCGCGAGCGACGACGAACGCCCGCTGTGCGCCGGGGTCGTAGCCCGCCCGCATGGTCTCGTACAGCGACTCGGGGTCCGTTGCGTCGCGCAGGCGCTCGTAGAAGCGACGCTCGCCCGTGCCCTCACCTGCTCCTTCCGGCAAGCGAGCGGGGAGGACGATTCGCCCGCCCTCGCGAACGGGGTTGTGGTCGCCGAGGCGCAGATACGTCGCCGCGCGCGACGCCTGATACAGGTTGGCGTCTTTCGGCGCGCCGACGCCGCCGATAACGGCGTCGTAGGTGGTCGAGAGCGGGACGGAGAGGGCGTCGCGCGCCGTCGCCGCGAGGTCGGCCACGACATCTCGGGGGCGCCCCGCACTCGCGCCAAGGATGCCGTCCGGTCCCTTCGTCACGTTGAGACAGAAATCGAGGCCGACGGCGTCGCCGGCGCGGTCGACGACGTCCCGGAAGGGGTTGTCCTCGATTCGTCCCAGTCGGACATTTGGGTGCGAGAGCACGTCGGGTCCGTGGGTGTAGCCGATGAGCGACTCGTCGCCTGCGCCGATGGCGACGGTCTTTGCCCCGCCGGAGAAGCCGGCGTACTGGTGGGGTTCGACCATGCCCGTCGACAGCACGCAGTCCGCCTCGGCCACGAGGGAGTGGACGCGGACGGGAACGTCGCCGGCGACGCCGCCGACGGTCCCCACCTCGACCGTTGCCTCGGGGTCGTGATTCACCGCGTGGGCGGCGAACTCGCCCAATCCGTCCCGGAGTTCGGCGTCGGTCATCGGACGATGCAGGCCGAGGCCGACGAGAATCGAGAGGTCGCAGTCGGGGAGGCGGTCGACCATCGCCCGGACGAGGACGTCGTCGGGCGTCGCTCGCGTCACGTCGGTCACGACGATGGTCACGTCGTCCGCGGGGTCGACGAGCGAGTCGAGCGCCGGCCCGTGCGGGTTCGCGAGCGCCGCCCGCGCGGCTTCTGCGGGGTCGACCGTCTCGCCGCCGGGGTGCTCGACGGTCCGCACCTCGCAGTCGGGGAGCGACGCCTCCACCGTTCCGGTCCCGAGCGGAAGTTGCACGGTCGGTGTCGTCACGGAACTCGCCTCAACCTGTCGGTCAGCGACGCGCCCAGTCGAGCATCCGGGCGTAGAACGGCTCCGATTCGAGCGCCGCGGCGTCGCCGACGAGGACGAGTGCCTTCTTCGCGCGGGTGAGCGCGACGTTCACGCGCCGGGTGTCCTCGAAGATGGGACCGTCGAGGTCACCCGTGGCGACGAAGGAGACGACGACCACTTCGGCGCTCGACCCCTGAAACCGGTCGACGGTGTCGACGGCGACGTCGACGCGGCGCGACAGTTCCGCCACCTGCGCCCGGAAGGGGGCGATGACCACCACGTCGTCCGGGTCGACGCCGGCGTCGAGATACTCTTGGACGATTGCGGCCACGCGGTCGGCTTCGATGGGGTTGGCGTTGCCCTCGCGGCGCCCGTCAGGGTCGACGAAGCGCACGCCCTGTCGCAGGTGGTCGGGCGGAGGGTCGATGGGAAGGTCCGCGAGCGTCCCGCCCGCGACGGCCGGCGTCGCGGGGCGGAGCGCGCCGTCGTAGAACTCGCGGGAGGCGAAGGCCTGAATCCGCTGGCTCATGCGATACTGGCGGTCGAGCATGACCGCGGCCTCGGGATGCTCGTCGTGCAGTCGCTCGAACAGGGAGCGCGAGAGGCGCTCGGTCCCCGACTGGACGACCGGCGGGAGTTGCTCGTGGTCGCCGACGAGGACGAACCGGTCGGCGAGGTTGATGGCGGCAAGCGTCCCCGGTTCCGTCAACTGCGACGCCTCGTCGACGACGGCGACGTCGAACTCGGCCTCGCGAAGCACCCGCGACCCGCAGGTGGCGGTGGTGGCGGCGACGACTGGCGCGTTCCGAAGCGCCGCCGCGCGCTCGTTCGGCTCCCCTCGTCGGTCGAGGCGCACGTCGAGCATATCCTCGCGGACGCCGGTGGTCGTCCCGACTCGCGCCACGTCCTCGAACCCTTGGTCGCGGAGAGCATCGAGCGCGTTGTCGACGGCGCGGTTCGTAAACGCCGAGAGGAGGACGCGCTCGCCCCGGTCGACGAGTGCCCGGACGAGACGGGCGATGGTGTAGGTCTTGCCCGTCCCGGGTGGGCCGTGGACGAGGGCGAAATCGCGGGCGCCGACGGCGCGTCTGACCGCCTCGTTCTGTGCCTCGTTGTTGTCGATGAACGTCTCCTCGACCGACTCGAACTCGGGGTCGCGCCGCCCGAAGAGGACGTCCTTCCGGTCCTCGTCGCCTTTCAACAGCGCGTCGTGGAGTGCGGTGAGCTGTCTGGAGACGGATATTTCGGAGGGGTAGACGTCGAGTCGTCGGAGGTCGAGGGGTTCGTCCGTCCGGACGACCGCCTCGTCGCCGAGCGACTGGATGCGCCCGAGTTCGGCGTCGCCGGCGATTGGGTCGCCGTCGCTCGCGAGCGCCACGTCGCCCTCGCGGAGTTTCGACACCGCGCCGTCCGGCACGGCCGCCCGGAGTTCCCAGTCGCCGTCGGGCAACTCGCGGCGTGAGAGGGGTTCGAGGTCGATGAGCGCCCGGTCGGCCGCCGCTCGCTCCGCCGCGCTCTGCTCCCACAGCTTTCGGTACTCGTCGTGGACGGCGCGGCGTTCGTCCTCGACGGCCTGATAGATGTCGTCGAAATACTCGCGTTCCTCGGCGGGCAACGCCGTCCCAATCTGGCCGGCTTTCGACTCTTGGTCGAGGCGCCCGGAGACGACCATGCAGGCGTCCTGCTCGAAACACCATTCGCACTTGGCGTCGGCCTCGTACCCCGTCGGAACCTGTCGTTTTGCCTCCGCCGCCGCGATTTCGTTGCGCGTGCGGACGACGAACTCTCGCAGTCCGCGGCCGATGGAAAACTCCTTGGCGGGCGAGAGGTCGCCGCTGGCCTCGCTCCGGTCGAGCGCCGCGTTCTTCGTGTAGAGGAGCGTCCCCGTCTCGGGCGGGTCGCCCGACTCGCCGAGGAGGAGGGCATACGACGCCGCCTGAATCTTGTCGTGGAAGCGCGGCTCTCGGTTCGTGTTCTTCCCCGTCTTGAGTTCGACGGGCATCCCGCGCCGGAGCGCGTCCGCGCGGCCCTTGACCCCGAACGTCGGGCTGATGAGCGTGTACTCCGAGCGCCACTCGTCCGTCTCGGTGAGGGTGCCCTGCGAGAGCCAGCCCTCGATAGCGGCGGCGTTGCGCCGCACCTCGTCGCGCACCTCGGCGGCCTCGCGGCCGAGCAAGCCGAGTTCCAAACCGGCCGCCTCAACGTGGTCCGCGACGGCGGCGTCCAACTCGCGGCCCCGCAACAGGTCGCCGAACACCTCGTGGACGATGGTCCCCTTGACCACCGGGTAGGCGAGCGGGACGCCCGAGAGTTTGTTCAGATAGTACATCCGCGGACACTGCACCCACGAGCGAACGTCGGTCACGTCGACGAGGAAGTCTGGTTCGAGGACGACGAAGGAGTCCCCGCCCGTGGCGTAGCCCGACTCGCCTCGGAACTCGGTTTCCTCCGCGTCGGTCACGAGCAAGTCCATGCCCGGTTCGGCGTGGTCGGCCGTGTGCGTCCACTTCCCCCACAGGGTCACGGTGACCGTCGCCGCCGACTCGTCCGGGCGGAGGTCAACCTCCACCAAGTCGCGCTCGCCGTACTGCGTCGAGACGGCCCGCACCTCGCCCACGTCCAGAATCGTCCCCCGGATGTTCACGCCAACCGATGGGGGGTCAGGAGCGAAAAACCCTGTGTCTGTCAGCGCTCGTCCGCGCTTCGAACGTCGTTCAGGCGGTCGGCCGCCTCGCCGTCGTCAGTCGATACCGCGGTTCGACCGCCTCGTGAAGGCGCGTCCTCGTCCGTCGGCGCGTCATCGACGGGGACGACGTCCGTCGACCGACAGAGGGGACACGAGACCGAGGGGTCGTCGACGGCCGTCCCGCAGACGGAACACGCGAACTCGGCGTCCTCGCCCGCGCCGCCGGTTGTCATCGAGTCGGCGGCCCCGTCCGTTTCGTCGGCCTCCTGCGCCACCGACTCGGCGTCGGCGCTCGCGGCATCGCCGTCCGCGTCCGCCACCGTCTCGACAGTTCCCGTCGCGTCGGTCCCATCGGCAACCGCCGATTCGGCGTCGGGGATGGACACGTCGGCGTCGACGGCGCCTCCCTCGGACGTGGACACCGCGCTGTCGCCGCCGCTCTCGGCGTCGGGGATGTCGACGGTATCTGTCGACTCGTCGCCCGGCGTCGGCGGATTCGGTCGCTCCATCGTCCCCGGCGTCTCCAGCGGTCGGTCGTCGCGGTGGACGACCCGCGAGGATTCGTCGGTCGCCTCGTCCGTATCCTCCGAGTCGTCGCTCTCGCCGAGAAGCCACGCCCGCAGTCGCCCGAGTAGTCCCGTCATCGGTAGTGTTTGAAGAGGAGGGCCTTCACGTCGTCTTTGGTCCGCACCTGCTCCGTCTCCCCGTCGGGCAACTCGACGGCGTAGCGCTCGTCGCCCGAGGACTCGCCCCACTTGTCGTCGTGGGTGTCGAGGAGGCTCATCATCTCGTCGAGCATGGCGTCGTCGCCGCCGTCGGCGTCCGCACCATCGCCGGCGTCGCCGTCGTTCGCATCATCGTCGGCGTCGCCGTCCTCATTATCGGCATCGACGACGCGCGCCGCCGCCCCGTCGGCCGCCGCGTCCGCCGTCGTCGCGTCGGCTGTCGAGGCCGAAGCGGTGTCGACTGCCTCGCCATCGGCCATCTCGGACTCGCCGCTCGACGTGGTCGGGGTCGACTCGTCGGCCTCGTACCGGTCGAGAAGGTATTCGACGGCGTCGCGGGGGCGAACGTGGCCGTACTTCCCGACCACGTCGCGCGCAATCTCCTCCTGCAGGGCGCGCAGCCGCTCGTGCTGTTCGGAGGTAATCTCGATTTCGGGCATTACCGGAGGTTGCGGCCCGTGAAGTAAGAAGGTAGGCCATCCACGGGGCGGGCGTCGCTTACGCGTCCGCCGCGCCCTTCGCTTCGAGGAGTTCCTTGTAGCGGTTGCGAATCGTCACTTCGCTGATGTTCGCTACTTCGCTCACTTCGCTCTGGGTCACCGTCTCGTTGGTGAGGAGGGCGGCGGCGTAGACGGCGGCGGCGGCGAGGCCGACGGGACTCTTGCCGCTGTGGACGCCCTGATCGCGCGAGGCGCTGAGCAGGTCACGCGCCTGCCGACTCACTTCCTCGGAGAGTTCGAGTTGAGAGGTGAATCGGGGGACGTACTGCTCGGGGTCGGCGGGCTGGATTTCGAGTTTGAGTTCGCGGACGACGTAGCGATACGTCCGGGTGAGTTCCATCTTCTCGACGCGGGAGACGGTGGCGATTTCGTCGAGCGAGCGGGGGGTGCCGGCCTGTCGGGCGGCGGCGTAGAGCGCGGCGGTGGCGACGCCCTCGATGGAGCGACCGGGGAGCAGGTCTTCGGAAAGCGCGCGGCGGTAGATGACGCTGGCCGTCTCGCGGACGTTCTCGGGGAGGCCGAGCGCAGAGGCCATCCGGTCGATTTCGCCGAGCGCCTGCTTCAGGTTGCGCTCTTTCGAGTTTCGGGTTCGGAAGCGCTCGTTCCACGTGCGCAGACGCTGCATCTTCTCGCGCTGACTGGACGAGAGCGTCTTGCCGTAGGCGTCCCGGTTCTGCCAGCCGATGTTCGTCGACAGCCCCTTGTCGTGCATCATCTGGGTCGTCGGGGCGCCGACGCGAGATTTCGAGTCGCGCTCGCTGGAGTCGAAGGCGCGCCACTCGGGACCGTGGTCGATTTCGTCTTCCTCGACGACGAGTCCGCAGTCGGCACACACCGTCTCGCCGTGTTCCTCGTCGGTGATGAGGCTCCCGGAACACTCGGGACAGGCTGGCGTCGTCTCCGTCTCCTCGGTGTCCGTTCGTTCCTGCTCCCGTTCGCCGGCGTCCGTATGGTAGGTCGTGGTGTCGCTCATGGTGACTCTCGAGGCACCCCTCCCGTGAGAGAAGAGCCGAGACGTGCGGCAGGGGCGTCCTTACCATAAGTACGCACACATTATTTATAAACGTTTCGATGGAAGAACGCCGAATTTCGGGTCTTTCACGGTCGAACACGTGTATTTCGCCGTCGGCGGAGATATAGCCGTCGTCATCGAGCCGCATATATGCGTTGCGGTGGGCCGGAGAACAAGACGCACGCGGCGTCGCCGTAATTTCGAAAGGCTTCGAAGTCAAAGGTTCGGGCGTCAACGCGTGAACAAGCATTAACTGTAAACCAGCCCTAGCCGCCGAAATGGCCTCTCGCCCGCCTCTTTTCGACGCTGACGACTTCTATCGGACGCTCGTCGAAAACGCCTCCGAGGGAATGTTAACAATCGACGAACAGAGCAACATCGTGTATGCGAACCCCGCAATCGAGGACATTCTCGGCTACACCCCCGACGAACTAATCGGCAGTTCGAAGATGAAAATCATACCGGAGCGGCTCCGAGCAGTTCACGCCGCGGCCCTCGATTCGTACGTCGAGACGGGCGAGCGAAACATCGACTGGGACGGGATAGAACTCCCGGCGCTTCACAAGGACGGACACGAAGTCCCGACCCTCATCAGCCTACGCGAACACGAACACGGCGGCGAGCGGTACTTCACCGGCATCATACGGGACATCACCGAGCGCCGGCGACAGGAGACGCAGTTACGAGACCAGAAAGACCGGCTGAACGACTTTGCCGATATTCTAACTCACGATATTCGAAACCCACTCTCCGTCGCACAGGGATACACCGAAATCGCGCAGGAGACACACGACAGCCCGGAACTGGAGCGTGTCGCGGAGTCGCTGGCGCGGATAGATACGCTGGTCGACGACATCCTCGAACTCTCCAAAGAGGGGCAGTCCATCGGCGACACCGAGGTACTCGCTATCGAAGAGAGCGTCCGCGAAGCGTGGAACAGCGTCGAGACACAGCACGCCCAGTTACGGGTCGAAGACGAACTGGGGTCGGTGCGCGCCGACAAAAGCCGGTTCCAAGAACTACTGGAGAACCTGTTTCGCAACGCAATCGAGCACGGTGGCGACGCCGTCACCGTTCGCGTCGGATGCCTCTCGGGCGACTCGGGACTCTACATCGCGGACACCGGCCCCGGAATCCCGGATGCCGTTCGCTCGGAGGTGTTCGAACACGGCTACTCGACGACTCGGGAGGGAACCGGTTACGGGCTCTCTATCGTCCATCAAATCGTGACGGGTCACGGATGGGATATCGATATCACGGAGAGTGCCGAGGGCGGGACCTGCTTCGAGATTACGTGGTGAGCGGTGGCAGTCTCGCCGCCCGCCCCGAACGCTTTTCTTCCGGCCGAGCCACCTGCTGGCATGAGCGAGTTCGACCTCGACCTCCGGAACGCGGAGGCGCAACTGGACGACGTCGAGGACGGCGACGCGGAGGTGGTGCTCGGCATCCTCGACGGCAGCACCGACCCCGACGAGTGGGTCCGCGCCATCGGCGCGGGCAAGATACTCGTGTTGAACGTCGAGGGTGACCTGAATCGGCTGGCGGCCGGCTTCGCCCGCGAGATTCGCGACGCCGGCGGGACGCTCATGCGCTTCCGTGGCTTCCTCGTCGTCACCCCGCCCGGCGTCGGCATCGACACCGACCGCCTCGCGTAGCATCGAGGGTTTATGCGCGCGCCGACCCATATGCACGTATGGCTCTGAAGGGCGGCCGCGCGAACCTTCGCGAAATCGACCGTTGGGACGGCGGCGTCGGCTGGATTGCCTATCCGGACGAGCGGATGCAACGGGCGAGTCACGCCCTCGCGACCGACGACGGCGTGTGGGTCGTCGACCCGGTGGACGCCCCCGGCGTCGACGACTTGCTCGACGACTTGGGCGAGGTGGCGGGCGTCGTGCTCTGTCTCGACCGACACAAGCGCGACGCCGCGGCGCTCGCAACCCGTCACGACGTCCCCGTCTCCCTCCCGCGGTGGATGGGCGGCGTCGCTCCCGAACTCGACGCACCGGTCGAGCGTGTGGGGACCGAACTCGGGAACTCGGGCTACGAGATTCTCCGCGTCCGCGACGGGTCGCTCCCCCCGTGGCAGGAAGCCGCGCTCTACGGCCCGGACGACACGCTCCTCGTCGCCGAGGCGGTCGGTACGGCCTCCTTCTTCCGCGCGGGCGACGAGCGACTCGGCGTCCACCCCATGCTCCGCCCCGTGCCACCCCGAGACGAACTCGGCGACCTGACGCCGGACCGGATTCTCGTCGGCCACGGCGAAGGAATCTTCGAGGACGCGACGCCCGCGCTCCGGGACGCACTCGACGGCGCGCGCCGACGGCTGCCAGCCGCGTACGCGAAAATGGTCCGCGAGATGGTGTTCGGGTGAGCGACGACGACGAGGGCGGCCCCGTCTACGCCACCCGTGGACTGAGAGACCTGCTTCTCGAACGCGCCGCCGACGCCGAACCCTCGCAGGTGAACGTCGTCCTCGACGCGACGCCCGTCGCCGACTTCGAGACGGACCTCGAACTCGACCCCGCGACGCCCGTGTTGAGTCACGTCTACTTCCCCGCGGCGGGGCGCGCGGTCAGCGACGTCTTCGGCGTCGACCTCGGTACGCCCGCGGGGAACGGCCGGGCGCGCTTCCTCAGTCACCCGCAGGGACCGGCGGGACTGACTCGCCGCGACGACCTCGCCGGCGTCGTGTTGCTCGCCGTCCCGCCGTGGGAGGAGGTGCTGGCGTTCGACCGGCGCGGGCGAGAACTCTCGCTGACCGTCGTCGACGCCGAGCCACCGGTCGAGTCGCTCCCCGAGTAGGTGAGCGCTCAGTCGAGGTAGCCGAGGTCGGCCAACTGCTCGGTAATCTCCTCGAACTCCGATTCCGTCAACTCGCCGCGGCGCTGGTGCTGGATGACGATGCTCCGTAGCAAGAAGCGAACGAGGTCGCTCGTGCTGGAAAAACTGGTGCCTTCGATGGTCTCCTCGACGCGGTCGCCGAGCTCTTTCGGGATAGAAACCGTCGTGTACTCGGTCATACTGGTCACGAGGCGCGCCGGCGGGATATACCCTCCGCGACGGCGCAGTCGCGTGGCGGTCGTTTTTTGTGGTTCGATGACAACGCCCGGTAATGGCAGCTAGGCCGCCACAGCAGAACTCGTCGTCGCCGGACTCGGTCGAATTCGGTATCGCCGCGCTGGTCGGCCACCTCGACCGGGCAGATATCGAATACCCGGCCACCAGCGACGAAATCGTCCGCGAACTGGGCGACCCGGCGATTCCCTACAACGGCGCCGGCAACACCGTCGCGCTGTCGGAGGCTCTGGAGCAACTCCCGAAGCGAACCTTCGACTCCAAATCCGACCTGCTCGATACGCTTCACCCGGTCTTCGAGGAGTACCGCGCGTCGGCCAGCGGCGGCATCCTCGGCCGCCTCCGCGGCATCCTCCCCTTCTAGCGCAGGCTCCCCGAACATGTTCGGCTGAAGGCCCAACGGGGTGGCGTCTCGACCACCATCTATGAAGGTCCGCAGGCAAACTCTGGCGAAGCTGTTGCTCGTCGTCTTCGTCGGCAACCTCGTGGTGATGGGTGCCGGTGCTTGGTACTCCTATCAGCAGGCGCCGCCGATTCCACAGGAGTTCGTCGGCCCCGACGGCGAGACGGTCGTGACGGGCGAACAGATACGCGAGGGCAAGACGGTGTTCCAGTCGGACGCCCTGATGAATCACGGCTCGATTCTCGGTAACGGGGCGTACTTCGGCAGCGACTACACCGCCGACGCGCTGGACCGCAAAACCCGATACATGCAGTCGTACTACGCCCAAGAGCGGTACGGAAGCGAGTACGACGCGCTCGACGGCCCCGAACAGGCCGCCGTCGACCGACTCGTCGAGGACGACCTCGCGTCGACGGATACGACCGAACCGGTCGAATACTCCGCGGCCGAAGTGTACGCTCACGAGCAGGTCCGCGAGGACTACGTCCAACTGTATCACGAAGGCAGTCGCGAACACGGCCTGCCGGCAGACACCATCGACTCCGCCGACGAGGCCCGGCTGTTCGCGGACTTCGCGCTCTGGACCGCGTGGATTTCCCACACCGAGCGCCCGGACACCGACCACACCTACACCAACGACTGGCCGTACGCCCCCCTCGCCGGTAACGAACCCACCGCGGGGACGATGACGTGGAGCGTCGTCGCCATGGTGTTGCTCGTCGCCGGCGCGGGCATCGGCGTCTGGCTCTACCGCTCGGTCGAACTGCCCGAACCCGAGACGGACGGCGTTTCGGTGCCCCATCCCGACGATATCGACCTCCTGCCCAGTCAGCGCGCGGCGACGCGGTTTATCCCCGTCGCGGCTGGACTCTTCCTCGCACAAGTGTTGCTCGGGGGACTGCTCGCCCACTACTACGTCGAGCGCGACGGCTTCTTCGGTATCGCGGAACTGCTCGGCGTCGACGTGCTGAGCCTCCTCCCCTTCGCGCTCGCCAAGACCTACCACCTCGACCTCGGCATCCTCTGGATTGCGACGCTCTGGCTCGGCGCCGGCCTGTTCCTCCCGCCGCTCCTGACGGGGACCGAACCCGCGAACCAGAAGCGGTACATCCACGCGCTCATCGGCGCCTTGCTCGTCGTCGTCGTGGGTGGGTTCGCGGGCATCTGGCTCGGCGCCAACGGCTACATCGACGGCCCGCTCTGGTGGCTCCTCGGCAACGAGGGGCTGGAGTACCTAGAGGTCGGCCGCGTCTGGCAACTCGGCCTCCTCGCCGGCTTCGTCGGGTGGGCGGCGCTGGTCGCCCGCGGCTTCAAGCCGCTACTCGACCGCGAACAGCCCTACGGCCTCGCCCACATGATACTCTACGCCGGCGGCTCCATCGCCCTCCTCTTTACCGCTGGGCTGTTCTACACCCCCCAGACCAACATCGTCGTCACCGAGTTCTGGCGCTGGTGGGTGGTGCACATGTGGGTCGAAGGCGCCTTCGAGTTCTTCATCGTCGCCATCGTCGGCATCACGCTGGTGTCGATGAACCTGCTCAAGCGCCGCTCCGCCGAGAAGGCGGTCATGTTCCAAGCGCTGTTCGTGATGGGGTCGGGCGTCATCGGCGTCTCGCACCACTACTGGTGGATTGGCCAGCCCGACGTGTGGCTTCCGTTCGGGTCCGTGTTCTCCACCCTCGAACTCATCCCGCTCGTGCTCATCCTCTTCGAGGCGCTCAACGAGTACCGCGCGCTCGCCACCGCCGGCGAGTCGTTCCCCTACACGTTGCCCTTCGCGTTCATCATCGCGTCCGGCTTCTGGAACTTCGTCGGCGCGGGCGTGCTCGGCTTCTTCATCAACCTCCCCATCATCAACTACTACGAGCACGGAACCTATCTGACCGTCGGCCACGCCCACGCGGCCATGTTCGGCGCCTTCGGCTTCCTCGCGCTGGGGATGGTCGCCTACATGCTCCGCATCGCCGTCGACCCCGGCCAGTGGAACCCCCGGCGCCTGAAGTGGTCGTTCTGGCTCTGGAACGTCGGCCTCGCGGTGATGGTGTTCGGCTCCGTCCTGCCGGTGGGCTTCCTGCAACTCGAGACGGCCTTCACCGTCAGCTACGACGCCGCCCGCAGTCTGGCCTTCTACAACCGCGACCTGATTCAGTTCCTGTTCTGGGCGCGGCTGCCCGGGGACACCATGCTCATCCTCGGCACCGCCGTCTTCGCCTACGATACGGTGAAACAGCGGTTCGCACTCCGTGACACCACGGAGTCGGGGACCGGGTCGAGCATCATCGCCAGTCGCATCCTCGCCGAGGACGACTGAGCGGCGTCACCCCTCCGGGGTCGCCGTCTCGCACGCTTCGGGGTCGGTCGTGTACCAGACCAAGAGGTCGGTCGGGGTCGCCTCCTCGTCGACTTCGAGTTGCAACCCGAGACAGTCGGCGTCGTGAGCGGTGAAATCGAACCGCGCCGCCGTCGACAGCGACCCTCCCTCGAGTCGTGCGAGCAGTCGCGTCGGCTCGATACCCTCGGGATACCCGTCGAACGTCGCCGTTCCGAGTTCGTCGTCCGTCGCGGCTGGCACGCGCTTCGAGGCCCAGTAAACCAGCGACTCGCCCTCGAAGAGGAGGACGTGGACCGTGTATGATTGCGTATCGGGGTTCACGACGTCGAGCGCGCCCAGTTGAGACGGAGTGTCGGGCATGCCACAACCGGCGAGACTACCCGCGAGGGCGACACCCGCTCCGCGGAGGAGGGCACGACGAGAGAGGACCATCGGCTCGGACGTGAGCGATAGCGGACAAAAGCGTGACGGCGCCACGCCCCACTCTCCCACGCCGCGTCGGAACCGAATCGCTCACGTAGGGGCGATGCCGACCTCACGGCGTGTTCGGTTCGACGCTCGACGCCGTGCGAGGGTTCCGTCGCCCCGTCTACGCCGTCGCCGGCGGTCGACTCATCAACGTCTTCGGCTCCGGCCTCGTCTACCCCTTCGCGAGCATCCACTTCCATCTCGAAGTGGGCATCGCCCTCTCCATCGTCGGCATCGGCCTCCTCGCGAACAACGTCGCGACGGCGACGGGCACCGCCGTCGGCGGCTATCTGGCCGACCGCTACGGCCGCCGGCCGGTGATGGTCGGGAGCATGGCGCTCTCGGCGCTGACGCTCGCGGCGTACGCCCTCGTCACGACCGGCGCGGGGTTCGTCGCCGTCGCCACCGCCGCCGGGTTGACGATGGGCCTGTACGCCCCCGCGAGTCAGGCGATGATAGCCGACCTGACCGACCCCGCGGAGCGCGAACGCGGCTACGGCCTCCTGAAAGTCGCGAGCAACGTCGGCTTCGGCTCCGGCTTCGTCGTCGGCGGTGTTCTCTACGAGTTCGCGAGCGTCGCCGTCTTCGTCGCCGACGGCCTCACCTCCGCCGTCGTCGCCGTCGTCCTCTTCGCGGTCCTTCCCCGCGTTCACGACGGGCGGGCCGCCGCCAGCCTCTCCGAGAGCGTCGGCGACTGGGGGCGCGCCATCTCGCGCCGCCGACTCGTCGCGCTTGCCCTCCTCAACGTCGGCTTCGCCGTCATGTACGCACAGATGCAGGCGACGGTACCCGTCGTCGCCAGCGAGACGCTCGGCCTCGACTCCGCCCAAATCGGCACGCTGTTCGTCCTCAATCCGCTCGTTCTCGTCGTCTTCCAGATGCCCGTCCTCGGGGCCATCGACGACTGGCGACGGACCCGCGGCCTCCTCGCCTCGACGGCGTTCTGGGGGGTGAGCTTCCTCGCTGTCGCCGCAATCGACGTCATCGCCGGCGGAGTAGCAGTCCTCGGCGTCGACGCCACCCTCCTCGGCGTCGGCCTCGTCGGCGCCTTCCTCGTCCTGCGGACCGTCGGCGAAATCTTCCACTCGCCGCTCGTCACGTCGCTCGCGAGTGACCTCGGTCACGCCGACGGGCGCGGCTCCCGACTCTCGCTCATCGAAATCGCCAAGCGCCTCGGTATGGGTCTCGGCGCGGCCCTCGGCGGCGCCTTCTTCGATTTCGGCTTCGCGGCCCTGCTCTGGCCGGCACTCGTCGTCGGCTGTGCCGGGCTGGCGGTCGGCCTGTTCGCGCTCGAACGCCGCGTGACGCCGGCGGAGAACGGCGTCTAGAACCGCTCGCGAACCGCGTCGCGGTCGACCGTTCCCGAATCCGTCCGCGGAATCGAGTCGGCAAAGCGAATCGCTTTGGGCACCTCGTAGTCCGCGAGATTGGCTCGACAGTGGTCGACGAGCGCCGACTCCGAGAGCGACGTATCGTCCGGAACGACGAGCGCAACCACGCGCTCACCCCACTCCTCGTCGGGCACCCCGACGACGGCCGCGTCGGCGACGTCGGGATGGTCGCGGAGCGCATCGGCCACCGTCGCGGGCGCGACGTTCTCTCCGCCGGTGACGATGCGGTCGTCGGTCCGCCCGAGTATCCACAGTCGGCCGTCTGCGTCGCGATAGCCTATGTCGCCGGTGTGGAGGCCGTCGTCGCCGAACGCCTCGGCCGTCGCCGCGTCGTCGAGATACCCCGGCGACACCGTCGCCCCCGAAACGACGAGTTCGCCCACCTCGCCCGGCGCTCGCTCGGTGCCGTCGTCGGCGCGGACGGAGACGTCGGTCCAGAACAGGGGTCGCCCGACCGTCCCCGGGTTGGCCGCCGCCTCGTCCGGCGTCGCCGTCGCAATCTGTGACGCCGTCTCGGTCATGCCGTAGGTGGGGAAGACGGGCACCGACCGCTCCTGACATCGGTCGAGCAACTCCTCGGTCGCGGGCGCACCACCGAGCAGGACCGTCCGCAGCGAGGACGCGAGGTCCCCGTCCGTCACGTCGAGGAGGCGCCGGAGCGTCGTCGGCACGAGCGAGGTGGCGGTCACGTCGTAGCGCTCGAAATCCGCGGCGACCGCTTCGGCGTCGAACTCGGAGCGACAGACGACGGTCATGCCGTACAGCGGTCCGCGGAGGACGGGCGTGAGGCCGCCGACGTGATGGAGCGGCAGGGCGACGTGCCACGTCTCCGCGGGGTCGAGACCCAAGCGGAAGGTGGAGGCGACGGCGCTCGCGAGGACGTTCCCGAGCGTCAGTCGAACCCCCTTCGGCGTCCCGGTGGTGCCCGAGGTGAAGGGGACGAGCAACGTCGCGTCGAGCGGCCAGTCGTGCGGGACGACGGCATCGGGCGAGCGCGAAGCGAGCGCCGTCGCCGCCGTGGTTTCGGCGTCGACGGAGACGACGGGCACGTCCGCGGCCGCCGCCTCGGACGCCGCGACGGCGTCCGATTCGGTCGTTGCGCCACAGACGAGCGTCGTCACGTCGGCCCGGTCCAGCCGCGTCGCGAGTTCGTCGGTCGACAGGCGGACGCCGAGCGGGACGAGCACCGCGCCCAGCCTGACGGCGGCGTGAATCGTCTGGACCGCGGCGGGTCGAGTGGGGAGCAAGACGCCGAGTCGGTCGCCGGGGCGGACGCCGAGGGCCGCGAGGCGACCGGCGACGCCTTCGACCGCCGAATCGAGGTCTGCCACCGACCACCGCTCGTCGGCGTCGGCGTCGACGAGCGCCGTCGCGTCGGGCGTCGCCGCCGCTCGGTGGGTGAGTGGGTCCCGCATCATCGCTCTACGAACTCGATGAGGACGCCGCCGGTCGACTCGGGGTGGAGGAAGGCGACGTCGTGGCCCCACGCGCCCGGTCGCGGCCGTTCGTCGACGAGTTCGACACCCATCTCGCGGGCCGTTTCGAGCGCCGCGCCCACGTCCGGCGTCGCCAGCGCGACGTGGTGGATGCCCGGCCCCTCGCGGTCGAGATACCGGGGTATCGCCCCCTCGTCGTCGAGCGGTTCGAGCAGTTCGAGATAGCCCTCGCCGACGTCGAGAAAGGTCACGTCGAGGCCGTCGACCGTCTCCCGGTGTGCGACCGGGGCGTCCAACAGCGTGCCGAACAGGTCGGCGAGGGTCGCGGCATCGCGCGTCGCGATGCCGACGTGGTCGAATCGCATACCCCCAGTTCCGGGGGCCGGCGAGTTATAGGTGTCCGACTACGACTCGTCGTCTTCGTCCTCGCTCCGTTCGAGCGGCGAGTCTTCGAGGGAGACGTAATCGATTTTCCGCGCCCGGTCGGCGATGTCGTCGAGATAGTCGAGCGCGACGAAGTTGATTCCGCGTTCGGTGTAGGCCCGGAAGCGCCCGTCGACGAAGCCGACGTACTCCGTCTCCTCGTCCAGCGGTTCGATTTCGAGGACCCAGTCGGGACCGTGCTCGTTCAGCCAGTTGGCGAGCGTGTTAGCCGTGATGGTGTCCCGGTCGAGTTCGTCACCCGAGGGTTCGGTCTTGCTCATCACCCGGTGAATGGACGGGGGTAACTAAACGTTGTTCCCCTCGTCGTCGTCCACCCAGCCACCTTCAAGGGCGCCGCCCCCGTCGGGACGAGATATGTACGAGACGATACTCGTGCCGACCGACGGCAGTCGAGGGGCAGACGCCGCGGCGGCACACGCCGTCGACCTCGCGACGACCCACGGCGCGACGGTCCACGCGCTCTACGTGGTCGACGTGCGGATGAGCCCCATCGACAGCAGCATGGCCCACGACGAGGTGGCCGAACTGGTCGAGGAGTCCGATGAGGACCCAACTGCGTCGGTGCTCGACCGGGCCGAGGCAGCGGGCGTCCCGGCCGTCGAGGCCATCCGACTCGGCGTCCCTCACGACTGCATCGAGGCGTACGCCGACGAGATGGGCGCCGACCTCGTCGTGATGGGGACCCACGGGCGGACGGGCGTCGAACACGCCCTCCTCGGAAGCGTCACGGAGCGGGTCGTTCGGACCCTCGACGTGCCCGTGCTGACCGTCCACCCCGCGAGCGAGTGAGCGGTCAGCGACCGGGGCGATACTCCCCGAACTCGTCGCGGAGGACGTTGGATATCTCGCCGACCGTGGCGTAGGCCTTGACCGCGTCGACGATGGGCGGAAGCAGGTTGTCGTCGCTACGGGCCGTCTCGCGAAGCGCCTCCAAGGCAGCCGTGACCGCCTCGTCGTCGCGCTCCTCCCGGACCGTCTCCAGTCGCTCGACCTGTCGTCGTTCGTCCTCCTCAGTCACTTCCTCCAAGTCAATTTCGGGGTCTTCGTCCACCTGATACTCGTTGACGCCGACGATGATTCGCTCGCCCGCCTCTATCTCTTGCTGGCGGTCGAAGGCGACGTCCTGAATCTGTCCCTGCACCCACTGGGACTTCACGGCGTCGAGCATCCCGCCGCGCTGGTCGATTTCGTCCAGCAGGTCGAAGGCTTCCTGCTCCAACTCGTCGGTCAGCGACTCGACGTAGTAACTCCCGGCCAGCGGGTCGATGGTGTCTGCGGCGCCCGACTCGTGGGCGAGAATCTGTTGGGTGCGGAGCGCGGTGCGGACGCTCTGTTCGGTCGGTAGCGCCAGCGCCTCGTCTTTCCCGTTGGTGTGGAGGCTCTGGGTCCCGCCGAGGACCGCCGCGAGCGCCTGATACGCCACCCGGACGACGTTGTTGTCTATCTGCTGGGCGGTCAGTGTCGACCCGCCGGTCTGGGCGTGGAACTTGAGTTGTTTGGAATTGGGGTTCTCGGCGCCGAAGCGCTCCTCCATAATCTGGGCCCACATCCGGCGGGCCGCGCGGAACTTCGCCACCTCCTCGAAGATGTTGTTGTGGGCGTTGAAGAAAAAGGAGAGTTGGGGGGCGAAGTCGTCGACAGCGAGGCCGGCGTCGAGGGCGGCGTTGACGTACTCGATGCCGTTGCCGAGGGTGAAGGCAATCTCTTGGGCCGCCGTCGACCCCGCCTCGCGGATGTGATAGCCCGAGATGGAGATGGTGTTGAACTTCGGCGTCTCGGCGGCACAGAATTCGAAGATGTCGGTGATGAGCCGCATCGACGGCTCGGGCGGGTAGATGTAGAGGTTGCGGGCGATGTACTCCTTCATGATGTCGTTCTGGATGGTCCCCCGGAGTTCGGAGCGGGGGACGCCCTGCTGGTCGCCGATGGCGACGTACATCGCCAGCAAGACGGCGGCGGGCGCGTTGATGGTCATGCTCGTCGACACCTCGTCGAGCGGGATGCCGTCGAACACCGTCTCCATGTCTCGGAGGGAGTCGATAGCGACGCCCGACTTCCCGACTTCGCCCGCCGCCATCGCCGCGTCGGAGTCGTAGCCCATCTGCGTCGGGAGGTCGAAGGCCATCGACAGGCCGGTCTGGCCCTCGTCGAGCAGGTAGTTGAAGCGCTCGTTGGTCTCGGCGGCGGTGCCCATGCCCGCGTACTGGCGCATCGTCCACAGCCGCCCCCGGTGCATCGTCGAGTAGACGCCGCGCGTGTACGGTTCCTCGCCGGGGAAGCCGATGTCGCGCTCGTAATCTAAGTCGGCCACGTCGGCGGGCGTGTACAGCGGGGCCACCTCCTGACCGCCGGTGTCGGTGGTGAACGTCTCCTTTCGCTCCCCGAACCGATTCACGGTCGGCCCGTACGTCTCGGCCTCCCACTCGGCCTTGGCCTCGCGAATCGTCTCGAGGTCGTCGGGGTCGAACATGGCCGTGGCGACGGCGGCCGCCAACTTAAGTGTTCGAAGCGCCCGCCGCCGCCCGATTCCCAGCGTTCGAAAATCGGCGCAAGGGGAAGGACGACGGGCGCTTTATCTTCAACTGAGGTGAGACGGATGCAAGCACTCGTCACCGACCTGTCCGTCGCACAGTGGGGGCCACACGGCCCCGGACACGGGCCACACTGGGGCGGGGGCGCCCACCACTGGGGTGCCGGTATGGGCCACGGTACCGCCGTCGGCATGGGTGGCTGGTGGTTCGCGCTACTGCTTGTCCTACTCGTCCTCGGTGTCGTCGCCGCGGCGCTGTATCTGGCGACCCGTGAGGGCGGAGGCGGCGAGGACGGCGCGCTCACGGTTCTCCGCGAGCGATACGCCGCCGGCGACGTGGACGAGGAGGAGTTCGAGCGTCGCCGCGAGCGGTTGACCGGCGGGACGGGCTAGCCGCCGTCGCAGGTTCTCTCGTTTGATAATATCGGCCTGCTCTCTTTATACCATCGTCGTAACTGGGGGGTATGTCGAATCGGGGAATCCAGAGACGGAGCAACGAGCATCGTTCCGAAGGAATCGTGGGGGACGGGAAATGAGGTTCCTACCGTCGTTCGTTCGGAACAGTTACCTGAGACAGTTTGCAGCTATCGTCGCTATCGTGTTGGTCGTCGTGGCCGGCGCCGGCATCTTCTTCCAAGGGGAAGTGACCGAGGAACTCCGCCACGAGCGCCAGAACGAACTGCAGACGGTCGCCGAACTGGAGGCGAACGCGGTCGGCGAGTGGCTGGACCGCAACAGACAGAAGGCGCGCCTGCTCTCCGAGTTCGAATCGGTTCGGTCCGGCGACCGGGAGCGCATCGACGCGACCCTACAGCACGAACTCGAACAGTTCGAGTCGACTCGGTCGATACACTACGTCGACCTCGAAGCCCGGCAAATCGTCGAGAGTACCGCGGACGACCGCGTCGGAACGACGGTGCCCGAGGTGACGTGGGCGAGCGGCTCGTTCGAGATGGACGACGCCTCGGCCGTCGCCGTCACCGAGGGCTACCGACAGGACGGCACCGAAGTAATCGCGTTTCTCAGCCGCATCGAGGGGACGAAGCGGGCCATCATGCTGACCACGAACGCCCGGGCGCGAGCCGACAGGTTCCGAACGCCGACCGAATCCAGTTTCACACAGGTCGTCGATAGTCACGGTGTCGTCGAGTTCGCCCAGAACGAGGAAGCGGCGCTCGAACAGTACCAGTACGGCGACGGACACATCCGGAAGGCGCAGAACGGGGAGACGGGCGTGATGGACATGCCCGGACAGAACCTCGTCGTCGGCTACGCACCGGTCGAGGGCGCCGACTGGGTCGTCGTCACGCACATCCCGCGCTCGGAGGCGTACGCGCTGGCCGGCATCGTCACGCGCGATTTCCTGTCGCTCATCGGCATCGCCCTCGCCGGCTTCCTCCTGATCGGCCTGACGCTCGGTCGGGACACAGTGTCGGCGCTGGACCGCCTCACCGAGGACGCACAGGCCATCGCCGAGGGGAACTTGGACATCGAAGTTGAAACGTCCGACCGCGAGGACGAAATCGGCGAGATGACCGAGGCGTTCGCCGAGATGCAGACCTACCTCTCGACGGTCGCGGCACAGGCCGAAGCGGTCGCGGAGCAACGGTTCGACGCGCCGGTGCTCGATGAGGAGGTGCCGGGCGCGTTCGGTGCAACCATCGACCGCATGAGCGACGACGTAGAGCAGGCACAACGCGAGGCGAAAGAGGCCAAGCAGAGCGCCGAAGCGGCCCGCCGCGAGGTCGAAGATTTGAACGAGGACTTGGAGGCCACGGCCGAGACGTTCGGGGAGACGATGGCGGCGGCCGCCGACGGCGACCTGACCCAGCGGATGGACGCGGATAGTCGGAGTACGGCGATGGAGACCATCGCCGAGTCGTTCAACGAGATGATGACGGAGATGGAGGGGACGCTGAGTCGGATTCGGTCGTTCGCCGACGAGGTGGCGACCGCGAGCCAACAGGTGACCGCGAGCACGGAGGAGGTCCGGAGCGCGAGCGCCGAAGTCAGCGAGTCGATTCAGGAGGTGTCGGCGGGAGCCGAACGGCAGGACGAACGGCTCACGGAGATTTCGGGCGAGATGCAGAGCCTCTCCGGCGCCATCGAGGAAGTGGCGTCGTCGGCCGACGAAGTGGCGTCGACCGCCGAACGGGCCGCCGAGATAAGCGACGCCGGGAGCGACGCGGCCGCGGACGCCATCGACGAACTGGCACGAATCGAAACCCAGACCGACGAGACGGTCGACCAAGTCGTCTCGTTGGCCGAGGAAATCGACGAGATAAGCGAGATAGTCGACCTGATTGCCGACATCGCCGAGCAGACCAACATGCTGGCGCTGAACGCCTCTATCGAGGCCGCCCGCGCCGACGTGGACGGCGACGGCTTCGCCATCGTCGCGGACGAAATCAAGTCGCTCGCCGGGGAGGCCGCCGACGCCACCGAGCAGATCGACCGCCGAATCGGGGATATCCAGGCGTCGGCCGAAGGCGCCGTCGACGACATGCAGACGATGGGCGAGGGCGTCGAGCACGGGGCCGAGACCATCGACGAGGCACTCACCTCCCTCGACGAGGTGGCTGACCACGTCGGCGACCTCCACACTGGCGTCCGGGAGATTAGCGACGCGACGGACGACCAAGCCGCCTCGACCAGCGACGTGGTTTCGATGCTCGACGAGGTCGAACGGGTCGCCGACCAGTCGAGTGCGGAGGCGGCGAACGTCTCCGCCGCCGCGGAGGAACAGACCTCGACGCTCGCCGACGTGTCCCAGAGCGCACAGTCACTCACGGAGCAGGCCGACTCGCTCCAAGAGCTACTCGACCAGTTCACCGCCGACGCCCGAGGAGTCTCCGCGGAAACGGCCGAAGCGGCCGACACCCGACCGGCCACGACCGACGGCGGTCTCGACGGCTGAACGGGGCGGCCACCCGCCGTTCGAACCGCGAGTGGCACGATTGAAGGGCGTGCCTCCCGGAACACGGGTAGGATGTACATCGCAGACGAGACGTGGCCGGAACTGGGCGACTACTTCGAGAACGAGTCGCTGGCCATCGTCCCGCTCGGCTCGACCGAACAACACGGCCCGCATCTCCCGCTGGCGACCGACCACCTCATCGCCGAGGCGTTCGCCCGCGAGGCCGCGGAGCGAACCGGGTATCTCTGCACGCCGACGGTCAACGTCGGCGTCAGCCCCCACCACCGCCAATTCAACGGGACGATGTGGGTCGACGCGCCCGTATTTCGGGACTACGTCGAATCCCTCACCCGGAACCTCGCGTATCACGGCATCGACCGCGTCATTTACGTCAACGCCCACGGCGGCAACGTCGAGCATCTCCGCGAAGTGGGGCGTCGCCTCCGCGACGACGAGGTGCTGTACGCCATCGAGTGGATGTGGAACGACAGCATCCCCGAACTCGTCGACGACCTGTTCGAGCAGAACGGGCCACACGGCGGCCCGAAGGAGACGGCACTGATTCAGCATCTCCACCCACATCTCGTCCGCGACGACAAGTTGGCGGCGGCGCGAGACGGCGGCGTTCCGGACGTCGAGGCGGCGGGCACGGTCAAACACGGCGCGCGGACCTTCTACGACGCCGCCGACAACACGGGCAACGGCGTCCTCGGCGACCAGACCGACGCCACCGCCGAGAAGGGGGCGCGGATGTTCGAGGAAGCGGTCGAACAGCTCTGTCAACTGTGTGACTGGCTGGACGACCAGCGGTTCGAGGACCTGCTTCCCAAGTCTCACGTGTAGCACGGCGCCGTTAACCACGCCCCTTCGCCATCCTTTTGCCCACGCACACCCTCCCACGAGCTATGTTTGGTGGCGGCGGTATGAACCCGCGAAAGATGAAGCAGATGATGAAACAGATGGGCATCGACGTGACGGAACTCGACGTCGAAGAGGTCGTCATTCGGACAGAGGACGAGGACCTCGTCTTCTCCGACGCGCAGGTGACGCGGATGGACGCACAGGGACAGGAGACGTATCAGGTCGTCGGCGAACCCGAACACCGCGAGGGTGGGTCGGCGTCGGCAGGCGCCATCGAGAGCGGCGGTGACGAAAGCGCGAGCGAGTCGGGCGGAATTCCCGACGACGATGTCGAACTCGTCGCGACCCGGGCCGGCGTGAGCACGGACGCGGCACGCGAGGCGCTGGAGGCGGCGGACGGCGACTTGGCGGCGGCCATCGCCCGACTCGAGTGATTCTTCTGGTCCGCGGCGACCGGGAGTATCTCCGGGCGCCCGGCGAAGAACTGCAGACCGACCTCGGCGTGCTCACGGTCCCCGAAGACGTCAGCCCCGGTCAGCGGCTGGAGACGCATCTCGGCGAGGAGTTCGTCGTCCGCGAACCGCGTGGCCCCGACCTCTTCGAGCATTTCGAGCGCACGGGCGCGCCGATGATGCCCCGCGACATCGGTCTCGTGGTCGGGTTCACCGGCCTCGCGGCGGGTGACCGCGTCCTCGACGCCGGAACGGGGACGGGCGTCCTCGCGGCCTATCTGGGCCGCATCGACGCCGACGTGGTGACCTACGAACAGGACCCCGACTTCGCCGACGTGGCTCGCGAGAATATGCGCCTCGCCGGCGTGTCCGACACCGTCGACGTGCGAACCGGGGACGTCTTGGAACACCTCGACGGCCTCGGGGAATTCGACGTGCTAACGCTCGACACGGAAGACGCTCCCGACGTGATTCGGCACGCGCCCGACCTACTGGTGAGCGGCGGGTTCGCCGTCGTCTACTCGCCGTTCGTCGAGGGCTCGCGCGCCGCCGTCGAGGCCGCCAAAGACGTGGGCCTGACCGACGTGACGACCCACGAGACGATACAGCGCGAGATGCAGTTCGACGACCGGGGCTCGCGCCCCGACACCCGCGGCGTGGGCCACACTGGCTTCCTCACCGTCGCGCGGTGGGAGTAACTGGTTGGGCGCTGTTTAGATAAGCGGATGAATTTGGGACCACCTC
Source organism: Haloplanus sp. C73 (assembly GCF_051195115.1). Taxonomy (NCBI): domain Archaea; kingdom Methanobacteriati; phylum Methanobacteriota; class Halobacteria; order Halobacteriales; family Haloferacaceae; genus Haloplanus; species Haloplanus sp. C73. The sequence continues at coordinate 362,302 of NZ_JBNTJZ010000001.1, read as the reverse complement.
GAAAGCCCCCGGCGTCTCGGCTCCCGGGACTCGCTGCGCTCCTCACTTTGTTGCGGTGCTTGCGTCGTCCGGGTACGCCGAGACGCCGGCCCCTTTTAGTCCCGCCCGCGCCGGCTGGTCGACCGGCTGCCGCTGGGCGGGACTGAAAGGGGCGACCCGCTGGAGGAAGGTGGCCGACGCAAGGACCGCAGGCCGGAGGCCGAGGACCGCAGCGAGGCCCCCGACTCCAGCGGGTCGGGGCTTTCGAGGTGCTTCCAGTTTGAGCGCGCTAATCTGAATACTACCAACTGGTTTCGACCGACGGTATAAGTGGATGGCCGGCAAATCCCGAGCCATGAGTCGGGAGCGCGCTGACATCGACGACGTGCGGACGTGGCCCGAACTGGCCGTGGGCCTCTACGAACGCCTCACCGGTCGAGGCGCCGAAATAACCTACGAGTTCGACGACTTGGAGATACGCGTCCCGGACCGCATGGGGCCGGACGCCGACCACGCCCGATGGCGACTCGACGGCACCGTCCGCATCCGAACCCGCGACCGAAGCGACGACGAGTGAGCGAGTCGCCGCCACTTGACGTCGACGCCGACCTGACGCTCACCGTGGACGGCGCGGCGGTGTCGATTCGGGGGTACGGCGACCTCGTCGTCGTGGACGCCCCGTCGCTCGCCGCGGTTCGGGCGCTGAAACGAGGGCGGACGACGGCGGTTCTGGACCCTCTGCTTCGCGCCGACGTGCGTCTCGACGTTCGCGTCCGCGGCCGGAGCGTCGCCCGGGCGACGCCGGGACGCGACGCGGGGCCGGTCGCGCGGGCGCTGGGCGTCGACCCGCTCTCGGTCGCCTTCGGTGGGCTCTTTCTAACCGCCCTCACCGAGTGGCGCGCGAACTCAGCCGGTCGCACGGAGTAGTTCGAACAGCTCCGACCGGAACGCCGATGGGTCGAGACAGTCGGTGAGCGCCGCCGCCGTCTCGCCCTCGCCGTCGACGCCAGTCGGATACGCGCCGCCGGCGAGCCTGAACGCCTCGTCGGGCGCCCACACCGCGAGCCAGCCGTCCACCGACAGGTCGAGGTCGGCCACCCGACAGTGGGCGTCGTAGCCGAACAGGCGCGCCTCGTCGTCGCCGATGCGGAGCGTCCGACGCTCCCGGCGCTCCACGCGCTCGAACCCGCGGGTTTCGAGGCGGTCGGCGAAGCCACGGCTCGCTCGCGAGGCGACGAGGCCGCGGAGGGGGCCGGATATCGGCGGCGACGGCGAGAGTTCGAGCCGCGCGACGAGGAAAAAGCGCCAGCTTCGGTCGACGCCGGTTCGCTCCCGGACCGCCGCGCGGAGGTGGTCGTCTTCGTACACCTGTACGCGGGCCTCGACGGAGACGCCGCCGGCCGAAAAGAGCGTCTCCGTCCCGTCGCTCACGCGTCGCCAGTCGTCGAGGTCGGCCGCGACGGACGGCGGGGCGACCATGTCACGAACTCACGGCGCGACGCAGATATACGTTGGCGGGGGTCAGTCACCGCCCATCGACGCCTCGGTGTCGACGGGGACCGCCGTCGAGGCGTCACCCTCGCGCCACGTCCCGCGGCGGTACCACGCGTAGGCGATGAGGGCGCCGAGGACGTTCGAGACGGCGAAGGCGACCCAGATGCCGGACGGGCCGAGTATCGGGGCGGCGAACCACGCGATGGGAAACCGAATCACGCCGAGCATGAGGACGGAGATGGCCGCGGCGGTGAGCGTCTCGCCGGCACCGCGGAAACTCCCGGTGTAGGCGCGCATGATGCCGATGAATCCAAAGGAGAGCGCGACGTAGCGGAGGAACTGCGCGGCGGAATCGACCACCGCGGGGTCGGTGGTGAACAGGTCGGCAATCGGCGCGGCGGCGACCCAGATGACGACGCCGGCGGCGGTGAGGACGCCGAACAGCACCGTGGCCGCGAGGGTGGTCGCCCGTTCGGCGCGGGCGGGTTCGCCGGCGCCGACGTTCTGTCCGGTCATCGTCTCGACGCCGCGAGCGACTGCGATGGCGGGCAGGAAGACGACGGAGAACACGCGGGTACCGATGCCGTAGGCGGCGACAACCGTCTCCGGAAAGAGCGCGACGATGACCAGCAAGAGGTTCATCGACAGCGCTCGACCCGTGCCCTCGATGGAGGCGGGCAGGCCGATGGTTGCGAGACGGCGGAGATACGAGAGGTCGGGGACCATGTCGCGGAGGTGGATGCGAACCCCGCGGCCGCCCCGAAGCATAATCCAGAGGCCGACCAGAAGCGCCAGACTGCGGGAGAAGACGGTGGCGACGGCGGCGCCCTCGATGCCCATCTCCGGGAACGCGACGGTACCGACGAGGGGGGCGTTCTCGACGACGGTCCAGCCGAAAATCAGGAACGGGTCGATGGCGATGTTGAGAACGACCGACCCGAACATGACGAGCATGGGCGTGACGGTGTCCCCGTACCCCCGCATGAGCGCGACGAAGACGAAGAAGCCGAACATGAAGGGCATCCCGAGCAGGACGACTTCCATGTAGCGCGTGGCCATGGGGAGGACAGAGGCCGACGCGCCGAGCAGGCCCAACAGTTCCTCGACGAGGAAGTAGCCCACAATTCCGAGCAGTCCCGAGACGAGGAGGGCAAACGTCATCGTCTGCGACGCCGCGTACTCGGCCTGTCGGCGCTCGTCGGCGCCGGTGTGTTGGGCGACGAGGACGCTCCCGGCGACGGAGACGCCCATCCCCAGCGAGATGACCAAGAAGACGAGCGGGAAGGCGAAGCTGATGGCCGCGAGCGCACCGGTGCCGTACTGGCCGAGCCAGAAGGTGTCGGCGAGGTTGTACGCCGTCTGAAAGAGGTTCGTGACGACGATGGGCAGCGACAGGACAAGCAGGGGCCAGCCGATGTCGCCGGTGGTCAGGTCCATCTCCTCGGGCGCCGCGAAAATCGAGCGGAGCCGGGTCCGGAGCGTCATCGCGGCACCTCGTCGACGGACAGCATCGGTCGAGCGTCGGGACTCGGGAGGGCGGCGTGTTCGGGGCGGCCGGGCGGCCGGCACCCCGCGTCCTGCAGGTCGGGGTGGAGGTCGTGCATACGGATGTTATCGGACTTACTAACCAGTCAGTCAAAAGGGTTGTGTGAGGGTCGATATCGCGTTCCGCGACCCCGTGTGACCGACTCTCGGCAGTTCCGCGAGCGGCCGTGTCGCCCGCGGTACAACCGTCAGAGCGACGAGTCGGTTCGGCACATGCTGGCGGACGCAATCGACCGCGACATCGAAGCGGGCGGCTTCGCCGACGACGTAGCTCGACCTCTGATGACCGTCATCGACGGTGGAATGCAAGCGCTCGTTCTCGACGAAAAAGAGTTATCGACGGCGAGACAGGCCGCAGACGAGTACGTCGAGGCGACGCTTAGTGGTCGTCTTCGCGCCACTTGTGTTCGCACTCGGTACAGACGAAAAAGCGCGTCTCGGATTCGTCGGCCGCGCGAATCTGTTGCATGTACCAGTAGGCTTCGTCGTTGTCGCAGTTGGGGCAGTTAGCGCTCGTCGTCGGGAGGCCGCTCGACCCGCCGCTGGATTCGATAATCTCGGACTCTTCCTGAGCCTGCGTGGTGACCATACCGGCTTCAGAGCCGCTGTCTCGCGCCATCTCGTGGCCACACTGGGTACACACCCAGGCATCGTCCTCAGTCTGCATCATCGACCCGCATTCGTCGCAGAACTTCATGGTGGCTCGAACCGAGAGGCTCGATTCTCTTTAACCCACGGATACTACAGTAGCGATTGAAAGCCGTTACACACCAGATGTCCGGAATCCCGTGTTCTGGTGTTCAGATAGTTTCAATAGCTACGTTACGCGTCGCCGTCGGACTGGCCGGGTTCGCCCACCGCTTCGACGGGGACGACGTTCTGGAGTTCGGCGTACAGTTCGTCCGGGCCGTGGAAGGCGTCGCCCCCCACCTCGGAGACGAGTTCGCCCAGATTCGCCTCGCCGTCGGCGAACGTGACCGTCACGTCGACGAACTCGGCGGCCGCGTCGTCACGAGTGACGGGGTAATCGAGCCGCTCGAACACGGATTCGACCCGGTTCAGTTTCACGCGCTCGCTCATACTGAAACCTTACAGCCCACGCCACTTAGAGATGGTTGCCCTATCACTCGAACTCCGGGTCGCGCTTCTCGACGAAGGCCGCCATCCCCTCGCGCTGGTCCGGCGTGCCGAACAGCCCGCTCCACGCCCGGCGCTCGACCGTCATCCCACCCTCGCGACCCGTCTCGTGGAAGGCGTCGAGCGCTTCCTTCGCCGCGTACAGCGCGTGTCGGGGCTTCGCCGCCAACTCGACGGCCAGTTCGTCGACGTGGTCGTACAGTTCGTCGTGTGCGACCACTTCGCCGACCAATCCCTGCTCGTGGGCGTCGCTCGCGTCGAGGCGCTCGCCGAAGAAGATGAGTCGGCGCGCCGTCTCGTCGGGCACGAGCCGCTGGAGAAGTTGTGTCCCCCCCCAGCCGGGGATGATGCCCAAATCAATCTCGGTCTGCCCGATGACGGCTCGCTCGCTCGCCACCCGAAGGTCACAGGCGAGGGCGAACTCACAGCCGCCGCCGAAGGCATAGCCGTTGATGGCCGCAATGGTGACGCCGGGGAAGGACTGAATGTCGCGAACGACGCCCTGTCCACGCTCCGCGTAGGCAAGCGCCTCGGGCGTCGAGAACTCCTTCATGTAGTCGATGTCGGCGCCAGCGATGAACGCTTTCTCGCCCGCGCCGGTGAGAATCAGGACGCGCGCGTCGTCGTCCTCGGCCTGTGCGACGGCTTCCTCGATTTCGTCGAGCGTCTCGGTGTTCATCGCGTTCAGTGCGTCGGGACGGTCGACCGTGAGCCGCGCAATGCCATCGGCGACGTCGAGCGTGACGGTGTTCCAAGACATGGAGATGGCGACGATAGCCACGAGGGTAAACGTTCGGGGCGGAGCGGTGATACTGGTTAGATTCGAGTGGTGCTCTCGGTAGCACCTCGAAAGCCCCCGTCCGCTCGCCGCCTGCGACTCGCTGCGCTCCTCACTACGTTGCGGTGCTTACGTCGTCTCGGCTGGCGAGCGGACGGCCCCTTTCATTCCCGCCCGCGTCGGTTGGCCGAGCGACCGCCATAGGGCGGGACTGAAAGGGGCGACTCGTCACCGGGCGGCGAAGCCGCCCGGTTGCCCGAGGGAGCGAAGCTCCCTCGCTGCTGGAGGAAGGAAGCCGACGCAAGCACCGCAGGCCGAAGGCCGAGGAGCGCAGCGAGGCTCCCGACTCCAGCGAGTCGGGGCTTTCGAGGTGGCAATAACGTCACTAGCATATCCGAACGTGACTGGAGCGGAACACCGATATGGGGGAGGCGCGAATCGCCCGGCCATGACACTGTCGGCAGCGGAGCGCGACCGGCTGGCGGATATCGTCCGCCTCCAGCCGACGAAGAACAAGGAACTACAGGAGCGGTGGGAGATGGAGAGCGGTAGCGAGGTCCACGGCTATCTCGAAGAGCATCTGAGCGACTACTACTACCGCAACGACGACAGCTACATCTGCGCGACGCCGGAGGCGGCCGACATCACCGGCGTCGAACCCGGCCTCGAAGGCGACGAGGACGGCCCGCAGGTCATCCGCGTCCCCGAACTCGAAGCGCAGGTGTTCGAGGTGGTCGCCGGCCCCGATGACCGCGCCGAGAGCGTCGTGAGCGTCCTCCAGAAGGTCCGAGCGGCGTACGACGCCGACCCCGACGTCGACGCCGTCCGCGAGGCGCTCCAGAGCCTCCGGCGCAAGGGCGTCGTCGAGGTAGTGTACCGGACCGTGCCGACGTTCAAACTCGCCGTCGAGCGCGACGACGTCGACGTCGAAATCGTCTAGCGCCGCTCGCGCCGCCGCCGGTCGAGCAAGCGCTCGATGCCTTTCCCCGGCCCGCCCTCGATTGGCCAGCCACGCGTCCGCCACGACGGGGGTTCGGGCTGGAACTCCGGACACGACCCCGAACACTCCGCGGCGGTCGGGTGACACGTCTTCGACCCACACCACGGGACGAGCGTTCCGTGTTCCTCACGGAGTTCGAACCACCGACAGTCCGAGCGCATCGTGTCGACGTACGACCGCCAGCCGTCGCCGTACACCCGCTCGGCGATTTCGAGTCGCTTGTCGCTCGCGGTGTCGGTATCGAGCGCGGCGGGGTGCCACGCGACGCTCGCCTCCGGTAAGCCCTCGCCGCCGAAATCGAGCGCCAACACACCCGCTTCGACGGGAATGTCCTCCAGCAACGCGGGTTCGACTGTCTCGCCCGTCGCGGCGGTAGCGACCCACACCTCGTCGGCGAGCGCCGTCGACACGTCGTGGTCGAGTTGGTCGGCGAGCGCCCGCGCCGCGCTCGCGTCGAGGTCCGGTTTGTTCTCGATAGCGACGATGCGCCGAACCCAGTCGGGGTAGGGCGCGATTCGGCGAATCTGGATGCGGTTGCCGTCGCGTCGCGTCTCGACGACACCGCGGTCGGCGGCGCGGTGAATCGCCGCGCGGACGTAGCGCCACGGGTAGCCCGGATGCGGGAGGGCGTCGCGGTACCACGCCCACTCCGCGGGTGCGTTCCGGACGATATGCAGGAGGTCGGAATCGAGCGCCGCGTCACCGAAGGCGGCACGGGCGGCGAGAGCGTCGGGGTCGGCCTCGACGACGACGGTGTCCCAGCGCCGCCGCTGGGTGCCGAACTGGCGCCCGACGACGGGAACGGCCTCCGTCTCGCGGTCGGGGGGCCACGCCCGCTCCGCCCAGCGGCAGGTGACGAGTTCGAATCCGAACTCGCTGTCGCCGGGATGGGTCATGGACGGTCGGGCGCCGCCCACGGCGGGTCGCGCGGCCTACCCGAGATAGGTCCGCTTCCCTTCACCAGACTCCGCCTCGGTGACGAGTTCGTCCAGATAGTCGTGGGCCTCTTCGAGGATTTCGCGGGGGCCGTCCTGCGTGATGGTGTTTATCGCTTGGTCGTAGTCGCGCCACTGCAGGTCGCGATGCTCGTTGGAGAGTTCCGCACTCGCCTCGAACGAGCGTGCGATGAACAGGTGCACCGTCTTGTGGATGGTGTTGCCTCCGGCCTCGAAGACGTAGTCGTACTCTTTGCGAAAGCCGTCGATGAGGCGGAAATCCTCGATACCGGCTTCCTCACTCACTTCTCGAATCGCAGTCTGCTGAAGTTCCTCGTCGCCTTCGACCCCGCCTTTCGGGAACTCCCAGTCCCCGGGTCGGCTCTTCAGGAGCAGGTACTCCCGGTGGCCACGGGTGTCGCGGAAGAGGATGGCTCCAGCACTGGTCGCTTCCACCGTCATTACCGGCAGTAAACGGTCACAACGTATAAAGATTTCAAGGGAGCGGAGCCGGCGGCCGGACGGGTGCGCTTTTGGGCATCGAGCGCGCAGTAGGGGGTAACGATGGCCTTCGTCACCAAACTCAGTTTCCAGAGCGGCGACCGGGACGCCCTCGAGTCGCTCGTGACGGATATCAAGGAGATGGTCGAGCGGAAAGGCGCCGAGTGCAAGGGTCCCCACTCCGCACCGCCGCAACGACTCACCGTCCCGCAGTATCGCTCGCTCGTCCCCGGCAATCAGTTCGAGTCGTGGGACTACTCCACCTACACGCGCCGCCTCGAAATCCACGGCAACGACGAGGTGGCCGGCCGGGTCGGCCACATGGAGTTTCCGGACCACGTCCACGTCGAAATCGAAGTCGACCGCAAGAAGCCGCTCGGCCACCAACAGGAGTAGCCGCGGGTCAGTCCAGTACGTCCAGCAACTCGGCGCGACCGGTCGAGTCGGCGGTGTCGAACTCGGTCACGCGAATTCTCACGAGGGTGTCGACGAGTCCCGACGGTGCATCAGAGAGCGTCAGCACCGTGTCGCCGATGCGGACCAGCGCCGCGCCGTCCGCGTAGCCCGTGACGAAGGCCGTCAGTTCGTCGCCCGACTCGTAGGCCGGCGTGTTCGTCCGGAAAGTCAAGCCGGCGACGAGTTTGCGGAGGTTCATACGCGAGCCACCTCCTCGCTCTGTCGGTCGGGCACGTACTCCAGCCCGTAGCCGGTCCACGCCGCGACGAGGAAGACGGCGACGAGGAACCAGCCGTGGAAGACGTAGGGCCAGACGGCGGCGGGATTGGCGAGCATTGCTTCGGTGAACCAGTCGAACTGCTGGGGGAGTTGGGTCATGGCGGCGTAGCCCGCGAGCACGCCCCCGCCCCACGGGAAGATGTAGCCCAGCGCGGAGGTGTTGGCGTCGAGGATGTTCGCGCGCCGGTAGCCGTTGATGTTGAACCGCTGGCCGAGGGTGCGGATGAAGGGCGCGATGGCGATTTCCGCCGCGGTGTTGATGGTGATGGTCGCGTTGACGATGGCGGTGCCGATGACCATCGTCGTCTCCGCGCGGCGGACGGTGGTCGCGACGTGTTCGAGCAACCACTCCTCGATGGCGGCGAAGCCACCGCCGGCACGCATCACCTGCGCCGCGCCGACGATGAGCAAGACGAGGACGATGAGCGGGAAGAAGCCGAGCGCACCGGTGTAGAGGCTCCCGCCGACGGTGCTGGTGGCGTCGGGCACCACCTCGACTATCGACCCGAAGACGGGAAGCGTGTCGAGCGTCGCCGCGATGCCAGATTCGGACGTCGAGCGGAAGACGAGCATCGCCGACGCGGGCGCGAGGCCGAGGACGAGATTCAGCGCGATTGAGGTCAACAGTCCCCACGAAACCGCCTCAATGATGTGTCGGCCCTGCACGGCGGTGCCGATGACGACGGCAATCGAAAGCAGGTGGACGAGGCCGAGCGGCCCGGCGCCGCTGGTGGCCTGTGCGCCCACGTCGAGGGGTTCGCCCGCCATCGCGTTCCCGGCGATAATGTAGCTGGCAAGCGCGAGGACGGCGGCGACGATGGCGTACTTGAACCGCGAGGCGACGACGCCGCCGATGTCGGCGTCCTGTGTCACCGCGCTCACGATGGTCGTGTCGGAGACGGGCGCGAGGTTGTCGCCGAAGACGGCGCCCGAGAGGATGGCGCCGAACAGGAGGACGGGGTCGGCGCCGAGGAGGACGCCCGCGGGGAAGACGAGGCTGGTGAAGGCGACGGCGGTGCCGTAGCCGGTGCCGATGCCCGTCGCGAGGAGGGCGGCGAAGATGAAGGTGAGTGCGGGAAAGAGCGCGGCGCCGACGTCGGCGGCGCCCGCGGCCCACACGAGGCCGTCGACGAAGCCGCCGGCCTGAATCGTGTCGGCGAACATCCCAGCCCAGAGCCACGCGACGACGGCGGTGGCCGCCACGCGCTGGGTCATCCCCTCGAAGATGACGTCGGCGTAGGTCTTCCAGTTGCCCTTCACGAACAGCATGCCGACGATGAGGCCGACGAGCATGCCGATGACTAGTCCAGACGTGTCGCCGATGCCGAGGAGGCCGCTCTGGACGATGGCCCACACGATGAATATCGCGAGCGGGAGGGCGCTAACCCCTCGCCCGCCGTAGAACTCGACGCGGGATACGTCGGCCGGTTCGTCCGGGAGGTCGTGCTCGCTCATGTCGCTCGCGTATCCCGGCCGAACCGAGTAAAAGGAACCGGAACGCCGCGGCCGACAACTTATGCCGCCCGCCGTCCGTGTGCGGAGCATGGACGTAGCCGACGACTTGCTCGACCTTCGCCGTGACCTCCACCGACACCCCGAACCAGCGTGGCGCGAGTTCTACACCACCGCGCGCCTCGTCGACGAACTCGAAACGCGACCGCTCGACGGCCTCTACGTCGGCCCCGAGGTACTGGCCGAAGACCGGCGGGGCGTCCCCGACGACGCCGAACTCGACGAGTGGGCACGGCTCGCCGTCGACGCCGGCGCTCGCGAGGACGTGGTCGACCGCCTCGACGGCGGCTACACGGGCCTCGTGGCCGTCCTCGAACGGGGCGAGGGGCCGACGGTCGGGGTCCGCGTCGACATCGACGCCCTCCCAATCACGGAGGCCGACGACCCGTCACACCGGCCCGCCGCCGACGGCTTCCGCTCCGAGAACGAGGGATTCATGCACGCCTGCGGGCACGACGCCCACGCCACCGTCGGCGTCGGCGTCGTCGACGCCATCGCCGACAGCGACTTTTCCGGCACGCTCAAGGTATTCTTCCAGCCGAGCGAGGAGGCCATCGCCGGCGGCGAGCCGATGGCCGAGGGCGGCCACCTCGACGACGTCGACTACCTGCTTGCCCTCCACGTCGGCCTCGACCACCCGACGGGCGAAGTCGTCGCCGGCGTCGACGGCTTCCTCGCCGTGAGCCACTTTCGGGCGACGTTTGCGGGGGCCACCGCCCACGCCGGCGGCCACCCGGAGCGCGGCCGCAACGCCGTGCAGGCGATGGCGACGGCGATTCAGAACCTCTACGCCATCCCCCGGCATCATGACGGTGCGACCCGCGTCAACGCCGGGCGCGTCGGCGGCGGCACCGCCTCCAACATCGTCCCCGAAGACGCCTTCATCGAGGGCGAGGTGCGGGGCGAGACGACCGAACTCATGGAGTACGTCGACGACCACGCCCAGCGCATCCTCCGGGCCGCCGCCGAGATGCACGACTGCGAGGTGGAGGTGGTCGGCGAGGGGCGAGCACCGGGCGGAAAAAGCGACGGCGAACTCGCCGCCCTCGTCGGCGCCGTCGCCGAGACGACGCCGGGTGTCGACTCCGTCCTCGGCAGCGACAGTCTGGGCGGGAGCGAGGACGCCACCTATCTCATGCGACACGTCCAAGAACGGGGCGGGCTGGCGTCGTACGTCTGTGTCGGCACCGACCACCCCGGCGGGCATCACACGTCGACGTTCGACGTCGACGAGGAAACCATCGGTATCGCCATCGACGTGTTCTCCGAGTCGGTCGAGCGACTAGCACAGAGTGAGATATAGAGCGTCTGCATAATACAGCCTGTCGAAAATCGGAGTCAACGCTAGCATGATCAGAATAGGCTACCGCTGCCGAACAACCCATCGCCGTCGCCGTCACGCCGCTTTCCGAAATCCTCTCGCCGTTTGATTATGAATCGGAACTCGGTCATATCGAACATTCCACGCTGATTCCCGGTGAATTTGTTCTGGACCTCGCGCCACCCGTCAGTATCCTCAACACCACACGCGCAGGCGATAACGAAATCGTAGTTGTCACCGTAATCTTCGAGTTGCCCACGGAGTTTCCGCTTCTGATTGTTGGAAAAATTTCGTTTCAATTCTATGCCGACAGTATCGTTCACAACAACGTCGCCACGTGCAGTGCCACGTTCCGTACTGACAGCATAGTTACGCTGACCACCCATTCCGAGACCCATGCTACTCCCCTCATTTAGCTGTCCGTCTAGATACTCCTGCAACTCAGCCTGATACTTGCGTTCATGGTCGTATGTCTCGGATGGTGTCCACTGCTGAACGAGGTCCCACACCTGAGGCCCAATTCCGCCAATCATGTTGTATATATTTCATCCTTCAGTTATAAATCATACGAGCAACCGGTGTTTAGTGCGCCGTAGAGGATAACGTAACGTAGCGAACGGTGACTGAAAACAGGCCCCAGAGCAGAGTGGGCGAGTAGCTAGTACTTCGGCTCGGCGCCCGTCGTCTCGTACACCTGCTCCATGACGGTGTCGCGGTCGGACTGCCACGACGCGAGTTCCGACGGGTGGCTCGGGTACTCGTCGTAGCGGTCCATCAGGTCCTCGGCCAGCCGTTTCGTCCGGTAGAAGTCGATGATGGTGCCCCAGTAGCCGAAGCTCTGTATCGCGCTCTTGACCTTCAGCGCGAGGCCCATCGAGGTGGACCCGGAGTAGAGCGCCTCGGCGAGTTTCTCGCCCGGGAGCGCGGCCAGTAGGCCCATCAGGTCGTCGACGTCGACAGCCGTCGAGAGGACGTTGTAGACGTCGAGACCGGCGTAGCGCCCGCCGAAGTGGTCCATCACGCGCTCGTTGTACTCCCAGAGCGCGGCCTCGGTGGGGTCGTCGATGGCGTCGATGATGGCCTCGGCGGCGTAGGTGCCGGCGTAGGCCGCGCCGGCGATGCCGCCGCCGGTCGTCGGGTTGACGTGGCCCGCGGCGTCGCCGACGGCGACGAAGCCCGGCGCCACCGCGGAGTCGTACGGGCGCCGCGTGGGCAGGGCGCCACCGAGTTTGTCCTCGACCGACGCACCCTCGAACTCCGGACGGTTCTGCAGGTCGTAGCGCAGGTCCTGCACCAGTTTCATCGGCTCCTCGGTCATCTGGAAGCCGAGGCCGGCGTTGATGGTCGTGCTCGTCCGCGGGAAGTACCAGAGGTAGCCGGCGGCCCGCTCCGTGGGCTTGAACACCAGAGCGTCGTCCCACTCGACCGGTTCGGGCACCTCCACGATTTCGCGGTACGCCGAGCAGAACTGGGAGTACGAGACGTTGGTGTCGAAGGTGGCCTCGTCGAAGTCGGCCTTGTCCTGCAGGATTGAGAGCGCGCCCGCGGCGTCCATGGTGACCCGTGCCTCGTAGGTGACGGGGTCGCCCTTCCGAATCGCGCGAACGCCGGTGACGCGAGCGCCGTCCTGCAACACGTCCTGAACGACGGTGTCGTAGTGGAAGTCGGCGCCCGCCTCGGCGGCGCCGTCGATGATGCGGCGGCCGTACTCCCAGCGGTCGATGACGGCGAGTTCGCCCGGAATCGGGATGTCGAGCACCGTGTCGTGTTGCGGGAGTTCGAATCGGCCGTGGTCGACGCCCGTGTTCGTGAAGGCGTCTTGAATCTTCGACTTGGGGATGGCCTCGGGGAAGGCGTCGGCGCCTTTCAGCGCGTCACCACACGCGATGTGTCCGGCCTCCGCCTCGTCTTTCCGCTCGACGACGACGACGTCGAGGCCGGCGCGAGCGAGGGCCGCCGCGGCGTAACAGCCAGCGGTGCCCGCCCCGACGACGACGACGTCGTACTCGTGGGTGGTCATTGGTGCTGTGTCGCGCCCGCGGTGGGAAAACTCTTTATTCCCGTTTCGTCGCCACGGAGTCGACGAAATCAGGCGCCCTCGGTCGCCGCCTCGACGGCGCGCTCGATTGTCGCCCGCGCCGTCGCCACGAGTTCGTCGACCGCCTCGCTCTCGGCGTAGAGCCGGACGTAGGCCTCGGTGCCGCTGGGGCGGACGAGGAGCCACGACCCGTCGGGCCGGTCGAGTCGAACCCCGTGTTCGGTGTCGACAGCCGCCTCGGGAAACGCCTCCGGGAGCGTCGTCCGCAGTCGCTCCATGGCCGCGCCTTTGGCGTCGTCGGGACAGGCGACGCTCACCTTTCGATAGGGTCGCTCCGCCACGGGAGCGCGGAGTTCGGACAGCCCCTCGCTTGCGACGTGGCGGGCGAACACCGCCGCGCTGGCGACGGCGTCAATCCAGCCGCCGAAGGCGGGGTGGACGTGTTTCCACGGTTCGGCCGCGAAGACGACCGTACCGCCCGCTTCGCGGGCCTGCGCGATACCTTCGTGGAGCGCGCCGAGACGGACGCGCTCGACCCGGCCCCCGGCCTCGGTGACCCGGTCGTCGATGCGCGCCGAGGCGTTGGGCGTCGTCACCACCACCGGATCGGCGGCGTCGCTCGCGCGGACGTATCGCTCCGCGAGGATGGCGAGGACGGTGTCCTCGTGGACGATTTCGCCCTCGCCGTCGACGACGACGATGCGGTCGGCGTCCCCGTCGTGCCCGATTCCGAGGTCGGCGTCGCCGTCGGCGACGTACCGACACAGGCCCGTCAGCGACTCGGGCGTGGGCTTGCTCTCTCGTCCGGGGAAGTGGCCGTCGACGTTCGCGTGCAGCGCCTCGACGCTGGCGCCGAGCGCCCGAAGGACGGCGGGCGTCGCGAGCGCGCCCATGCCGTTGCCGCAGTCGACGACGACAGACAGACCGTCGAGCGGCGCGCCGAACTGGCGGGCGAAGTCGACGACTGCGGACCGGTAGTCGTCGAGTACGTCCGTCGCCTGCGTGTCGCCCCACTCGTCCCACTCGACCGGCGGCGCGTCCGTCTCGACTCGGCGCTCGACCTCGCGCTCTCGCTCGCGGTCGTACTCGACGCCGTCGACGAAGCACTTGATGCCGTTGTCGCCGGGCGGGTTGTGCGAGGCGGTGAGCATCACGCCGTGGCGGCCACGGGACGCGAAGGCCAACGCGGGGGTGGGCACGACGCCGATGCGCTCGACCGTCGCGCCGCCCGAGAGCACGCCGGCCTCGACGGCGGCGGCGAGGGCGGCGCCCGAGGTTCGCCCGTCGCGGCCGACGACGACAGCCGGGTCCTCGGCGTCGGCGTCGCGAGCGACCGCCCGTCCGACCGCCATCGCGAGGGCCGGCGTCACGTCGGTCCGCACGCTCCCGCGGATGCCCGCGGTTCCGAACAGGTCCATACCCGCCCTCTGTCCCCCGCCGGCTTGTATCGGTCGGTGGCAGTACCGAAAGGTTCACCGGGTGGCCGGGGGATGCACCGATATGTCCGCGGCCGACTCGTCAGCGGGTGTCGACATCGACCGGGTCGTCGTCGCCCTCGCCGTCGTCACCGTCCTCGCTCTCGCCGCGCGCCTCGTCGGCCTCGGGACACGCCCGTTCCACTGGGACGAGGCGCGCGTCGGCTACTGGAGCCTCCGATATCTCGACAGCGGCTCGTTCGAATATCGCCCCATCGCCGGCGGCCCCTTCCTCTACATCGTCGAGCGCCACGTGTTCGGCCTCGTCGGCGCGACAGACGCTACGGCCCGCGCCGTCGTCGCCGTCGTCGGCGGCCTGTCGCCGCTCGTCGCCCTCCTCTACCGACCCCGCTTGAGCGACGCCGAGACGGTCGCACTCGGCGGGTTGCTCGCCGCCAGTCCCGCGCTCCTCTACTACGGGCGCTTCCTCCGGGGCGACCTTCCGCTCGCGGTGTTCTCGCTCGTCGTCGTCGGCTGTGCGATTCGGGTTATCGACGGGCCAGCCGACCGGACGGCGCGCTACCGCTATCTCGGCGCCGCGGCGCTTGCCCTCGCCGTCGCGTCGTCGGCGCTCGTCGTCGCGACGCTCCTCTGTGTGCTGGCCGCGGCGGCGCTGACCATCGACCAGCGCCGACTCGTCGGCGAGGGCGAGGGCGTCGGCGACCGAATCGACGCGTTGCTCGGCCGCCTCCGCGGGTCGACTCGCGAGGGACTCGGCGCGCTCGGCGTCTTTCTGGCCGTCCACCTGTTTTTCTACGCGCCGCGCGTGAACGGGTCGATTCGGCCGACCCTCGGCACCGTCGAAGCCGCGTTCGTCGGCGCGGCGCGGGCGTTTTACGGCGTCCGAATACTCGGGCGGCGACGAGGTGGCGAACACGAACTCCTCCCCTATCTGAGCGCGCACGCCGAGACGCTGCTCGGGGCGTCGGCCGTCGTCGTCGGCCTCGCGGCGGTGGGCTTCCTCGTCGACCGCTACGGGACGGGCGACACCCGCCCGGTCGTCGCCTTCCACGCCTACTGGGCGGGCGCGTCGCTACTCGTCTTTCCCGTCCTCACCGAGGAGAGCGCGGCATGGCTGACCGTCCACACGGTCGCCCCGGCCGTCGTGCCCGCGGCCGCGGCCGTCGGCCTCCTCGCTCGCTACGGGTCGCAGGGCCTCGCTCGCGACGACGCCGTGACCGTCGCCGTCGCGGCCCTCCTCGCACTCGCGCTCGCCGGCCAACTCGGGGCGGCCGTCGCGGGGACGGCCTACGGCCCGACGACGACGGCGAACCCGCTGGTTCACCACGCCCAACCGGGCGACGACCTCAACCCGTTCGTTGACGACGTGTCGGCGGCCATCGAGGGCAACGACGGCGTCGACGTCCTCTTCTACGGGTCGACGTTCGTCGCGTCGTACGACGACACCCCGGAGCAACCCCCCGTGAGCGACGCGTGGGGGAATCGGCTCCCGCTCCCGTGGTATCTGGAGCGGATGGGCGCCGAGACGGGCGGGGTTCGTGAGATGAGCGAACTGGATGCGATGGAGGAGACCCCGCCCGTCGTCATCGCGGACGCGAGCGAGCGCTCTGCGCTCTCGGCGCGACTCACGGGCTACGAGTCGAGCACCTACCGCCTATCGCTGTGGAACCGAGAAGTAGTCGTGTTCGTCCGGCGTTAGCGGAAGCCCATCGCTTCGATTTGCTCCTGATACCGGTTGCGGATGGTGACTTCCGTCACCTGCGCCACGTCGGCGACTTCGCGCTGGGTCTTTTTCTCGTTACAGAGCAGGGACGCGGCGTAGATGGCCGCGGCGGCGAAGCCGGTGGGAGATTTGCCCGAGAGCAGGCCCTGTTCGGCGGAGACATCGATAATCTCGGTCGCCTTGGCCTGTACCTCCTCGCTGAGTTCGAGCGCCGAGGCGAACCGGGGGACGAACTGTTTGGGGTCGACTGGCTTGAGTTCGAGACCGAGTTCCTGTGAGATGTAGCGGTAGGTGCGCCCGATTTCCTTCTGCGGGACGCGAGAGACTTCGGCCACCTCGTCGAGCGAGCGGGGAATGCCCTCCTGTCGGCAGGCGGCGTAGAGCGCGGCGGTGGCGACGCCCTCGATGGAGCGCCCGCGAATCAGGTCTTCGTTGAGCGCGCGTCGATAGATGACCGACGCCACCTCGCGCACCGACCGCGGCACGCCGAGCGCCGAGGCCATCCGGTCAATTTCGCTCAGCGCGAACTGCAGGTTGCGCTCGCCCGCGTCTTTCGTTCGGATTCGCTCCTGCCACTTCCGCAGGCGGTGCATCTGCGAGCGTTTTTCCGAGGAGAGGGAGCGACCGTAGGCGTCCTTGTCCTTCCAGTCGATGGTCGTCGTCAGCCCGCGGTCGTGCATCGTCTCCGTAATCGGCGCCCCGACGCGGGATTTGCTCTGTCGCTCGGAGTGGTTGAACGCCCGCCACTCCGGGCCACGGTCGATTTGTCGCTCGTCGATTACCAGCCCACAGTCGTCACAGACGAGTTCGCCCTGGTCCGCGTCCGTAACGATGTTGTCGGACCCGCACTCGGGGCAGTCGACGGACTCGTCCGCTTCCTGTTCCGTCTCTTGGCTCCGCTGACGTTGGCGGCTGGGACGTTCCATTATAAGTGTCGTGGCGAACCCGATATTTAAATGTTGTGCCGGGCCAGAATTGGCGATATCGACACCGACGCCATCCCGGGATTCTGGGTGGGCTAGACCGTCGAGCAGTTCGGATGCGCTCGCGATGGGTGGGGTCCCTCCCAACCTGTCCGTCGGAGCAGGCGACTCTCGCACAAAGGTATTTGTTTCGACCGTGTCTCCTGTCGCGTATGCAAGACGCCGCCCAGTCGCTCGTCGAGCGCTATCAGACGATTACACCGGACGGTCTCCGACTGGCGGTGTGGTACGGCGGCGACGACCACGAACTCGTCTACGTCCGGTCGGACGTGAGAGAGATGTACTCCCCCGAGGAGTTCGAGGAGAAGGTGAAAGAACTCGTCATCGAGGGGCTGGGCAGCGGTGGACGCGACCAGTTTCGGATGCTCGGCGAGATGAACGCCGTCGTCCGGCAGTTCGACCAAGCCGTCGTCCTCCACTTCCCGGTCGACGAGTTCACCGGTCTCGCGATAACGTTCGACGGCGACGCGATACCCTCGATTGACACGCTCGTCGAAGTCGGCCTCGACGCGCTGGACGAAGTGTCGATGCGTCAGTAGGGCTGCCAGCCCGCTCCCCGGCCACCGAGGCCCCGAAGCCGGAGTTCACAGCCGTCGTCCGTTTCTCGCGTCTCGATGACGCCGTCTATCAGCTGGCTCAACATGTTGAGTTCGCGGTCGGTCGGGTAGTCGACGACGAACACGCCGAGTGCGCCCGCGCTCTCTATCTGCCCGCTCAGGACGTGGACCATCCGATAGACGCGCTGGAGGTTGTGATACATGAGAAACGTCGAGAGAGAGTGAACGCCGAATCGCATCGGGTCCCCCGACGCGTGGTAGTCCTGAAACAGCCCGGACAGTTCGATGCTGAGACCGGTCAAGTCACGCGACGAGGAGAGATAGGAGGTGGTCTCAGTCTCGCGAACTTGCCCGATACCGCGCTCTTTGGTCACGCAGTCGACGACGTTGAGCCGGTCGGCGGGATGCTCGCCGTTTCGCTCCCGAAACAGTTCCAGCAGTTTCCCGGCGCCCATCTTCGTCGTCACCATGACGGCCCCCTCGTCGTCGCCGTTGCCGAGGAGGTCAATCATGAGGTCGCGCTTGCGTGTGAGCGGAGGCCCGGCGACCAGAATCGAGGTGCCCGGTGGGAACTCGTCGACCGGGACCACGCCGGGGGTCGAGTATGCCATCGATATGGAGTATTTCGTCGCCGTCTCTTTATGATTGTGGGGCAACGGTCCGCGCGTCGCTACGGCGGCCCGCGGGCGCATGTTTAAGTGACCGCCTCGCATACCGCCGACGAACGATGTCAGAGGACGCGGCGTCGAGAACCGACGGACGGTTCGGTGGGCTCCGACGACGGCTCACCCGAACGTACGAGATGCTCCGTGGGTCGGCGCTCGACGTCCGCCCCTTTCGCCCCGACGAAGACGGCCCGCTCGCGCACTTCGAGTGCCCGCCGGGACACGACGAACTCGACCGCTACTGGGTGAACGCCCCCTTCGCGTACATCGTCGTCACGCGCGATACGGAGGAGAGCAAGAACCTGTATCACGCGGTCGAACCCGACCTGAACCCCTTCGAGTCGCGGCTCCGCGACCGAGTGCTGACCGACATCCGCGACCCGTTGCTCTACCGCGACGGCGAGGACGAACCCGACGAATCGGTGCTGGCGACGGAACTGGAGTCGCTACTGGAGGAGTACGGTGTCGAGGTGGATATGCACACCTACTACAAGCTGTTTTACTACCTCGTGCGGGGGTTTCAGGGGTTTGGCCGCATCGACCCGCTGATGCACGACCCCCACATCGAGGACATCTCGTGTGACGGCTACGACCTCCCCATCTTCGTCTACCACGACGACTACACCGACATCGAGACGAACATCGTCTTCGAGGACTCGGACGAACTCGACAACTACGTGGTGCAGTTGGCCCAGCAGTCGGGCCGCCACATCAGCGTCGGTGACCCCGTCGTCGGAACGACCCTGCCCGACGGCTCGCGAATCGAACTCGCCCTCGGCGAGGAGGTGACTCCTCGTGGCTCAGCCTTTACCATCCGGCAGTACGCCGACGAGCCGTTCACCCCCATCGACCTCATCAACTACGGCACCTTCAACGTCGACCAGATGGCGTATCTGTGGCTCGCCATCGAGCACAACAAGTCGCTCATCTTCGCCGGCGGGACGGCGTCGGGGAAGACCACCTCGATGAACGCGGTGTCGATGTTCATCCCGCCGCGCTCGAAGGTGTTCTCCATCGAGGACACCCGCGAACTGTCGCTGTATCACGACAACTGGCTGTCGAGCGTGACGCGGGAGCGACTCCACGAGGGCGCCGACATCGACATGTACGACCTGTTGCGCTCGGCGCTCCGCCACCGCCCCGAGTACATCATCGTTGGCGAGGTGCGGGGCGACGAGGCGGTGACGCTCTTCCAGGCGATGAACACGGGCCACACGACGTTCTCGACGATGCACGCAGACAGCATCGAGACGGTCATCAACCGGCTGGAGAACGAACCCATCAACGTCCCCCGAGCGATGATTCAGTCGCTCGATTTGCTCTCGGTCCAGCGACTCACCCGGCTCGACGGCGAACGGGTCCGCCGGAGCAACGCCATCAGCGAAATCGGTGGCATCGACCAGCGGACGGGCGAACTCGACTACTCGAACGCCTTCACGTGGGACGCCGACACCGACACGTTCGACCGACAGGACAGCTCCCTCCTCGACGAGATTCAGGACGAACGCGGGTGGACGCGAACCCAACTACTTGAGGAACTCAAGAACCGACGGCGGTTCCTCCGCGCCCTGCAGGACCGCGACATTACGGACTACCGCCAGTTCACGGCGCTCGTCAACGAGTACTACGACGACGCCGACCGCGTCCTCGAACGCATCGAAACCGTCGCCGACGGTGCCAGCCCGTGATTGGAACGCTCGCGCCGCTTCTCGTCGTCGCCCTCCTCGTCCTCCCCATCGTGCTGTCACCGGTCAGCGAGCGAGCGAGCCTGTTCATCTCGCGACTGGCCGTCCCCATCTTCGGCGACTACGTCGAGCAGAGCCCTCGGCGCGACTGGCAACAAGAGCGCCTACACGCGACCCACATCGGAACCACCCACCGCGTCTTCGCCTCGCGAACCCTGTTCATCAGCGGCCTCGCGGGGGTGGCCGGTGCCATTCTCGGCGTCTACGTCGCTACGTGGCTGGTCGATTTGCTCGCTATCAGCCGCGAGTCGATTCTCGCCGCCGTCCCCCCGGCGCTCTCCTTTCTCGGCGGCCTCACCCGCCTCCAAGACCTGACGCTGCTCGGCCTGTTCGTCCTCTTTCTCTTTTTTGGGGCGACCGTCGGGTCGACGCTCGGTGCCATCACGTACTGGGCGCGGTGGGCGTATCTCGACCAGTTATCGAGCGCTCGGGGGAGCGAAATCGAGGCGACGCTGCCGCGTACCATCGCCTTCGTCTACGCGCTCTCGCGGAGCGGGATGCCGTTCCCGACGGTGCTGGAGACGCTCTCCCGAAACGAGGACATCTACGGCGAGGCCGCGCGCGAGGTTGGCGTCGCGGTGCGCGACATGAACACCTTCTCGACGGACATCCTGACGGCGATTCGGCGGACTGCGGACCGGACACCGAGCGAGGGGCTCTCGGAGTTCTCCGACAACCTCGCGAGCGTCCTCGGGAGCGGGCGCAACCTCTCTGAGTTTCTCCGCGGGCAGTACGAGCGGTATCAGGAGGAAGCCGAGGCCCAACAGGAGCAGTATCTCGAACTCGTCTCGACGCTCGCCGAGATATACGTCACCGTCCTCGTCGCCGGCCCGCTCTTTTTCATCACCGTCCTCGTCGTCATCGGGCTCGTCATCGAGGATACGCTCGGCGTCGTTCGGTTCGTCGGCTACGCCGGCATCCCGCTCGCAAGCGCGGGCTTCATCGTCTACATCGACAGCCTGACGCAGGACGAGACGGGTACGCGAGAGGTCGGTCGCGACATCGCGGCGGCGACGGGGGTGCCCGAGAACCTATCGACGGCGGTTCCGCGGTCCGACGGCGGGGCGACGGCCGACGGGTGGCTCCCTAACGCCGAGCGACTCGCCGCCTACGACCGCTTCCGGGTGCTGCGTCGGTGGGCGAACGACCCGCTGCGGACCGTCCTCGAACAGCCGTGGGTCAGTTTCGCCGTCACGGTGCCGCTCGGCGTCCTCTGGGTGTTCTATCGCTCGGTGCCGATTCCGCTCGGCCCCTCGGCGCTCCAGACGCTCGACGGCCCGGTCATCGAGGCCAGCCTGCTCGCCATGACGGTGTTTGCCCTGCTTCACGAGACACACAAGCGACGCGTCCGCGCCATCGAGCGGGCGGTCCCCGACTTCCTCGACCGTCTCGCGAGTGTCAACGAGGCGGGGATGAGCATCGTCGAGAGCCTCCACCGCATCGCCGACACCGACCTCGGCGGACTGGAAGACGAGATAGACCGCACGTGGCAGGACGTTCGCTGGGGAGCGGACGTCAGCACCGCCCTGAACCGCTTTGCCGCCCGAACCCGCGTCCGGATGGTCGCGCAGTCGGTCACGCTCATCACGAACGCCATGCGCGCGAGCGGCGACATCGCGCCCGTCCTTCGCATCGCCGCCGACGAGGCCAAATCCACCCAGCGCCTCCAGCGCGAGCGACGACAGGAGATGCTCACCTACATCCTCGTCATCTACATCTCGGTGTTCGTCTTCCTCGGCATCATCGTCGCTCTGACCGTCGCGTTCATCCCCGCGGTCCAGCAGACGGGCGGCGGGGCGACCGGGTCGCTCTCGCCGGGCGCTCCCGGTACCGGCACCGGCGTCACGAGCGCGTTCAGCGGGTCGTCCGTGGACACCAACGCGTACGAGATCCTGTTTTTCCACATCTCGGCGATTCAGGCCGTCTGTTCCGGTCTCATCGCCGGTCAACTCGCCGAAGGGGGCATCGCCGACGGCGTCAAACACGCCACCGGCCTGTTGGCCCTCACGTTCGTCGTGTTCGCGTTTCTCCTCCTCTGAGCGCGTCGGCCAACAGTATATATCCCTCCCGGGTCGAGCATCGGTATGACGCGCGACCCGCAGGCCACCTACGACCGCATCGCGGACCACTTCGCCGCGACGCGGGAGTACCCGTGGCCGGAGATAGAGTCCTTCGTCGCCGACGCGGAGCCGGCCGGACTGGCGCTCGATATCGGCTGTGGCAACGGTCGCCACGCCGAAGTGCTCGCGACGAGCGCCGCTCGCGTCGTCGCGCTCGACGTGAGTCGGGGACTCCTGCAGACTGCCCGCCGCCGACAGGCCGCCAGCGGCTTCGACGCCCATCTCGTGCAGGGCGACGCCGCCACGCTCCCGATTCGAGACGCAACCGTCGACCTCGCGGTGTACGTCGCCACCCTCCATCATCTCCGCCCGCGGTCGACTCGCGTCGACTCGCTCGACGAACTCGCGCGCGTCCTCGCCGCCGACGGACGGGCGCTCCTCGGCGTCTGGAGCACGACCCACGACCGCTTCGACGCCGATGAGGGGTTCGATACGACCGTCGACTGGACGCTCCCCGGTGGCGAGACGGTGCCGCGATACTACCACGTCTACGACCCCGACGAGTTCGACCGTGACCTCGCGATGAGCGCGCTCACCGTCCACGAGCGATTCGAATCGAGCGGAAACTGCTACGCGGTGGTCGGCCCCTGACGACTGGGTCGACAGCGCGCACAGACGTACAGGACTTAACCCCCCGGCAGCAGTAGTACCCCCCATGACCGACAGCGACATCCAGCCCGACACCGACTACGACGTCGCCGTCGTCGGCGGCGGCCCGGCGGGACTGACCGCCGCGCTCTACACCACCCGTCTCGGCCTCGATACGCTCATCGTGAACCGCGGCGGCGGCCGCGCCGCGATGATGCAGGACACCCACAACGTCATCGGCGTCACCGAGGACACCTCCGGCGTCGAGTTCCTCCAGACCGCCCAAGCGCAGGTCGAGGCCTACGGCGCTACCTACCAGCGTGGCTTCGTGAGCGACGTCGACGACGAGGGCGACCACTTCACGCTCCACGTCGACGACGAGGCCCTCACCACGAAACAGGTCGTCCTCGCCACCGGGTTCAGCGATGCCGAGCCCGACCCGCCGCTCCCGCCGACGGGTCGTGGCCTGCACTACTGTCTCCACTGTGACGCCTACATGTTCGTCGACGAGTCCGTCTACGTGATGGGCCACGGCGACAGCGCCGCCTACGTCGCCATGATTATGCTCAACTTCACCGACGAGGTGGACCTCCTCACCCGCGGCGACGACCCGACGTGGAGCGAGGAAACCGACCGGATGCTCCGCGCCCACCCTATCGACGTGATTCACGAGGACATCACGGGCATGACCCGCGGCGACGACGGCTGGCTGGAGAGCTTCGAGTTCGAGGACGGCACCGTCCGCGAGTACCGCGGCGGGTTCCCGATGTACGGCTCGAACTACAACAACGAACTCGCAATCGACCTCGGCTGTGACGTGAACGACGACGGCACCGTCGCCGTCGACGACCACGGGCGCACGAGCGTCGACGGCGTCTACGCCGTCGGTGACATCGTCCCCGGCCACAACCAGATTCCGGTGGCGATGGGGCAGGGTGCGAAAGCCGGCATCGCCGCCCACATGGACCTCCGCCCGTTCCCCCGGAGCGTCGAGGACATCGAACAGTACGGCTCCGTCGACGCCGACGAGGTGCCTGCTGTCTCCCAGTCGCTCCGCGAGACGGCGCGAGCGTTTCGCGAGGGCGAGGTGGAGTCGCCGGCCGACGACTAGGCACAAACGTAACTGCCTTATCCCACCGCCCTGAATCGACGGATGCGCGCCGGTGGTCTAGTGGTAGGACCTGAGCCTTCCAAGCTCATGGCCCGGGTTCAAATCCCGGCCGGCGCATTTTCCGAGCGAAGCGAGGAAAATCGCCCAGAGGGATTTGAATCAGGGAGTGACGCGAGCGGAGCGAGCGAAACGACCGTGGTTCAAATCCCGGCCGGCGCATTTTCCGAGCGAAGCGAGGAAAATCGCCCAGAGGGATTTGAATCAGGGAGTGACGCGAGCGGAGCGAGCGAAACGACCGTGGTTCAAATCCCGGCCGGCGCATTTTCCGAGCGAAGCGAGGAAAATCGCCCAGAGGGATTTGAATCAGGGAGTGACGCGAGCGGAGCGAGCGAAACGACCGTGGTTCAAATCCCGGCCGGCGCACTCACTTCGTTCGTGCGCCGCCCGTAGTCCCACTCGCTCACTTCGTTCGTTCGCGGGACTCCCGGCCGGCGCACTACGAGCTTTTACTGCGCTCGCTTCGCTCGCTTGTAAAAGCTCGATTAAAAGCCTGCGAGCCTCCCTTCGGTCGGCTCTTGGCCCGTTCGCTCACGTCGTTCGCTCACGGAACCCGCCCCGCGGTCGTGTCAGCCTCGGCTTCCGGCAACGGATTCCTGATAATCGCGATGTCGCGGTCCTTCTCGAAAGCGACGCGGCCGCCGATGCTTTCGGTCCCGAGGCGACTGAACCCCGCGTTCTCGCTCCCGACGAAGATGGCCGCGGCGTCGCGAGCGCGGGCTAGCTGGCGGATGCGATTCGACATGGTACCGGGGGTGCGTGGGCGTCGACGAGGACGTACTCGAAGTCGGCGTCGGGAGCGAGTTCGGCGACCTGTTCGCGGAGGCGTGAGACGATGGTCTTCCTATCGAACGACTCGGACTCGGTGAGCCACCCCTTCCGCCGGGCGTAGTCCGCGTTTCCGTCCGGAATGGCGGTGACCGCGAGCGGCGCTTCGTTATAGAGGCCTGCCGACCGAGACGCGTGGAGAAGTGCCGTTCTGGAGAGTGTCGACCCGTCGAACGGGACGAGAATGACCATACGCCAGTTACGCTGTGAATAAATATAAACTGGTGGCCCGGGCGGTAGTCAGACTCTCGATGAGTCGCTAGTCTCCGAGTAGCTAGAATCCGAATCGAGAACGGCGTGGTCACGAGCCGCGCTCCGGAACCGTGAAACGGGTCGGCCCAGTCATCGGCCCATGACCACGTGGCAGGCGATTCGGGACCGTTCGTTTCTCGACCGCATCGAGGTGACCGTCGTCGACGCCACCCACCACGACGGCGAGCGGCTGGATTGGCAGCTCACCGTCGCGGACTCGACGGGGAAAGAGTTCGACCTCGATATCTGGCAGAAACACGACCCGTTGACCGAGTGGGAGGCGGGCGCAGCGTACGAAATCCGGGGTGGGTACGGGCAGGTGTGGGACGACGGCAGGAAGAAGAAACTCCACAGCTCCGGAAAGTGGAGCGCCGACCGCCTCGACGCGTCACACGAGTGTCGGGTGATGGTCATGGGTGATAGCCACGTCGGGCGCGCGGACCACCCGAGCAAGGCCTACCGGGCCATCGACTGTGCGGGGAGGTTCCGCGAAGCGGTCGAAACCGCCGTGACCGCCGACGCGGACTGCATCGTCCACACCGGTGACGTGTTTCACGATAGCGTGACCGAGTCCGACTGCGAGATGATCGAGGCCGCCTTCGAGCGACTTAGCGAGGCAGGCATCGGGTTTCACTACATCCTCGGGAACCACGAGTGCGACCGCGGCAGACGATTGCTCCGGCGGTGGGAACGACTGGGCGTCGCGACCCACCTCGATACGGACGGCACGGCGGTCGCCGATGGTGTGACCGTCTACGGGTACGACTACCGACCGGGGTCGTCGTTCGACGTCGACGAGGTGACAGTCCCGGCGACGACGCCGAATTCGGTTTCTATTCTCGCGCTCCACCAGACGCTCGCGCCGTTTCGCGCGAACGCGGATGTCGACCTGAACGAAATCGCGGGTCGCGCGGGCGGCTTCGAGTACGTCGTCTCGGGGCATCTCCACGACCCGGAGCGCCCGGACTGGGCGAACGGCGAGTTCCTGTACGCTGGGGCGACGGAAGACATCAGCACCAACCCCTCGCCCGCCGCACCGTCCGTCTGGAGCCTCACGGTCGACGGCACCGATATCGAAACGCGTCGCCACAAACTGTGACGCAGCCACCCCGCGGAATCGTTGCTGTGAACAAACACGTTCGATGTGTTTTCGCACCTACAACGCCCCTACCGCCCGCCTAGTCGACTTTTAGGCCACACGAAAAATTGTATAAATATTGATAAGTTATAAGAGGGTGGGGAGCGTCGTACCTAGTGTGATGAACACGCAGAAGTCCCTCCGGCAGGAGGCAGGCACGGTTGGCGAGAACCCGGTTCGACTGGACGAGGAGAAGACGGCCCAGATTATCGAGGCGCTGAACACGGACCTCGCGGACGCGTACGTACTCTACCACCAGCTTCACAAGCACCACTGGAACGTCGAGGGCGCGGAGTTCCGCGACATCCACGTCTTCCTTCAGGAGGCCTACGAGGCCGTCGAGGCGGCGGCCGACGAAGTCGCGGAGCGCCTGCAGGCCATCGGCGGCGTCCCGCACGCGAGCATGCCGGCGCTCACCGAGGCGTCGACCGTCGACCCCGAGGACGAGGACGTCTACGACATCCGCACCTCGCTCCAGAACGACCTCGAGATGTACGGCGACATCATCGAGAGCTACCGCGAGCACATCGAACTCGCGGAGGGTCTGGGCGACCCGACGACGGCACACATGCTCCGCGAACAGCTCGTCGACATCGAGGAGCACGCCCACCACCTCGAACACTACCTCGAAGACGACACGCTCGTCCTCGAATCGTCGACGAAGTAAGCTACGACTGCTCGGATTCGAGCCACCGAGCCGTCGGTGACGCGTCCGCGTCGTCGAGCAGCGTCGACGCGAGTCGGTCGGCAACGACCGGACTCACGGTTCCCGCAATCGCCAGCGCTTCTTCCTCGTGGTCGTCCAGTTCGAGCACGTCGCGGAAAAACCGCGAGAGCGTGACGTACGTGTCGTGGAGGTCACGCGCCGCGTCCCGACCCTCCGCGGTCAGCGTCGCGCCCTCGTAAGGTTCGTGGTCGACGAGGCCGCGGGCGTCGAGTCGCTGGAGCATCTCCGTCGTCGCGGACGGCGAACGACCGATGTCGTCGGCGATGGCGCCCGGCGGCACGGGGCCGTCGTGTCGGTCCGACAGTCGGTACAGGGTGAGCAGGTAGCGAGACGTGTCACTCATCGGTTGCTATGGGGCGGCGTCGGTGTCGGTAGCGATGCAGTGCAAGTGGGGAGGTCACTCGTCCACCTCTTCGGGCGTCGACTCGTCGTCCGCTGGGTCGTCGCCGGTGCCGAACAGGCCGGCGTAGACGCCCGCCCACAGTCGGGCGCGCCGGCGGCGAGGAGTTCCCCGCATTCAGGCCCTCCGCACCAGATGGTCGCGAACGGCGCGCTGACACGACGCACACGCGTCGTCGAGGCGTGCGACGGTCGCGAGGACCGGGTGGTCGACCGGGAAATCCTGATACAGATACGACACGATCTTCTGGTGGTCGATGCCGGATTCGGCGCCGCGGCGCGTCGTCTGACGTAGGAACCGCTGGCGCTTGCGGGCCACGTCCGAACACCGGTCGCGATGGTCGGCGAGCGTGGCGTGGCGGTCGGCGAGCGACTCGAAGTCGAGCGTCGAGAGCGGCGTCTCGTCGGCCTCGGCAATCCAGCCGGTGATGTGGTCGACGTCCTCGGCGGCGGCGGCGAGGCGTGTCGCCTCTCGGTCGAGCGCGTGGTCGAGGAGGTCCGCCTCGGCCGTCCGGGTCGCGACTTCGGAGAGGATGGCGCGCTTGAGCGTGGGAGTAAAGGCCGAGTCGGTGGTCGGCGCGAGCGCGACGGTGATGCTGTCGGTGAGTTCGGCCCGGATGGTCGCGAGCAGGGATTCGTCGTCCTCGGCGTCGGCGACGCTGTGGGGGCGGACCGTCTCCGCGAAGGCGGTGCGGACCGTCCGACACGTGTCGGCGGGCGACTGCGTGCGGGTGCCCGCCATTGCGGTGACGCCGACGGAGCCCGACGCGGGCTCCGGAGACAGCGACCGGACCCGGTCGGCGAACGTCTCGAACGCGTCGCGGCGGCGCTCGACGGCCGTCCGCTCGGCGCGCACGCGGGTTCGTGCCTGCGAGACATGTGTAGTCACCGCCATCAGGCGCTCACCTCGATTGGCGCGCTGACGAGGTTGGTCGGCTCGGCGGTCCGGGAGAGCACGACTGTCACTTCCCACCCGTCGCCGTCCTCGACGGCGCGGAGGGAGGCGGGCGGCCGGTCCGGGCGACGGCGATACAGGTCGAGGACGAGCGGGAGAACGGGGAGTCGCCCGCGCTGGGGCGAGAGCGCGTAGTCGGAGAGTTCCACGACGACGGAGCGTGTGCCCGCGTCGGAATCGACCGACTGCGCGGACTGCGTGAACTGTCCGAGGAGACCGTGTGCCCGGAGCGACGAGAGCGTCTCCGAGACTGGGCGACCGGTCGACGCGACCCGGTTCAGTCGTTCGGCGGCGGCGTCGAGGACGGCCACCTGCTCCCCGGTGGAGAGATGGCGGTCGAGTTCGGTCGCGAGGCGTTCGAGCAGTCGCAGGCAGAAGGCGTCCGGGTCGACGACCGTCTCTGCGAGGTCGAAGTACGCGTCCATGGCCGCCGCCTCGACGGCGTCGTGGCCGGCGTCGGCCACGGCCTCGAAGACGGCGGCGACGACGCGGTGGCAGAACTCGACGAGCGTCGAGCGCGACGCATCGGGTCGGTTGACGACGGGTTGGGAGAGAGACCACGACTCCGCAGTGTTCGTCTCGGCCTCGGCACTCGCGTCCTCACGGACGATGACGTCGTAGTACGGAAAGCGGGAGTCGTACCGGCGGAGGGTCGCGCGGTACTCTTCGACGGCGCGGGCGGCCGCGCGGGCCGTCGTCCGATTCCCGAAGCGCATCCCCACGGCGGGCACCGGGCGCTCGCCCGTGCGACCGCAGGCGAGGTAGTACGGGCCGCCGGGGCTTCCGAGTCGCTCGATGTGCTCTCGGAGTTCAGCGAGTGTCGGGGACCTCATGGGTCACCTCCAGCGGGGGACGCGACTCGCCGGCGCGTCGTCCGCTCGGTTTCAGTGTCGACCATACATTTAGGCTAGCCTAAAACAACAAAGCGTTTTCGCCCTATTCGAAGCGCCCGCGCCAGCTTCGGTAGCCGATTATCGAGCCGGCGGCGACGACGCCGCCGGTGAGAAGCGGAAGCGTGCCGAAGGAGGCCGGCGTCGTGCCCGACCCTGACTCATCGGTCGCTTGGCTCGCTTCGGCCGAGTCACTGGTCGCGTTGCCGAACCGGACCGACTGGTCGACCGTGCCGGTCGTCGAGCCGACGTCGTAGGTGGCCGAAACCGTCGCCGGGCCGGTCGGGCGCTCGTTGAGTTCGACCGTCGCCGTTTCGGTGGTTCCGGGCTCGACGGAGCCGATGACCGTCGTCGGGAGCGACTCGCCGACCGCCGCACCGGACACGACGACGTTTTCGAGCGGCGCGTTGCCGTGGTTCGCGACGCGATAGCGGAGATGCGGCGAGTCGTTCTGCGTCACGGTCGTCGCGTAGACGACGGCGTCACCGTTGAGCGACTCCACCTCGACGGAGTTGGAGGTAGCGACCGTCTCGTCGCCGTAGGTGAGCGTCGCGTTGAGCGAGTGCGTCCCCGACTCGGGCGGAGTGACGTCGAAGGTGAACGTCGTCGAGTTGTGAGCGCCGAGCGCGGGCTGGAGGCGGGTCTGGTTCTCCATGCCGCCGAGCCCCGAGAGTCGGAGCGAGAGGTCGGTTATCTGCTCGTCGGCCCCGTTGGAGACGGTGACGGCGACGGTGGAGTCGGACCCGGCGACCAGCGTGCCGGCGTCGACGTTAAGCTGCGGCGGGACCGGGTCCGCTTCCTCGTCCGGCTCGGAGACGCTCACGTAGGTGGGATGGGTCGTCGAGACAACGCTGCGTCGGTTGCCGTTGGAGTCGTACTGCACCCCGCGGACGTGGACGATGAGTTTCTTCTGTCCGGCGGTGTCGAACGACGCGCTGAGCGGGACGTCGATGCTGTCGCCCGGACCCAGCGTCCCGAGCGAGTCCGCCTCGGAGTAGACCGTCCCGCTCGAATCCTTGAGTACCACCTCGGTTACTTCGAACGTCCCTGTTCCGGAGTCAGAAAACTGCACCGTCGGTGTGACGGTAATCGCGTCGCCGGTTTCCGGTTCGTCGTCAGAGACGTCCATCGACGACACCGTGACGGCGGCGGGACCCGCCGAGGCGACGCCGACGCCGCCGGCCACGAGCATCGTACACGCGAGTAACACCGATAGCACCGTGCCACTTCGTCCGCTGTAGTTCGTTGGTAGCATCAGTTTTAGGCTAGCCTAAATATTATAAAGTTCTACTGATTTTAGGTCGGCCTAAAACTTGAACGGAGTTGAAAATTGCTAGCGGTTGAACCTCACTCCGTCGGAGGAGCAAGGTCGGGACGCTCCACCGCGTCGTCGTGTCGGGCGCGAATCGGCGTGATTCGCGGGCCGCTCTCCGTCCACGTCACGTCGGCGTCGACGGCGAACACGTCCGCGAGGAGGCCCTCCGTGACGACCGAGGAGGGCGGGCCACGGGCGCGAATCTCGCCGTCTCTGAGCGCCACGACGTGGTCGGCCAGCCGCGCCGCCTGTTCGAGGTCGTGGAGGACGACGACGATTGTCACGTCGCTCTCGTCGCGAAGCGTCTCGATTATCTCCAGCACTTCGAGTTGGTGGTGCAGGTCGAGAAACGTCGTCGGTTCGTCGAGGAGGAGGACGTCCGTCTCCTGAGCGAGCGCCATCGCAATCCACGCCAACTGCTTTTGCCCGCCGCTGAGACTGCCCACCTCCCGGTCGCGGAGGTGGCCACAGCCCGCGAGGTCGATGGCCCGTTCGACCGCCTGTCGGTCCGCCTCCGTTGGGCTCTCGAAGAAGCTCCGATGGGGGTAGCGGCCGTGGTACACGAGGTCCTCGACGGTGAGCGTCCCCGGCGACGTGCGCTCCTGCGAGAGCAGTCCGAGCCGACGGGCGAGGGCCTTCGTCCCGTACTCGTCCATCTCGCGGCCGTCGAGACGCACCGACCCGGCTCGGGGGTCGAGTTGGTCGGCGAGTCCCTTCAGCAGGGTGCTCTTGCCCGACCCGTTGGGGCCGACCAGCGCCGTGACCGACCCCGGTTCGACGGTGAGCGACTCCCCGTCGAGTATCGGCTCGTCGCCGTACGCGAGCACTAGGTCGTCGCCGGTGAGCGCCGGGTCAGCCGTCGATTGGGTGTCTCCCGACATCAGACATCACCGATTCGGTCCTGCTTGCGCATCAGATAGAGGAAGTACGGGCCGCCGACGAGGCCGGTGACGACCCCGACCGGTATCTGTGCGTTCGACCCCGTCAAGACCTGTAACCCGAGGCGGGCGCCCACGTCCGCGACGACCATCAGCGCCGGGCCGGCGAAGAGGCAGCCGACGACGAGGCGCTTGTAGTCGCTGCCGACGACGGTGCGGACCATGTGCGGGACCACGAGGCCGACGAAGCCGACGATGCCGGCGACGGCGATGCTCGTCGCCGCGGCGAGGACGGCCACGCCCGAGAGCGCGAACCGAACCTTCTCGACGCTCATCCCCAGCGACTTCGCGGTGCGTTCGCCCAGCAGGAGTACGTTCAACTGTCGCGAACTGACGAGGGCAAGCACCATCGCGAGCACGGACCACGGGAGCGCGAGCCGAACCTGTTCCCAGTCCGTCCCCGTGAGCGACCCCGTCGTCCACGCGATGGCCGACTGGACGACGCCGATGTCGTCCGCGAAGAAGAACACGGCCGTCTGGAGGCTACCGAAGACGGTGCCGACGATGACGCCGGCGAGGACGAGTCGGACCGGCGACGTGCCGTTTTTCCACGCGATGACGTAGACGATGAGAAAGGCGACGGCACCGCCGAGCGCCGCGATGAGCGGCAGGAGCGTCGACAGCCCGGAGAACACGACCAGCGTGAGCAGAATCATCAGCCCCGCGCCCGAGGAGACGCCGAGGATGAACGGGCTGGCGAGTTCGTTCCGCGTCACCGCCTGAAAGATGGCGCCGGAGACGGAGAGGTTCATGCCGACGAGGATGGCGACGAACACCCGCGGCAGGCGGATGTTCCAGACGATGAGACTCTGGTTGTTCATCGACGGCAGCACGCCCCCGAGCAGGAAGGCCTGCCACGCCTGCGGGTCGAGAATCACCGCCGGGTTGAACACGGCGCTCCACGCCTCGGCGACGGTCATCGAGTACGCGCCGAAACTGACCTGTATCAGCCCGCCGGCGACGATGACGGCGAGACTGCCCAGACAGAGCGAGAGGAGCGACGAGTCGACCCACCGCGGCGACTCAGTGCGCGTCGCCGTCTCACCGGTCGCGGGTTCACTCGCCACGTGTGTCACCCCCGAGCGGCGACGCGGGCGTCACGTGCCCGATGCGGTCGTAGCTGTGAGTCGTGTGCGTCATTGCTGGAAGCTTCCGTCGACGATGGCCGCGACGCGGTCGTAGTCGAAGAGCCGTTCGTCCTCGTTTGCCAGCGTTTCGAGGCCGCGCCACTCGCCGAAGGTGTCGGGGTAGAACTGCTTGGCCGCCGCCTCGGTCTGGAAGAGGTTGATAATCGGCCCCTGATAGGAGGTGCCGCCGCGATAGAGCCGGTCGTTCTGGACTGCGGAGAGTTGGGAGCCGACCGGGTCGTCGCGCATGGCGTCCATCCGGCGCTCGAACTCCTCGGTCGAGACGTGTGAGAAGCCGTACTGAAACAGGAGCGCGTCGGGGTCGACGTCGAGAATCTGCTCGTAGTCCCACTCGGCGTAGCTCCCGTCGATGGCGTCGTCAAAGGCGCCCCGCATCCCGAGGTCACGGTACTGCTTGTGGCCGTTGCCGTCGTGGACGGGGTAGGCGTAGAACGCGCCGTTCTCGAAGTCCGAGTTGACGGACAGAAGCCCGACAGTCGGCCGGTCGTCGCCACGGGGGCGCTCCGCCTCGATGGTCGAGCGCAGGTCGTCGTGGACCGCCCGGAGCGCCTCGTATCGCTCCCGCTCTTGGAAGACGGTGGCGACGCGTTCGAAGGCGTCGTACAGCGAGTAGTAGGGGTAGTCGTGCCAGTCCTCGTTCCGGCGCCGAATCGAGTTGCCGAGGACGGGGCCGACGTTGGCGCTGATTTCCTCGGTGTCCTGAGGTTCCCAGTCGTCGGCGAGGAGGCCGATGAACGACGGGTCCATCAGGTGGACGTCACACGCCATCTCGTAGAACGCCTCCTTGTCGAGGCCGCTCTCGCCCATGAGTTGCGGCACGCCGTCGAAGGAGACGTCGACGCCGAGGTGGTCGTAGAACGCGAGCGGCCAGTTCTCGGTGTAGAGCAGGCCCTGAAGCCCGTCGAGTTGGCCGAGCGCGATACCCATGTCGCCGTAGGTGCTGAAATACGCCATCCACCGCTCGGGCACCGAATCGAAGGTCACCTCGCCGACCGGCGCCATCGATACGGAGTACGAGTCGACCCCGGTCGTGGCCTCGGCGTCCGAGTCGGTGGCGCTCGTACAGCCGGCGAACAGGCCGCCGACGGTGGCCGCACCGGTCGCCAGATACGTGCGTCGGGTGGGCGACATCTCAGACGTCCCCCTCGACGATGGCCGCGACGCGGTCACGGTCGAACAGGTCCTCCTCGACGCCGTACAGGTTCCGAGCGGTGCGCTCGGTGAGGACGAGATTCGTTATCGGTCCCTGATACAGTCCGCCGGCACGGTAGACGTCGCCGTTCTCGACGGCGGTGAGTTGACTCGCCGTCTCGTGTGATTCGAGGAATGAGACGACCGTGTCTTGGAACTCGCTCGCGGATTTCGCCTCGTAGCCGCGGAGCAACAGCACCTCGGGGTCGACTTCGAGGAGGGTTTCGAGGTCGATGGCCGCGCGACTTCCGTGGAAGTCTTTCACGCCCGACTCCGCGAGGGCGTCGTCGACGCCGAGGTCACGTAGATGTTTGAAGCCCGTTCCGCCACCGATGACGTAGGGGTAGTACGACTCGGGCTGGTCGCCGACGCCCCACGTGACGGCGACTTCAGGGGATTCGGACGGGACAGCCTCCGAGAGGTTGGTCTGGAAGGTGTCGTGGAGGTCGACGAAGGCCTCGTACCGGTCGGTGCGTTTGAACACCTGCGCGAGTTTCTCGAAGCCTTCGAAGAGCGTGTAGTAGCGGTAGTCCTCGTGCCACGGGTAGTGCTGGGCGTAGATGCAGTTGCCGAACAGCGGCGCGACGTTCGTCTCGATTTCCTCGACGTCGGACTCCTTCCACCCGCTGAAGCGGTTCATGAGGAAATTCGGGTCCATGACGTGAACGTCCGCGTTCAGTTCGTAGAACCGCTCCTTGCTCACGCCGTCCTGATAGAGCGCGACCATCTCGCTCGTATCGACCGAGACGCCCGGAATCGAGTCGTAGTACCGGGTGTGATACCGCTCGGGGAGCCAGAGCGCCGACGGGGGTTCGAGGCCGAGCGCGATGCCCATGTCCGCCCAACTGCCGTTGTTCGCGACCCACGTCTCCGGCACGGCGTCGAAACTGACCTCGCCCATCGGTTCGATGGAGACGCTGTAGGCGGACTCGCCGCCGTCCGCCGCCGCAGTCGTCGTCTCACCAGAACAGCCGGCGAGTAGCCCGCCCGCAGCGACCGCACCGCCGTAAGTCAGATACTCGCGTCGTGTGTGCCCGGTCGTCTCGCTAGTCATACTGTTTAGGCCAGCCTAAATGGTTAAATGGATTTCGAAATTTAGGCAAGCCTAAAGAGTGGCTGCGCGATTAGCCGCGGGCATCAAGTGACGGGCGGCCGACGGGGACGACGAACGGTGACGACGGCACACTACGGCTTCGCTCACGGAGCGGACGGATGACCGACCGCACGCGGGCCGCGCGGCGGAGCGTCCTCGCGGCGCTTGCGGGCGCCCTCGCCGGCTGTTCGACCGGCGACGACTCGACATCGACGCCGACGGCGGCCGAGAACCGGTCGTTCACCGACGGCGAGCGACCGGCGTGGGAACGCGCCGCCGACCGCCGCATCGACGCCCACCGGCGCTCCGACCTCTCGGTTTCGGTCCGGCACGCCGGCGCTCCCGTCGAAGGCGCCACCGTCGACCTGACGCTCCGGCGCCACGCGTTCGATTTCTCGACGGCGTACAACGTACGCCGGCATTTCGAGGTCTCGGAAGGCCATCCCTACCGGACGTACGTGAGTGACCTGTTCAACGAGGCGGTGTTCGAGAACGCACACAAGTGGCGACGTTGGGTCCAGCCCGGCGTTCACGAACGAGCCGACGAAATCGTGGAGTTCCTCCGCGACCGTGACGTGACCGTCGCGGGCGCGCCCGTCATCTGGCAACACCCCGAGGTGGATGTCCTCCCCGACGAAGTCTGGGCGGCCCTCGAAGCCGACGACGACGAGCGCCTACGCGAACTCGTCCGCGAACACGTGCGGACGATTCTCGGGCACTACGTCGACGACCACGACGTCACACAGTGGGTGTTTCTCAACGAACCGCTCGAACAGCACGTCATCACGGACGCCCTCTCGGACGCCGACCCGTGGCGCTCACCCCCGCTCCGCGAGTGGTTCGCGCTCGCGGGCGACGTGGCGCCCAGCGCGACCCTCGCCATCAACGAGTACGACATCCTCGCGCTCGACCGGGCGCGCCACCGCGACCGCTACGCCACCCTCATCCGATATCTCCTCGCCGACGACGCCCCGCTCGACGAAATCGCCTTTCAAGGGCACACGATGGCCGAGAGCGAGCG
The DNA here is from genome assembly GCF_051195115.1 of Haloplanus sp. C73. NCBI lineage: Archaea > Methanobacteriati > Methanobacteriota > Halobacteria > Halobacteriales > Haloferacaceae > Haloplanus > Haloplanus sp. C73. The sequence continues at coordinate 326,447 of NZ_JBNTJZ010000001.1, read as the reverse complement.
ACTCACGCCCGCCGAGCAGTGGCGTCGGCTGGAGCGCTTTGCCGCCCTCGGTGACGTGGACCTCGTCGTCTCGGAGTTCGACACGCCGGGGTTCGACTCCGAGGCGACCGCCGGCGCCTACCTCTATCAGTTTCTCAAAATCCTCTACAGCCACCCCGCCGCCGCTGGCTTCCGCCTCTGGGGGTTCTGGGACGGCCAGCACTGGGAGGACGACGCCCCGCTCTTTCGCCGCGACTGGACGCCCAAACCCGGCTACTACGCCTACATCGACCTCGTTTTCGACCAGTGGCACACCGACGAGACGGGGACGACCGACGACGACGGCGCGTACCGAACCCGCGCCGACCTCGGGACGTACGACGTGACGGTCGAAGTCGACGGCCTCCGACAGCAGGCGACGCGCTCGCTCAGGGACCCGTCGGGCGAGACGGAGTGGACGATTCGGCTGTGAGTGGCGTGCCGACAGACTCAACTCGCCGGCGACGCGGGGTCCGATATGGTTCCCACGCGCCGCCGCACCCTCCAAGCCGCGGGAGCGACGACCGTCGCCGCACTCGCCGGCTGTTTCGGCCTCGGCGACAGTGAGTCGAAAACGGAGTACGCGCTCGATATCGAATCCATCGACGCCTCGCCGGTCGACCACGCCCTCTACCGGCCGGACGACGACCCGTTGTTCGGCGCGCCGGCCCGCACCGCCCTCGACGCCATCCTCCCCGACGGCCGGCACACGACCTACGGCTACCGTCCGCTGTCCGACGAGGCCTACGTGGAACACGAGGGGACGTACTACCAGACCGAACACGTCGTCACCGGGCGGGAGCCGATGCAGCGCCGCGTCGTCCGCGTCGACCCCGTTCCCGACGAGGACGTCCCCGACGACGCCGCTCTCGTCGATGACCTCGAACGCCCGAGCGCACGCGTCATCAAGATTCTCCACACGTACACCCTGTCCGAGGGCGAGACGAGCACCGCCGAACTGCTCCGCGGTGACGGGTACGTCCTCCGCCGACCCGCCGAGCGCGAGAGCCGACTCGCGACCGGCGAGTTGGACGGGCGGGTCGTGACGATGACCGAAGACGGCGCGTGGGCGTATCGCGTTCGCGTCGCCCGCGAACAAGTGGTCGAGACGGCCCACACCGCCCTCGCCATCGAGGTTGCGAGCGACCGCGAGCGCTTCCGCGAGGTGGTCTTTGGCTCGCGAATCGACGCCATCCTCGAAGACGGCGACCTCTCGACACCCGCCAGAGCGGTACTCGACGAGGCCATCGCGCGCGGGACGTACACCGAGACGACGCCGCTCTCGGACGGGTTCGAGGCTACCCTCGACGCACTCGGCATCGGCCACGTCGACGACTCCGTCAACGGCAAACTGCTGTGGGACGCGGACGCGCTCTACCGGTACGCGCTCTACGTTTCGACGGAAGACTGAGTCAGAGTTCCCACCGGCGGCGAAGCCGTCGACAGCCGTACTCGACTCCGCCAGCGACGAGTGCAATCCCGAGGAAGACGAACCAGCCGCCGACGTAGAGCGCGTGGGGGCTGTCGACGCTCGTCCGAATCTCGGCCCGCGCATCGAGCAGGACGAACGCCGTCAGCAGGGTCGTCGGCGCGAACAGCCGGTAGCGAGTGAGGAGATAGAGCGGGAGCGCGGCGAGCAACCACAGGCCGACGGCGGCGTAGGGGTAGAACACCCAGTCGAAGCCGCCGGTAAGTGTCACGCCCAGCCGGTGGGCGAACCACAGCATGACGGCGGCGTGGAGCAGGCCGCCGATAGCGGCGAAGGCTCGTGCCCGCCGGTCCGAGAGGGGGAACGCGGGCCACGCCGACACCGCGGGGAGCCGGTCCCACTCGGTCCGCACGGCGTATTCCAGCAGGCCGAGGAGGAGGAATCCGACCGTCCACACCGTCGCATCGACCATGTAGTGGACGGCGTACAGCCCGTTTTCGACGACGATGATGCCCGTCGGCTCGGCGAGGCGCTCGAACTCGGCGAGGTCGTGGAAACTCGGACCGGGCGGTGTGAGTTCCAGCCAGAGGACGTACCCGGTCGTTACGACGAGCGCCGCGAGCGGCGTGACGAGACGCGAGCGGAGCGCGAGCCACGTCGGCACCGCGGCGACGACGACGAGGCCGCCGTAGCGCCAGCCCATGCCGAGTATCGAATACTCGGACGGACCGATGCTGTACCCGAGGTGGAGAGCGACGAACAGGACGAGTGCGGCGTGAGCGAGGCCGGCGGCGAGGCTCGCGAGCAGTCGAACGCGGGTGGAGGGCATACCGCCCACTGCGTTCGCCCGCGGCTTCTGTGTTGTCCCGCATCAGCGACGGCTGGGCGACGATGAATCTCGTCGTGCGGAGCCACGGCTCCGCGACCGGTGTGAGACACGCGGTGAAAATGCGTTACTTCAGGACGTACTGACAGGCGTCGTCCCGCCCGTTTTCGCAGAGTCGTTCGAGGGTGTTGCACGCTCGGTCGTTTCCGTCTCCGCACTCCTCTCGAAGGAGTACCATGTCTTCTTCTTTCATGCTTCCTCGTACCATGATAACGACCCACATGGTATTTATATCTGACGGTGTGTGAACGAGGTGCGTGGCTCACGACGGTCACGTCGCTCGGCAGGAGAGTGTCAGTATGAATGTGGACAACGGGATTGCCCGGCGTTCCGCTCCGGGGAGTCCCGGTCGCCTCCTCCACCCCGCGATCCTTCGAGCGACTGGCGTCCGGCGGTGGGCTGCTCGCTTCCGCGCCTGACCCAGTGCCACCGACCAACCGCGACGGAGCGCCCCTGCGGACGCACGCCGCGGACCGCTGTCCCCGAAGGACGAGGCTTCCACGTTGGCTCCCGAGGCCCGAACCGGTCTGACCGGACGCCCCCGGGTTCGGTCCCCGCTCAAGACCGTAGTGCGGGAAGTACGAGCAGGGCCTAACTGCCCGACCTAGTCCACTTCACCGTATGCCGCTCCCTCTTAAGGGCCTTTCGACTCCACCATCCCGCCGTCTCAGAGAACCGCCCGCGCGTAGACGGCGGCAGCGGCCGGAATCACCGCCGTCGCGACGACGACGACCCACCGATAGTCGGTTATCCACGTCGCCGGGATGCCAAAGAGCGGGTCGAGAGGCGCGGCGACGGCCCACGAGAGCGCAATCAGCAGGGCGACGATGCCGAGCGGGAGCGCGATGCCCGCGGCCGTCGTCGGGTCGGCCTGCCCGCGAGCGCCCGCGAGAAACACCACGACGCCGACGAGGGCGAACGCGAGAACGGCGCCGACGCCGAGCGGCCCACTGGTGTAGTACTGGGCCAGTTCCGTCCCCCAACTCGGAAAGAGCGCGAAGGGAAGCGCGAGGAGGGCGACGACGGCGAGACAGCCGACGATACCGACGGCGGGTGCAGCCTGCTCGGTGCGCATACTCGCCTCTGCCCGCGCCGACGGGTTAAATCGCTCGCGTCGACGACTGTCCCCATAGGCAAGGAATTTAGTCGCGCGCCGCTGAGTATGGGCAACGTGACTGACATCCACACCAACCAGCGCGTCGCGGTGCTCGCGGACGCGCAAAACCTCTATCACTCCGCGCAGAGTCTCTACTCGCAGAATATCGACTACTCGGCGCTGCTCTCGAAGGGCGTTTCCGACCGCGAACTCGTCCGCGCCATCGCCTACGTCATCCGTGCCGACTCGCCCGAGGAGGAGCGGTTTTTCGAGGCGCTCCAAGACATCGGATTCGAGACCAAGATTAAGGACATCAAGACGTTCGGCGACGGGAGCAAGAAGGCCGACTGGGACGTCGGCATCAGCCTCGACGCCGTGACACTCGCCAACCACGTCGACGTGGTCGTGCTCTGTACCGGCGACGGCGACTTCTCACGCCTCTGTTCGCATCTCCGCCATGAGGGTGTCCGAGTCGAGGTGATGGCCTTCGGCTCCTCGACGGCCGACGAACTCGTCGACGCCGCGGACTCATTTCTCGACCTTTCGGAGCGCGAAGAGACGTTCCTGCTGTAGGCGTCACTGCCGCTGTATCTCGACGACGGCGATACACTCGACTCGGACCGCCGGGTCCTCCAGAAGACGCGCCACCGTCTGGAACGCATAAACGCCGTCCGCGAGGTCCTGTGCCAGATACGTCGTGTCCTCTCTCGACGGGGTCGGATGCCGCCGGAGCGACAGCGACCACGTGTACCGCTCGCCAGAGGGGAGGAGACGAGTCGGCTCCGAGTCAGACGCCGACGCGACGACCCGCCAGTCCTCGGGCGTTCGGCGAGCGATTTGCCAGTCCTCGGGCGTCACTTCGACCAAGTGGTCTGGATTCTGGTTGTGCAGGACGAATTCGAGCGTCTCCACCGTCGAATCGTCCGTCGTCGGCTCGAACGTGGGTATCGACGCGTTGAGATAGACCCGACTCCGGATGCGGTCCTCGGTGGGCCAACAGACCGTCCGGTCGACGTCGGATTCGAACGACGAGCATCGCTCGCCCGGGTCGGCCGGCGCGGTGGCGTCACCGCCGGTAGCCGTCTGCTGGCTGTCGCTCCGAGGCGGAACGAGACAGCCCGCGGTCAGGGGGAGCGCCCCGAGCGTTGCGATAACTGTGCGACGCTTCATACCACTCGATGAACGAGCCTCCGGCATAGGTTCCGTGGAGAGTCACACCCGCGTTTGTGCCTACGGCTCGTCGCCGAGGACGCGCTCCTCGACTGACCGCCCGTTGCGCCGATAGAACGCCGTCGCGTAGGTGTGTCGAAAGGCGAAAAACAGCGCCGTCGTCGCCATCGACACGAGCGAGAGTGCGACGACTTCGGGCGTCGAGAGGCCGATGTCCATGCCGCCCCCCATGAGCGCGTCGAGACCCGGCGACCCGGCGCCCGGGCCGCCGTCGCTCATGCCGCCGCCGATGGGGGCCGGCGTGTCGCCGGTCGGCGCGCCGCCGCTCGTCAGGAACCGATAGGCCGTAAAGCCCGCCACCGGGAGCGAGGCGATGAGGCCGAGACCGAGCGTGACGAGCGTGTAGCCGAGCGTGTCGAGAATGTTCCCGCGCACGAACGAGACGCTCTCGGTCACGCTTTCGACGGCGCCGGCATCCTCCACCACGACGATGACGGGGTAGAACTGGATGGCAAAGAGGACGGCGAGATACAGACAGGCGACGACGAGGATGACTGCGCCGCCGACCAGTGCGACCGGGCCACCCGCGCCCGCGGCGACGGCGAGAAGCAGGCCGAGAACGACGAAGACGACGCCGAACGAGAGTTGAATCCCGAACTCCAGAAACGACGCGAGCAGCAGGTCGAGATATCTCGCCCGACCAGTCGTCGTGAGTGCCTCAAGGGTCGTGTCGCCGTCGAGGGCGTCGCGCGCCATCCCGACGACGCCCGCGACGACGAAGGGCGTGACGAGGAACGTCACCATCTGGAGCGCGGTCGGTGCGAGCGGAACCCCGGCCAACTGGAGGGCTCGCTGGGGCACGAGTAAGGCCGCGTAAACGAGGCCGCCGAGGAAGAGGACGGGGTTTCGCGAGAGTGCGTCGATGGCCATTCGGAGGGGCTTGACCGCAGACATGTGCATGAGCGAGCGTAGCCAGCACATAAAGGTGGCGTGTCGGTAGACCGAACGTATATGCCTGCGCTCGACCAGACCCCGCCATGCGCGTCAGCGTCATCGGCGGTGGTTCGGTCGACGACTCGACGGCGGCACAGGCCCGTGAAATCGGCCGACTGCTCGCCGCTAACGGGCACGTCGTGGTGTGTGGCGGCCTCGGCGGCGTCATGGCGGCGGCGTGCGAGGGGGCGAACGCCGCCGGCGGCGAGAGCATCGGCATCCTGCCGACGACGGACCGGAGCGACGCCAACGACCACGTCGATACCGTCATCGCGACGGGCCTCGGCCACGCCCGAAACCCACTGGTCGTCATGAACGGCGACGCCGCCATCGCCATCGACGGCGGGGCAGGGACGCTCTCGGAACTGGGCTTTGCCGGCGTCTTCGACCGCCCCGTCGCCGGACTGGGCACGCACGACGCCCCCGGCGTCGAAGCCGTCGAGACGCCCGCCGAAGCCGTCGACTACGTGGAGTCGTCGGTCCAGCACTGAACGTCGACCGGCACCTTCAGGTCCAGCACCGGGCTGCCGTCGGCCATGTCGACGCCGCGGACGTCGAGCCGTCCCGCGTCGACGTCGACGCTCTCGACGGCGCACTCCGTAACACAGACCGGGTTCGGCCGGGCCGGCGAGCGCGACGTGAACACGCCGCGCGAGGTGTCGCGGTCGAGCCGCAACACGGACCGGTCGGCTCGGTCGGCCCACCAGACGACGACCACCCGGTCGCCGTCGAAGCCGCCGAGTCCCGCCCGGTAGTCGGGGCCGAGTTCGACGACGCCCGCGGCGTCTTCGAGCGCCCCCTGTCTGGGGGCGTCGCTCGTCGTCTCGAAGGGCGTGTGGACGGTTCCGATGGGGTCACACTCCATGTCCCGGCGTTCGTCCCGGCGACCAAAAGGTCACCGCCGTCAGGTGTCGACGTCCGCGGATAGGGGTTCGGCCGCCCGCTCGACTGACGCCTCGTCGTCGGCGAAGCTCACGTCGTCGAACGTGATGCGAGCGCCGCCGTCTCGCCCCGATTCGACGCTCACGGACCAGCCGTGTGCCTGCGCGATGGCGTCGACGATGGCGAGTCCCAGTCCCGTGCCGTCGCCGGTCGTGAACTCGTATTCGAGGACGGACTCGCGGTTCTCCGGCGGGATTCCCGGCCCGTCGTCCTCGACGTAGAACCCCGAGTCGTGGCGCCCGACGGTCACGGTAATCGGGTGGTCCTCGGCGCGAGCGTCCGTCGAACCGTGCTCCACACTATCGCCGGATTCCATCCGGCTATTCGTCGAACCATGTTCGACGCTATCATCGGCGCGTTCGGCGCGCCGATTGTTTGTGGAGCCGTGCTCCACACTATTCCGAAACAGGTTCTCGAACACGTTCTGGAGTCGCGTGCGGTCCGCGTACACCGAGACGGTGGGGTCGACCTCGATTTGCAGGGTCGCTCCGTCCGTGTTGGTGGTTCGCCACGCCCCTTCGACCACGTCGACCAGCGAGACGCGCTGTCGGTCGTCGATGGTGCGACCTTCCCGCGCGAGGGTCAGGAGGTCGTCGATGATGCGGTCGACCCGGTCGAGGGCGTCGAGCGCGGTCCGCAGATTCGATTTGCCGTCGCCTTCGAGCGCCAGTTCGGTTCGCCCCCGAGCGACGTTGAGCGGGTTCCGCAGGTCGTGTGAGAGCGTGCTCGCGAACCGTTCGAGCTGTGCCGTCTGCTGTTCGAGGTCACGGATGTGTCGCTGGCGGTCGGTGATATCCCGAATCACGAGGACGTAGCCCCGGACCGAACCGCCGGTGTGCAGTTGCGAGACGTCGACCGTGTACTCCCGCGGCGTCGACTCGTCGGTGCGGCCGAACGTCGAGGCGAAGGGATGTTCGCCCTCGTCGGGGTCCGACGACTCGGCGAGCAGTCCGGGCAGCAGTCGGTCGAGCGACTCGCCGTGAGCGTCGCTCAGGACGGGGAACGTCGTCGCTGCCGTCTCGTTGTAATCGAGCAGTCGGAGTTCGTCGTCGACGACGATGACTCGCTCGTCGAGCGCTTCGAACACCGTCTCGCGCGCGAGCGGCACGAGGTCGAACAGCTGGTAGCGAAAGACGGCCCAGCCGGCGAACGACACCATCCAACTCGACCCGATGACGAACGCGCCGTTCAGGGGGCCAATCAGGAGGCCGCTTATCCAGAGGCCCGTGACGGCGAAGGGCGGGACGAACCCCACGAAGAGGACGAGCGTCTGCCGCCACCGGGCCTCGCGGCGCACGAGAAATCGGTAGCCGAGGATGCCGATGGCGGCGTAGTAGCCGACGAACACCGGGAGCGTGAGGACGGTAAACAGCGGCGTCGGTGTCCCGGACAGGTGCGGTATCGTCGCGCCGACCACCTCGTAGCCGGTCCGGGCGTACCCGTGAATCGGGTTCGTTACTTCCAGTCCGAACAGGACAGCCGCGTAGACGGCGACACCGGCTATCAGGCGATTCGAGGGCGTTCGGCGGTCGGCCGTGAACGCGAGCGCGAAGAGGACGAACACGAGCGGGATGGCCGAACTCAATCCGGTGTGGAGCGTGTAAAACAGCACGGCAAGTTGCCGAGTTGGCGCGAGGAGTTCCGCGGCGACGAACACGCCGACAGGCAGATGCAAGCCCACGGTGAGGGTGAACAGCCGACCGGGGCGGTCCAAGTCGTCGGACCACAGCCACGCCGCGACGACGCTGACGAAGCCACTCGCCAGCAACACGACCGCGACGTAGAGTGTCTCGGCGTTCATCTGCCCCTATTACTGTGAAAGACCGTGATATAGCTTGTTGCCGACAGGACGCTACCGGGCGGGCACGGCCACCCTCACCACGTGCCGTGGAACGTGTCGAACGAGAGCGAATCGAGGGGTTCGTCGCCGACGGCGATGCGATACTCGCCCGGCGTGAGCATCGGCTTGTGGAACTGCGGGCCGTCGTCGGTCGTGATGCGTGGACAGCCGGTGTTGACGAAGGCGTCCATGTCGAAGTTTCGCAGGCGGTCCGGCGTCACTTCGTCCATCGTGATGAGGTAGGCGTCGTCGTTGTCCTCGACGATTTGCTCCGCCATGTCCCATCGCCCCTGCCCGATTTTGGTGCAGAAGATGACGCCCCACTTCTCGGCGTCCATCGCGCGGTGGACAGCGCCGTAGCGCTGTTTCATGAACTTCTCCGTGTCGGCGACGGTGACGACGTTGTTCACCGGGTCCGCGATGACGACTTTCTTGTCCGGATGCTCCATCGCCAGTCCGAGCGGGTGGAACTTCCCGCCGCCGACGTAGAGCACTTGGTCGGCGTCGATGTCCGCCGAGGCGTAGTTACAGCCCAGAACTTGGCCCTCGTGGGTGAGTCGGTCGTCACCCTTCCGCGTGTGGACGTTGTAGCCCTCGTCTTCCAGCCACTCTTTCATGTCGCCGAAGAGGTTCATGTGCTGGGCCGTCGTGACGAGGCCGACATCGTCGTCGGGCAGTTCCGCGAGCGCATCCTCCATCATCGGGAAGGGGTCGACGTTCGAGAACAGGGGGACGTAGATAATCTTGTCCGACTCCTTCATCGGCGAGTGACCGAAGTGGACGAACACGTCCGTCCGACGCATCAGATAGGTGTCGAGGTCACAGGCACCGTAACAGGGCTGGCCGGAGAGCATATACGTCACGTCGTCGTCGGTCAGCGCCCGCAGGTCGTCGGCGACGGCGGGGCCGCGACGTTTCAGCCCCTCCGGGAACTGGAGGCCGACTTTCGTCGCGTTCCGCTCTTCGACCGCTTCCACGATGCGGTCGAGTTCGTAGTCCCACTCCCGGTCGTGTTTGAGCGACATCCCCGTGTTCCGGAGGTCGCCGTCGGAGGACACGTCCTGACTCATTACCCCGTATTGCCGGCGTGGCCGTTTAACGTCCGCGCTTCGGGGCCAACGCGACCGACCCCGCTACGAACGGTACAGAAGAATTGCGACGAGGAAAACGAGGAGTAGAGGCACGAGCGGCGCCGCAACCTCGAACGGGGCCACGACGACGACGAACGCCGCCAGCACGACGAATTCGAGGGCCACGAGGATGCTCAGCGCGTCGTACTGACTCGGCATCGGGCGAACGAGTGGTCGGAAGCGAGGTAAACGTCGGGGCCGAACTGTCCGAGGCTTCCCGGATATCCCGACGAACGCGGCCGATATCCACCCTCACGGTGCCGCGAGATGACCGAGAGATGCTCCGATGTGCAAGCTGTGTGCAACCGGCGAAACGGTTATCCGTCTATGTGCAAAACCTGCACATAGAATGGGCGCGAGCGACGACCCGCGACGAGTCCACTTCCAGTCGCCGGAGTATCTCGTCGACCGACTCGACGCAATCGCCGACCTCTTCGACACGGACCGGACGGACCTCCTCGTCGAGGCCATGCGGGAGTACATCGAGGAAACCGCCGACAGCGAGACGTTTCAGGAACTGGTCGCGACGAAATACTACGACGACCAACTCGAATTCGAGGCCGTCAAGCGACTGGTGGGCGCCGAAACCGCACAACGACTCCGCCTGCTCAAGATGGACCTCGAAGACGAGCCGCTGGATATCGCGGCGCCGGACGACGTCGACATCTACGGCGACGACGCGACCGAGCGATGAGTGGCTCGCGGCTGCGGACGGTCGTCGCCGACACGAGCGCGCTCGTCAGTCTGGCCGTGCCGCGGGCCGACACGGAGTACGACACCGACGCCGCCCCGGACCCGCTCCAGTACCTGCTCACGTCGTGTGACGCGTTCCTGCCGCCTGAGGTCATCACGGAACTCCGGAACCTCACCCAGTACCAAGACGTCCACGGTGCCGCGGCGACGAACGTTCTCGCGGCTCGCGACCACTACACCGTCGCGGACCCCTACGACCGAGACGGGACACCGAACTCGCGGCCGACGTTCGGCCTCGACGACGGCGAAACCGATGGCATCGTCCTCGCGAACGCGCTCGGGGCCGACGGCTTCCTAACCGACGAGTTCGGCGGGACGAACTTCCCGCTGATTCACGCCGTGCTTCGGGGTCCACGAATCGTCCCGACGCCACGGCTCGTCTGTGACTACGCTCGGAACGGTCACCTGACCCACGAGGCGGCGAGCGCGTTACTCTCTGTAATCGGGTCGCATCGAAGCTGGGACGACAGTCCGTACGTTACCCGATTACGGCAGCGCCTTGAGAAGTGAAGTGTTGCGAGGGAAGAGCGCTCCGAGAGCGGTCTTCCGCATCTTCCGGGGTGACCCGGGCGATGCGAGGGAAGGGATTTGAACCCTTGGACCTCTACAGGAGCGGATCTTGAGTCCGCCGCCGTTTCCTAGCTTGGCTACCCTCGCACGCACTCGGTGCCAGAACGTCGCCGGGGTTTAACGCACCGGTTTTCGTTCGGAACCGTTGCCACGGAGCCGAGGGCTTATACTCGTCGTGTCCAAAGGGGAGCCATCATGTTCGACGACACGAGCCGACGCTCGTTCCTCCAGTTCGCCGGCGTGGGCACCGCCGCCTCGATGGCCGGATGTAGCTCGCTCGCCAACCACGAGGGCGGGAACGTGGAGCCAGCGACGGTCACGCTCGGGGTCCAGCCCGACGAAGAGTCGCTTCAGCAACTCCAGTCCGACATCCAGTCGCAGGTGCAGTCGGGCGAACTCGACCGCATGCAGGCACAGCAGCGATTCCGCGAGCGGCGGATGGCGCTTACACGCGCCGCCGTCGACAGCGTCCGCAACCAGACCGGCAACGTCTCGGTGACCATCGACGACGCCGTCGCGGACGTGGGCGCGCTCCGCGTCACCGGCGAGCCAGCCGCGCTCATCGAGACGCTCTCCTTCGAGGAAGTGAGCGGGATGTTCCCCGAATCGGTGTTCGAACAGGCCCAGTCACAGGCTGGCGCCGGCGCGCAGTCCCCGAGCACCCAGACGCCGACCGGGTGAGGGCTACGTAGCGACCGACCCGATATCCTCGACCGCTCGCTCGATTCCCTCGCCCCACGCCACGAGCGACTCGTCGGCGCCGAAGGGCGCGACCACCTGCAGGCCGAGCGGGAGGCCCTCGACTCGCCCGGCGGGGACGGACAGCGCCGGGACGCCCGCGTGCGTCCACGGCAGATTCATGACCGGGTCGCCGGTGTCGTCGATACCCGCCGGCGCCGGCCCGGGCGCACTGGGCGAGAGCAGGAGGTCGACGTCGCTCGACGCGATTCGCTCGCCGATGCGACGGCGCAGGTCGAGGCGCCCGGCCCGCGCCGCGGCGAGTTCGTCGACGCCGACCGCCTCGCCCCGTTCGAGTAACGCAACCGATTCCGCCGCGTAGCGGTCGCCGTACTCGTCGTACCACTCGGCGTGCGTGAGCGCGAACTCCGCGGCCGTCAGCGTCCGGTGGCGCTCGTTGATGGCGTCGATGTCATCGAGCATCGAGACGCGCCGGATGTCGTAGCCCGCCGCCGAGAGCGCGTCGGCGGCGGCGTCGACGCCCGCCCGACCCGCGTCGGTCGCCTGTTCGAGATACGGACCCTCGACGACACCGAGAACCGGGCGCTCGTCGGGGTCGACCGGCGTCCATCCGTCACAGAGGGCTTCGGCGGCGTGGGCCGCGCCCGCGACGTCGGCGGTGAACGTGCCGACGTGGTCGACGGAGGGCGCGAAGGGAACCACGCCGTCGCGGGGGATACGGCCGTAACTGGGCTTGAAGCCGACGATGCCGCAGAACGCCGCCGGGCGGCCGACCGAGCCGATGGTCTGGGTGCCGAGCGCGAGCGGGCAGGTCCCGGCAGCGACAGCGGCCGCAGACCCGCTGGACGAGCCGCCGGGGGTGTGCCCGAGGCCACAGGGGTTGCGCGTCGCCGGAGGGTCGAAATGCGCGAACTCCGTCGTCCGGGTTTTCCCGAAGACGAGCGCGCCGGCGTCGCGAAGCCGGGCAACGGCCGCCGACTCGGCGCCGGTTATCGCCGCCGGTGGCAACGACGACCCGGCTTCGGTGGTGTAGCCGTCGACGTGGAAGATGTCCTTGACCCCGACGGGGATACCGAACAGCGCCGGTCGGGTCGCGGGGTCGTCGTGGCGGGCGGCGAGCGCCGTCGCCTCGCGTCGCAGACGGTCACGCTGTCCCGCTTCGGGACGGAACGCGTCGATGTCGTCTTCCGTCGCGTCGAGGCGGTCACAGCAGTCGGCGGCGAGCGTGACGGGGCGCCGGTCGCCGCGTCGGAGCGCCCGGACGAGCGGCGCCAACCGCTGGGGGTCGTAGTGCATACGACCCCACCGGGACCGCTCGGTGTATAGTCCTTCGGACGAGGGTTACTGCGTCGCCGGGTCGGCGTCAGCCGGGGCGTCGCTCTCGGCGGCTGGCACGAGGGCGCGATACCCCGCCCACAGCGCGAGGACTGCCAAGCCGGCGAGGACGAGGCCGGTCCGGATGGCCGGGTCGACGCCGGGCTGGGCGATTACCTCGCCCGCCTCGTTGGTGACGGGTGCCGCGCCGTAGGGCGCGCCGTCGAGGAGTTCGAGCGCGCCGAGGACGACGACACCGGTCAGGACGAGCGTGCTACTCAGCGCCATCGCCACCGTGTCGAGTGTGTCTGTCATAGGTTTCACCTCGTTAGCCGAGTAGGTACCGCAGTCGCGGGTGGTTCTGGACCAGTGCCAGTCGTTCGAGCAGTTCGTCGACGCCGTAGTACCGGCCCGCGCCGAAGACGACGAGGGTGGCAAACAGCAGCAATCCCATCAGGTCACTGTTGACGACGCCGTGGCCGAACGCGGCGTTGCCGACCCAGAAGAACGCCATGAAGACGGCGCCGCCGACGGCCGCGAGTCGGACCACGGCCCCGGCGATGAGCGCGAGGCCGATGAGCGTCTCGGCGAGGGGGACGGCAACCTCGATGACGCCCGGAATCGCCGTCCCCATCCACACGGCCAGCGGACCGAGGACGGTGTCGCCCATCCCCCGGAGGTACGCGGGGCCGTCGGTGAACTGCAGGCCCGACGTCAGCAGTTTCGTCACGCCGGCGTGGAAGAACCACCAGCCGACGACGACGCGGAGGAGCGCAATCCAGACGGGCGCGGCCGGCCCCGCCCGTCCGAGGTCTAGCTCGCCTGCCAGCGGGTTCGAAACGTCGTAAGCCATCGTAAACACCTCACACGAGTACGTCGGTTCGCGACCCCCATGTACCCCGACGGCGATTCTACGCGACTGGGAATCGGTGCTCGGGATTTGGAACGTCTCTCTCGCGACGGCCCAAACGTTCGAATCCAAACCGAGGGGGGAGCTATCCTGCGACAGCGCTAACCACAATCGAGTTGAATCGTCACACCGTAGTCACGACCATGCATCGGAGACGCGTCGCCGTCCGGAGGTGGGTCGCGTGACCGTCGTCGAGACGCTGGTCGAGGGGGTGCGCCTCGCCGGCGAGATGGGCTGGGAGACGTGGTGGGCGCTCGTCCTCGGGTTCACCATCGCGGGCGCCGTCGAGACGTTCGTGAGCGAGGAGCGCATGTCGGCGGTGCTCGGGGGAAGCGGCTGGCGCGAACTCGGACTCGGGACGCTGTTCGGCGCCGCCTCCTCGTCGTGTTCGTTCGGCGCCGTCGCGACGACCAAGTCGCTGTTCAAGAAGGGAGCGTCGCCCGTCGCCGCGCTCGCGGCGTTCCAGTTCGCCTCGACCAACCTCGTCATCGAACTCGGGTTGGTGATGTGGATTCTGCTCGGCTGGCAGTTCGTCGCCGCCGACTACGTCGCCGGCCTGTTTCTCATCGGCTTCCTCGCGGCCGTCTTCGAGTACGTCGTCCCCGACGCGTGGTTCGAGGCGGCGCGCGACCACCTCCGGACCACGGAGGGGGTGCGCGACCCCTCGTGTGGCATGACGGTCGACCCCGACGCCGACGACGTACACAGCCTCGATGTCGACGGACGGACCGAGTACTTCTGCTCGTCGTCGTGTAAGTCGGCGTATCTCGAATCACAGCGACAGGCGGACGCGACGTGGCGAGAGCGACTCCTGACCCGCGACGGGTGGCGATTGGCTTCGAAAAACGCTCTCGGGGAGTGGGGGATGCTCTGGACGGATATCGTCGCGGGCTTTCTCATCGCCGGCCTCATCGGCGCGTTCGTCCCCCGAGCGTGGTGGACGACGCTGTTCGGCGTCGGTGCCGAGGGGACGTTCGCGTGGGTGGTCGCGAGCGCGGTCATCGGCGTCGTCGTCGGCGTCGTGACCTTCGTCTGCTCGGTGGGGAACGTCCCCTTCGCCGTCATCCTCTGGTCGAACGGCATCGCCTTCGGCGGCGTCATGAGTTTCATCTTCGCCGACCTCATCGTGCCGACCATCGACGACGCCTACCGCCGGTACTACGGGCTTCGGATGGCCGCCGTCCTCTTCGTGAGCATCTTCGTCGGCGCCGTCGTCTCGGGGGTCGCCATCCACTACCTCTGGTCCGGGTTGGGCCTTATCCCGCCGAGCGGCGACGTCGGCGGCACCGCGCCGGGCGGCTACACGACCTACCTCAACGCCGTCTTCACGCTCGTCTTCCTCGGGCAGGTGTACGTCGGCTACGCGAGCGACGCGGACGCGACGGCGACGGAGACGCCCACCTAGCGACTCCGGCTGACGGGGAAGGCCACCCGGTCGGGGTTGTCGTTGAAGCGGTCGAGGATGTCGCGATAGAGCGCGTTCCGCGCCCGCGTCCCCCGCCGGGGGTGGACGAGATAGCGCAGGCGGAGTTCGACCCACGACTCCTGCTGGACGACGTTGACCGTCGGGCGGTCGTTCACGTCGAGTTCGACCGGCGTCTCCGCGAGTCGGTCGCGATAGGTGGCGATGCCCGCCTCCATCTCGTCGCCGAGGTAGTCGTCGGCCACCTCCCTCATCACGCCGGTGGCGAAGTCGATGTCCGTCTCGTAGGCCACCTGTATCGAGAGTTCGTTCCAGACGTAGGGGACGCCCTCGGCGTGGAAGTTGACGACGTGCGAGGAGAGGACGACGCTGTTCGGGACGGTGACGATGCGGCCCGAGGGCTGGTTGGTCGAGACGAGTTCGCCGTCGATTTCCCACACCTCCGTCACGAAGAGGTCGATAGAGGCCACGTCGCCGCGGGTGTCCTCGATGGCGATGCGGTCGCCGACGGCGTAGGGGCGTTTGATGACGATGTAGAGCCAGCCGATGAGCGACGCGAGCGCACCCTGCAGCGCGAACGTGACGGCGAAGCCGACGACGCCGAGCGAGAGCAGGACGCTCACCCACGCGCGAGTGACGACGCCGAAACACGCGATGAGGCCGAGCGCCCCGAACACGAGTCTGAGGACGTTGCGCGTGTCGTGGCGGCGGCGCTTGCTCTCGGTGTGCGAGACGAGGAAACCTCCGACGAGTCGGTAGCTGCCGTAGGTCGCCAACACGACGGCGGCCACGGACGAAACCAAGAGGATTGCGGGGCCGAAGGCGGTGCCGAACAGCGCCTCGCCGGCGCCGAACCGGCGGACGAGACGCACGCCGGCATAGAGGGCGACGGCGAGGGCGAGCGCAACCGACCCGACGTGTCGCATACCCACACACCGGCAGCGGGGAGGCAAAAACCCCGAGGTCGACGACCGGCACGCACCGACCGCGAGGACGGAAGATACATGACGGTCAGCGGTCACGTCTCGCTATGGTCGACCGTCCCTCCCTCCAGACGGCGCTGATAGCCCTCGGAGTCGCCTTCCTCCTCGTGTCGTTCGTTCCCAGTACCGGCACTCCCGACGCGGACTACGTCCACCGGGTCGCCCCCGCCGAGAACGGCACGCTGTCGTTCGGCATCGAGTACGAGGAGTCCGACGTACGCGACTACGAGAACCTCTCGGAGCGCGGGCAGACCGTGTTCGACCGTGCCCGCGCCGACTCGCCCTACGTCGTCGAGAACGCGTCCGCGACGGCGCCCGACTTCGAATACACGAGCGACCACGTCGCACTCGGTGGGGGGCTCTACGCCATCGAGTACGAGAACACGGTGTACGAACTCCGCACCGAGCGACGGAGCGCGGGCTTCAACGCCGGGGCGTGGCTGGTGACGCTGGCGACGCGCGTCGGCGGGGCCGCACTCGTCGTCGCCGGCCTCGCCCTCGCGGTGATGCGGTGGTATCGCGACCGGTCAGTCGGCGGTTCGGAGTAGGGGCAGGAGACGCCGCGCCCAGCGTGCCGTCGACGCCATCTTGGTCCCATCACTTACCTGCCTCCGGAATCCACGGA
The DNA here is from genome assembly GCF_051195115.1 of Haloplanus sp. C73. NCBI lineage: Archaea > Methanobacteriati > Methanobacteriota > Halobacteria > Halobacteriales > Haloferacaceae > Haloplanus > Haloplanus sp. C73. The sequence goes on along the minus strand of NZ_JBNTJZ010000001.1, from coordinate 309,666 downwards.
TACATAGCGTAGAATGCCACCAGTAGGTGCCCCGGAACTGCCGCCCGAGACGAATCATGGTCGCCCGCCCGTTCAGTGTGAGGAGTGTGCGTCCGCGCTCCAGAATCAGGGCGACCACTCAGAGTCGTTTCTGCTTCTGGACCACCTCACGGTTCCCATCATCGGCTGTCACGACCACGTCGAGACGTTCGTTTCTATCTGTGAAGTGACGACCACGGATAGCCCGGAACTCGTCGACTTCCTGCCCGCTGGCGGCATTCGATGTCCTAGCTGCCGGCTCGCGGCGTACAGTATGGAACATCCCGTGATTCCTGTGCAAGCCGGCGCCGTCGGCATCCTGGCCTGTTCGGAACACCAAGTCGAACTCATCAACCGCTTTCAGGCGGGGCTGAATACACAGGAACAGCTCACCTCGTCTCTCGATACGTCTCCGTGAACAGATACTCAGGTCAGATGATGCCGCCAATCGCGAGAAGACCGATGACGACCAGAAGCGTCGCGACCACGCCCCCGCCGGCCAAGAGTTCGTTCTCCATCGCCTTCTCGTGGAGTGGCATCTCGGGGTTCTCCTCGCGGAACGCCTCGAGGTTCTCCGCGTCGTAGAACTACTTCGTCTTCAGTGCGAACCGCTCGGTGACCGCACAGCCCGTACACACCGGCTCGCCTTCCAGTCGCTCCGTTTTGATGTGACTGCCGCAAGCTATCGCCCCGCAGTTGGGGCAGGAGGTGTACGCCTTATCGACGCCGCTCGTCTCAGAGTGAACGCACCGGTGACTACCGTCCTCCAGAGTAACCCGTGAGGGGCCAGCGGCGTAGTATTCGTACGGATACGAATACTCTCCCACCTCTGTCGTCTGCCGAATCTCGGGCAGATACACCGGCTCGATGGATTGCACCGAGATGTCCGAAATATTCGGCTCACACGTCTTGTCGTACGTGACGTTGTTGTCGCCGGTGTAGGTCACCGTCGTCGTGTGATAATCTTGAAGCCGGTCGACGGCCCACTTCTTGTACTCCGTTTGTGTCTGGCCGAACCGGCGCTCCTCGACGGCGGTCTCATCTCCCGGCCGGTCGTCGACGAGCCGAGCTATTTCCAAGCCGTCTGCGAGTACGAACACGTCTGGGAGTGAGGGCACTAGGGTCGCTCGTGGGAGTGTGTTGTCTGGGGGTCTGTCCTCGCCCAAACTATTAACCCGAATAGCAGCCCGGTACCCGTATGGCTCGATACGTTATTTCTGACCATCACTTCGGGCACGCGAACATCATCGAGTACTGCGACCGGCCGTTCAGTAGCGTCGGCGAGATGAACACCACACTGCTCGACCGGCATTACGAGACGGTGGAGGCCGAAGACGTCCTCGTTCACCTCGGTGACGTGGCGATGGATATGCAGGACGGGAGCGAGACAGTCGAATACTTCGAGCGACTGGACGGCGACATCCTCCTTCGCGGAAACCACGACGTCGGCCTCGAACCCGACAGCGCTCCGTTTCCGGTGCTCGATTCCTGTATTCTCGAACACGGGGACTACCGATTCTACTGTGCGCACCGCCCCGAGGACATTCCCGAAGACTGGGACGAATGGGCGCTCCACGGCCACCACCACAACAACGACACCGACACCTACCCGTTCGTGGCGTGTGACGAACGCCGAGTCAACGTGAGTAGTGAACTCCTGAGGTTCCGGCCGATACGGCTCGAAACGGTGGTCAACTTGCTGGACGAATGCCCCCCGGAATCGCGATTCCGAGACGTCGAAAAAGCCCGGGCGTGGATGCAGGCGAACTCGTGACGCCCGCCCTCGCTACCGACTCTCGACGGCGTACACAGTCGTTCGTGTATCGACCAAGAGCCGGTCCGGCGTCGGCACGAAGCGCTTGGCCGTGTCGTCGAGTTCGCAGGTATAGACTGGGTCGCCCGATTCAGATTCCAACAGACAGACTCGCTCCGAGTCGTCGGTGGCGAGTAGGTAGTCCTCGTTCGTCGAGAGGGTCGGCCTCGCCCGCAGCGTGTCTGTCGCCTCGAAGGTCCAGTCTCGGGCCTCCTCGACGCTCGCTGCGGTGTCGAACTGGTACCGCTGGATGACCGACCCCGAGTGGGTGAACGTCGTTCCGTCCGTCGCAACCGTCGAGGGGTGGTGGAACGTGGCGTCGAGAGTGCCGAATCGGTCGTCGGAGCCGGCAGCGAGGAGTTCGAACGATTGGGACCCGTCGTCGGCGTCGACGACGCTGGAGTAGTATCCGCTCCCCGTGACGACGACGAGCGAGCCGGCGCGTTCGATGCCGAGGACGGACTCGGTCGGTCGCGTCTTCTCGTTCGGGTCTTCCCGGTCCCCGAATTCGGTGAGTCGGTGTCGCCACCGCTGGGACCCGTCGTCCGTATCGATGGCGTACGCGTCTCCGCGCACCGTCCCCGCGAAGAGGTCGCCGCCGGACGCCGTCAGCACCGACGGCGTCTCTCGCATCGGGAACTGCCAGACGAGGTCACCCGAGTCCCGGTCGCGCGCCGCGACAAGCCCGTCGTCGGAGTTCGTCGCCGTCACGACAAGGCCCCCGCACACCACGGGCGAAGCGGGGAACCACGACTGCCAACTGGCGTCGTCAATCAGGGCGTCGGCGGTCCACTCGACGTTTCCGTCGTCGAGCGAGAGGGCCGTCAGCGCGCCGTACTCGTTCGTCACGTACAACGACTCGTCCGTCAGGACAGAGCGCCCGCTGTGTTCGAACGCGGTGGTTCGGTCCCACTGTAGCCGTCCGTCGTCTGCGGAGAGCGCGAGTATTTCGTCCTTGCTCGGACGCACGTAAATCGACTCCCGACCCAACCTCACGCGCCAGTCCATGAACGAGGCCGACAGGCGTTCGATGTCGTCTTGGAACCACTCGTCGACGAGCGTCGGCATCGACGTCTCCCACACGTCGTCGCCCGACTGCAGGTCGAGTCCGTAGAGCGACTCCTCGTCGTACAGGATAGCGAGGTCACCGAGCGAGCCGATGAGACGCCGGTCGGGTGCCGTCCACGCGATTGGGAGCGTCGGTGCGTCGTCGAGCGCCGCCTGCTGCCGTTCGCGCTCGCGTTCGCGGGCTTCTCGCCGCTGTTCCCGCTTTTCGCGCTGCTCGCGGAACGACTGTCGCCACTCGGGTTCGTCGTCCGCGTCGGACGACTCGTCCTGCTCGAATGCCGTCCATTCGACCTCGTCGTGGATGTCGGAGTCGTCGCTCACGGGGTCGTCAGCGTCGAGGGTCAACCCACACGACTCACAGACCACCTCGTCGTCCGTCTCGACTAACTCCGTGGAGCCACACTCCGGGCACTTTTCGGGCGCGTCGACGGTCATGTACTTCGATTTCCCGCTGCAAGACGGGTTAAATGCTGGGGCATAGCTATCTCATCTCGAATGGGAGCGGAGTCAGCGGGCCTCGCCGTCGAGCAGTCTCATTGCCGAGTCGACATCCTCGAAGTACCCCAGCCTATGGGTTTCGCCCGCGACGGTGCTGAGCTTCAGCGTGTCGTACCACTCGGGCAGCACCGCAGTGAAGAGGTCCGAGGAGGCGGTCACCGTCGCTATCTCGTCCCGTCGAACCGACCACTGCGCCACACCGGTCAACTCGTTGTGGGCGACGACCGCATCCGGGTAGATGCGATAGACGACGTGCGCGCTGACGACCCATCCCACCACGAACTCAACGAGTACCCGGCAGCCCACGACTGCCGCGGCGCCGGCCGCGGCGCCGACGACGCGCCCGTACGGGGCTCCGAGCACCTCCCCGCCGACCAGCGACCCGGCCAGTCCACCAAAGAGAACCGGGAACAGCATCAACCCCAACACGGAGGCGAGGACCCCGCTGATTGCCGCGGCCGCGAGCGTGCCGCGGCGGTCGCTCCTGAACGATTCGACCGGTTCACCGTCGGGTGTCTCGACCGACTGCTCCTCGCCGACGGTCTCGTCGCTGAACACCGTCGACTCGACCCACCCGGGGTACCGGTGTTCGACGAGAGCGTATCCGGCGCGCGCGCCGACGGCCGCGAGCCCGAGACCGATGCGGCCGACGCCCGCGGCCTCGGCCCCGTTGACCGCGAGCGGAGCGACGACTGCGAGCACGAACACGAGCATCAGATACTTCCGCGAGTTGCCGCCGGTGGCGGCCGTCGACTCGTACGCCCCGGAGCGCAGCCAATCCACGAACCGGGACGCTTGGTCGACCACGACGACGAGGACGGCCAGCGCGAGCGTCGCCGGTGGAGCGAACGCCTCGGCAAAGGGCGCGACGGCCCCCGTCAGTAGCAGCCCGCCCAGCGGCCAGAACGCAGCGAGCGGAAGCACCGACAACAGCACGTACGGCACGTTCCGTGGATACACCGGCGGGAGGCAGTTGCTGAGCCGGATGCCCCCGCGGACGTCCGCGAGCGCTTCCAGTGGGAAGGGCACTCTCGTTGCCGTCGGCCTGTACGCCGCTGACGGCGGCCGTGCGGCGAACAGGGATTGGACGGCGCCACGAGTGGCCGCGACACCTGCTTCGACCCAATACACGAACAGCAGGAGGTGGGGTCCCCACTCGAAGCGGACCACGCCCGCGGCCAACACGGCGGCGACCAGCGCGGCTCTGTACGCGCTCCATCTCACGTTGGGACGACCGTCGTAGCAGAGTAAAAATACTCACCTCCCGCCACGCATTCGCCCGCGCTCGGAACGTAGCCGTCGAAGGCGACGGAGGAAATCAACGACAATCGCGACTACGACTGGCAGGGGCGCGAGGGCGACCAGATAAAATCGGAGTGCAAAGCCCCCGTGAGCGCCGACGAGTAGCGAGGCCGGGGGCTTCCCGGGGCGCAAAACGCTTCGATAGAGGGGGGGTCCTTCAGAACTCTCCGCACGTCCTCACTCGGTCGTCGAATCGTCCTCGCGTGCGTGAACTAACACCGTCGAAATCCGGGTTCCCTCGACGCCCGTCACTTCGACGACGCGTCCCGCCACCTCGACGGTATCGCCGCGTTCGGGCGCTCGATTGAGTCGTTCGAGGACGAGTCCGCCGATGGTTTCGACTTCGTCACTCGTGAAGTCGCCATCGAGCGTCTCGTTGATTTTCGACAGCGGGACGCTGCCGTCGATGTCGTACCCGCCGTCGTCGCGCTGGCGAATCGATGGTTCGCGCTCGTCCACGTCGAACTCGTCTCGGAGGTCACCGACGAGGGCCTCGACGACGTCTTCGACCGTCGCAATCCCCTCGAACGCCCCCCACTCGTCGATGACGGCGGCCATCTGCTGCTGGTCGTCTCTGAACTGTCGCAAGAGGTCGCTCAGCGCCATCGTCTCGGGCGCGATGACGATGTCACGGGCGATGTCGCCGACCACCTCGTCGCCCCGGTCCTCCATCTCGGCCCGGAGCACGTCCTTGACGTCGACGAACCCGACCACTTGGTCGCCGTCGTCGGCGTCGAGGACGGGATAGCGCGTGTGTCCAGATTCGAGGACGAGCGACTGCAGTTCGGCGAGCGAGGCGTCGGCCGGGACGCTCACCACGTCCGGTCGGGGGACCATGACCTCCCGGACGACGGTGTCGTCGAGGTCGAACACCCGCTCTATCATCGTCACTTCGGCGACGTCGATGTCGCCCTCCTCGCCGGAGCGGGTCAGCACCCGAAGGAGTTCTCGCTCGCCCAGCGTCTCGTCAGTTTCGGACGCGGGCGGCACGCCGAGTGCTCGCGTAAAGGCGTTTGCGGCCCCGTTGAAGACGACGATGCCCGGATAGAGGATGTAGTAGAAGAACTTCATCGGCGGGGCGAGATACAGGGAGAGCCGCTCGGTCTGGGCGATTGCGAGCGTCTTCGGCGCGAGTTCGCCGAAGACGACGTGGAGGAACGTGATGACGCTGAAGCCGACGGCGAACGCGACCAGATGGACGAGATTCATCGGGAGAATCGGCGACAGCACGGGTTCGAGAAGCGACGCTACGGCGGGTTCGCCGACCCACCCCAGTCCGAGCGAGGCGATGGTGATGCCGAGTTGGGTCGTCGCGAGATAGTCGTCGAGATTCGCCATCACGTCTTGGAGCGACCCCGCGCCGGGCCGACCCTCCGCGGCGAGTTGCTCGACTGACGTCCCGCGTATCCGGACGAAGGCGAACTCTGCGGCGACGAAAAAGCCGTTGAGTATCACGAGAGCCAGCGCAACGACGACCTGCGCCAGCGAGAGTGCGACGTTTACCATCGGCGGGGCTGGAAGCCACGGCTACTCGATTGTCGTCTGTCCATATCGCCACATTTCGTTCCACCTACTAAAATCATTTAAGACGAATCGAACACAGACTGGCACAGCGACGAACCCCGACAGCACAGATGGACGGTGTCGGTCGTCTCTGAAACGCGAGTGGGTGACGCCGACACCGCGTAACTCGTCGCGCCCGGCTGCCGATAGCTGACGCCGATTTGAAGTGAGTGCGGATAGCCATCTCGAAAGGTGGCCATGGACAGAACAACCCCATCCGGTCCACGCTACGGGTTCGCGTTAGCGGTGACGGTCTGTGCGGCGACGGGTATCGCAGGGTTGGTGGGCGTTGCGCTCCCGGTGTTGCCGGAACTGCTCGGTGTCGACGTGCTCGCGGGGCGCTTTCTCGCCGGCGCCGTCGCCCCGTTCGTCCACGCGCTCCTTCCGCTGGGGTTCGTTTACGCCGCTCGCAAACGGGGAGCTCGGGTCCCCTCGTCGCCGTGGGCCGTCGCGCTCGTATCGCTGACTGCAGCCGTACTGGGCCGATATGTGGGCGTCGGTGTCGGACACCTCGTTCTCGGACGGGGACTACCGTCCCCGCTCGTTCTGGCGAGTTCCGCTGACCTAGCCGCCAGAGAGTTCGGTGCCGTCATGTGGGCAGCGGCCGTACTGGGTGTGCTCGGTGCCGGACTCTGGGGGGTCGTCGGTGCGTTCGGTGGCCTCGGTCTCTTCAGCCTCACCTCCGCTCCGGACGAGTCGACGTGATAGAGTGAGCGTCCGCACCGCAGGGCGCCCCGTCAGGTGTCGGCGACCAATCGCTCCTCGAACAGGACGTTCTCGGCGCTCACCGGGCGGTAGATGCGCTCGACGACCGGAAACGCAATCGTCGGTCGTGCCGGGGCATGGCCAATCGGGAACGTTGACGGACACACCTGAGAAGTGTTGCCGCCCTGGGGAGGGGCCGCAACGTCACAACACACTGACGGAAGGGGCTGCATGCCCCACCAGTCTCGGGGGGAGTGGCAGGGCAGTTACTCGATAATCGGCATATGAAATAATGGTTACTAAGGCTTCAATAGGAGTTGTAGTCATGTTTCTGCCGCCGTGGCCCGTCGCCAATCGATACGTCACGGATTCGTGCCCCAGACGACGTCGTGGGTGAGGACAGCCACCCCGTCGCCCGTGACGACCCACAATCACTAAGCGCTCCGTGGTCGCTAGCTGGCGGTGATGCCCTCCGACGTAGGTCTTCGGTCCCGAGAGCTATCGATGCCGTACTACGCGGATTCCCTCCCCGCTCACGACGCGTTTCACGCGAAACGGGTGCGTGACGTTTCGCTCCGCCTCGCGGAGCACCATCCCGACAGCGTCGACCGAGGGGTACTGGCTTCGGCGGCGTGGTTGCACGACATCGGGCGACCGCTCGAACGCGTGGGTGAGATAGATGACCACGGCGAGTGGGCGGCGACCGAGACGACGGCCCTGCTCGAACGCGAGGGGGTGGCGAGCGACCGCATCGCGGCCGTCGAACACTGTCTCCGGTCTCACAGCATCCGGGCGACCTCGCCCGACCCGGAGACGACCGAGGCCAAACTACTCTTCGACGCCGATAAACTCGATGCGACTGGCGCGGTGGGCCTCGTTCGACTCGCCTGTATCGTCGGCGAGCGGTCGGGGCGGACTGGCGAGCAGTACGCCGTTCTCGACGACGCGTCCACGCTCAGCGCGGACCACCTCGAACACCCGGATATCGGCCTCGTACGCGACTGGGCACGCGAACGACTCGATGCCCTCTACACGACCCCCGGCCGGCGTCTCGGCGAGGCTCGGTGGGACTTCATGCAGCGCTTTTTCGAGCAGTTCGCTCGCGAACTCGGCGTGGAAACGGGGGGCTGACGTTTCGCGGCGCGACTCCGGAGACCGACGCTCCGTCGTCCACGACTGTCAGATTCGCAGACAATAGCTGCCGTTCGTGCAGTTCGTCCGCGGTGATGACGTTAGTGAGGCTCGTCACGTCGACAACGGATTTCGAGTCGAGGTTGACGACGGCCTGTACTCGTGGCTCCGTCGTGCCGTTCGGAGCGACGTAGACCTGTAGTTCGTCGCCGACCGCTTCCACTTGGAAGTGCGCCGGCCCATCTCCATCGATGTAACTTCGGACCGTCTCGTTCGCCCACGCGAGACGCCACGCAGTCTCGACGTCCTGTTCGCTCAGCCTGTCTCGCGGGTCGACGACGTCGACGGTGTGAGTGGCGGGCGATGCTGTGTCCGCGGGCGACTGGGCAGTCGTCGCGGACGGATTCGGGGGATGCGACGCGACGACGCCGCCCGCTCCGAAAGCGAGCAACGTCGCCACGATGAGGGTGAGTGCTCTGTGTTGCATGGTTCGTCTCCGGCAACCCGGAGCGTCGGCCCCGCAATTCGAAGCGGGTCGGTCCGGGTCACCGCGGTCGGACGTTGCACGAAAGACCTGATAGGCGTTGATTGGAAACGCGTTTCGCGCCCGTTTCAGCGCATCTCGCGTGCTTCGGGGAGCCGAATCACGTTCCCCATTCCGTTACGTTTCCGTTCCAAGAGACCCCTGTGTTCGAGTTTATCGAGCGTTCGGCTGACCGTCGCCTTCGACAGGTCGGTCTCCTCTACGAGCGTTCGCTGCGGGAGTTCGCCGTCGGCCTCGATGAGACGTGTGTACAGCGTTTCCTCGTTGTTCGTCAATCGAGTGGCCGTCTCCTGCCACTGCTCGCGGACGTGCGCCTCGTGGTCGGCGTTCGCTTCGCCTCCCCCATCGCGCGTCTCGACAGTGCCGTTCGGTTCCACCTGCGGCGGTGTCTCTGTCGATGCGCTCGATGCGTCGGTTACGAGGCGCTGGACGTGGTCGTGGAGGAGGAGATAGGTGCCGCTTGCCCCACAGAGGAGCGACGCGACGACGAGGACCGCGACGTCGTTGTGCGTGAAATACTGGCCGACACGGGCCGTCTGCGTGCCGTTTTCGCCGACCGAGACCACAATCGGCGCGGGGGTGAGTAGTTGGACGGCGAGAACGAGGATGGCGGTGACAAAGACCACCGCCGTGAGGTGATGTCCGTTCCGGAGGGCGGGGACGTCCATGTCGCCTGCTACCTTCGACGACGAGTTAATAGTTATCGTTCTCAAGGCCTGAAACGCCCGTAAAACCCGTTTCCAACCGCTTTCCAACCGCTTTCACCGTGGTCTTCATAGGGTCTTTCAGCCAAGCTGGAAACGTGACGAGTGAACTACGCTCTCGACTCGGTGTCCTCGCCGGCCTCGCCGTTCTCGGCGTCGTCCTCGCCGTGGTCGGCACGGCGCTCGGACTGCCATCGTCGCTCGTGACCGGCGCCCCCGCCGCACAGTTCGTCGTCTCGGACGAGCGAGTCACCCTCTCAAACAGCAGCGACGACGTCGTTCTCGTGGATAATATGTCGAACGTAAGAGAGATTCAGGTCGAAACGACTGGCCGGGGGCAGTTCCACGTCCGCACCCGAGAGGAACCGCCGATAACGGCGGCGGAACGCGAGCGGGCACTGGAAATCGCTCGGACCAACGACACCGTCCGGCAGTATCTCGATTCGGCGGAATACACGGCCGCCGTCGAACCGGTCAGAATCTACAACGTTAGCTCGGACAAGTTGTACACCGATACGGTCCATCTGAACGAGTCTGGGATAAACCGGAAGGACACGGACCGACCCGTCACGACGTACAACGTCACGCTGGTGCCCGACGAGTCGAACGAAACCCGTGGCCGCGTCACCGCCGTCCACCGTGAGCCGAAGTCCCCCGACCACAGAGCGGTCGTCCAGATCCGACGGCCGGCCGCCCCCGACCATCGAGAGCTCACATACACAATCGACGTCGACCTACGCAATGGGACGATTACGGACATCACCGATTGGGAGGCGCTCCAGCAGGACAGTTCCGTGCGCACTGTCTCGGCTGACACGAACGTCTCGACCCACACTGTCGGTGCCGACTCGTAACTGAGACCGGAATTGGCGTGGCGACGATACGGCGAGAGCGTCGGTATCGGCCGCTATTCGACGATGACTGCACCTCGCATCCCCAGTCCTTCGTGCGGGAGGCTGGAGTACAGATATTCGCCGGGCTTCTGAAACGTGTGTTCGAACGTCGCCGGTGACGGAGGCACAACCGGCGAGTCCGGCGACGCTCGCGACAGTCGCCCCGTTGAGGACGTCTCGTCTCGCAGGGCCGTATCCCAGCCCCCCATTCCACGGAGATTCACGTAGCGGTGCTGTCCGTTCTCACATCGCGATACTCCGCGCCGTTTCTAAGTAATTCTGTGCAACGCTAGCAAATTGTGCAGCGTATCGGCGAACCGGTGGACTGTGGACAACAGGAAAGCAAAAACCGCGGTTTGTGCCTTCCCCGGATTAACACGAACCGAACGAGTACTTCGATGCGAGATGTGCAATCAGGACGCGGATTTCGGGCGAACGCTCTCTGTCGTCGGTATCGTCTCCGGACTCCTCATCTGTGGTTTCTTCTGGTCGTACTGGACTATCTCCGGCGGATTCGATGCGACTTGTACCGGACTCGACTGCCTCCTGCGTAGCGAGCGACCGGTCGCGAATCTCGTCGCGGGCCTGTGACCGCCACAGCGACCGCAGGTCGTCGCATCCGTCTTCCCGTCAGACCCTCGGTGGCGCTCGATTTCGCGTCACTACGAGCCCAGCCGAAACACCTACCAGACGACACGGACGAACCCAGAACATGAACTCCTACGTGGTGCTGGGGGCGGCGATTTTCGCTGAGGTTCTCGGGACGACGGCGCTCAAACTCTCGCAGGGGTTCTCACGCCCGGTGCCGAGTCTGGGCGTCCTCGTCGGCTACGGCGCCGCGTTTTACTGTCTCTCGCTCGCACTGGAGGACCTCCCGGTCGGCATCGTCTACGGGACGTGGGCGGCGATTGGCATCGTCGCCATCGCGGCCATCGGCGTCGTCGCCTTCGACGAGCCAATCGACGTCGCCGGCCTCGTCGGTATCGGCCTCATCGTCGCCGGCGTGTACTGTCTCAACGTCGTCTCCGGCATGTCCGCTCACTAGGTCGCTCACTCCCCCAGCGCGCGAGCGCCACTGGATTCGGTGATGTAACTTTTTGTTACGGCTCACGTCACTTCGAGGTGCAATGCCCTCCAGTGAGTCTTCCGTCCTCCGACCCGGCATCCTCCTCGTCCTCGTCGGCGTGGGTGCCCTCGCCGTTTCGAGCGCCCCGACGCTGTCGGTCGGTGAGTATCGCGTCCCGGTGGGCCTCGCCATCGGGACACTCAGCGGACTGTGTCTCCTCGTCCCGGCTCTCACCCATTACCGGAAGGGAGAGACGCGTGAATCCCTCCGGTGGGGGCTGTTCGCCGTCGGGATTCCACTATCCCTTCTCGACCACTCGATACTCTCTTGGCTCGGCCTCCTCGCGATTGCGGGCAGTCTCGGCGTCGGCTGGGGCGTCGACCGTCGGATACGCAGGCGCGTTTCCGCGTGAGCCAACAGGCGGCACGCTGTCGACCCATCGTCTCGGGTCGCGAGCCGTCACCCCAGAAACAGGACGACGTAGCCGAGCAACACTCCGACGCCGCCGATACACAGCCCTGCAATCGACGTTTTGGCCATTCGAAGGACGGTCGCCATCGGTGCCCGGTCCGAGACGACAATCGGGTCGAGTCCGGCTCCGTCGTCGGTGACCCGTCCGACCACCGTTATCTCGGCACCGCGCGCCGCCCGCTGTTCGCTGTACCGTCGGGCGCCGAGCGACAGGAACCGGAAGAGCGGTGCGAGGACCGACGGCGGGGTCTGCCAGACCGTCGATTCGGAGGCCCCTTTGCTCCGTTCGAACTCTCTGACCCGTTCCGACGGGTCTTCGTCGGCGCGAACCGTCTCGACGACTTCGTTTTGCAGGACGACCGTCCGAACTGGCTCGACGACGGGGACCGTACCGACTGCCGACTGGACGGCGAATTCGACCGCGCCCGTCCCCTCGCGAACCGTCACGTACCACGGGAGGAGATAGAGGGTGCTCAACCGCCGTTCCTCGATTTGGTATCGGACGGCGACACACTCGACGCCGCTGAACGGCGCGACGAGAATGTCTTCCGTCTCGCGACTGACCGTGCCGGAGACACGAACGAGCGCGTTCGAGGCCCGGTCGGCAAGTGCGTCTACCTCCGTCGCTCGGAGGACAGCCGTCGCCCGCCAGACGTACCGCCCGCTCACGAGCAGGATGATGCCGCCCACAAACAGCATCGCACCGCCGAACAATGTCGTCACGGAGGGGGCCATCATGTATCGTCGTTACTCAGAGTGATACCCGGCAGATTCGGTTTCGGCTCGGTCAGCCACATCGCGAGCGCCGCGAGCAGTTGTAAACCGACGACGAGAACGTATCCCTCCTCGAAGCCGAAAATCGCGGGAAACTCGCCGTTGGACCCGACGAACAGGACGAAGATAGCGGCACAGAGGATGACGAACACGGCGGTAACGGTGGCCCACTCCCGCAGTTTGCTCCGTGTCATCGCTATCGACCTCCGACGATGAATTCGGGGGAGAGAGCGATAGTGACAATCAGACCGACGAAAACGAGCATCGCCGCTGTGCGGACGACCCCGGCCAACCGTCGGCGGTCCTTCGGAAGCGCCTCGGCGACGCCGGACAGTCCCGTCCCCGTCGCCATGACGAGGAGCCACTCGCTCGCTACGTCGCCCAACACGCCGGTGTAGACGTACAACGCCACGAACGCGAGCGACCCCGCGAACTGGACCATCGACGTGGGGCGGCCGGAGGGTTCGCTGAACACGACTTCGCTGATGATGGAGGGCATCGGGGGGTACGTTTTGCGCCACGCGTAAGTAGATGCTTGTCTTTCGGGGGTCACAACAGCCCTTTCGCCGCAATCGTCACCGCTATCTCGGGCGAAAAGGACTGCCACTCGCCTCCGTCCCGCCTGTACTCGAACACCGGTGGCTCGAATTTGCCGCGGACGTACATGGTGCCCGAGTCGAGAATGTCCTCGCCGTGCAACTCGTACGTCTCGCTGACCGTCTCGCCAGATGCGACGGACTGGACGAGCGGCGTCGATTCGACGCCGTAGCTCTGCCGATTCTCGATATCGACGTACTCGCTGGATTCGTACTCCTCCGTCCAGAGCAGTGCTCCGACTCCCTCATCCTCGGGGTCGGGCGAGCCGACGAGTTCCAGCAGTCCGAACGGCCAGATACCCGTGTTCCGGAACTGAAACGCCCGCTCGCCGTCGTTTCGGAGCTCGAATTCGAGTCGAGCCGGATGCTCGATGACGGCGTCGGGCTCTGCTATCCTCACGTCGAACGCGAACGGCGCCGTCGACTGTACCTCGACGTCGGTAATCGCGTACTCCGTATCGCCCAGACAGCCTGCGAGTCCCGCCATCGAGGCCCCAGCCGCGGCGAGGACGGCACGGCGTCTCATCGCGTTTCCCCCTCGGTGGTCACCGCCGCGTCGGTAATCGAGACGAATATCTCCTCGACGGACGCCTCCCCGTCGACGCCGGCCCGGGTACGGAGTTCGTCGACGGTTCCCTCTGCGGCGAGGCGGCCGTCGTGGAGGATTCCCACCCGGTCACAGACGAGTTCGACCTGTCCGAGGACGTGACTGGAGAAGAAGACGGCCGCCCCGCGGTCGTTCTCCTCGTGGATGATGTCGCGGACGGCCCTGACACCGTGGGGGTCGAGTCCGGTGAACGGTTCGTCGAGGATGAGCAGGTCCGGGTCGCCAACGAGCGCCATCGCAAGCGCTAGCCGTTGTTCCATGCCCTGCGAGAACGTCGCGACGTCTTGCTCGATGGCGTCGCTCAGCCCGACCCGGGCCAACAGGTCCGCGGGGGCGTCGCTCGCTCCCTTCGTGTCGATGACGAGCGACAGGTGGTGTCGCGCGGTGTGGCCGTCGTAGAGGCTGTATCTGTCGGGGAGAATCCCAATTCGACGGTGTATAGCGACGGCGTCGGTTGTGGGGTCGCCGCCGAGGACGCGAACCGTTCCCGCCGTGGGCCGGACGTAGTCCATGAGCAGTCCGATGGTCGTCGACTTCCCGGCGCCGTTGGGGCCGAGAAAGCCGTATATCTCGTCGCTGGCGACGGTGAGGTCGAGGCTGTCCACCGCGACAGTGGCGCCGTATCGCTTCGTGAGTCCGTCGGTGTCGATGACGGCGTCGGTCACAGCAGGTCACCCCGGACGAACGCGAATCGAGCGAGTCCGAGCGGGACGACCAGCCACCCGAGGAGGACGAGGAGGCCGACGGATTCGTGAAGATAGGTGGGAACCGCGCCGGGCTGAAACGTCGCCTCGACGACGAAGGCGTTCGTCGACACCTGTGGCTGGAGTTCCGTGAGGACGCCACCGTAGGTGCTCGCGGAGTTGCCGACGCCGAGCACCCAGTTCGTGACGACGTTGTACGCGCCGCTCGGAGATAGTCGATGCAGGAGGAACAGCGGCCCCGAGGCCGGCGGGTCGAGCGGGTTGACTGGCGTGCCCGTCGCCTGCGAGAAGAGCGCCGTGGCGATGAGCGACCAGAACGCGATAAACGGCAGAAAGACGACGCCGAACACGGCGCCGGCGGCTGTGACCGTTCGCTCGGTCACCGCCGAAATCGACACGCCAATCGAGACGAGGACGCCGACGTAGCCGAGCGTCACGAGGACGACACCGAGAAACGGAAGCGGGTCGAACAGTCCGTGTTGGACCACTCCGATACCGGCGAGGACGAGAACGGAGAGCGACACCGGGCCGGCGATACCGACCGTCCGGCCGACGACCTTTCCGACCAGAATGTCCGTTCGCGTCAGCGGGAGTCCGAGGACGAACTTGATACTGCCGGCGGTCCGTTCGCCGACGACCGACTGATAACTCAACAGCAACACGCCGAGCGGAAGCAGACCCGTTCCGGCCAGTTGGACGTATCCGGCCGTGATGTTCGCTCCGAGGCCGTCCCACCCGACGTACGTCGGGCGATAGCTCCACGGCACGAGGAGGAGGGCGAGCAACCAGACGCCCTTCGATTTCGCGACTGTTCGGGCTTCTTTGCGGGCGAGCGGGGACCAACGCATCGGGTCGACCAACTCGATTCAACTGAATATATTTTGTCAAATTCGCCGCCAGTGTCGTTCCGAGTGCCGACCGCTAGCCGCTTTCCTGCCGGCCGACCACGTCGAGTATCGGCACCGGGTTCCGCACGTGCGGAACCCGACGTTCCTCGTCAGTACGCTCCACGACGACCGTCGAGGTTCCGAGCCACCGATGGAGCCGACCGCGTTCGACCCGTATTTCGAGGCCCTCCCCCGCCTCGATGCGCCAAATTCGGGTCCGAAACAACCGGTCGTAGGCGACGACCGCATCCTCGGACACCCGATACTCGGCGGCCCCGTATCGGAGCCAGTAATCCGCCGTGAGAAGCCCGAGCGGAACGACGAGGCTGGCCGCGAGGACGACGAGGACGATATCCCACGCCCGTCCCATCGCGAAGAGTAGCGCGACGACAAGGGGGACGCCGCCGACGAATACGGCACCCGGATGCAGTCGGGCGTTTGCGACCGACACGCCGCCCAACAGCCGCCCGCCGACGGTCGGGCGCAGTCGGTCGATTTCGGACCCCACCGGCGCTACCGGTTCGTCGGATGGCGGCTCGTACGCCCACCCGAAATCGAGATAGGACGCCTCGTCGAAGGCGGTCAGTCGCTCGCGGTACACGCCTCCGAGGTCGAAGGCGAACTTCACCAGCACGATACCGACCAACAGCGGCAGTCCGACGACGGCCGGGTCGATGGACGTAATCGACGCGTCGGCGGGCACGGAACTGGCGCCAAGCCCGACGACGGTTGCCGTAATCAGCCCGCCGACGCCGATGACCGCCGTCCGGACGAAGGCGCCTCGAATTGCGGTCTGGGCGCTGTGCTCGCGGTACTCTCCCCGATAGAAGTACTCGACGCACGTCGAGACGCCTTCGCTGAGAAAGATGCTGACCGAGGCGACCGTCACCGTCTCCAACGTCCCCGCATCGAGAGTGTCGGGGCCGACCACGCCGACGGTCGTGACGCCCGCCAAAAACCACACGAGCGCGAGAATCGGGGTGACGACGGCGAGAACCGGCAGTGTCGAGAGCCGAATCCCGAGTCCGGTGGCCGGAACCGGAATCGCGGTCTGCTTGCTCGCCACTGCGCCGGCAATCAGCGGGCTGGATTCGAACTCCGACGGTCGGCCCGCAAACACCGCTCGGACGAGCGCCCAGAACGCGACGATTCCGAGTTCGAACCAGTAGAGGAAGACGAGTGCGGTGAGGTCCCACCCGAGGGCGAGGACGCCGACCAGCGGAAGCGCGTTCGCGACGACGACGGCGACTGTCTCGGCCGACGGGCCGTGCCGTTGCGCGTCAGCGACGGAGACCATCTACTGACCGTGCCGGGCAACGGAGGCAAATATCTGACTTTCTGAGTGGCGGCACATCAGTCGTGGTTGTCGCCCCCGTACAGGCGAACGGTGACGATACTGCCTTTGGGGTCGTTCTGCTCGAATTCGAGGTCGCCGCCGAGTTGGCTGACGGCCCAGTTGACGAACCACAGCCCGATTCCCTGCCCGTGTTTGAGCTGTGTTTCGGTCCCGGCGCCGAGAATCTCTTGCTCTCGCTCCGGGAGACCCGGCCCGTCGTCTACCACGGCGAGTTCCACCGTCGCGTCCGGCCCCGCTCGGACGCGGACCTCGACGTGTGGCGTCTCCGCGTCCGAATGCACGATGGCGTTTTCCACCAGTTCGGTGAGGACGTACTCGATGACGGTTCGATGCGAGGAAATCCGGACGTCGTCGGGGCAGTCGAGCGTTACGTCGCCGGTCCGGAACTGGTCGACGACGGACGCCGCGACGTCCCCGACGTTCACCGGAGCGGGTGCGTCGGTACTCGCCGTCATGACGTCCTCGGCGTCTCTGGCTTTGGTGCTGAGTTCGAGGAGGTCGGTCGCCTTGCCCCTGATTCCCGTCCGGAGTTCGTCGTCGGCGACCCCGTCGGCGTAGGCGAGAATCACGTCCAAGTCGTTTCGCACGTTGTGTCGGAGGACCCGGTTGAGGACCGCGAGCCGCTGTTCCCGGGTCTGTCGCGCGGTCACGTCGCGAAAGAGCACGGTTCTGGCGACCGGTTCGGCGTCGTCGTCGACGGCGGAGACGCTGAACTGGAACTGTCGGCGCCCCTTGGCCGTCCGGAGCGTCACCGTGCCCGTGTCGCCGACGGCGAGGTCCGTCTGGTCGAGTCCGTCGATGACCGACCGGACCGGTTCTCCGACCATCTCCGCGGCGGAGCGGTCGAACAGCGTTGCGGTCGCCTCGTTGATGTCGAGAACGTGGTCGTCCCAGTCGAGGACGACGACGGCTTCCTGAAGCGTCTCGACGACGCGGGTTCGAGCGACGTACTCCGCCTTCGGAAAGCCGGTCATCACGGGATACCGGCGCATGGACACTCCGAGGAGACTGCCCGACAGAACGAGGCCGACCGCCGCACCGTTCGCGAGACCGGTGTTGTTTCCGAGGAGTCCGACGAGGTAGGGCGCGCCAACCCCCATTGTCAGCATCGCAATTTGTGTGTTGGAGACGCGGGCGTGACTGCCGCCGAGGTCCGCGAGGAGATACGTCGCGTACAGGAACAACACCAGCACGTACAGCAGTTCGGTGCCGAACATCGACGCGGCGACGTACTTCACGACCGCTTCGGGCGGGCCGAGCGCGATGACGACGCCGATGACGACCACCGGGAACGCGATGCCGGCCAGCAGCGCGATTCGACGCCACGTCAGCCCGGTCCCGCGCCCGGTGTAGCTGAGTGCGTACACCGTCCAGATGCCGGGGATAGCGAGTGCCGCGCCGAACTGACCCAACTCCAGCACTGCGGACACCACGGTTCCGGATGCGACCACCGGGAGGTCCGCCCCGAGCGCGAGCATCGCCCACAGCGTGAGGGTCGCGAGAAGCGCGATGAACGGGTCGGCGCTCGGTTGCTCCCACGACTGGACCGCCGTCCACGTGAGCCACGCGAGGACGCCGACGGCCACGGCGTCGAGAACGAGTGTGCCGAGCGTCGCGGCAAGCCCCATTAGCCGACCCGTCTCTGTGGGGTCGGTGTAAAGCCACCGCTCGACCGCGACCAGTCCGAAATCGGACACGTTGGGCTCGCGTCCGACGAAGAAGGCATCAGTTATGTGGGTTCGGTCACGACGCGTCGCTAGGCCGACGACACAGATGTCCGGACCCGACAGCACGGAGAACGTACGCGTACTCGTCGTCGACGACGAAAAGGAAGTCGCGGACGCGTACGCGCTCCGGCTACGCGGCTACTGTGCGGTCGAAACCGCCTACGGCGGCGAGGAGGCGCTGTCGATACTCGATGAGTCGCCGACCGATATCGTCCTCTTGGACCGCCACATGCCGGGGATGTCTGGCGACGACGTGTTGGCGGCACTCGACGAACGCGGCTTCTACGGGCGCGTCGTCATGGTGACGGCAGTCGACCCGGGCGTCGAAGTGCTGGATATGCCTTTCGACGACTACCTGTGCAAACCCGTCGATAGAGAGGACGTGCGCGCCGTAATCGACCAGCAGCGACAGATTCTCGCGTACGAAACGCTCGGCGAGTATTTCAGCGTCGAAGCCAAGCGCGCGGTGCTCGAAGCGGAACTGAGTTCGGAGACACGCCGCGGGCACGAGGGATACTCGGAGATTAGCGAGCGAGCGCAACGGCTCGAACGACGGGCGCGACGACTACTCGATGACGACGAAATGTTCGAGCAGTTCGACCAGATAGACCGCGAAGACATCTAACGGGCAGTCACGTCGGCAGATTCGCAAACAGCAGTGTCAGTCCGACGAGAACGAACCCGACGGACGTCACGGCGGCGTACCAGACGACCCCGATACCGAGGGCGACGCGGCCGCTCAGTCCGTCGCCGTCGGGCGTCCAGTAGCCGCGTTCGGGAAGCAGTCGGAGAGCCGCGAGTGCGACGCCACCCGGCAGACAGAGATTGGCGGCCAGAACGCCGGCCACGATACCCGCTGCGTCACCCCCCGTGACCGTTCCCGTCCCCGCGACGAGAAGCATGATGCCGAGATACGAGAGGGACTGTACCCCGACGAGGACGCCGCCGACGAGCAGGTAGTTCACGGCGAGCCACTCTGTCGGCCAGCGAAACAGGTCACGGAGGCGTGAGAGCGCCAAGAGCGGCGAGCAACACAGCAAAACGACGACTGCGAACCCCGCGACGGCACCGAGTTGCGACCAGACCATACACGCCTCTCCATCCGCGGACCCGTATCGGTCCGGTTCGTGTTTCTCCGCCAGAAGCACGACCCGTCGCGTGTGACGAATCACCGCTCCGCCGACTGCGTCCGCTCGTCGAGATACGCATCGAGGAGCTTTCGCTGTCCTGCGCGGAGGTGATGGAGGAGCGTCGACCCCGTGATATCGAGCGATTCGGCGACTTCCTCGGCCGTGCTTCCGCGCGGCGACTCGAAGTAGTCCGCGAGGTACGCAGTCTGCAAGACCGTCTGCTGTCGGTCCGTTAGCCGCTCGTTCAACTCGTCTCGGAACTCACGAGCCGTCGTGACCGAACGTTCGCGCTCCGTTTTCGCGACGAACTCCATATCGTGAGTCCGGCTGACCGTATCCGCAATCCGACGTACGTCGCCGCCCGGTGGTAGCTCGACGACGACTCGCCCGGTGCCGTTCTGGAAAGTCGCCCGCCGAACGGTCCCGCCGAGCGACGACACGGTGACGAGCGGTACCGAACCCAGTACGGTGAGTTCGACGCCGCACCCCGACCCCGACTCTCGAATGGCTCGGACGTCGCCGATACCGTCGATATCGCTCGCGGCGTCTTCGATGGCCTCGCTACGGGCGATTTCGGCCGAGACGAAACAGAGTAGCGTCTCGTCGCCGCGCGGCACCACCCCGTCCAGCGTCAGCGTCGATTCGAGCGAGCGGCTCAGCCGAGCCAGCGCCGACCCGTCACCCACCTCGAAGGTGAGTTCCGCGACGGTATCAGAGAGCAACAGATTGCGGTTGCGGGCGGCCGTGACCGCGAATCCAGCGACGTCGCCCAACGTCTCGAAACTGGTTTGCTCGCGCTCCGAGAAGGCCGCCGTTTCGCTCGCGTACACGCCGACCACGCCGTGGACCGTCGAGCCATACGAGAGCGGAATCGCCAGTGCGGATTGGGTCCCGTCCGCGAAGCCGGCGACCCGGACCGATTCGGGGACGAGCGGGTCGTCCGCCAGCGGTTGGGCCGCCCGGAGCGACCCAGTCTCGACCGCCCGCTCTTCGGGCGTCGTCACCGTCTCGTCCCCGAGCGCATCCCGTATCGCGTCGAAGGTTTCGCCGGTTTCACCCGCGACGGCGTGGATGACGAGGCCGTCGCTCCCGATATCTCGCTCGCCGACCCACGCGAACTCGTACAACTCCGTGTCACCGAGTTCCCGACAAATCGTCTCGGCGATTTCCTCGCGCGAGGTGGCGTCGACAAGGTTCGCGAGAATCTTCGACAGCACGTTCTCGATGAGGGCCGTTCGCTTCTGGTCCTGTCGGAGCCGTTCGAGAGACTGTTTCTGGCGGCGTTCGGCCGTCACGTCTCGGACGTAGACGACGGCGCCGTCGTCGGCCGGGACGACCGAGACGTCGAGCCACCGTTCGAGGTCGGGGTAGTACTCCTCGAAGGACGCGTCGGTAGCGGTGCCCTCGAAGGCTATCCCGAGCGAGTTCTCGACGGAGCGGGGAAACACTTCGGCGAGCGAAGCGCCAGCGACGCCGTCTGGGATATCGAGAAGCGACCGGGCAACCGCGTTCGCGTCGCGTACCGCCCCCTCCGACGACACGTCGAGGACGCCGATGGGGGCCTGTCGAAGCCGGTCGTCCATAGCTGATTGGCTCTATATGCTCGATACGAGCCTATTGGTTCTGGTGGTCGCGTGGACTAGAGTCGAATCTCGAACCGCGCCCCGCCGTCGGCGGGCGTCGTGAGCGCTATCTCCCACCCGTGTGCGGTGACGATTCGGTCGATAATCGCGAGGCCGAGCCCCGTTCCGTCGTCCCGAGTCGAGTATCCCCGCTCGAAAACCACCTCCGTCTCGTCCGGCGGAATACCCGTCCCGTCGTCCGTGACGTAGAAGCCGTCCTCCAACGCGCCGACGGTGAGCGTCACCGTCTCCCGATTCGCGGCCTCCTCACCGCCCGCCGGTCCGTGTTCCACGGCGTTCCGGAACAGGTTCTCGAACAGCCTGCGAACCTGCTCCGGGTCGGCCGTGACCGTGGGGAGGCCGCTCTGTACGTCGAGCGTGGCCCCCCGAGTGTCGACCGACTCCCACGCCTCCGCCACGGCGACTTCGATAGGAACCTCGTCCGAGGGCTCCAAGGGCGTCTGTGCGCGCGTCATCGTCAGCACGTCACGGATTATCCGCTCCATCCGGTCGTGGGCGTCGGCCACCGTCTCGAAATGCTCCGCGTCGCCCGTCTCTCGGGCGGCGCGAAGATGGGCCTTGGCCACGTCCAGCGGATTGCGGAGGTCGTGACTGATGACGCTACTGACCTGCCCGATGGCGGGTCCCTCCGCGAGGCCGAGACACTCCTCTGCGTCCGAGAACACGAGATACCCCGTTTCGTCGCCCGATGGCAGGGTCCGAGCGAAGAACGGTCCTTCCCCCCCTCCCCCGTCGAGATAGAGGCTGACCCGGTCGCCTCGGAGAAGATTGGTCGTAGGGGACTCCTCGGCGGTCGAGTTGACGACGCTACAGCGGTCGAAGACCGTCTCGACTGGCTGGCCGGCCGAGATAGGCTCGAACGTCCGCTCGAAGGCGTCGTTCGTCGCCGTAATGCGAGGGGTGTCACCCTCGGTGGTGTAGGCCAGCATCGGGTCGGGAACGTCGTCGAGCGTGACCCCGCACGCGTCCGTCATCGTCGCCTATCGGCCTCCCGTGCAGTCGCAGCGAGTACGCAGCCATCGCAGTGGTCGCTGAGTGTCCCCACGGCCGGCACTGTCGTGATACCCGCTCATGGCACGTCGTTAGAGTGGCCACTCGTTTAGTGTTGCCTGCCGCTTCTGATTCAGAAACACGGTACTCGAACACGGATGTCCGACCCCAATGTCTGCATACCTAGATACTGCAGAATCAGATGGTCTGCATAGCTAGCCCCACCATCCAGTAGGGATAGTGTTCTTTTCAGTCGTATGTCCACGCATTCGGCACAGCGGTCGACGCATCAGACCGAGCAACCGGCGGATATCAGCCTCTCGGTCGCCGAACTGTTCGAACTGTTCGGAGACGAGTACACTCGTCGCGTGTACCAGACGGTCACGACCCAGCCGCGAAGCGGCCGTGCCGTCGCCGAGGCGGCGGACGTCTCGCGGGCGACGGCGTATCGCCGCCTCAACGAACTCCGTGACGCCGGACTCGTCCGCACCGAGATGATGATTTGTGACGACGGCCATCACAAAGAGCGGTTCGAGGCCGTCGCCACGTCGCTCGCCATCCCTCTCGGTGGCGGCTTCGACACGCCGGTCGACGCCGTCGACGAGTCCGTCGCCCACTGAGCACGGGCGACAGACAGACGGCTCGTTCGGCACGCGTCTCACTCCCGTTCTGACGGTGTCTCCTCGAACGAGAGTGGCGGCACTCTGCCGCTCTCGCCCCGGTGGACGGGTTTCTGATGGCGAAACAGAGGGGGTCCCTCTATTACGCTACGGAGAGACCGTTCTCGTGCCCGCTTCATCCCCGCGGGTTGAGGATTCCACTCCCGAACCCATCCCCCCTCGCTGGCTGCGCTCTCCTCTGCGCGCCGGCCCTCCGTTTTCGGATTCCGACCTATCGATAGCGATGCGGTCGTCGGTTCTCACTATCTGTGTCGCGGCAGGTCCACGAGCACCGAAGAATCAGTCGTCAGGGACGGGTCCCGTCCCCTCACGCGGTCAGACCAGCGAGTCGGTCGAAGCCGCGGGGCCGCCGCGCAGTTGGACGAACGAGTCGGCGAGGATACCGTACATCAGGATGATGAGCACCGAATTGATGAGGAGCGAGGCGACCTGTCCCACCGTCGGCGAGACGAAGGAGAACAGCGACCCGACGGCACCACCGATACCGCCGAGGATGCCGAACAGAACGACCAGTGCGAGCAGTCGCCAACGGTTCCCCTGCGCTAGGTCCCAGCTTCGACGGAGGGCGTCGATGGGACCGTCGTCTTCCACGGCGACGGCGAACAGCGAGAACTGGAGGCTGACCGTGAGAAACAGCCCGGGGATGAACAGCAGTACGTATCCAATCGGGATGACGATGGTGAGAATGACGCTGACGACGAGTCCGGACAGGAACGTAGCGCCCATGCGCCGGGTGAACAGGTGTCCGGGCAGCGAGGAGAGTTGGCCGACGTCCCGCGTCAACAACCGAATGATCACGAGGAACACGAAGACGCCGAACAGCAGTGAGACGAGTCCCAACGTGGCTGCCACTTCGGTCGACAGCGGGAACGTAACGCCAATCGAAGCGGTGTCACTCGACTGGACGCTGGCCGGGAGTTGGCCCGCGATGACGGTGTTCAACGCCCCGACGAAGACGACCTGATAGCATATCGTCAGTACGAGCGCGACGACCCCACTAACCGAGAACGCGCGTCGGGTTCCACGCCCGAGCGCTTGGCCTAGTTGGAGTGCCATACGACTTCCTTCGAGAATATAGTGTGTAAAAATCAACCCCGCGTTTCTCATTCAGAAATGGTCGTTACTTCGAGCCAGCGGGTCCCTCTCCGTCGATACGCACGCCGAGGCGACGACGGCACTCGTCACGAGCGTCGCGGCCAGACACGTTGTCAGTCGCGCAGCCGTACCACCG
Organism: Haloplanus sp. C73; assembly: GCF_051195115.1. NCBI lineage: Archaea > Methanobacteriati > Methanobacteriota > Halobacteria > Halobacteriales > Haloferacaceae > Haloplanus > Haloplanus sp. C73. Next base: position 285,564 of record NZ_JBNTJZ010000001.1, on the reverse strand, counting down.
GTGAAATTAATACTCTCGTCACTCATCGTGGACTATGACGAGGGCTGGTGACGAATCGAGCCGGATTCGGGGATGAGTCTCGAATCGTATCTCCCCGACCCCGTCCGCTCGCGCTACGCCCTGAAACTGCTCGGCGTCTCGCTCGTCATCGTACTCCTGATTACGGCGCTCACGACGGTGACGGTCTTTCAGGTCTCGGACCGCGTTCGCGACAACCAACTCCGGTCGGTCGAGACCAACGCCGAACTCGAAGCCCGTGCGCTCGGTCAGTGGATAGACGGCAAACAGCAGGTGGTGCGGACGCTCTCGAACCACGAGGGGCTGACGCCAGTCTCGGACGGCCGAACGCAGGCCACCTTACAGACCGAACTCGACTCGCTCTCTCCGGAGACGGCGTCGCTCTCGGTCGTCGAGCGACGCCCACGCGGTCACTCCGACGGAACGACCGAACCCATCGTCGCGAGCACCGACACGCAGTTCGTCGGCCGGCCGCTGTCGGTGACCGACATCAACTGGAAGCCGACCGTCGGCTTCAACTTCGACGACACCGACGAGGTGATTCTCTCGCTGGTGTACACCGAGGGTAACGAAACCTTCGTCGCGCTGGCGTCGCCGCTCCCGGACGGAGAGCACGTTCTCGTCGCCGAGTACCAGACGAGCGTCCGCGCCGAGCGCTTCACCAGCGCCATCAACGGGACCGATACGCTCGTCCTCGGCGGCTTCACCGCCTACGTCCTCTTCGACGAGAACGAATCGAACGGCATGACTCCCTACGAAGGCGACCGGGCAAACACGACCATCGGGCGCGCGATACTCCGGTCCGAACCGACCACCGACATCCACGGCGCCGTCCTCACCGAGACGGAGGTGAAGGGGTACTACAGCGTTCCCGGTGAGAAAGTCGACTGGGTCGTCGTCAAGGAGGTGCCGCGCTCGAAGGCCCTCGCAGTGACGGACCGGGTGCAGCGCGACCTCTGGTTGTTGGTCGCGCTCATGATGGCCGGCTTCCTGCTCATGGGCACAGTCATCCAACTGGGTCCGATTCGGTCGATACAGCGACTGGCGAGACAGGCCAACGCGATTGCCGAGGGCGACCTCAGCGTCGACATCGACCGCAGCGACCGAATCGACGAAGTCGGGGAGGTCCGGTCGGCGTTCGACAACACCAAAGCCTACATCGAAACGATAACCGAGCAAGCCGAGGCGCTCTCGCGGCAGGCGTTCGACGAAGACGTCTTGGACGCCGACGTGCCCGGCCGCGTCGGCGAATCGGTGGCGACGATGCACCACGACCTCCAGCAGTTCATCACCCGCCTCGAAGTCCTCAATCGCGTCCTCCGGCACAACCTCCGCAACCAACTCGACGTCATCAACAGCCACGCCGAGATGCTCGACGACGCCGACCGCCGCGAGGCCATCCTCGCGTCGACCGAGACGCTGGCTGCCTTGGGCGCTCGCGCCCGCCACATCGACCACATTCTCTCGAAGGAGCCCCAGCCGACAGCCGTCGATGTCGCCGAACGGGTCGAGTCCGTACTGAATGATATCGAGGCCGACGACAGCCTCATCAGCACCACCGTCCCCGACGACGCGACGCTCCGTACCGACGCCGAGATACTGACGACCGTGCTTCGAAGCCCGCTGGAGAACGCGGTCAGATACGCCGACTCGAGCGTCGCCATCTCCGTCGAATCGACCGATGCGGGCTGTCGCATCGAAATCAGCGACGACGGGCCGGGGATTCCGACGTCAGAACTCGAACCGTTGGTGAGCGAGCGCGAGACGTCGTTACAGCACAGCCGCGGCCTAGGCCTCTGGGAACTGAAGTGGGGCGTCGACAAACTCGACGGCGACCTCTCGTTCCTGACCGACGACGGCACGACGGTCGTGATACGCCTGCCCGACCTCGACGCGACGTGACCTCGTAGAGACTGAAACCGAGATTTCACGCTCGCTGGGAACTTTATCATCCGACTACACACCGTTCGGTATGGACCGCCGGACGTTCTTGACGGCGGGGTGTGCCGGCACCGCGGCACTTTCGGGATGTCTGTCGCTCCTCCCGTCGGGCAGGCCGGACACGCCGTTGCCGGACACCCCCGAGGGGTCGTGGACACAGCGCGGCGCCGACGGCGCCACCACGTTCGCGCCGGACGTCGCCGCCCCGCCGCGAGGGAATCTGGCGTGGGTCTCGAAGGCGTTCACGCGGTGGGAACCCGTGATTGCCGACGGCACCGTCTACACCACGAACTTCGATCCCAGTACGGACGGCAGCGCGTTCGCCCTCGACGCTCGGGACGGCAGCGAACGGTGGCGAACGATACTCGACGGCGACGGCGACAACGCGAGCGCCCTCGTCGACGGGCATTTCGTCGTGGCCCACGGCACGGAACTCGTCGCGCTCGACCCACGGAACGGCGACATCGTCTGGCGGCGCTCGGTCGATGGGGTGGCGACGAACGGCCACTTCGGGGAGTGGCTCGCCGCCGACGACCGGACGGGGACGGTCGTGGTCCCGTACCGCGACGGACTCAAGGCGTTCCGGGCGGCGGACGGCGACCGGCGCTGGGAGACGGCCGAGATGGCGCGACAGTCGTCGAAGCCCGCGATTCGCGACGGCACCGTCTACGCCATCGGGCGCGTCGACGGCACCGACTGCCTCGCGGCGTTCGCACTCGACGACGGGCGGACCCGCTGGACGGCGGCACTCGACGCGCCGGCCGGCGCGGACCCGGTCGCGACCGACCGCGGCGTCCTCGCCGTCGACGGAAACACGCTCGTCGTCCACGACCCGAAGACAGGGAATAGACGCAGTGAAACGACCGTCTTCGAGGATTACGAGATGAACGGCGAAACGACGGTCGCCGCGGACGACGGCACCGCGTTCGTCGCGTTCGACCAAGCCGGCCTCCTCGCGGTCGATATCGAGGCCGGAACGACACGGCAGTTGCACGACGACCGAGTCTACGGAGATAGCTTCGCCGTCGGGACAGAATCAGTGGTCGTCGCAGTCGACGGCTCCCAGTATCTCGACTCCGGATACGGCGAGACGATAACCGCGTTCGACCGCGACACGGGCGACGTGCGCTGGAACTACGTCATGGAGAACTTCCACTCGATGACGATTTTACCCGTCCTCGTCGAGGGCGCCGTCTTTTTCGCCACGAGTGCCCTCGACGGCCTCGCCGTCCTCGGGGACGTCGATGCGGAGGGGTAGATGCAGCGTTACTCGTTCGGCTTCCGCTCTTGCTCGGGGTGGTCGGAGATGAACACGCTCGTGTTGTTCGGCACGTCGTCGGTGACCCACGAGTTCGCGCCGATGCTCACGTGGTCGCCGATATCGACCGGTCCGAGGACGTTGCTCCCGGCACCGATGACGACGTGGTCGCCGATGTCGGGATGGCGCTTGTACCCTTTCGCCAGCATGTGTTCCTCGCCTTCCTCCTCCTCGAAGTGGAGTGCCCCGAGCGTCACGTTCTGATAGATGCGGACCCAGTCACCGACCGTGGCCGTCTCGCCGATGACGACGCCCGTCCCGTGGTCGATGAAGAAGTGGTCGCCGATTGTCGCGCCGGGATGGATGTCGATACCCGTTTCGCCTTTCGAGTACTCGGCGAGTTCGCGGGCGTACTCGACGTGGTCCGCCTCGTAGAGGCGGTGTGCGACCCGGTGGGTGAGGATGGCGTGAAAGCCGGGGTACGACCGGATGATTTCACAGTAGCTTTTCGCCGCGGGGTCGCCCTTGTACGCCGCCTCGACGTCTTTCTTGAGTCTGTGCCGGATTTCCGGCAGTCGGTTGAGCATCCCGTCGACGACGCCGGTCAGGTCGGCCGCGTCGTGGCTCGAATAGGCCGTGATTCCCTTCTGGATACAGGTGCCCAGCGCCGTCAAGTTGCGTCTCGTTTCGGCCGCGTCGTCGACCAAATCCGTCCCGTTCCAGCACCGGGGGAACAGGAGTTGTCTGAGGAGGCGCGGTTCCTCGCGCAGAAACTCCCGGCGCGGATACTCCCGCGAGTCGTCAGTCGGGAACGGCGATTCGTCTGCTTCGTAGGCCGCAACGAGTTCGTGATGGGCGTCGCCGGTGTACTCGTAGCTCATTGTGTAACTGGACACGGCCGACGTACGTAGTTCCTGCACTTTGGCTTCGGTCGTCGGTACGCCTCGAAAATCATGTCGGAGTCTGTCCATAGAACTAACTTCTTGTTAGGACCACCTGCGCAACTCCCCTAGAATTATATGGCTACTTCTCCAAGCACTCGATGGCGCTTCAAACGCCGCCATCAGGGCATCGACCGGCCAAGGTGAGATACCCTGATAACGCTGATACCGAGCAGCTAACCCACTCGGGCTGCGCTGGCAGCACATCGTCATATGTGTCGGTCCGATTTAGGGGTTTGGCTGCTCCGAGGAGAGTCATCAACATGCCTTCACCAATCACACGCCCCGATATCCGGCCGACGTTGAACTGGATCGAACGATCACATGTCCGTGACGAGAATGCGAACGTGAAGCCAGAAGGCGATAGACAAAGCAACTAAATCAAAGTCCACTCTCTCAACGTATGCCCGTAGTGCAGATAGATTCTCAGTTGGAACCTGGGGCAGTTGAAGTTTGTTCGGACCCGCTGCGGGCTAAAGCCGTTTCAGATGGACCCCTCTGGGGTTTCACTTTCACCTCGGTACACGTACGTTTATAATGACACGTCCGGTCGTGAATATCACAACGATATAATATGACACATAATAGGGAGAAACACGAATGCGAGTGATAGCACACTTGCGAGCACGCGCGGATACGGCCTACGATAGTACGTATCACCACAAGCTTCGTGGCCGTATCTGGAACGCGCTCGAAGGGACCGACTTCGACCAGATACACGACGAGAACCGCCCGAAGGGGTTCACCTACAGCAACCCGTTTCCGCCGGGAGATATGCAGGAGGGCGATGAGCGAACGTTGCTCGTGGCATCTCCTCACGAGGAGCTCCTCGCCAACGTCGCTACTAATCTCAAACATAATCGGGAGTTGAATATCGGTGAGATGCCGTTCCACGTCGATTCGGTCAACGGACTGGCAGTCGACGTCGGTGAACCCGGAACGTCGGGAACAATCGAGACGGGAACGGGTGTCCTCGTTCGCATTCCGCCGTGGCGCTTCGAGGAGTACGGTATCGACACCGACCACGAGGAAGCGGAGTTTTGGCGGCCACAGCATACGATGGAGCCGTTCCGCAACCAACTCGAGAACAATCTCGACAAGAAACACGGTCTGTTCTGTCCCGACTACCTCCCCGGGCCGTCCGAAGTCGACGGTGACCTGTTTGACGGGGCTGACCTGATCAAGACGTTTTCCATCCCCGTAACAGTGACACAGGGACAACGCGAGACGTGGGTGTTGAGCAAGTGGCGGTTCGAGTACACCGTCCGCGACGACCACCATCGTCGCCACCTCAATCTCGCCCTCGACACCGGCATCGGCGAGCGCAACTCGCTCGGATTTGGATTCGTCAACATCACCGAGAAGGCGGAGCGGAAACCAGGGCAGGGGGAACCAGTCGATGCTTGACCCTGAAGAGTTCCGCAAGAGGTACCCGCCCGAAAAACTGGCAGACGAACTCCCGGAGCGGCCGATATCGTCGCTCCGGAGCATTCAGCACCTCTACGGCCGTCTCTACACACTGGCGACGGCCGGCGGCGGCGAGTACGCGGCGTATCTGACGCCCGACCAAGCCAACGACCTGATTGGGACCGAGGAGAGCCTGATAGTCGTCCGGGTGGATCTGTCGGGTGAGCAGCCCTCACTCGACGCGGAGGAGCCAGTCTGGGTGACTCAGTACACCGACGACCGAGTCCAACAGGTCGCCCACTGCAAGTACAACGCGGCGCGTGGAATCGACCACAGCGTCACACACCGCTCTGGGCGCAACAGTGACCCCGAGAAACTGGCTCGCTACGCCTGCGAACGCCTTACGAAGTGGGCAACTGACGATGTGGTTCAGTCTGTCGCCGAGGACCACTCCGACGGCGATATCGTTCGAGCGCTCGAAACGGTCGGCGACGACACGTCGAATCTCGACCGAATCCGCTCTGCAGTTCAGGCCGAACTCGGCGCTTCGACGACGGCACTCCTGACCGTACAGATTCGTCGGGAGGCAGGCGCGGACTACGAATGGCCCGGCGAAGTGCCAGTGTTCAACGAGGCGATGCGTGCTCGAAAGCTCTCGAAACTGGTTTCGAAGGGACAGGCGACGAACTCCGCCGGCCACGCTACCGACCTGATTAGCGGCGAACGGACCCGTACCGTCGGCACCGCAGAGGACCCGCTCAACTACTTCCTCGGCAAGCAAATGGAGAAGTTCCCGGGACTGGACCCCGACGAGGCGTGGCGGAGCCACCCCATCTCCGAGGACGGCGCTGTCACGCTGATGAACGCCGAGGAGTTCGTCGATGCCTGTTCCTACCGGACGTTCAACGCCGACGTGTACTACCTTCCGTACTTCCTCGGACAGCCCACTCCCGAGGAGACGTACAAGCTGTATGCAGCACTGCAGAGTGTCGCACACGATGACGATTTGACCCCTATCCAGCGGTTTTATGACCGATTTGGGGAACACGAAGACGAGTTCGAAGGACGATTACGGTTCTACGTCGCGGCGGTGATGAAACACCAGATGTCCCGCTACGACGTGTACGGTGAGACACTCAACGGACGGCTCCACTATCCGACGGAGATTGGTAAGCGTCACGAGCAGGTCACCGGTAGCTGGGTGTTCGACGACGGACACGAGGTCAACGGTGACCGAACGCCGCCGATGCCGTCGTACGAGGAGTGGCCACTCACGAGCAGGGTGAACCCTCGTGAGATGGTCGCCTCGGGGAGCTACCTCTACAGGACCTTCCCATTCACTGACGAGGACACCGATGCGACGGTCGACGACGAGCGTATCGACGTCCACGTCTCGCTCCTCGCTGGCGACCCGGTTCCCCGACGCCAACTCGTCAGTGCCTACGTCGAGCGAGTGCTTGACCGGGACGGTGAGGGAGTCCCCGAACTCCTGATTGCCTCCCAGTTCGCACAGCTGTGCGCGCTCGAAAACGCTGACCTCGTGACGGCAGACGACGACGCAGACCCGACGTTGATAGACGGTCCCAACTACGACACTATGCATCCAAACACAGCACGAACCGATGGCGGGACGGCTGCCCTCAGTCGTCCCGAGAAACTCGAATCGTTCATCGACCAGACGGACGGCCTCGACGACCCCGAACGACGGGGTGTCTTTCTGCTCGGCGTACTCGTCGGGCAAGTCGGCACCTACCAACAGGCCCGCCACGACCGCTCGACGACCGTAATCGACCAGTATCCCATCAAGGCGATGACCAAGACCAAGGTCAAGCGCATCACTCAGGAGGTGCTCGACAAGGACATTGTTTACTCCCGGGAGAGCGCTAAAAAAGGCTCTAACATCAACTCGACGATGTACAAGGAAGTCACCGACGAAATCGTCGAGGCGATGGCCGTGAGAGACCCCGAAACGTGGGATATCAGCACCGACGACCTCCGCTTCTACTACGCGCTGGGCGTGACTTACGGAATGAACGACCGTTCGACGAACGAGCAGGACGCGGCGCACAGTAACGCAGACACAGCCGACGCTTCCGAAACCAATGAGTGACCACTACTCCACCGCTTCGAACCGCTCAGAGATAGTCTTCGCATACGACGCAGTCGACGCGAACCCGAACGGCAATCCGCTGAGTGGCGCGAACCGCCCCCGAATTGACCCACAGACCGACCAAGCCATCGTCACCGACGTTCGTCTCAAGCGATATCTCCGCGACCAGTTACAGGACGACGGTCACGGTGTCTACATCCGAAATGTCAAGGAAGAGGGCGAGCAGGCGACGCGCGAAGACCTCCTCGAAGACCGTCTCAAAGATATCGACCTCGACGACGTAGACGAGGACGAAATCGAGCGGGCGGTCTTCCAGCAGTTCCTCGAAAATAGCGCCGACGTGCGCTACTTCGGGGCGACCATGAGCGTCGACATGGACGAAGAGACGTACGGGGACATCGCGGACGAACTCCCGGACCACTTCACGGGGCCCGTCCAGTTCTCCCCGGGGAAGTCGCTCCATCCCGTGACTGAGAACGAGGAATACAACAGCCTCACGAGCGTCATCGCGACCGGGGAGGGCAAAGAGCAAGGTGGGTTCGACCTCGACGACCATCGTATCCAGTACGCGTTCATCGGGTTCCACGGCCTCGTCGACGAACACGGGGCCGAGGACACGCTGCTTACCGACCGCGACGTTCGTCGGCTCGATACACTGTGCTGGCGCGCACTGAAGAACCAGACCATCAGTCGGAGCAAGGTCGGGCAGGAACCACGGCTGTATCTCAGAGTCGAGTACGCCGATGAGAGTTTCCACCTCGGAGGTCTCGACCAAGATATCGCACTTGACTCGGAGGCGTCCAAGCCGACGGCGGAACTTCGGACCGTCCGTGACGTGTGTATCGACGCGACGAGTCTCGTCGACCGTCTCGACGACGCATCCAATCGTATCGACACGGTCCACGTCGTCGCCAGTGACGTTCTCGACGTGTCCGTCGAGGGGGAAATTGGCAATCACGAGTTCCTCTACGGTGCACTGGAAGACGCCGTCGGTGCTGAGTCTGTCCGCGTCGTCGACGTGTACGAGGACGCCACAGCGACGATGCCGGAGGAGTGAGCCGTGACCGAGCACGCCTCGGCCGCATCGAATCTTCCCGACGGTGCGGACACGTGCCTGTCGTTCACGATAAGTGGCCCGTGGGGACACTTCCGGCGTATCGAGGGCAACATCGTGAAACAGACCTATCGCGTCATCCCACGGACCACCGTCGCAGGCCTTATCGCGGCGATGATGGGAATCGAGCGTGACGGCTACTACGACCTGTTCGCGCCGGGAGAGTCTCTCGTCGCCATCGAACCGGCCGGCGAACTCCGCACCATGAAACTCCCGATGAACACGCTCTCGACGGCCGACGAGCACCTGACGTCGCTGAACCCCCGCGGAAAACTCTCTGTCAAGCTTCCCGACCCAGCAAAACCTCGGCAACAACACAATTACGAGGTGCTCGTAGAACCGGCCTATCGGATTGACGTGTGGCTCTCCGACGACGAGCGATACGACCAGTTGCGCTCGCTGCTCGAATCTCAGAAATCGTACTACGTCCCGAGCCTCGGCCTCTCCGAGTACCTCGCGACGGTCGACTATCACGGGGAGTTCCCAATAGAGCCGGGGCCGGACGGCGAAACGGTTACCGTCGACTCGACAGTTCCCGAAGCCGTCGATTCGATCGTTCCGGAACCAGACACACGCTATCAAATCGAACAAACGCCCGCATTCATGGAATGTGACGAAGGCGGTCGGACGACCAGTGCGTTCGTCTCCTATGCGTACAACCCGGACGGAGGCGCACTGCGGCTGACAGACGTGTCGCCTTGGACGGTCGACGACAGGGTCGTGGTGTTCACCTGATGACCGACGCCCCGCTCTCTCATCCTCCAGCAGGTGGCGATAAGGCGACACCGCTTCGTGAGCATCTCGACGCGGTCACCCGGAGAGCGCGAGCGGTCATCCCGTCGGACGCCACGACGACCAACGGTGAGCCACTCACCGAGGTTGCGGCAGTCGTGGCTCAGTGTCACGACATCGGGAAGGCGACGACGTGGTTCCAAGCGTACGTGCTCGACGAAGCGGAGTCGAGCGAGCGGACGAACCATTCCCTGTTCGGTGCCTATCTCGGGTACTACGTTCTCGACAGGCTGGGATACGAGAGCGAGGACTGTCTGGCGGCCTTCGTCGCAATCGCGAAGCATCACGGTCGCCTCCCGAACGTCGAGGAGTACGTGGACGGCGTCTCTCGATTCGAGAACGAGGGCGAGGCGAACAACGAGCGCCAGCGAGTCGTCATCCAACAGGTCCGAAACGTCGACACTCACCGCCGGCCGTTCGCGCAAGCGTTCGTTTCCGACGTGACGGGCGGCGCTGGGTCGTGGGACGAGTTCGCCTCGAAAATCACGGACGAATCGCTCTTCGGGACCATCTACGAGCATTTCGACCCATTCAGCTTCGGTGGCGACCGCTCCAGTCCCTCCGAAGCGTTCTATCAGGACCTCCTCCAACTCTGGAGTGGACTGGTTCTCGCCGATAAGACGACCGCCGCTGGGATTGACGGCGAGAACCTTGCTGCCTCCGAACCTGAGCCGAAGGTCCTCTCGGCGTACATCGACGGCCTCGGTGGTGCCAGTGCCGAGGACAGCCGGACCGAAGCTCTCGACCGATTCCGTGACGAGGCGCGCGAGAGTGTTCTCAGCGGTGTCGAAGCGTTTCGGGACTCCGAGAATTCGATTGCGACGCTAACCCTACCGACCGGAATGGGAAAGACCCTGACTGGATTGAACGCTGCCCTCGCTCTCCGCGGGGAGGGGAGCCGAGTCGTCTATGCGCTTCCCTTTACCTCCGTCATCGATCAAGTTTCGGACGAACTCACGACGGTGTTTGACTCTGACGGCCGGGACGACCTACTGACGATTCATCATCATCTGGCCGAGACAGTAACGGAGTTCGAGGGGGGGCCGGATGAGAAAACTGACGAAGACGCCAGATTGGCCCAGATGGTCGCCGAAAGCTGGCGGTCCGGGATGACACTCACCACGTTCGTTCAACTGTTCGAGAGTCTTGTCGGCCCCGGAAACACACAGTCGATGAAACTGCCGGCGCTGTACGATTCGGTGATAGTACTGGACGAGCCCCAAGCACTACCCATGAAATGGTGGAAGCTCGTCCGGCGAATCGCGACAATCCTCACGGAGGAGTACGACGCGACAATCATCGCGATGACGGCGACACAGCCGGCGTTGTTCGAGGATACAGTCGAATTGGTCGACGACGTAGACCGATACTTCGACTGCTTCGAGCGCGTCGAGTACGACGTTCACGATTCTGCACTGGCGTTCGACGACACTGACGCAACTCTAAGCCACGAGAACGCTGGAACAACAATTCTGGACGAGATTGGCGAGGCCGATTCGACGCTCGCCATCTGCAACACGATAGACAGTGCGGCCGCACTCACCGATGCGATTGAAAAACAAGTGGCGGTCGTCGATGTGGGCGGCCATCTCACGGAAACACTCGAGGACGAGTCGGACGCTGAGGGACTCGACGAAGTGACCGCCGCCGAAATCGATGTGGACGCGCTCGTCGACCGGGTTGTGAGCGCTCTCGACCATGGAGAACGAGCGCTGGTTCATCTCTCTACTCGGCTTCGTCCCAGCGACCGGAGCGCGCTGATAGAAGCGACGAAGCGTCTCACCGAGCGCGACGTTCCGCTCGTGACAGTGTCGACGCAACTTGTCGAAGCCGGCGTCGACATCAGCTTCGACCGGGTGTACAGGGACATCGCGCCCATCGACAGTGTCGTGCAAGCGGCGGGCCGGTGTAATCGGTCGTTCGAGCGCGATTGTGGGACCGTGACGCTCTGGTGGCTCGCAGCACCGGAGGGAACGACCACGACTCCGTCACAGGCCGTGTACGACTCCCGTGGCGTGAGTACGCTCTCGCTGACGTCACAGACGCTCGACGTGATTGGGGCGGACGACGGTGTCGTTGCCGAGCGGACGATGACTCGCAAAGCAGTCAAGCACTATTACGGTCTCGTCTCCGAACGTAACCCGGGCACTCCAGAGTACGTTGACTGGGTCAACGAAGCAAACGCTACAAAACTCGGCACGCTCTCTCTCATCGGCAAGCGAGATAGCGTCGATGTAATCGTCTGTCGTACTGGTGCTGAGAAGGCACTCGTCGATGAGATGGAAGCAGCGTTGAACGAGTTCGACTACGATACGTTCGACGACCTTCGTGACGAGGCCAAAGATATCACCGTCTCAGTTCCGATTTACAGCCAAGAGTCACGTGAGGCCGAGATAGTGCGGAAGCTCGAACCACTCGGTGACACCAATCTTCGCGTCCTTCGGCATCCACGGAGTACTTCGCACTTCGATGAGACGAAGGGCCTTGCCGTGGACGAGCCGGGTGTCGACGACCGATTCCTATGACTGACCCCGTCGACCAATTTCTTGCCGCGGCTAAAGATGAGAGCAAGGAACTGCCCTTTCGCCTCACTGGTGTGATGTTCCAGTATTACGCGGTCTGTGAGCGAGAGCTCTGGTTTCTCAGCCGTGATGTAGAGATAGACCGTGACACGCCGGCTATCGTCCGTGGAAGCATCGTCGACGATTCGGCCTATTCGGACAAACGCCGGGACGTCCGTGTCGATGGGATTATCGCTATTGACGTGCTTGACAGCGGCGAAATCCTCGAGGTCAAACCATCGTCGTCGATGACCGACCCGGCGCGGCTCCAGTTGCTATTCTATCTCTGGTATCTGGATGAAGTGACCGGCGTCGAGAAGACCGGCGTCTTGGCACATCCGACAGAGAAACGACGCGAAACAATCGAACTGACTCCGGAAATCCGAACCGAAGTCGAATCGGCCATCCGTGGGATTCGCGAGGTTGTGACCGCAGAATCCCCGCCACCGGCCGAGGAAAAGCCGGTCTGTGACTCGTGTGCCTATCACGACTTCTGCTGGAGCTGTTGATAATGAACGACAATTATCACGTGTTTTCCGACGGACGAATCGAACGCCAGGACGACACGGTGCGTGTCGTCACCGATGACGGCGAGAAAAAGTACCTCCCTGTTGAGAACGCCGAGGCAATCTTCCTGCACGGACAGATAGAGTACAACACTCGTTTCATCTCCTTCCTTAATCAGGAAGGCGTCGCGGTGCACGTCTTCGGCTGGCACGACCACTACGCCGGGTCGATTATGCCCAAGCGGGGCCAGACCTCCGGTCAAACGATTGTCGATCAGGTCCGGGCCTACGACGACTCTGCACACAGGCTCAAACTGGCGAAGGCGTTCGTCGACGGCAGTATCCACAATATGCGCTCGAACGTCACGTACTACAACGGCCGTGGACACGACTTCGAGCAGATACTGACGGAACTGGAGGATGTACGGGCGTCACTCGACAAAATGGAGACGATTGACGAGACCATGGGCGTCGAAGCGCGCGCCCGGAAGGTGTACTATTCGACCTTCGATGATATTCTTCCCGACGGATTCGTCTTCGGTGGCCGCCAGTACAACCCACCGAACAACGAAGTCAACAGTCTGATCTCGTTCGGCAACTCGCTGGTGTACGCGAACGTCGTCTCGGCAATCCGTGCGACGGCGTTAGACCCGACGGTCAGCTATCTCCACGAACCCGGGGAACGACGGTATTCGCTGGCGCTGGACATTGCCGACCTGTTCAAACCGCTGCTCGCCGACCGAGTCATCTTCAGACTCGTCAATCGCGGCCAGCTAACCACCGACGACTTCGAAGACGAGATGAATTCCTGTCTGCTGAACGAAGACGGTCGAAAGACCTACTCGAAAGCGTACGAGGAGACACTCGACGAGACTATCGACCACCCAGACCTGGGAAAGAAAGTGAGTTATCAGTATCTCCTTCGTATCGAGGCATACAAACTGAAAAAACACCTCCTGACCGGCGAGGAGTACGTCCCGTTCCGACGGTGGTGGTGAGTGTGGTCTACGTCGTCGTGGTCTACGATATGGAAGCCGACCGAACCCAGAAGATGCTGAAGTTCCTCCGTCGGTATCTCACACACGTCCAAAATTCAGTGCTCGAAGGGGACGTGACGGAGGGCGACCTCGAAAAGATTCGCTCTACCGTCGACGAGATGCTGAAGCCCGGTGAATCGACGATTATCTACCGCGTCTCCTCTGAGAAGATGGTCGAGCGAACCGTCTTCGGTGACGACCCCGCTGCCGACGACCAGTTTCTCTAAGTTTCCCCCTCGTCCATCGACCCCCCGGGGGTTCGTGGGCTATCGAAGGTCGACGGAAACGATGAAGTGTGAACGGTCAGTAGAGACGTACACGTGGCTGAATCGGCCATGGTTACAGACGGACCCTTGTGGGATTGAAGCGACTTCGGCAGGGCGACACGGCCGGGTCAGACTCGTTACAGACGGACCCTTGTGGGATTGAAGCTCGTACTCGCTCTCGGCCGTGACGGTGCCGCGTGTTACAGACGGACCCTTGTGGGATTGAAGCCGTCGACGCCGAGCGTGGTCGGGGCGACCGCGCGGGTTACAGACGGACCCTTGTGGGATTGAAGCTCGTGGGGAGAGGCGTCGGGGGCGGGCGGGATTTGGTTACAGACGGACCCTTGTGGGATTGAAGCTTCGGTCAAGCCGCCGCGACGACTGGCGACTCACCGTTACAGACGGACCCTTGTGGGATTGAAGCCGACGCGTGGATGAACGGCGGGATGGTTCTCGCCGGTTACAGACGGACCCTTGTGGGATTGAAGCACGCGACCGCGGTCGTCGGCTTTCATCTCCTCAACGTCGTTACAGACGGACCCTTGTGGGATTGAAGCGGTAATGTCAGCCGAAACCCGGCGGCAAGACCTGTTACAGACGGACCCTTGTGGGATTGAAGCCCGATTGCTGTCATCGTGGCTTGCACGCTTGCTGGTTACAGACGGACCCTTGTGGGATTGAAGCGCACCGTAGTCGTCGATCTCGACGACGAGACGGGTTACAGACGGACCCTTGTGGGATTGAAGCTCGACAAGGATTCCGGCGAGACCGCCAGCGATACTGGTTACAGACGGACCCTTGTGGGATTGAAGCCCATCGCGACAGCGATGTGGAGAATCGCAAGCGGTTACAGACGGACCCTTGTGGGATTGAAGCGACGTCGAGGACGGCGACACACCCGTCGAGGTGAAGTGTTACAGACGGACCCTTGTGGGATTGAAGCATACAAAGGCGAGGGAGCCTAACTGACAAGGCCGTGTTACAGACGGACCCTTGTGGGATTGAAGCCTCCTCGCTCGCTGGAGAAGCGAGCGAATCGTCGACGGTTACAGACGGACCCTTGTGGGATTGAAGCTGCTCGATCACCTGTGCAAATGGCGATAAGGAATGCGTTACAGACGGACCCTTGTGGGATTGAAGCGTCCTCCACGCACGTCATGAGGCCTGCCCTGTCGCCGGTTACAGACGGACCCTTGTGGGATTGAAGCTGGCGTCTCGCCATCTCCCTCATCCCCGAGCAGGAGTTACAGACGGACCCTTGTGGGATTGAAGCCTCGACGACGCCGAAGGTCCAATGGTCTCCGTCGCCGTGTTACAGACGGACCCTTGTGGGATTGAAGCCGGAAGGCGACCGTTGAGGAGATGACCCGGACAGGTTACAGACGGACCCTTGTGGGATTGAAGCAGTCCCTAAATAGCCATCACTTGGAACACCAGTCGTTACAGACGGACCCTTGTGGGATTGAAGCGCGGGACGAGAAGTTCAACGCGCAAATTGATGAGCGCGTTACAGACGGACCCTTGTGGGATTGAAGCTAACATGGACGACTTCGTGATGTTTCTCACTGCGTTACAGACGGATTCTTATCTGATTGAAACAAGGACATCATCGCAACCGACGCGACGACGATACGAAGCGGAGACGACCTACGAATCCTGTCTTCCAGCGGCGAATCTCAACCGACCACCAATGTCGTCTTGCGCAAAATTTCGGGCTACTCGTCTCCCCCGGCGGAAGTACGAGGGTTTGTGCCACAGCTATGTCAGTTCGTTCCATTCGTTTCTAAATTGAGGACTCGTGTACCATCGAACGCTGCCAGAGCCCCGCTTGTGCTTCCGTGAGCTGGTCGGCTCCGGTTACACGAGGGCCGAGTCTCTCGTTCGAGCCCCACGAGCGGCGTCGGTCCAGTCCCGCGAGACACCTTCGCGGACTCGATTTAATTTGGCGAAAAGGAAGAACCGACCGCGAGGCATCGATTACACCGGGAGCGCGAGACAGACGTTCTCCACTTCGGGTGCGAGCGAGATGACCCGCGCCTGCCGCTGTAGTTCCGCTCGCCGGTTCTCGATGCGCCCTTCGAGTTTGTCGAGGCGGTCCCGTTGGCCCCGAATCGCGATGTCCATATCCGACCCGGCCTCCGCCTTCCGCTCGTAGTCTGCGATGAACTCCTCGATTCGGCGGCGTTCGGCTTCGGCGTACGCCGCCAAGTCGTCCAGTTCTTGCTGTGTCTCCTCGCGCCGGCGCTCGTGTAGTTCTTCCCGCAGGGACGCGACCTGCTGGCTGATGTAGCGGTCGGCCGTCGCTCGCAGTTGCTCTCGACGCTGAAGCAGCGCTCGGACGCGGTCCGCGTCGGGCGTCCCACTGATGCTCTCGCCCTGAACGACGCGCCGCCCGAGTCGCTGTCGGGGGTCCCGATGGTGGACGTCGACGAACACGGGAATCACCTCCTCACGGATGACCTCGCCCGTGCCGTCTTCGAACGTCACGCGGTAGTTGTACGCAATCCCCGGTTCGTCGACGAACGGCAGGAGCTTCAGCCCGACTTCGCCCCGCTCACTGGTCAGCACTTGCTGCATGAGTCGCTGGACCAAGTCGTCGTCCGGCGACACGTAGTCGATGCCGTCGTGGTCCATCGCGAAGTCCCGACTGAAGGTGAAGGGGCCGTGCTCCTCGTCCGTCCCTTGTCGAAGGGAGTGAGGGAGCTGAGCTCTGTAGAGGTTGTTTCCGGCGTTCTCGACGGTGCCACCTAAGGCCTCGACCCCGCGCTCGACGAACTCGCGGATGTCCGCCTCGGTCCCGTAGACGTCTTCGGACTCGTCCATGACTGCCTGAATCTTTGCCCGGCTCTCTCGGTCGAACGTACTCGTATCGACGAGACTGCGCTCGTACCACTCCTGAAGGGTTCGTTGGCGCTCGTCGATGAGGTCCTCCAGTTCCGCCTTGGTCGCGCTCGCGGGCTCCTCGTTCCGGATGGACTCCATGATGAGCGAATCGACGTCGACGTCGTCGAGCATTCCCAACACGTCGGCCGTGTTGCCGAGTTTGCCGCGGATGTTCTCCACCTTGTTCTGGAGCAGTTCGAAAATCTCGCCCTCGCGGGTGTCTTCGAACGTGAAGTTCCAGACTTTGACCTCTTTCTCCTGCCCGTAGCGGTGGAGGCGACCGATGCGCTGTTCGAGCCGGTTCGGGTTCCACGGCAACTCGTAGTTGACCATGATGTGACAGCTGTGCTGGAGGTCGATGCCCTCGCTCGCGGCGTCGGTCGCAAAGAGCAGTCGCGACTGGCCGTGGTTGAACTCCTCCTCGATGCGGGCGCGGTCCTCCTTGTCGACGTCGCCGTGGATGACGAGAATCTCGTCGGCCCACGGCTCGTCTTTCACCAACTCGAGGAGGTAGTCCAGCGTATCGCGGTACTCGGTAAACAGCAGGAGTTTCTCGTCCGGGTTCTCCTCCAGAAGCTGTTGGATGTAGCGACGCACCTTCTGGGCCTTGGAGTCGACGGAGATGCCCTCGGCGAGCGCCACGAGGTCCCGAAGCGTCTCGATTTCCTCCTCGAGTTGGGCGTCGCTCTCGGTGACGGTCAACGCGGCGAGTTCCTCCTCGGCCCGTCGTTTGTCCGCCTCGTCGAGGTCTTCGCCGTCGAGATACGCCGCGGCTTCTTCCGAGAGGCTGGCCGAGGTCGACTGCTCGTCGACGAGGTCACCCAGCCGACGACTCAGCGTCGCTCGGATGGCGCCGATACTGCTGACGAGGCGTTTCTGCATCAGCGCCATCGCGAACCCGACCGCAGGCTCGTTCAGTTTCTCGGAGCGGTTGTAGACGTTCTGGACGTAGTCGGTGACGGCGCGGTAGAACTGCCGCTCGTCGTGGGTCATCTCCACCGGAACCGTGTTCACCTCGCGGTCGGGGAAGATGCGCTCGCCGTCGTCGTCGTACAGCGTCTGCTTCCCCCGGCGAATCATCACGCGGTCGACGGCCTCTTTCGAGAGTTCTTGGTCCTCCGCGACGAGAAAGGGGTCGACGTACTCGACCAGCGAGCGAAACGCCTCGCCCTTGCCGTCGTGTGGCGTCGCACTCAGGAGGAGGAGGGCGTCGGAGTTGCTGGCGACCCGCTCGACCATCTTCGACGTCTTGCTCGGTGACTCGCCGCGCTTGGCGGCCTTGTGTGCCTCGTCGACCACCACGACGTCCCAGAACGCCCCTTCGAGTGCCGGCTGAAACTCGTCCTGCCGGAGGAACGCCTGACTCGTGACCATCCGCTGGTGGTCTTGGTCCCAGATGTTGGCTTCCTCGCCGAGTCGGCGGCGCTCCCCCTCGACCCACTGCCGGTCCGCCGGCGTGAGGTCGATGTCGAAAAAGCGGTCCATGTCCCGAAGCCACTTCTTCTGGAGGTGGGCGGGGACGACGAACAGGACGCGGTCGGCGCGATTCCGCGCCGTGAGTTCCTTGAGGATGAGCCCCGCCTCGATGGTCTTCCCGAGGCCGACGTCGTCGGCGATGAGCGCGCGCTGTCGGAGTTTCTGCATCACCCAGTTGACCGCGGCGAGTTGATACGGTTCGAGCCGAACCAGCGAGTTCGAGATGCTCAGCAGTTGGCCCTGTTCGTGGGCGATTTGCAGTTGGAGCGCCTGCGACCGCAGGTCGAACCACTCCGCCGAGACTGCCTCGTGGTCCGGGTGCAAGCCGCCGACAGAGTCCGGAGTCAACCCGCCGAACCGGTCATCCCGTGCCTCGATGTCCACGTCCTCGATACAGACGGTCTTCACGCCGCTGTCCTCGACGTACGCCCGGAGGTAGTCGAGGTCGCCGACGGAGTAGGTCGTGATGACCTCCGCGGGCGTGCCGTCGAGGAGGATTGTGTCTCCGGGGTCGAAGTCAGTCATGGGTTTAGCGCACGCGGTCGTCGACGTCTTCGAGGTGTTCGCGCTCTGCCGTGTCCAGCTGTGCTTTCCGTGTGGCTGTGGGTTCAGACATTGGTCACTCCTGTGTAATCGTCACGAAGTTCAGCACGAACTCCTGTGGGAGGACGCCGCCGTGGTAGAAGCGGGCGTCGGGAAGCCCCTGATTGCGGAAGCGCTGAATCGGGTCCGCGAGGATGCTGAGTTTCGTGTCGTCGTCGAGGTACCCGAGGTGGGCGTTTTCGTCGAGAAGGACACCCGGGGCGTCCGCGTCGAGGTCTTTGCCGGCGACCCATCGACGCGTCACTTGCGCCGCCTCGTCCGGCGGGTAGAGTCCGTCGAGGTCGATGCCCCGAGGGAGAGAGACGAAGCCGTGGTCGGCGAGGATGTACGCGCGGTCCCACTCGCCCTGCCCGAGTTTCTCGCAGATGATGTCCGAAATCGTTTCGAGGCGGTCGCTGAACAGCGCCTCGAAGTCCGTCAGTTCCTCCTCGCCGGCCTTGTCGAGGTCGTTCCAGTAGTAGGCGACGCGGGTGTTGCTCCACCCCGACGCGTCGTCCTCGCTCTGCATGACGTAACTCCAGCCCTCGTCTTTCAGCAGTTTCTCGCGCTGGTAGTTGGTCACCGTCTGCCCGCTTCGCTGGGGCACGAGTTCGCCGTCGTCGAGTTCGACGTTGAAACTGAACTTGCTGCCCGGCGTGAGCGCTGCCTTCCCGAACTCGGTGTCCGAGGGGAGCGTCCCGACCCAAGCCGTCTCGTCGACTTCGAGACTCGGGAGTTCGCGGCGGATTGAGTCGGCCAGTTCGTGCGCGAGGTCGAACCGCAGCGCGTCGACGACGAACAGCGCGACGCTCTGGCCGCTCCCGAGGTGGTCCTGCTCTTGGTCGAAAAACTGGTGGGCGTAGTTCTCGCCGACGAAAGGCGACCCGGCTTCGATTTGCTCGACCACGAGGTCGGCGAGGTCGCTGAGATAGTCGAGATACTGCGACTCGGTCAGCGACGTGCGTAGGTCGTCGAGCGTCGCCGTCGCGGGATGCTCCGCCGGCAGGTCACGCTCCGGTTCGCCCGAGATGATGAGGTTGAAGACGGCGTTGTCGATTTGCCAGGTGCCGTCGTCGACGTCGCCGTAGAGGTCGACCACGTCGGTCGTGTCGCCCCGCTCTTCCCACGTCTCCAGTTCGTGCGCGAGGTTGGCGATGTCGATAGCCTGCGCCCAGACGCGCGTCCACGGCACGTCGCCGTAGGTGGTGTCGAGACGCTGGTGGCGGGTGGCCGCCCGCGTCGCACACGTCTCGTACTCGCCGTTGTGGAAGGCTTGGGTCCACGCGTCCCAGAGTTCGTGTTCGAGCGAGGCGTCGACCGGGCAGTCCGCGAGGGCCCACGGGTCGTCGTGAGTGCGCAGGATATCGTGCCAGAAGCGGGCGTCGGGGTCGAGATACACCTGCGCCAACTCCGCGGCCCGCTCCGTGTCGACCTTGCTCAGTAGGGACTGGAGTTCGGGGCGAGAGATTCCCAGCCCCGAACTGGATTCGGGTCGGTACTCGGCGTCGAGTAGCGATGGGTCCAGTCCCGCTTCGACGAGCCACTCGGCGACTGCCCAGCGGCGCGTCCGGGTCACGAGTGCGTCCCCGTCGGTGACGCCCTCGGCGGCGCTGACGCCGTCGTCGACCAAGAGGTCCCGAATCTTCAGGCGGTCGTCGGCGTCGTCGGGCAGGTTCTCGGCGCCGTGTTCGAGGACGAACTGCACCGGGTCGTCGTGCCCGTCGAGGACAATCTTCGTCTGGAGTCCCTGAAGCGTCGGCAGGCCCCCGTCGCCGTTGAGTTCCCGAAAGAGCGTCTCCGCGACCTGCGCCCGGTCGTCGCTGTCCGCGTCCTCGTACGCCGTCCGAATCGAGGCGGCTTGGATGCGGTCGTTCTCGAAACAGCGGGCGGCAAGCGTGCCGATGTGGGCGTCGACGACGCCGCCCGTGTGTTCGACGTCTTTGAACCAGTCCACGTCGTCGCCGTGTGCCCGCGGGACGTACCAGACGGTCCGACCGCGGGGCGCGTCGGCGCGCAACTCGAGCGGCGTCCCCTCGGCGGCGCGGAACGCACAGCCACGCGCCCGACTCACGCTCTCGACGATATTCCGGAGGTAGCCGCCGTCGTCCCACCAGAGCACGACCGGGTCGTCGTCGGCCGCGTCGTCGATGGCCGTCTCGATTGCGTCTTCGGCACACTGTGAGAGTGTCTTCGTTGCGGGCATGGTTAGAGTACGTCCTCCTCGACGGTCTTCGGCACGATTTCGGCGTCGGCCAGCGGCGTGACGTTGATTTCGACGCCGTGTTTCCGGTTGGGCTGGTAGCCGGCGGTCGTGATTTCCGCGAGCGCGCGGTCGGCCCAGTCGTCGGGGATGCGCTCGTCGAGGGTCGTACAGCGGTCATCGATTTCCTCGGCCAGCGCCTTGAACTCGGCAAGCGGGGGGAGCGCCTCGACGCCCTCGACGTCCTCCTCGGCGACGAGTTCCTGCAGGTACGCCTCGTCGACGACGCCGGACTCGTCGAGGCCCGTGGCGAGCGACGCCAGCAGGCGCTCGTCTTCGGACAGGTGGTCGTGGGGCTGGCCGGTTGCATCGAGTAAGTCGCTTCCCTCCCGCTCGAAGTAGTAGGTCATGAACAGGATGCCCGTACTGGAGTAGTGGTCCGAGCCCTTGAGCCGGCGGTGGAAGTAATCGAACAGGTCCGCGAGATGCGCCGCCACGGGTTCGTCCGCGGGCTTGGCGTACGCCTCGCAGGCGCCTTCCAGTTCCGCCAGCGCGTCCAGCCACTCCGCACGCTCCTCGTCGACGGTGCGCCAGAAGGTGTCCGAAAAGGCGTCTCTGAACCACGCCTCGCCCTTACGCTCGTGTAACTCCGCCAGCGTCTCGACGCGCTCCCGAGTCGCCTCGCGGAACGCGGCGACTTTCGGCGCCAGTTCCGAAGCGAGCGCGCGCGTCTCGGCGCCGACGTCTCGCTCGTCGACGCTCCCCAAGTCCTGTATCACGTCCTCGAAGACGGCAATCTGGTCCAGCCCGCTCGCACACCGCTCGTACTCCTCGGCGGCCGCGGCCTGCTCGCTCGCCGAGAGCGACTCGTCGCTCCGTCGGCGGTTCGCCGCGCTTCGGCGCTCCCGCAGTTCGGCCTTCCGCGGTTCGAGATACCGGTTCGCGAGGCGGTCGAACAGCCCCGAATCGAGGGCGTGATAGTCGAGAAAGCACGCAAAGCCCTCGCCCGCGGGGTCGGAGACGAGTCGCTCTGTCGTGAGTTTCCAGACGATGGGCGTGTTCTCCATCCGACTCACGTGGTCGTCGAACAGGTCGTCGGCAACGAACGCCCGGAGGTTGGGATAGGCTTCGTCGGCGGCGGATTCGGCGCCCAGAATCTCGTCGACTTCGACCAGTCGGTCCTCGGCGTGTTCGCCGTAGGCGTCCTCGAAGCGCGCGACGATGCGGCCCAGCATATCGGCTTGCCCGTCGGTGGCGTGCAGGGGCACCACCCCGTCTGGCTCCGCTCTCACGGCCTCCATCGCGAAGTGGTGGACGAGCGCTCGGACCAACGCCTGCGTGTCGACGCCGTCAGTCCCCGTCTCCCCGCCGCCGGTTCGAAGCTCGATTTCCGTCTCCAGTTCGGCCTGTGCCTCGGCGGAGATGTCGAGATGCGAGTAGAGCCGCTGGTCGATGTCCGCCGCTTCGGATTCGAGTTCGCTTTGATACTCGGCTCTGGCGGCGTCTACCTTCTCGGCCGCGCGGGTGATGCTGTCCCCGGCGTCGCTCCCGATACGGTCGACGGCCTTCGTTTCCTCGACGTCGCCCGTGTCCGGCTCCCCGTAGAAGAGCCCCGAGTCGTACTCGGTCGGCAGGAGTGCCGGCCCCACGTAGTAGAGACTCGTCGGGTCCGTCGCGCGCCATCGCAGCAGCGCCGCGTGCTGGCTCCGGCCGCGCTCGCCTATCGAGTCGAGTTCGGAGAGGCCCTCTCGCCACGGAATCCGCCCGACGACGCCGGGCGTCCAGTGCCGACCCGGCGTCAACGAGAGGAAGAGTGCGTGATACAGTTTGGAGTTGAGCACCCCGACCATCGTCCAGAGGTCGTCGCCGTTCGGAAAGAGCATCGACCCCGTCTGGTCGAACCAGTAGCCGTCGCCGAGGGCGCCGAACCGTCGGCCCGTCTCTTTTATGTACGTCCACGTCAGCCCCCGCCGGCCGTAGTACCGCTCGTTCTGGATGCGGGACCCGACCATCGGTCGCATCTCCCGCCCGTTCGCCCGGTAGTTGACCGTGTGCGAGATTTTCGGGCGAATCCACGCCTCCGACCCGCCCTTCGAGATGGGCTTGAAGTAGTCGATGCCGAGCGTCTCCCAGTACTTTCGGATGAATCGGGGGTTGTCTCCGGTGGCGAGTCCCTGTGCTAGCTTCGCGACGCTCTCGCCCTCGATGCTCGCCGCGTCGGCGTCTATCTTCTTCGGCGAGGCGTGCAGCGCTCGCACCTCGCTCGGAATCGCGAAGTTCATCGGCGACTTCGGGACGGCTTGGAACTCCGAGAGCGAGACCTGAAAGAGTCGCTTGACGCCGCCGTACTCCGTCCCGAACACGCCGGCGAGGAACTCGGCCTCTTTCTGTTTCGTCTCGGCGTCGTACAGGCGGATGAAGTTGCCCACCCGGTCCCCGGCAGTGTCCGTTCGGACGACGGTCCCCACCGTTCGCACCGTCGCGTTGTCCAACACGCCGAGGCCGAACTCCGCGAGGAAGTCGAAGCTTCCCTGCCCGCCGACGAAGTCGGTGCGGAAGTCCTCGAACGACCGCTTGAACATGAACGACCGCGGGACGAGCATACCCACTCGACCGGACTGTTCCGTCAGGGCGTCACACACCTCGAAGAAGTTGATGTAGAACTCCGGGCTGTACTCGTATCGCTTCTCGACGTACTCCTTCACGACCGTCGGCATCCGGTTTCGCGACCCGTACGGCGGGTTCATCAGCGCAACGTCGTACTCTTGAGCCAGAATGTCCAGCAACCGGACGAAACTCCGCAGGTCCTGTGCCAGAAACGACCCCCCCTCGCGATGCTCCGCCACCGCGTCCCGAAGGCTGTGAAGCACCTGCCCGAGCGTGTGGCTCTTGCGAGGGTCGTCGCCCAGCGTCAACTGCAGACCGCCGTCGGCGTCGTCCTCGAACAGGTCGCCCAGCGTGCCGCGCACGTCGAGCAGGCTCCCCAGACCGTGAACTTCCTCGAAGGCGTCGAGAATCCGGTTCAGGGCACGTTGCACGTCCGCGTCGTCGCCGGCCACTTCCTCGAACACGGCTTCGACGCCCTCCACGTCCGCGACCGAGGCGTCGGCACAGACGATGCCCACCTCGGGCATGGCAAAACCCGCCGCGCCCTCCGCCTCGGCGCGGGTGCGACCCTTCAGATAGAGGTTGAACGCCGCCAACTGGCAGGCCCGCATATCGAGGTCCACGCCGTAGAGGTTGTGCTGGAGAACCTTCCGGGGTATCTCCGCGTCGGGCACGTCGGTCTCGGCGCGCCAGATTCGTTCGAGAACGTCGAACGCATAGAGCAGGAAGTGGCCGCTCCCACAGGCGGGGTCGATGACCCGCAGTTCCCGCGGGTGGTCGAAGTCGGTCGGTTCGCCCGCCTCCTCACTCGGAACGAGATAGGTACAGAAGTCGGCGATGTCGGGTGACTCGTCCGGCGAGAGTGGACGGTCTTTCCGCTCCTCGGGCGAGAGCGCCGCCTGCGATTCGACGACGTCCGACAACTCCCCCGCCGATTCGAGATAGAGTTTGCCGAGCGAGTTGTCGGTGAGCATCCGGACGACCCAGTGGGGTGTGTAGAACTGATTGGCTGGCGGGACGTCCTCGGGTTCGAGGCCCTCTCGGTCGCCTTTCCGCCGCAGGTCGTCGAGCAGTTTGACGTTGTAATATTCGTACACCCATCCCAGCACGTCGTCGGCGCGCCACACCTCGTCCGGGACCGAATCCAGCAGTCCACAGAGGTCTTCGTACGTGTCGTCGTCGGGGTCGACCAAGCTATACGCAGAGGAGCGGTCGAACAGAATCTCGATTTCGTCGGCCAAGTCGTCGCAGGCGTCGTGATAGGCCTGAATGATGGCCTCGTCCTCCAGTAAGAACTCCCCGTGAACCAGCGTCTCGGCGGCCGGCGTTAGGCCGTTCTCCTTGAACACCGTGACTTCCTCGTCGACGAAGCCTCGTACCTCCATACAGCGGAGCGCGGCGAGGCGATTGACGATGGTGTAGCCGACCCCCGTGACGTACTGGTCGACGGCCTCGGCCCACGAGTCGCCGTCGACGGCTTCGAGTTCGATTGCCTCGACGAGTTTCTGGATATCCTCGTCCGGCGAATCTTCTGGTTCCTCGTCCAGTCCACGTTGCGTGAGTTGGAACGCGACGTTGTCCTCCACGCGCTCTCGCATCTCGGTGACGACGTCTTCGAGATGCTCGCGCTCTGCCTTGTCGAGTTGGGCCTTCCGCTGGGAGAGAGAATCGCGTGCCATAGGAGACGACGTGTCTGCTATGTCCGAATCAGACGACCACCATTAATGTTGCCGATGGGGGCGTGTCCGGCGATTGACGCGAGTCACGCCCCGCCCGCACACGCCTCAGTCTTCGAGTAGCACGATGCTGCCGTCGTCGAGTTCGTCGAGTCGTTCGGTCACGGCTCGAATCCGCTCCAGCATCGTTTCCGCCTCCGAGCGTAACTCCGTCACCCGCTCCTCGCTCGGCCGGTCGTCGGCGTCGATGGCCGCCGTCACCTCGTCAGTCACGTCGGCGTTCGGAAGCTCCTGCCGTAGCGCGTCGGCGACCCGCTGCAGGTCGGCCCACGCGTCGTCGCCCGCACCGGGCGACGTGGGCGAATCGGCGCGCTCGATGAGTTGGCGCACCCGCCGTTCGGTCGGCGGCCGCGACGAGTCGAGCGCGGCCTCGACTGCCTCCGTCGTCGGCGAGTCCGGATGCGACGCCGCCAGTTCCTCGCTCGCCGCCCGTAGCTGCGACCAGAGACTCGCGCCACCGGTGTCGTCGAAGAGAACGCGAACCTGCTCGTACGCTTCGGCCTGCTGGACGACTGCGGAATCGACGATATCCCTCTCTGACAGCGCCTCGCGGCGCCAGACCGACTCGAACACCGCCGTCAGGTCGTCGAAGACGACGCCGTCGAACTCCTCGGTGGCCGCGTCGACGATTGCTCGAACCTCGCTCTCGTTCGCCTCGACCCATGCACGCAGGTCGTCGCAGACGGTCTCGGGGGTCGATTCGGCGGTCGTCTCGCCCGTAATGCGCCGGTACTGGGCCGACGCGACGTCGACGCGATAGGTCTCGGCGTCCTGAAGCCGCGCCTCGACCGTGGCGACGCTGGGGACGGTGTCGCTCGCCGCCGTCGCTCGCATGCTGTCGGTGACCGACGCGTTCGGATGGAGCGACGTCATCGCGTCCAGTTCGTCCTCGAAGCGGTCCCAGAGCGTCGTGTCTCCGTCGACTCGGAAGAGGTCGCGAGCGTCTGCGAACGTCTCGGCTTCGCCGAGCGCCGTTTCGAGGTCGGCCTCGCTTCCCAAGTCCGACGTGGAGAGGTCCGCACCGCCGAGGGCGGGGGCAATCACCGCCTCGAAGGTATCGAGCGACACGCCGAACTCTCGGGTCGCCCCTTTCAGCGTCCGCTTGACGGTCGCGCTGTGTTCGTCGACCCACCGACCGAGGTCGCTCAGCCACTCGTCCGGGCCGTCGCCCGACGGCTCCTCGCCGACGACCGTCGCGACGAGTTCCCGTACCGTCTTCGGGTCGATGCTCTCGACGCCGAAGCGAACTTGGAGCGACGTCAGCCCCCCTTTGGTCCGCACCTGCCGGCCGATGGCGGCCGGGTCCGACACGTACTCCGTGTCCTGCTTGAGGGCGACGGATACGTTTGCGGTCGCGAGCGTGATGAGAAGCGCCGCTATCGACTCCCGTGGCGTGCCGCGATAGTCGCCGTTGGCGGTGCGGGTCTGCTCGAGGAGCGACGCCACGCCGACCGACTTCCGTGACTCGTAGGCGTCGACGAACTCGCGACACCAGCCCGTGTCGGATAGCTCGGCGCTCGCAGTGTCGACGCCGAGCATCGCGGCGTCGACGTCCGAGAGCGGCCACGCACCGCTGCCGCGGAAGAACTGCGCCATCGCTTTCGCGTCGTCGACTTCGACCAGCGGTCGCGAGAGCGTCTTTCGCGACGACCCGAACACGGCGTCGACTTGGTCGGCGACGACGTCTTCGAGCACGCTGGCGCGCGCGCCCCGGCGGTCGTGAGGCGTGTACACCGACGCGTCGTCGAGCATCTCGGTCACCGAGGATTCGAGGCGGCGCTTGTCCGCCCGGTGTTCGCGCTCGAGTTCCTCGTGGGACTCGGTCTCCTCGTCTAACACCGTCCCCATCCCGATGACGTTGCGAACCCGCTCCAGCATCGTCTCGGGCACGTCGACGGTAATCAGGACGTGTTCGCCGCCGTCGCGGCCGGCGTTTACCCCCTGCCACGTCTCGACCTGTTCGGCGACGGTGTCGTGGTCGTCTGCCAGCACGCGAACCCGAAGCGCGTCGTACTCCGGCGACGGCGCCCGGTCGACGGGTTCGAGGATGGAGTAGTCGTATCGAAGCGGGACGAGACGCTCGTCGCCGACGTCGACTTCGTGACGACTGCCGTCGCTTCGGAAGAAGTCGTCTGCCTCGCGCAGTCGCGTCTCCAGCCACGCCGACAACTGGTGGGGCGAAATCTTCGCCGCCTCGTCCTCCGCGCGACTGAGGATGCTCTCCTGTTCCTCGGAGACGAGCGTGTACACCTCGTCGCCTTGGTCGGTCGTCTCGGTGAGCGCCTTCTGCGTGTCGACGAGCGTCTCCAGCCCCGATTCGGTGCGCTCGACGACGTCGCCGACCGACGCCGTCACGTCATCGACCATCAGCCGACCGAGGTTCTCGGGCGTCGAGGGGACTGCCGGCGTCTGGTTCAGGAGATAGAGCCCCTTCGCGAGACGCACCTCCCACGCCTTCTCGTCGCCGAAGGTGGGCACCAGCGTGTTGTCAATCATCTCCTGCACCCACAGTGGGAGATACGTCGTCTCCGCGACCAGCAGGTCGAACAAAACGTCCCACGTGACGAGCGCCCCCTCCGCCTTCGACGCCCACCCGAACGTGGTGAACAGCGACCGGACCAGAACGAGCAGCGCCCGGCCTTGGATGTAGTCGCGGTCGGTCGAGCGACCCTGCGTGATGAGTTCCTGCATCACCGACCGCAGGAGCGACAGGTCGTACTCGCGAAACGGGTAGGACTCGACTGGGTCCGGGTCCGCACTCGTCACCGGCGCGTAGGTGTGCAGCGCGAGTTCGGGCATCGACGACACCAGCGATTCGACGCGCGCCCGGCCGTCGGGCTCTGATTTCTGGAGCCACCGCTTCCGGACGATAATCTCGGTGTCCGCGCCCTCCAGCGGCACCTGCTGGTGGGTCCAGTGGTCCGCTGGTGGCTCGCCGATGAGGCTCGCCCGCGTATCGGGAAGCGAGTACTGCCCCGTGGTGACGACAACCGGGTTCGGGCCGCGCTGAAGCGCCTCCATCGTCTCCTCGAACTCCCGATAGCGATGGCGACTGTCGCCGACGAAAAGCGCGACTTCGTCCAGTCCGAGCAGTAGTTCGGTCCGTTCGCGGCCGTCGCCGAGGGCGTCGACCGCCGCCTCGACCCGCGAGACGAGGTCTGCGGGGTCGAACGCCTCGGGGTCGACGTCCGCCTCCGCGGACTCGATGGCGGCTTTCGCGCCCGCCGGTGAGTCGAGGTCGGTCCCCGCCGTCTCCGACATCGCTGGCAACGCCTCGTACAGCCAACTGCGGAGCGTGGCGCGCTCGGCGAGGACGTCCTCGAACGTCTCCCCGTCGTGTTCGAACGCCTGCAGCGCCTCCCAGACGCCGTCGTACTCCATGTCGAGCCGCCACGCCCACTCCAGCAGCCAGTTCGGGTCGGTCGGATATCCGAGTTCGCGTCCGATTGCCTCGAAGACGAGGAAGGGTAGCGGCGGCTCTTTCGACGCGTCGCGGTCGAGCAGATTGAGAAAGACCGGCTCGAGGCGGTCGACGTGAGAGTCAGCGATGGACCGCTGGAGTTCGTCGAATCCCGGCCACTGCTCGGCCAGCCGGTCACCCAAATAGGCGAACTCGGAGTCGTCGTCGGCCAGCAGGCCGACGAGTTTCAGGAGGTGGGTCTTCCCCGACCCGAACGTCGCGTGGATGTAGAGAAATCGCGCGGCTTCCCCGGGATGGGTCTCGATGGCCGCGCCGAGTTCTCTGAGAACTCGCTCGGCGCTGTCCGTCTCGTAGAACTCCCTGACGTCCGTCTCGGCTCGCTCGCGAGCGTTGACTTTCTGCACTTCTTCGAGCTGTCGCGTCGGGTCGCTGTGAAAGAGGTCGCCGATAGTCATTGGAGATGCACCTCCTGAATCTGGCCGTCTATCTGGTGGGCGGGGTAGTAGTGGCGCGATTCGCCGCCGAAGAAGCTCAGTTTCCCGCCGACGACGTCGCCCGGGAACGGGATGCCGATGGTTGATTTGACGTTCCGCCGGTCGAGTTCGTCGAGCAGTTCCGACGCGCGCGTGAACGGATACAGACTGCCGAGATTGAGAAGCACCACCACGTGACTCTGGGTTTCGAGCTGAGTTTCGTCGAGTTCGTGCTCGATAATCTCCTGTACCAGTTCGTCCGCGAGTCGGTCCTGCATCGTCGTCTCGATGCGCTCGCTCGGGGGCGTCCCGTCCTCGATAGCAGTCAGGGAGTCGCCCAGGTCCACGAGGAGTTTGTACACGTCCGTCCGCGGGAGGAGTTCGTCGAGCCAGAGTGGCTGGACGGTGACCCCGGACTCTGCCGACGCTCGGTCCGCCGCCCAAGTAGCGAGCCGGCTCGCGACCCGGTGTTCGACCGCCGGGTCGACGGCGGCGATGACGAACGGATTCCGGATGCCGTGCTGGCCCTGCGCGAACGTCTCCAGTTTCGCTTTGAACTCGTGGTACGGCGACGCGCTGCCTCGGCTCATCGGATGACCACCCCCGCGTCCGTCTCCTCGATTTCGAGGGCTCGCTCCTCGACGAGCCGTTCCAGACGCCGGCTCAGTTTCTGCCGGTCGTCGGGGACGACGCCAATCTGGTCGACGTCGTCCGGCGTCCGGTCGCCGACGATGGTCGACAGTTCGTCGAGTCGGGCGTCGAGTTCGGACGGGTCGAACGCGACGGCATCGGCGAGCGGCCCGACCGTCGCGATATCCTCCGTCACGTCGACGATATCCTCCGTCTCGGCGTCGTCAGCGAGCGTCGCGAGCGCGGTCTCGATGGTTTCGTACCACTGCTGGAGGTGGCGCATCGGCGTCACGTACTCGCGCTCGAAGGCGACGTGGACGCCGGCCGGAATGTCGGTCGCCGGAAGCACCCACGGATGCGCTTCGATTCGCGCGACCAGTTCGCGCAGGCCACGCTCGTCGACGAACGCCTCCCACGACCGTTCGAGTTCGGGCGCGACGTCGGGAACCAACTCCTCCCAAAGCGTACTCCACCCGTCGGTCGTCCACCACGCACCGTCGAAGGACGTGACTGCGGCCGACCGGGCGTCGATGGCCGATTGGGCCTGCTCGTCCACCCAGTCGAACTGCCGACTCCCAATCGTCAGCACCGCGTCGAGCCGTTGCAGCGTCGAGAGGCGTCGGTTCCAGACGTCGGTCACTTCCTCGACCCACTTCCGGACGTCGTTCGTCTCGGTGATGACCTCTCCGATTCCCTCGTCCTGTGATTTGACGGTCGCGATGCGGTCGTCGGTCGCGTCGATTCGCTCGGCCAACTCGGCGGCGAACGCGTCCAGCAAGCCGGCGACGGCGTCGGTTCGAACGTCGGTGTCGACGACCAGCGTGACGTCTTCGCGAAGACCGGACAGCGTCGAGCGAATCCCCCGATTGGCGTCTCGGAGGTGGATGAGGCCGTCCGCGACCGTCTCGGTCGTCTTCTTGAACCCGCCCTCCTCCAGAAGTTTGCCCAGATTCGTCCGCGGAAGCAGTTTCAGTCGCGTCGTCGAGCGGTCGTCGAGGCCGAGAACCGCCTCGTCCGCCAGCGTCTCCCCGTCCTCGTCGATGGGGAGGAGCCGCCCCTCCCGACAGAAGCCCCAGATGATTGCGCGGAGCGCCGGCCGAGCCTCGTCGTAGAACGGCTTCTGCTCGACGATGCCGTCGAGGACCGTGGTCATGTTGAGGCCCTCGTCGCGACCCTTCAGTTGTCGACCGGTGAGGGACATGACGTTTCGCTGGATGGTCTGTTTGCCGCGACCCTCGTTCTGCGAAGGGACCTGAATCGTCCGCGCCCACGCCGGAAGCGACGCGTCGCCGTCGAGTTCCCGCAGTTCGCGCAGGCGACTCTCGTCGACCTGCAACAGCATCGGGTGGAAGTCGTCGGGGAAGGTGACTTCGACCGTAGCGCGAACGGCCTTCGAGAGACTGCGGATGTCCGTCCGGTCTTTCACCGCGTACGCCCCGCTCGCCATCGCGCTCGTCAGTTTGCTGCGGACGGCGCTCGCTCGCTGTTCGAGGTCGTGTTCGACTGCCGGCGGCACGTCGCGCGTCGCGACGGCGTCCCGAAGCGCCCACCACTCGACCAGTCGCGTGCGGAGGTCCTGCAGGCCGTCGGTGTCTAGCTCCCAGTAGAGCGTGTCCTCGGCCGTCCGGTCGGCCGCCGTGTCCGGACGCACCCCTCGGACGGCGACGTCGATATCCAGACCGCCCTCGGAGTCGACGCTCGTCTCGAACGCCGTCCCGTCGAGGTCGAAGTGATACGAGACGGGGTACTCGTCGCCCGACTCGCCGTAGGGGACCGACTCGGGAAGCGACAGGTCCTGAGCGATGCGCTCCCAGAGATGGTCGTCCAGCGCCGTGACGACGGCGTCCCAGTCCGGGTTCGCCTCGTTTGCCTCCGTCTCGTCGTAGATGAGGCGCTCTTCCTGCGTCGCGAACCGATAGCGCGGGGCGCTCTCGTCCTCTGCTGGCCGGATGAACTTCTGGAGTCGGTCCAGCGACTCCTCGACCCGGTTCGTCGTGCTAATCCACGACCGACCGTTCAGGTCGTCCATGACCGCAACCGCAATATTCCCCTCGTTCAGGGGGACGATTTCGTGGACGTGCTGAAGCAGGAGCACCGCCTTCGCGACGTCGAGGTCGAATTCCTGAAGCTCGCTTTCCTCGTCGGCCACCTCGTCGGCGATGCCGGTCGTCTCCTCGGCGCCCTCGACGACCCGCATATCTTGGGGAAGGATTTCCCGCAGTTCGGGCTCGATGAGTTCGAACAAATCCACCAGCGAGATAACCCGGTTGGCCTCGCCGTCCGCGACCCAGTCCTCCAGCAATCCGTGCATGAGCGCGAGGATGGCCCGCGCCATCCCCGAGAAGATGGATTTCGCCGGGTCGCTCGCCTCCCGGCGGAGGTTGAACAGGATTTCGAGAAACAGGGGAGCGTGGTAGGGGAGGAACGGGTAGAACTCGACGAGTTCCGCGTCGTCGACGGCGTCGAGCGGCGGCTTCGTGTTCTGCTTGATTTCGTTGTAGACGAGCGATTCGGAGGGTTTCACGTCGGCGTCGTCGAGCACTTGGCGAACCGCGTCCTCGCCCGCCGCCGTCTTCTGGAAGAGCCGCCGTTTGGCGATGTCGCCGACGTGCTTGCTCGGGAGCTGATACCGGTGGGGAAACCGGTCTTTGACGATGCTGAAATCGGCGCCGTGGGCCGCGAACTTGGGCTGGACGTCTTCGATTTTCGCCTGCGCCGTCGCGACGAGTTGAATGTCGCCGTCGCCGATGTCGTCGACGTTCTCCGCGAGCGTCTGGAGTTCGGTGAGGCGCTCGAAGTCCGTCCCGATGAAGAGACTCACCTCGTCGAGCAGGAGGACGAGTTTCACCGGCTCCCCCAACTCGTCTTCGCGGGCCTGCCGAAGCGACTCCAGCCGACTGACCACCTCTTCCGGGTCTATGTCCGACGGCTGGAGGTCGGTGTAGCCGTCGCGCGTGCCCGTCACGTCCTCGAACAGCTCCGGCAACACCACGTCCGACAGCGCGCTGTATCGCTGGATGTCGGTCCACAGCGTCTCCGCGTCCCACTCGTATCGGGGTGACGCCGGCGTCACCCCGTCGACGACCGCCGCCGCTCGCTCCCGTCGGTCCGTCCACGCCTCGGTCGTCCGATACCAGTCTTCGAAATACGCGACGTCGAGTTGCGACGAGAGCCCGCCGTCGACGCCCGTGAGCGTCGGGTTCTGGTGGGCGTGTCGCAGGACGATTTCGCTGAAGCTGCGTTGTTTCTGGCCTTGATACTTCAGCAGGTTCACCGAGACGGGGACGACGTGGGAGTCGGCGTGGACGGTTTCCCACCGGGTTCGTAGCGTATCGAGGTCCTCGCTCGCCGACGCCTCCGGGACCAGCGCGCGCCAGACGTCGTCGGAGCGAGTCTGGAGCCACCGCGTATCGAGCAACCCGTCCAGAACGGTCAGCAGGTGGCTCTTCCCGCTGCCGTAGTAGCCGTAGAGCCAGTAGTTCGACCCGGTCCGCATGTCCTCTGCGTCCCCGAGTAGCCGGGCGACGAAGTCGTCGAGAAAGCGCTGGGCGTCAGCCGTCACGTGATACGAGTCGATGGCCTTCGTTCGGTGTCTGTGCCCGTCTGCGGACTGATCTTCGCGGTCGATACGCACCGACTCCTCGAAATCCTCGGGCAGGTCTTCGAACCACGTCGGGTCGACGGTCATTCGGCACCACCGACCCACGCGTACGGCCCCTCCGTCGGGCGCAGTTGCAGGCTCCCGTGGAGTTCGACGTACTCCCACGCCGCCGTCTCCGCGACCCGGTCGTAGAGTTCGGTCCAGCGAGCGCTCGGCTGGAGCAGGTACTGCAGGCCGACCGGCGACTCGACCCACTCGTCCCCGCCCTCCGCGTACGAGTAGCCCATCGCGACGAGAAGCGGCGTCTCGCCCAGCGATGGCGGGGCGCCGACGACCGTTTGCTGGCTCTCTAGCGCGCCGATTTCGCGCATGACCGACCGGAACCCTTCGCACCACCGCTCGGTCGTCGAGTTAGCGTAGTCGAACGACGTCCCGTCGGCGTACTCGAACCGGTTCAGGAGCGTCGTGAGCGTCTTGTTCGAGAAATCGAGCGCGTCGGCGTCGTCCGCGGCGAGGCGTCGGGCGTATTCGTGGACGACGTACCGAACGAGGGCATCGTCCGCGACCAGATACAGGTAACACACCTGCGCCCGGTCTCGCGGTGACGAACAGGCGTCGAACACGTCGGGCAGGGTGCGCGGGTTGGGGAGGCTGGCGGGCGCGCTCTTGAATCGCGACGAGAGGACGCGATACAGCTTCCGCGAACTCGCTTTCGTGCTGCGGTTCGCGCGCCGTTCGCCGAACCAGACGTCCTCGACTTGGCTCCAGTTCCCGTGCGCTCGGTACAGCCGAGCCACCTCCGCCGCTCGGGCGGGCAAGAGGCCACACGTGGTCAACGACATGTTGACCGCCTCGGGAGAGAACGTGCGGGAAAGCGACGGCGGTCCATCCCCGCCGTCCGGGAGCGCGTTCATACGCTGGTGGAATCGACCGACCCACTTTACTATTTGTCATCGCGGAGTCGCCGCCCGAGGGCGGCCCGGCGGCGTTCGAGCGACCACCAAGAGTGAAGTGAGTGCCAGCTGTTGAGACCCGTATTCGATGCACGCTACGCTTCTAACTGGGTCTCGGCACGCGCGTCTGGAGCAGGCGGCGTTCGAACGCGCGGCCGAGAGTGCCGGGGAGTCGCTCGGGAGCGTTCTCTACATAACGCGGAACGACGCTCGCCGAAGCGACGTCGAAGACGCGTGGGCCGACTCATACGACCCGCTCCGCCTCCGTGCCGAGACGCTCGACGGCGTCGTTCGGGAGTGGTACGAGGAGCTCCACGGTCCGGTTCGACCGCTCACCGGACAGTTGAACCGCCGTCTCGCGGAGTACGCACTCGACAGAACGACCGCCGAGACGGACGGCGCTCTCGCCGGCGAACCCGCCTCCGCCGCCCTCGCGGACGCGTTCAGTAGTCGCTTCTCGCTCTTCGGTGACGCTGGCGTCGAGACGGCCGACGCGCTGGCGGCGGAGTTCGAATCCTCGACGCTCGATGCCCGTATCGCGACGGCCACCGTCGACGCCTACCGCCACTACCGAACCCTCTACACCGACTACGTCGACGAGTGGGTGTGTACGCGGGGCGCGACGTTCGAGGCCGTCGCGACGGCGGCACAGCCGTTATCGGACCTGTCCCCGGAACTCGACGTCGTCGTTCTCTCCGGGTATCACGAGTTCCGCCCCGTCGAACGCCGCCTCGTCGAACGCCTCGTCGACGAGTTCCCGACTATCGCGCTCTTGCCGCTCCACCGGGACGGTCGGAGCGGGGTCGACGCCGTCGCGGAAGACGCCCTAGACGTCTACGAATCGCTCGACTTCGAGACGGTGCGACTCGACCCGGACGACGACATCGGGAGCGCCTTCGGCGCGATTACCGACGCCCTCTATCGACCAGACCCCGACACCGTCCCAGTTCCCGACGGACTCCGATGGCGGGAACTCCCGACGCCGGAGCGCGAGATTCGCTTCGTGGCCCGCGAACTCCGAACCGAGTTGGCAAACGGTCGGGACCCCGACGACCTCGCCGTCGTCATTCCCGGTACTGAGGCGTATGCTAGCTACGTCGAGGACGCGTTCGAGACGTTCGACGTCCCGCACGTCACGACGGCCGCCGAACCCCTGACTCGGACCTTCACCGGGAGCGTCGTTCACGATCTGCTGAATCTGGCCGAGTCCGACCCGCGGGCCGAGGACCTCACGTCGCTACTCTCGAACCCGCTGGTCGACGTCGTCGACGCCGACCGGGCCGACGCCGTCACGGCCGCCGCTCGCCGCCGAGACACGGTTTCGGTGTGGCCGCTACTCGACGACGTCGACGACGGGGCGGCGACGCTGATTCGGGACCTGTTGGCCACGCTGGAGACGCTTCGGACGGGAAGCGTCGAAGATGCGACCGAGACGCTCCGTCACCTGCTGGACGACCGGTTCGACTTGGCGGCGGCGACGGCGGAGTACGCCAGCGGCGCCGAGCGAGCCATCGAAGGGCGGGCTTACGACCTCGTGGACGAGGTACTCTCCTCCTTCGAGTCGCTGGCGGCCGTCGACAGCGACCTGTCTCCGCTGGCGCTGTTTACCCGCGCCTTCGACGGCGTTCCGGTTCGGGTGCCCCAGCGCGCCGCCGGCGGCCACGTCGAGGTGATGGGACTGCTCGACGCCCGGATGCGCTCGTTCGAGACGGTGTTTCTCGTCGGGGTGACGAGCGAGCACTTCCCGGTGACGCCGGAGCGCCCGGCCTTCTTCGAGGAGATGACCGACGCCCACCCGCGGTTCGACACCGGGGACGAGCGGCTCCGGGGCCGGTATCTCTTCGCGACGTTGCTCGGAAACGTCGACGCCCTCACCGTCACCACGCCCGAGACGGGCGACGACGAATCCGCCGTCGTCCGGTCGCCCGTCCTCGACGAACTCCAGCGCGTGACTGGCATCGAACCCGAAACCGGCGTCGACGACCGGGTGGGCTGTCGCGAGGACCTCCAGCGACACGTCGCCGACGCCGCCGACCGGCGCGCGGCGGTCAGTCACGCCGGCGACCGGGGCGACCTCTCGCCCGAACAGACCAAGCGCACGGACAGGGGACTGCACTGTGCGGGCAACAGGGGAACCGCTGGCCTTTCCGAACACGACGGCGTCTTAGCGCCCGAGACGGTCGACGAGGTGTATCCGCCGTCGGAGCGCGAGCCCTACAGCGCGAGTCGACTCGAGCGCTACGTCGAGTGCGGCTTCAAGTTCTACGCCGAGAACGTCCTCGACATCGAAGACCCCGACGACGTCGAGGTGGTGCCGACGCCGCTCGAAACGGGGTCGTACGTCCACGATGTCCTCGAACGGTTCTACGCCGACCTGCAGGACGAGACTGAGGGTGGCGTCGACCTTTCCGAGTTCGACCGGGACGAACTGGCCGCCCATCTCCGGGAGAGTGCCGTCGCGGAACTCCGGGACGCGGACTTCGAGTACGACGGCCTGTTCTACGAGCGGTGGAAGGCGAAGTTGTTCGCGGGGCTTGGAAAGAGCGAGCACCTTCCCTACCGGGCCGGCATCAAGCCCCACGACGCGCCGGAACGGGGCCTGTTCGCCACGTTCCTCGACGAGGAACTCTCGCGGGACGGCGCCGCCCGACCCCACCTGTTCGAGGCGCCGTTCGGCGAGGGCCTGCCCGACTCGGACGCCGGCCCGTTCGCCGTCGAGCGACCGGACGGGTCGACCGTCTCGGTCCGGGGGTATATCGACCGCGTCGATCTAAACCGGGACGGCGAGCAACCGACGCTCACGCTCTACGACTACAAGACCGGGCGGGCGCCGTACATGACGAAGACGACCGGGGGCACGAAGTTCCAACTCCCCATCTATCTGCTCGCCGCTGCCGACGTCGTCGACGGCGACCTGTTCGACCGGGGCGCGCTCTCGGCGACGTACTATCAGGTGCGGCCGCCGAACGACCTCAAGGTGCCACGCGGCGTCGAGTCGAAGTTCGATTCGCAGGCCGAACTCCGGCGGTTCCTGTCCGACGTCGTCCCGGAGTGGCTGGGACAGGTCGACGAGGCGATTGCCAGCGGGCGATTCCACACGACGCTCCTGTCCGCTCGCGGCGCGAACTGCAAGTACTGTGACTACCGGCGGGCGTGCGACGTTCGCCACCACCGCAAGCGGGAGTTCGTTGACGAGGTTCGCGCGGACGACGCCGCCTACGTGCCGCTCCGCGTTCGCGACGACGAGGACATCGAGGCGGTGATGAGCGATGACTGAAGAAATTCGACTCACCGACGAGCAGGCAGACGCACTCGTTCAGGGTCGGAACGTCGCCATCACCGCCGGCGCGGGGACCGGGAAGACGACGACGCTGACCGAGCGGTACGTGACGATTCTGGCCGACAACCCGTCGCTCACGCCGGAGAACGTCGTCACGATAACGTTCACCCGAAAGGCCGCCGCGGAACTCACCGAACGCGTCCGAGAGGAGGTGTACGACCGCCTCGAAGCCGCCGACTCACCCGAGGCCTATCAGCGCTGGCGGGACGTCCTCGATGACCTCGAAGACGGCTACGTTCACACCATCCACGCGTTCTGCACCCGGCTCTTGCGGGAGCGAGCCGTCGAGGCCCCCGTCCCGCTCGGATTCGACGTACTCGACGAAGACGGCGCCGCGACGCTCCAGCGCGAAGTCGTGACCGAGTATCTCGAACGGAATCAGGACGGCGAGGACGTCGCGCTCCTCGCGCAACTCTGGGGCCGCGACCAGTTGGTCGGCGTCCTCGCCGGCTTGCTCGACGGGCGCCCACAGAGCGAGGCGGTCCTCGACGAGTGGCGCGGCGCCACGGTCGACGACTACGTCGACGTTCTCTGGGAAGTCGTCTGCGACCTCGACGCGGCCGACGCCCGACGGACGCTGTACGCGGACGGGCTTCTCGAACGGTTACGAGCGGTCGCGGGCCGCGTCGATAGCGAGGCGGCGGTGGCCGACGAGGACGGCCTTCGAGCCTACCGGACCCTCACCGAGATTGCGACGGCGCTCGCCGACGACCCGACTGAGAGCGACCCGCGGGCGTGCCAGCGGGCGATACTCGACCTCTATACGGCCTGCGAGAAGAAAAACGGCGGCCTGTACAGCAGTTCCGGGTACGTCGTCGGCGATAGGGACGACTGGGGCGAGTACGGGGCCGTCTACGACGACCTGAAGGACGCTATCGACGCGGTCATCGCGGCCGTCGAGTCACACGCGCAGGCAGTCGAGACGACGCCCGGCGAACTCGAAACGAACAGCGCTCACTACGCGCTCGCCCTGATGCGGGTGTTCGACGACGTCCTCGCGGCCTACACTGC
This sequence comes from Haloplanus sp. C73, assembly GCF_051195115.1. Taxonomy (NCBI): domain Archaea; kingdom Methanobacteriati; phylum Methanobacteriota; class Halobacteria; order Halobacteriales; family Haloferacaceae; genus Haloplanus; species Haloplanus sp. C73. The sequence continues at coordinate 246,700 of NZ_JBNTJZ010000001.1, read as the reverse complement.
CGAAAAGGAGCGCCGCGACGCGCTCGATTTCCCCGACATCATCGAGACGACACTCGAGTTCCTGCGCGCCAACGACGCGGTCACGGAGCGGCTTCGAGCGCAGTTCGCGGCCGTGATGGTCGACGAGTTTCAGGACACGGACCCGCGCCAGTGGGAGTTGGTCAAACTCCTCACGGGCGTCGACGAGGGGGCGGCGTCGAACGTCTTCCTCGTCGGCGACGAGAAACAGAGCATCTACGGGTTCCGCGGCGCCGACGTGACGACGTTCGGGACGGCGAGAGTGGAACTCGGGGCGGTCAACGCGGCCCGCGGCGTCGACGCCGTCCCCGACAGCGATGCCGAGCGCCCGACGGCACTCGAACTCTCGGGGAACTTCCGGACGCTCGACGGGCCGTTGTCGTTCCTGAACGAACTCTTCGAGCACCTGTTCCGGCCCGCGGGCGACGGCCACGCGCCCTACGAGGCGCCGCCACAGGAACTGTCCACGGAGCGCGACCAAGTGGAAGATATCGAGGGGCTGACCGGGAGCGTCGAGTATCTCGTGGTCCCCGACGACAGCGACACGGCGGCGGCCATCCTCGGCGACGACCATCCCGTCGCCGCGGGGGCGCTCGACCACACTATCGAGGCGGAGGCACGGGCGCTCGCCGCCCGGCTGACGCATCTGTTCGACGACCCGCCGACGGTGCAGGACCCCGACACCGGTGACCACCGCGACGCCACGCCCGACGACGTCGCTATCCTCCTCCGCCGGCGGACGCATCTGGACCGGTATCAGCGAGCCCTCGAAGCGTCCGACGTTCCCTACACCGTCGTCGGCGGCGTCGGGTTCTACGACACGCCCGAGGTGCAGGCGCTCACGAACCTGCTCCGGGTCCTCGGTGACCCGCGGGACGACGTCTCGCTCTACGGCGTCCTCCGGTCGCCGCTGTTCGGCTTCACGGACGACCGTCTCGCGCCGGCGGTGGCGACGGCCGATTCGGTGTGGGACGCGCTCGCCGAGACGGACGACCCGCAACTGGCCGACGCCTTCGACCTCCTGTCGACGTGGCGGACGCTCAGCGGATGTGCGACATCCTCCGAGAACGGCGTGCTTCCGTGGAACCGCCTGCTGACGCGGGTTATCGACGACACCGGCTATCTGGCGAGCGTGAGCGCCGACGAGCGGGGTCGGCAGGCCGTCGCGAACGTCGAGAAGTTCCGCGACCAAGTGCGGACTTGGAGCGAGAACGGCGCCCACACCGCCGCCGGGTTGCTCCACCGCATCGACCGACAGGCCGATATCGACCCCCGAGAGGGTGAGGCCGACATCCCCGGCGACGCCGAGGGCGTCCGGATACTGACGATTCACTCCGCGAAGGGACTGGAGTTCCCCGTCGTCGCCGTCCCCGACATCGGCAGCCGTCTCAACTTCGGTCGGTCCGTCGACGACCACGGGTACGTCCGCCTCGTGGACGGAACCGACGACGCGCCACCGATTCCAGCGGTCGGCGGCCCGGACCCGAGCGACGCGTTCGCCATCGAGAAGACAGCCGTCCACGAGTACGCCGACCGGCAGTCGCTCCCCCGAGAGCGGGCGGAGTCGAAGCGACTGCTCTACGTCGCGTGTACGCGGACGCGGGACCATCTCCTCCTCTCCGGCACGCACGAACTCGATGTCGACGACGCGGGCACCATCGAACTCGGTGAGCCAGCGGCCGTCGACGAGGCGGAGCGGTGGCGGGACTGGGTGCAACCGGCGCTTCTCGATAATGACCTCGTCGAGCGAGCGATGCGGGAGGGACAGGCGGAAGGGCAGATTGGAGCGGCTAGCTACACGATACGGAAGCCCCCCAGCCCGGTCGACTGGGGCGCCGGACCCGACGCTGCGGCGTCGACGCCGGCGATATCGATTCCGACGCCGCCCGCGTCGCCGCCGGCGAAACGGGTCGCGGCGACGACGCTCGTGAGTGCGGTTGCAGACGCCGCCGAGACCGGACACGGCCACACGCAAAGCGACGCGTCGTCGGGACTGAGTCCGACCACGTTCGGGACCGTCGTCCATCGAATCGCCGAACTCCGGCCACCGAGAGACGAGTGGCCGGCGCTCGTCCGTCGTCTGAGTCGGATGGCGGGCGAGGACCCGACGGAGGCCGACCTCAGCGATGCCGTGGACCACGCCACTGATGCGGTCGAGTTCGTGGAGCGGGTCGAGGCCGGTTCTCGGCTCGAAGCGGCCTACGACGAATACTCAGTCGTCGCCCGCATCGGCGAGTCACGGGTCGTCGGCGATATCGACCGCCTGCTCGTCACGCCGGACGCCTACCACATCGTCGACTACAAGACGAACGACCTCTCGTCGACGACGTCGACTGCGCTCGCAGCACACTACCGTCCCCAGATGCTCGCCTACGCCTTCGCGCTCCTGCAACACGACCGGAGCCGAGACGTGCGGGCCTCACTCAGATTTACCGATGCCAGCGTCGAGGAGCGCTTCGAGTGGGCGTCGGAACAGATGCCGGATATCGAATCCGACCTTCGGTCGATGCTGGAGCTAGTGGAGTAGCTTACCGCTCTTCGAGAGCCCGTAGTCTGCGTTCAACGAGAGCACGAACCATCCTCCGGACGACATCCTCATCGAGATGGAGAAGACGTATCTCGAATCGCAGTCGAAGCTACGCAAGGCGGACCGGGACGAGTTCACGAAAAACCGTCATCGCCACCCGCTCCTCGTGCAGACGGGGATTGAGGCGCTCACCGACGATACCGAGCGATTCGAAGGACACAGCGGCTACGAACGCGCGACTGGCCTGTTCGACGGGCAACTCGGTACGGCGGGTGGCGTGGCGCGAGTACGCACCGCAGGAACTCCTCCGAGCGTCGAGGCTGAACAGTGACCGTCGAAGAGACACCGATTTGTGAGCGTGGCGTCGTCGTCTACGGTGACGAGCCATTCGAAAGCAAGTTTGTATAGAGTTTGTACGAACCCTACAGAGAGTTCGTGTCAACATTGAAAAATTTACTTCCGGGCACACTGCCCCTCTCTGTCTGCATGTCTGATACCCACACGACGCGACGACGTGTCCTGAGTGTTGCCGGGATGACGACAGTTGTCGCCTTGGCGGGCTGTTCTAGCCCCGGGGACGACGCTGGCGACGACGGAGATTCGATGGCTGGCGAGACGACATCGGACGACACGATGAGTGACGAATCGATGGAATCCGATTCGATGAGCACCGAGACCATGGATAATGACTCTATGGGCAACAGTTCGATGAGCACCGAGACCATGGATGGTGACACTATGAACGATAGCTCGATGAACACCGAGACGATGGACGAGGATGAATAGGAACCTCCGGACAGCTGCGCTCGCCGGTGTTAGCGGTGTCGCGGGGTCGTATCTGGCTGCGGGATACTCGCCAGCGTTCATCCTCGCACCGATAGATGCTGCTGTGGTCCGCACGACGCCGGGGGTGGTCGTCGCTTGGATAATCACGAACATCGGCGAGGAGGGCCACCTCCTCCATATCGGGCTGTCGGCGGCCATCGCTATGGCGCTTTTCGGCGTGATAGCTGGTCTGGGGCAACTCGCAGCAGACAGGCTCGACCGGGGGCTCGTCGGCCCGGGCCTTGCTGGCGCTCTCTCATGGGGTGTAACTACCATACTCACCTCTCAGCCGATGTTCTCGCTCGGTGCTGCCGTTCCAGTAGCGCTGCTGACGCTACTCGGGTCTGGCAGCCGCTCGACCACTCAGCACGATAGCTCTCGTCGGGATGCCCTCGTCTCGATTGCGAGCGCGCTCGGCTTTGTCGCCGTCGCCGGTGGTGCCGGCCTCTTCAGAAACCAGACTAGTACGACCGACGGCGATATTGAACGACCCGCCGCTGTTACCCAGCGACTCTCGCAGGCCGAGGAGTACTCGCTTGACATTGCCAGTGATAATCTTCCAAGTCTGGTGAGCGAGATTGGCCAGTTCTATAACGTCGACATAGCGGAATTCGACCCCGAGGTGCCCGACGAGGATTGGTCGTTGTCGTTCACCGGTGCGGTCGGTAGCGAACGCACGATAACCTTCGAGGAACTGCGGGAAAGACCGGTCGAACACCGCTACGTCACGCTCCGATGCGTCGGTGAGAGCATCAACGGCCGCAAGATGGATACGGCCGTTTGGACCGGCACACCGCTGAAGCCGTTACTCGAGGAAGTCGACCCGGAGGGTGACTGCGGCTGTGCGATGCTCCACGCAGCGGACGATTACTTCGTACAGTTCCCAGTCGAAGCGCTCGACGACGCGTTCCTCGCGTGGAAGATGAACGGCCGGCCGCTCCCGACTGCCCACGGACACCCCGTGCGGGTGCTTGTCCCCGGCCACTGGGGAGAGACGAACGTCAAGTGGCTCTCAGAGATTGAACTCCTGGAGACGGAGATGGACGGCTACTGGGAGCAACGGGGATGGCACGGTACCGGCCCCGTGAACACCGTCACGAAGCTCTGGGCAGACACTCGGTTAGAAGACGGCCGCATCGAGGTGGCAGGGCATGCCTACGCCGGAACCCGTGGTATCGAACGGGTCGAAGTGTCGACTGACGGCGGCGACACTTGGACTGACGCCGAACTCTCTCGACGCCTCCCCGGCGAGGACGTTTGGCGGCAGTGGCGTCACGTCTACCAGCCGGACGGCGACCACGAGGTGGTCGTCAGAGCCGTCGACGGCGAGGGGACCCTTCAGCCACAGGAGCGTTCGGACTCGTTCCCCAGCGGCGCGACCGGCTGGGTGTCTAAGGATATCAGTGTATGACGCATTCGCCGCCGAGCGGGAACCCTTTACAGTCATCGACACTGACATACGCACGACCCAATGGAGAAGGCACTCTGGTACCTGCTTGCGGGCATGCGCGGCGGTCCGAACCGTGTCCGCATTATCCGCCTTCTCGACGACCGGCCACGAAACGCAAACCGTCTCGCCGACGCGCTCGGAGTCGATTACAACACCGCTCGCCATCATCTGGACATACTAATCCAACACGACGTCGTCGAGGCTGGCGGCGAGGACTACGGGGAGTTGTACTTCCTGACCGAGCGCTTCGAGAACAACCGCGACATCTTCGAGCGAATCACCGACCAAACCGACGTCGAAACCGGCACTGACGGCGGCGACTCCGCTGTGGGTCCGACTGACAACGAACAGGAGACATCGAACTGACAATGGCAACAATGACACCGATTCTGGCGGTAGCGAGCGCCCTCTCTGGGCTGAACATCCTGCTTCTCCTCGTGTTGGGGACGGTCTGGGTCCAGAACTACCGAGAGTTCAAGACGCCGCTCACACTGGGGCTACTTGGGTTTGCGGCGGTGCTGGTGGTCGAGAACCTAGTCGCGCTGTCGTTTTTCTTCAGTATGGGAATGTTGTACGCCAATTCGGGGACGGCGCAGTTGACGGTCCTGCTGATGCGGGGACTGCAGTTCGTCGCAGTGCTGTTCTTGACAATCGTCTCGCTACGATGAGAGTCACGGTCTGAGTAGTTCGCTAGTCGTACTCCGCGACGGGGGTAAGTGACGTCGCCGATTACGAGTCCGAATCGGAGGCGTCGAGTCGCCACGTGAAAATCCCCTTCAAAACCGCGACCAGACTGTTGGCCTCGCCTTCGCCCCAGATGGCCGTCTCCGAGCGCGGGTCGTGCGGACCCGCGTCGGCGCCGTTGACAAGTGCGCTCACGAGCGTCTTCCGGCCGTCAATCATCATGAGCCGACCAGCCGGCGTGTCCGACCAGACCCACAGCGACTCGAACACCGACACGCCGGGAACCTCGGCTCGAATCTGCCGCTGTACGTCGTCCGAAATACCGCCTATCTTGATGTCGACACCCCGGTCTGCGGCGTCGCGCAACGCGGCTATCAGGTCGTCGGTGAGCAACTCGTCGACGGTCATGTAGACGATTTGCTCCTCTGCATCGTCGAAAAACTCCAGAACCCGCTCCGTGACTGCGGTCTGGCCGTCGACGGTCCAGACGCCCCGCTGTTCGTTCCGGCGCTCGACTGGTTCGAGTTCGGTCAGTGCAGTCCGGAGGACGTCCGTCCGGTGCTGGAGTTCGTGCTCGAAGATACGGCTCGCCGTCTCGGCGGAGATTGCCCAGAATTTCTTGGGCGAGGACTGCTGGACGTCGACGAGACCTCGGTCGTGGAGTTCGTCGATGGCATCGTACACGCGGGTTCGAGGGACTTCAGACACCTGACTGACGTCTCGTGCCGTCCCGATGCCGAGTCCCGCGAGGGCGACGAACGTCTGTGCCGCGTAGGAACTCAACCCGAACTGTTCGAGTTGCTCGACTGCGGCAGGCCGTGGGTCCTGTGTCGGGTCAGTCGTCATCGATTAGAACCGCCTCTCGGAACCCCGCCACGCGGTTGTGGGGACAAATGCAGTGGGGAGTGGTCGAGACACACTGCTTCGCTGCATGCTGGATGTGAGGGACGTGTTCCACTCGAATATATGTGTTGTGATTAAACGAGTTAATACTGGCAAATCGGGTGGAGCCGCCTCGTAGCGGCGTCGCGCGTCACGGAGGTTTTGTAACTCGTCTAGTCACGGTGAAGACAATTCAGACACCAATTGGGCGATACAAACCGATTGTATCGCGGCTTCTGACTTCTGAAAGGAATCAGAGTGATGGTCCGAGTGACAAACCCTATCTGTCTCCCGAGTTAACGGAACGTCTGCTCCCGCGTAGGCGGTAGGCGAGATATGATGAACGCATCCGAAAACATAGAGGAGGCAATACAGGTACTCCAAGAACTCGGGTTGAAGGAGTACGAAGCGCGGTGTTTCGTCGGCCTCACGCGTCTGGAGACGGGAACGGCGAAGAAGCTCAGCGAGATGACGGAAGTTCCCCGGACGCGTGTGTACGATGCGATTCGGGTGCTGGAAGCACAGGGACTGGTTCAGATTCAGCATTCGAGCCCACAGCGGTTTCGCGCGGTGCCGCTCGACGAGGCGACTGCGACGCTGCGCGACCAGTACGAGTCTCGCGTCGACAGACTTCACGAATCTCTCAGTCGAATCGACACCGTCGACGAAGACGAAGAACCGATTCAGCAAGTGTGGTCGATGTCCGGACAGGAGGGCATCGAAAATCGGACGGAGGAACTCATCGGGACGGCGTCCGAGGAAATCGTCCTCGTCATCGGCGACGAATCGTTGCTGACCGAGAACCTCGTTGCCACGCTCAACCGGGTCGAGGGCGAAGTCGAACTGCTCGTCGGCGCCCTGACCGAACCGCTGGAAGAGAAGGTCAAGACGGCCGTTCCGGAGGCCACGACGTTCATCTCGGGACTGGAGTGGTTGCACGGCGAGAACGCCGCCGAAGACGAGACGGCAATCGGACGACTGTTGCTGGTCGACCGCTCGACGATTCTCGTGAGTTCGATTATGCCCGAGAGCAAGGAGGAACAGGCCATCTTCGGCGAGGGGTTCGGGAACGGCCTCGTCGTGATTGCCCGCCGACTCATGGCCCAAGGGTTACTGACTGCGCGTGACCCCGCCGCGTGAACACACGCCAGCGACGGTGTCGGCTCCGGACGGCTATCAATCCGCCGTCGAGAGTGATTCCGCTGCCGTCATCGCCCCCTCGCCATCAGCCGGCCGAAATCGGGCGTGGAGAGTCGCGAGGAGCGTCCACAACAGGAGTTGCCCGAACACGAACAGGCCAATCAGGCCGGCCCGAAGCGTGGGCGAGAGCGACCCCTGCACCGTGTTCGTCGGGGCGACGAAGGTGGGAACCGCGAGCAGAGCGAACGGCGCAAGCCCGGCGACGACGGCGAGTAGCGGCCCGTTCGACTCCCGAACGCGGTTGTAGACGCCGCCGGACAGCAGGCAGACGAGTGCTCCGGCCACCATCATCCCGCCGTACAGTAGGAGCCGGGTCGAGGCCGGAAGCGACTGCTCGGCGCCCGGCGCGACTGGCGGCAGGACGAGCCACGGCGCGCCCGAGACGGTCACGAAGCCCGCGCCGCCGAGGACGTAACTCTTGGTGGCTCCCGTCCCGGGGACGACGGGTTCGAGGAAGTAGAACGCGATACCGAAGAACACGCCCCCGAGCAGGACGGCCCACAGCCCGCTAGAGACGACGCTCACCGCCTTGTTGACGGCCGTCGACACGGCGGAGTCGTGACCATCCGCTCCGTCGGCGTGGGTGTGGTCGGCGCCCGCGTGGTTCAGTTCGTCGGCGTACGCGACCAGCGGATTGGCGACGAGCGCCATGAACAGACCGAACACCAGACCGGCCACGAGACCGGCTTTCACCCCCCGCTTCAGGTACGCCGCGAACATTTCAGTGGCACGTGATGCCGGCCGCGTGGCGGAAGTTGTGCATCGAGTCGTGGACGAGCGGTTCTTGTACGAACAGGAGCGTAAAGCCCAGCGCGGCGACGAAAAGCAATCCGGCGGCCATCTGCATCGGCGTGAGTTCCGTCCGGACGCGCTCGAATCGACCGTGAACGGTGTTGACTTCGGCGGTCATACTAAATTCGACTTTACCCAACTACACTAAGTTTGTAAAACTTTCGAGGCTTCTCGGGCGGTAGTAACACAAGTGGATTGAAGTTACTGCAAATAACGCTTAAGTAAGCATGGACGACGACACCGCTCGCGGGTCTGGAGACTCGCCGACGGCGTCCCGGACGGACGGTCGCGACGCGGAGCGACCGGCAACCGCCGGCGACGATACGACCCCGCGATTCGACGAGCGCACGTCCGTCCCGGAGCGGTCGCGGGCGACGAGCGGGACGGTGTATCTGGTCGGCGCCGGGCCGGGCGACCCCGACCTGTTGACGGTGCGGGCCCGCCGGTTGATAGAGACGGCGGACGTGGTGTTACACGACGCTCTCACGCGCGACGCACTCATCGACCGCATCCCGAAGTCGGTCGACGTCGTCAACGTCGGCAAGCGCGTCGAACACAAGACGCCGCAGTCGGAGATTAACGACCTCCTCGTCGACCGCGCCGCGGCCGGCGACGCCGTCGTCCGACTCAAGGGCGGCGACCCGTTCGTCTTCGGGCGCGGCGGCGAGGAGGCCCAACACCTCGCGGAACACGGCGTCGCCTTCGAAGTCGTCCCCGGCATCTCCAGCGTCACCGCCGCGCCCGGACTGGCCGGGATTCCGCTCACGCACCGGGAACTCTCCTCGCGCTTTACCGTCATCACGGGCCACGAGACGCCCGACAAGGACGGGAGTTCGCTGGACTGGGCGGCCATCGCGAGCGAGATTGCGAGCGGGTCGACGCTCGTCATCCTGATGGGCGTCCGCACCTTGGAGCGCAACGTCTCGACGCTCCGCGCTCACGGCGTCGACGGCGACGTTCCAGTCGCTCTCGTCCAGAAGGCGGCGTGGGACGACCAACGCGTCGTCAGCGGCAGTCTCGACACCATCGTCGACGTGGTCGAGGAGGCCGCCATCTCGCCGCCGGCGACCACCGTCGTCGGCGACGTGGTGTCGGTCCGCGACGACGTGGCTGACTCCCTCGATACCTTCGAACCCGCCTGACGCCGACGCGGCGCGCCGTCGCCGCCAGCCCGGCCGTAGTGAAACCGCGCTTTTGGTAGAGCAAGCACAATTGTTTTTATCTGGGCCCGAAATGGTGGAGATGATGCCCCAGGTAGCGCTTCCGCACGACGCCAAGGCAGGCCCGACGAAAGCAGAGATTCGGGCCGTGACGCTCGGGAAGTTGGACTTACGCCCCTCGGACCACTTCGTCGATGTCGGCTCCTGTACGGGCGCCGTCACAATCGAAGCGGCACGGCGCGCCGGCCGAGTGACGGCCGTCGAACGGAAACCCGACCGACTGGACGTGACGCGAAAGAACCTCGCGGCCAACGAGTACGACGCCGAGGTGACGCTTCGCGAGGCGGAAGCGCCGGCGGGGCTTCCGGACGACGCGGACGCGATGTTTCTCGGCGGGAGTCGGAACTTCGAGGCCGTCCTCGACCACGCCGTCGAGACGGACGTCGACCGAATCGTGATGAACGTCTCTCGCGTCGAAGTCGCGGGCGACGCCATCGACGCCTTCCGCGACCGTGACCTGCTCTCGGAGGTGCTTCAGATGCAGGTGAGCCACGGCTACGAACTCGCCGGCGCGACGAGTTTCAACTCCGACAACCCCGTCTACGTCGTCGTCGGTGGAGGAGGCGACGACGAATGACCGTCTACGGCGTCGGCCTCGGTCCCGGTGAGGCCGAACTCGTCACCGTCCGCGGGAAGCGCGTCCTCGACTCGGTCGAGACGGTCTACTCGCCGGGACGACTCTCGCGGACCGTCGCGCGGGAGTACGTCCCCGAGTCGAAACTCGGCGACCTCGATTTCCCCATGACGCGCGACCCGGAGAAACTCCGGAGCGCGTGGCGCGAGGCGGCGAGCGTCGTCGCCGAGACGGCGGCCGACGGCGACGTCGCGTTCGTGACGCTCGGCGACCCGAACGTCTACTCGACGTTCGGCCACCTCCGGCGGACGCTCTCGGCTTTTCACCCGGCCGTCGACGTCGAGGTCGTTCCCGGCGTGAGCGCCATGACGGCTTTCGCGACGGCGCTCGGCGTCGAAATCGAGGCCGGGACGGGCCTCTCGCTCCGCGAGGCGGCCGACGGCGCGGCCCCGACCGGTCCCGACCGGCTGATTCTGTTCAAGGTCACCGACGCCGAGACGACTCACGAAAAACTCACCGACGCCGGCTACGACGTGCAGTACGGCCGCCGCCTGTTCATGGAACAGGGCGAGACGGTCGTCACGTCGGACCCGACGGACGTGGCAGAGCGCGACTACTACACCCTCGCGTACGCCGAGAAGCAGGGGGTCGACCGCGACGTGGCGACCGCGAAATTCGAGGAGGAGTCGGCGTGAGCGACGACTACACACCGGGCGACGTGGGTGAGGGAATTCCGTTCATCGGCGCCGGTCCCGGCGACCCCGGTCTGCTCACGGTCACCGGCAAACAACTCGTCGAGGACGCGGACCTCGTCGTTCACGCGGGGTCGCTGGTGAACAGCGAACTGCTGGAGGCCTACTGCGCGGACGCGGAGCAAGTCAACAGCGTCGGCAAGGACCTCGAAGAACTGGTGCCGCTGATGACCGAGGCCTACGAGGAGGGCCGAGCGGTCGTCCGGTTGCACAGCGGCGACCCCGCCATCTACGGGGCGGCGCTGGAGCAGATGGACGCCCTCGAATCCAACGGCGTGCCCTCGTACTTCGTGCCCGGCGTCACGTCGGCGTTCGCCGCCAGCGCGACGCTCGGGACGCAGTTGACGCTCAACGAGGTGGCCAATCACGTCGCCTTCACCCGACCGCAGGGCAAGACCCTCTCCGACGAGGAAGACCACATCAGCGACTTCGTCGGCTTCGGCGACGTGACGACGTGTATCTATCTGGGGACACACGCCGTCGCCGAGACGATGGACCGCCTCCTCGATGATGGCCACGACCCCGAGACGCCCGTTGCGGTCGTCTATCACGCGTCGTGGCCCGACGAGGACGTGATTCGGGGCACCATCGACACCATCGGCGAGCAAGTCGAGGCGGCCGGGTATCGGGCGTCGGCGCTCGTCATCATCGGCGAGGCGGCGACCGGCGCCGGGTACGAGCGGTCGTACCTGTACGGCGATTGGGCGAACGAACGCGACGATTCTTCCACGACAGATGAGTGAAACCACAGACAACGACTGTAGCGCACCGGATAGCGACGGCGAGGTCGCAGACGAGATTGCGATAATCAGCTTCGAGCGCAAGTTGGACACGGCCGAAGAGATTCGCACTGACCTCGCTGACGACTACGACCGAATCGACATTCTCGAATACCACGGCGACGTCTTCGCGGAGCACTGGGGCGAGTACGACTGCTTCGTCGGCCTGATGGCGAGCGGGATTGCGATGCGAAAGACCGCCCCACTGCTCGACGACAAGTGGGAGGACCCGGCCGTGGTCGTCGTCGACGAGGAGTTGACGTGGGCGATTCCGCTCACCGGCGGCCACCACGGCGCGAATCAGGTCGCGTACGACCTCTCGAAACTCGGCGCCGTGCCCGCGATGACGACGGCTTCCGAGGCGGCGGGCAAACAGGGCGTCGAGAGCCGAGCCAAGGCGCTCGACACCCACGTCGTCAACGGCGACTCGACGGTGGAGACGAATCTCGCCGTCCTCAACGAGGAACTGGGCCCGGTGGCCCGACTCGACGGGCCGCGGGCGGTCCTTGCCGACGACGACGTGACCGTCCTCAAGCGCAACACGGACGACGGCGTCGTCCTCGGCACGGGCAGCGTCTCGGGCGCGAAGAAATCGAAGTTCGTGACGGCGTGGACCGAGGCCTTGGACGAGGTGGACCTGACGCCGGACGACGTGGAGTTCGTCGCGACGGCGACCCGGAAGGAGGGCGAACCGGGCCTCGTCGAAGCCGCACAGGAGTTCGGCGTCGGCGTGGTCTATCTCGATAAGGAGACGCTCGAAGAGTTCGAGGGACCGACACCCTCGAAGTCGAAGGAACTCATCGGGTGGCCCGGTATCGCCGAGGCGAGCGCCATCGCCGCCGGGCGTGACCACGAACTCCTCTTGGAGAAGCGACGACACGACGACGCGGTCACCGTGGCGGTGGGCCAATGAGCGCCGACGGCACGCTCTACGTCGTCGGCATCGGGCCGGGACTTCCCGACCACATGACCCAGCGCGCTCGCGACGTCATCGCGAACGCCGACTGCGTCATCGCCTCGAACCTCTATCAGGAGTTCCTCCGAGACGACGGGACGCTCCCGCCAGAGGGCGAGGCGGCGGCGGACGACCCCGAAATCGTCCGCTCGTCGATGGGCCAGCAGGTCGAACTCACCCGCGAGGCGTTCGAGCGCGTGCGAGACGGCGAGGACGTGGCCCACGTCTCGGGGGGCGACCCCAACGTCTACGGCAAGTCCGACCTCGTCTTTACGATGGCCGACGAGGACGATGCGACGGACGTCCCCATCGAAATCGTCCCCGGCGTCACGGCGGCACTCGGCGGCGCGGCGATGATGGGCGCGCCCCTCTCGAACGACTTCTGTACGATATCGCTGTCCGACAAGTGGCGCGGGTGGGACGAAATCGAGGAGAAACTCCGTGCCGCCGCCATCAGCGACTTCGTCATCGTCCTCTACAACTGCTGGCGAAACTACACGCGAGCCATCGACGTCATCCGCGAGGAACGGGCGGACGACGTACCGGTCGGCATCTTCAACGACGCCGGCCGAGGCGATGCCGGGCGGAACGTCGACGGCGAGGCGTTCACCACCACGACCCTCGGCGAGGCCGAGACCCACGACGAGGAGGTCGGCGGCATGGGCACGTCAATCCTCGTCGGCACCCACGAGACGGACACGTGGAGCAACGACTTCGAAACGTATCTCGTCACCCCGCGCGGCGGGCGTGACGTCGACGACTTCTGACCATGAGCGAGAACACAGCATCCGATTCGGCGTGTGGCGCATCGACTGACTCCAGCGATACGGAGTCGAAGTGTGGCGGGTCCACGAGCGACTCCACGAGCGACTCCGAGTCGTCGGCCTGCGGCGGGTCGACGTCGGACACGAGTTCGAAGTGCGGCGGATCGGACTCCGAGGAAACGGTCGCGGCGACGGCCGACGACTTCGACGCCGACCCCGGTCGACTCGTGGCCGTCGGTCTCGGCCCCGGCCAGCCGAACGAAATGACTGCTCGGGCGAAGGAGGCGCTTCGCGGCGTCGACCAGATAGTCGGCTACACGACGTACATCGACCTCCTACCGGACGACATCGTCGAGGGCGCGGAGGACATCTACTCGACGCCCATGTGCGGCGAGGTGTCGCGGACGGAGGAAGCGGTCGACCGGACGCTCGCCGGCAACGACGTCGCCATCGTCGGCAGCGGCGACCCCAACGTCTACGCGCTGGGCGGCCTCGCGCTCGAAATCCTCGAATCCAAGGGCGGGTCGGCCAGCATGGTCGATTTCGAAGTCGTGCCGGGCGTCCCGGCCGCACAGTCGTGTGCGGCCCGCCTCGGCGCGCCCCTCGTCAACGACACCGTCAGCATCAGCCTCTCGGACCACCTGACGCCGATGTCGACCATCGAATCCCGCCTGCACGCAACCGCCAAGGAGGGGTTCACCATCGCCATCTACAACCCGTGGAGTCGCAAGCGCCGCGACAACTACGAGAAGTGTTGCGAGATTCTGCTCGAACACCGCGACCCCGAGACGCCCGTCGGCATCGTCCACGCCGCCGGTCGCGAGGACGAGGAGACGGAAATCGTCGAGCTTCAAGACCTCCCCGAACTCGGCGAGACCGACCTCATCGACATGACGACGACGCTTCTCGTCGGCAACGACGAGACGTACGTCTGGGACGACCGCATGGTGACGCCGCGGGGCTACGAGCGGAAATACGAGTACTAATGTACCGAGTCGAAATCGACCGGGACGCCTGCGACGGCATCTTCGCGTGCCTGGTCCACGACGAGCGGTTCGTCGAAGACGACGCTGGGCTGGCGACGGTCGACCCGGACGCGGCGGGCGTCGTGAGCGTCGACCGGACGGACGAGCAAGTCGTCGCAACCTTCGACGGCGACACCGACGCCGCGGACATGGCCGCGAGGGCCTGTCCTCCCGGCGCTATCACCGTACAGGAGGTGTCGGAATGAGCGACGACGCGCCCGCGGACCTGCTGGCGTGCCATCCGGAAACGGCGTACTTCTGGGGGCACGTCGTCGGCGACGGCGACATCGACGCGGACGAACTCACCGTCCGCGCCCCGGACGAGGAGTGTGCGGACCGACTCGCCGCCATCGGAGGCGGCGGCGCGGTCGACCACCGCCGAATCGAGCGGCCCTACGCCCACGACACGTCCATCACGCGGACCGAAGACGAGTACAGCGTCACCGTGACGGGCGACGTGGCCGGTCGCGCCAGCGCGGCGTTCGGCCTCCCGACCGGCGACGAACGGGGCGGCTACCGGCTGGACGCGCTCACCGACGCCGACCAGCAACTCCTCCGGGGCCTCCTCGAAAGCTGTGGGACGGTGTGTTTCAAATCGTCGTCCGGCACCGTCGGCATCTCCTTCGTCCACGACAGTCGGACGTTGCTCGAAACCATCGACGGCCTCCTCGAGGACTGCCCCGCCGACGCGCCGACGGGTGAGATTCAGGAGACGTCGTCGGGTGGCTACTGGTTCGGCATCGACGACCACGCGGCCGGAGACTTCGGCCAGTGGGTCTACGACGGGAGCGAGGAGACGGGGCTGTTCGCCCCGACGCGCCGTCGGAAACTGCTGCGGAGTCTGGAGCAAGCCGAGAACGTATGAGTCAGGAGCATCCACTCGACAGCGACGCCGTCCTCCTCGTCGGCCACGGGTCGCGCCGCGAGAAGTCCAACCAGCAGGTCCGTGACCTCGCGGCGAAACTCGAACCCGAACTCGGCGTCCCGGTGGACGTGGCCTATCTCGAACTCGCGGAGCCGACGATTTCGGAGGCCATCGATACGCTCGCGCCCGCCTACGGGACGGTTACCGTCGTGCCGCTATCGCTGTTCGGCGCGAGCCACGTCAAAAACGACGTGCCGCTGGCCGTGCAGACGGCGCGGGCCGAACACGCGGACCTGACCATCAACTACGGCTCGCATCTCGGCGTCCACCCCTCGATTGTCGACTTGCTCGACGAACGCGTCCGCGACGTGGAGGCCGACCTCGGCGTCGACCGGGCGGACGACGACGTGACCGTCGTCATCTGCGCCCGCGGGTCGAGCGACCCCGACTCGAACGCCGACGTTCACAAACTGGCGCGCCTGCTCTACGAAGGGCGGGAGTTCGACCGCGTCGAAGCCTCCTTCATCGGCGTGACGACGCCGCTCCTCGACGAGACGCTCCACACGGTCACGAAGAAGCGCCCGGACGCGGTGGTGGTCGTCCCCTACATGCTCGGCGACGGGACGCTGACCCAGCGCATCCTCGACCGGACCGCGGAGTTCGACGACGAGTACCCCTACGTCGCCGCCGCCGCGGGCGACCCACTCGGCACGGACGACCGGGTCGTCGACGTACTGGCCGACCGGTTTCAGGAGGCTCGCTCCGATAGCGTCGAGATGTCGTGTGACACCTGTAAGTACAAGGTCGAACTCACGGGCTACGAGGAGGACCAAGGGGGCGCGCGAGCGATGCTGCGCTCGATGGTCCATCAGGCCGAACACGCCGACCGGGAGTCGGTCGACGACGACCCACACGTCCACGACGCGCCGGCGAAACACGTCGCCGTCTGCACGAACCAGACGTGTGCCGCGAGCGGCGCGGCCACGGTCATCGAGGAGTTGCGACAGGGCGTCCGCGACGCAGAGGACTGTGACGCCCGCGTCACGCGCACCTCCTGTCTCGGGCAGTGCGGCGACGGGCCGATGGTCGCCGTCTACCCCGACGGCATCTGGTACGGTGGCGTGACCGCCGACGACACCGACCGCATCGTTTCGTCCCACCTCGAACGGGACCGCATCGTCTCCGACCTCGTACACCAGACACTATAATGGCTTGCGCTGAACTCGAAGCACTCCGACTCGCACTGATGAACCTGAACGGCACCGTCGACGAGAGCGTGCGGCAACACGCCGAGGCCGAAATCGGCGACGAACTGGAGGCTGGCGGCCCGATAGCCGCGCTGGCGAACGCCTCGACGCTCGACGAAATCCAGCGGCATCTCGACGCCGCCCTCGTCGACCTCGAAGAGGAAGCGATGCAGGCCGACCCGGCCGACCCGGACGGCGCGTATCTCCGCGGTCGCGTCGTCGCCGTCCGTGACGCCGAGCGGACCGTCCGCCGACTGCGAGAGCAGACCGACTCGTTCCTCGACGACCTCGGCGAGGCCCACCACACGTTACACGAGACGTTCCCGACGGAGGAGTGACGGTGGTCACCGGCGACTGGCGACGCTCGCTCGGCGACCTCGACCCCGCGCGGAGCCGTCACAACTGGGCGCGGTCGGCGGCGGCCGTCGCCGACGGCACCGTCTTCGCCGGCGGCGCCGACGGCCGCGTAGCCGCCTATCGACCCGACGAGACGCCCGCCAAGCGGTGGACGGCCTCGCCCGGCGGGGCCGACCGCTACGTCGTGTCGCTGTCGGTACAGGGTGATACCCTCGTCGTCGGCGAACGCGGCCCCGACGGCTACGTCTCGGCGCTGTCGACGGCCACGGGCGACCGCCGGTGGCGCTACGCCACGGCCGAGGACGTCGGACGGGCGACCGGCGAGTCGCTCCTCTCCCAGCCCTACGTCGTCGACGTGGCCGTCGCCGGAGATACGACCGTCGTCGCCGCCAGACGCTACGAACGCGACGGCGAGGGCCGGAGTTGGTCGAGCGTCGTCCTCGGCGTCGACGCCGACGGCGACGTGCGCTGGCGCTACCGCGCCCGCGCGTCGCCCATCGCACTCGACACCCACGCCGGGCATGTCGCCGTCGCGTACAACCGCTGTACGGACCACCACGTCCACGGCCTCGTCGTTCTCGACGTCGACACCGGCGCCCTCGTGATGAACTGGGACCCCGGAACGGCGGGCGACCGGCGCGTCGGCGACGTGGCCTTCGCGGACGGCGATATCGCCGTCGCGAGCCACGGCGACAAACACGGCTACCTGCTCGACGAAGACGGGGGCGAGCGCTGGCGCGTCGACCTCGCGAGCGAACGAACCGTCGGCGACGAGACGGTGTACGCCTACCCGAATCACGTCTGCACCGCCGACGGCACCGCCGTGTTCGTGACGGGCAACACCTTCGCCGAGTCGACGCGCGACCCCGACGCGCGCCACCCCCGCGAGCACACGGCTCTCGCCGTCAACGATGGTGAGGTGGCGTGGACACACGACGTCGGCGGCTTCGCCCGCGGCCTCGCGTCGGACGGGTCACTCGTCGCCGTCCCCTCGGCCCAGAACTTCCGCGAGCGAACGGCCGACACGCACGCGGTCCACCTCCTCGACGCGCGCGACGACCACCTCGACACCGAGTCGGTGGCCGGCATCGCGTCGGCGGCGGCGCTCGACGGCGACACGCTGGCCGTCGTCGAGGAACCCGTCGAGTACCACGACGAGGGCGTCACACACGGCGCCTACCGCCTGCACGCGTGGCAGGTCGACGGCGGTCGCTGACGGCTACTCCTCGTGAGCGGAGGCCGCGGCGTCGGCCACGCGCTCGGCGGTCAGGTCGGCGAGCGAAATACGTCGCCATCCGGTTTCGGTTTCGAGCATATCCGTCAGTCCCGCGCCGTCGTCGCCGGCGTCGACGAGGACGACCGACGCGTCGCTCGTCGCCAACTGTTCTGCCGCCGCCCGCGTCGCCTGCGTCGGGCTACCGTCGGCGACGTTCGCGCGCCCGTCGGTCACAACGACGACGAGACTCGCCTCGGCGTCGGACCGCTCCACGAGTCGGTGGGCGGTGGCGATGCCGTCGGGGAGCGGCGTCCGGTCGCCCGTCGGGAGGTCCTTCAGGTGGCGGGCCGCGAGCGTGACGCTGTTCGTCGGCGGGAGGAGGACGTCGGCCTCGTCGCCCGCGACGGCGACGAACGCGACTTCGTCCCGCTGTTCGTAGGCGTCACGAAGCAGCGCCATGACCGTCCCCTTGGCCTCGCGCATCGCCGGCCGCATCGACGCGCTGGCGTCGACGACGAACACGACGAGCGTGCCCGCACGCCCGCTCCGAACCGGCGTCCGCAGGTCGCGCTCCTCGACTTGCGTCCGGCCCTCCGCCGCCGCGGCGCGTACCGACGCCGCCGCGTCGACGTCGTCGTCGGCCGTCGCGCGTTCGGTTCGGACCCGCGACCCCCGGCCGCTCTCGGTTGCCTCGGCACGCACTCCGTCGCCGGGCGTCGACGCCTCTATGTCCACGTCGTCGACGGGCGGCCGGTCGGCGTCACCCACCTCGGCCCGTTGCTGACCCGGAACGAGCGGCGTCGCCTCGGTGTCGGCGTCGTCGCCGTCGTCGGTCCCGGAATCGTCGCCATCGTCGGCGCCAGAGTCGTCCTCCTCCCCAGACTCGCTCTCGGCACCGGATGGCGTCGGCTGGCGAGGCGGGCCGTCCGAATCGTCGGCGTCGCCGTCCTCACTATCGCCGCTCTCACCGCCGCCGTTTCCCTCACCACCTGCGTCGTCGCCGTCCGACTCGTTCCCACCGTCGCCCTCCTCCTCGTCCGTGTCGTCCGCCGCTTCCCCATCTCCCGCTCCGTCGTCGCCGTCCGTCTCCTCGTCGCCATCTGCCTCGTCGTCGCCATCTGCCTCGTCGTCGCCATCTGCCTCGTCGTCGCCATCCGACTCGTCGTCGAAGTGGTCATCGAGAACGTCGTCCATCTCCGGCGAGTCGTCGAAGGGACGGCGTTGCAAGCGATGGGGAAGGGCAAACTCCGCCGCCTCGCGCACGTCGGACTGAATCACCTTCCGTCGGCCGTCGAGTGCGGCGAGCGTGACCGCGGTGCGGGCGATGGCGATGTCCGCTCGGTGGCCCTCGACGCCCGCGTCGCGGCAGAGTTCCGCGATGTCGGCCTTGAACTCCTCGGGCAGGGCTATCTCGTCGACGAGCCGTCGGGCCGAGTGGAGTCGGTCGCGGATTGCGTCGGTTTCGTCCGCGTACGTCGCCGCGAACGCCGCCGGGTCGTCGCGTCTGTCGAGGGCGCGGTCGATGATGGCCACCCGGTCGTCGACGTCCTGACTGCCCGTGACGGTCGCTTGGAGCGCGAACCGGTCGCGTAGCTGTGGTCGGAGGTCACCCTCCTCGGGGTTCATCGTCCCGACGAGGGTGAACTCGGCCGGGTGTTCGACGCTGACGCCGTCGCGCTCGACGCGGTTGACGCCGCTCGCAGCCGCGTCGAGGAGGACGTCCACGAGATGGTCGTCGAGGAGGTTCACCTCGTCGACGTAGAGAATACCTCGATTCGCGCGGGCGAGGAGGCCGGGGTCGAACTCCGCGTCGCCGGCGAGGGCGTCCGTCACCGAGAGCGTGCCGACCACGCGTTCGCGGGTCGCGCCCAGCGGCAGCGTCACGAGCGGAACGGGGCGCGTCTCCACCTCGAACTCCGAGCGCGACCGACACTCGGTACACTGCCTGTCGGGGTCGTCCGGCGGACAGCCGTACGGACAGCCTGCGACGACGCGTTGCTCCGGTAGCAGGTCGACCAGCGCGCGGACGGCAGTCGATTTGGCCGTCCCTTTCTCTCCGCGGACGAGCAGACCGTCGAGCGCGTCGTTCGCGGCAACGGCCAGCAGCGCCCGCTTCAACTCCTCCTGCCCGACGATTGCCGGGAACGGTGTGGGGCGACGCTCCATGTGGATGCGAAAGTTTACTTGTAGTACCGCAATAACGCTTTATCAACTCATGGCGACCATCGGGCTGTATACGGCGACGGAAAACGAGTTGGGCGCGGTACAGCAGGCCGCTGGACGGCTCGACGGCATCGACCTCGTGGTGCGCTCCGAGAGCGATCTTGAAGACGAAGCCGACGTCGACGCCTTCGTCGACGACGTCGAGTCGGCGTCGGCCGTGGTCCTCTGGCTTCACGGCGCCGAGGAGAGTATGCCCGGCTACGACCACGCGGTCGACCGCCTCCGCGACGCGGGTGTGCCGCTGGTCGTCAAGTCGACCGGCGACGCCTTCGCGTTCGAGGACACCACCGTCTCCGAGCGTGACCGCGACCGCGTGTACGACTATCTCGAGGCCGGCGGCGTGGTGAACATCGCGAACTGCTGTCGCTTTCTCGCGAGCGAGTACGAGGGCGTCGACGTCGACTACGACGACCCAGTCTCGCTGCCGACCGAGGGCGTCTACCACCCCGACCACCCCGGCGTGGAGTACGACGAACTACTGGCGACACACGACCCCGACAACCCGACCATCGGCGTCTGGTTCTACGAGTCGCACTGGACACACGCCAACACGCGATACGTCGACGCGCTCGTCCGGAAACTGGAGGCGGAGGGCGCGAACGTCCTCCCCGCGTTCTGCAACCCGGCGACGGACGAGGAGGGGCAGGAGAACGCGGAGTGGGTCGCGCGCAACTGGTTCAGCGACGACGACGGCCCCGTCGTCGACGCCGTTGTGAGTTCGTTCATGTTCTCGCTGTCGATGAGCGAGCGGGGCCGCGACGCGAGCGACGAGGGCGAGGGCGCCGAGGAGGTCTTTCTCACCGAACTCGGCGTGCCCGTCCTTCAAGCTATTACGACGATGCGCTCCCGGTCGCGCTACGAGAGCAGCGATACGGGCGTGATGGGCTTCGAACTCGCCCTCTCCGTAGCTCTCCCCGAGTTCGACGGCAACGTCATCACCCACCCCATCAGCGGCAAGGAGCGCATGGACGACGAGGCGGGCATCGGGAGCGCGCCGAAACAGCATTTCCCCATCGACGACCGAATCGACCACGTCTCCCGATTGGCCGTCAACTGGGCGCGGCTCCGCCACCTGCCGAACGAGGAGAAAGACGTCGCCGTCGTCCTGCACAACTACCCGCCGAGCGACGACGGCATCGGGACTGCGTTCGGCCTCGACAGCCCCGAGAGCACCGTCAACCTGCTCGATGAACTCGACGCGCGTGGCTACGCAGTCTCTGACCATCCCACCGACGGCGAACGGCTTATCGACCGCCTCACGTCGCAGTTGACCCTCGACTCCCGGTGGGTCGCGCCCGAGGACGTACGCGAGAAAAGCGTCGACGTGGTGTCGCCCGACCAGTACGCCGAGTGGTTCGCCGACGCCGACGACCGGTTCCGTGACCACGTCGTCGACGAGTGGGGCGACCCGCCGGACCGACCCTTTGCCATCCCCGGCGTCGAGTACGGGAACGTCCTCGTGACGGTTCAGCCGCCGCGCGGGTTCGGCATGGACCCCTCGAAGGTGTATCACGACTCGGACCTCCAGCCCCCACACGACTACTACGCCTTCTACGCGTGGCTCCGCGAGGAGTTCGACGCCGACGCCGTCGTCCACCTCGGCACCCACGGGAGTCTGGAGTGGCTCCCCGGCAAGACCGTCGGCCTGAACGGCGAGAGCGCCCCGGACCAGCTAATCGACGACCTGCCGAACGTCTACCCCTACATCATCAACAACCCCGGCGAGGGGACGCAGGCCAAGCGCCGGTCCTACGCCGCCGTCGTCGACTACCTGACGCCGGTCATGCGGACGGCCGGCACCTACGACGACCTCTCGAACCTCGAAGAACTCGTCCGCGAGTACCGCGAGGCGGGGATGGAAGACGCCCGGTCCGACAGCGGCGAGCAACTCAGGGCGCGCATCGAGGAGGTGGTCGCGGACTTGGACCTCGCGACCGACCTCGGCGTCGACGACGTGGACGAACTGGCGTTCGAGGACCTCGTCGAGCGGATTCACGAGTATCTCACGGACGTGAAGACCACCCAGATTCGGATGGGCCTGCACACGATGGGCGAACCGCCGGGCGGCGACCGTCTCGTGGAGTATCTGGTCGCGCTCACGCGGCTGGAGAATCCCGGTGCGCCGAGCCTTCGGCGGGCCGTCGCGGGCGTCCTCGGCGTCGACTACGACCGGATGCTGGACGAACCGGGCGCGTACGACGAGCAGTTGGGGATGTATCTCTCCGAGGCGGCCGACCACGTCTACGACACGTCGGTCGAACTCGTTTCGGAACTCGCGCGCCACGACTTCGACGTGCCGGAGTCGGAGGCCGGCGCCGGTCCCGACGACGAGGTGAACATGAACCTCCTCGTCGTCGACATCGACCCCCTCGGCGACGCGCGGGCGAAATCCGGCGCTCACGACGACCTCCGCGACGTTCTCGCGTTCATCTGCGAGGAGGCGGCGCCGCGAGTCGCCGGCGCGGCCGAGGAGATTCCACAGACGGCAGACGCCCTGAACGGGTCGTACGTTCCGCCGGGCGGAAGCGGCGCGCCGACGCGCGGCGGCGTCGACCTCCTGCCGACGGCGCGGAACTTCTACACGCTCGACCCGCGGAAGGTCCCCGCCAAGACGGCGTGGGACGTGGGCAAGCGCGTCGCGGACGGCGTCGCCGAACGTCACCGCGACGAACAGGGGGAGTATCCCGAAGAAATCGGCGTCGTGGCGTGGGGGACGCCGACGGTGCGGACCCGCGGCGAGACCATCGCGCAGGTACTCGCGCTCATGGGCGTCGAACCGGTGTGGACCGACGCGGGCCGCATCGACGCCGTGGAGCCGATTCCGCTGGACGAACTCGACCGCCCGCGCATCGACGTGACGACGCGCGTCTCGGGGCTCTTTCGGGACGCCTTCCCGCAGGCCGCGAGCGTCGTCCACGACGCCGTCGACGCCGTCGCCGACCTCGACGAACCGACCGAGATGAACTACGTGAAAAAGCACGTCGAGGCGGAGGCGGCGGAACTCGAAGCGGACGGCGTGGACCCGGACGAGGCCGACACGCTGGCCCGGCACCGCGTCTTCACGACGAAACCCGGCGGCTACGGCGCGGGGACGAACAAGGCCGTCGACGAGGGCAACTGGGACGATCGGAGTGACCTCGCCGACGTCTACGTCCAGTGGGGCGGCTACGCCCTCGGGTCCCGGGGGCGCGTCTCGGAGGCTCACGAGAGCTTCGAGCGCCGACTCGGCTCCGTCGAGGCGACGGTGAAAATCGAGGACACGTCCGAACAGGACGAGTTCGACTCCTCGGACTGGTACGCCTTCCACGGTGGCTTCATATCGGCGGTCGGCGAGATTGCGGGGTCGGACCCCGCCTCCTACGTCGGCGACTCCAGCGACCCCGACAACGTGACCGTCTACACCAACGAGGAGAAGGTGCGGAAGACGATGCGGGCGCGGGTGCTCAACCCCGACTGGCTGGACAGCATGGAGGAACACGGCTACAAGGGGGCGGGCGACCTGTCGACGACGGTCGACGTGGCCCTCGGCTGGGACGCGACGACGGGCGTCGTGAGCGACACGCTCTGGTCGGACCTCGCAGAGGCCTACGCCTTCGACGAGGAGCGACAGGAGTGGCTGCGAGACGTGAACCCGTGGGCGTTAGAGAGCATCACGTCGACGTTCCTCGAAGCTATCGACCGCGGCCTGTGGGACGCGAATCAAGAAGTGGAAGACCGACTGCGCGACATCAACCTCTCGGTCGAAGGCGACCTCGAGGCACAGACGACCGAATCCAGCGAGGCAATTTCCAATGACTGACGACGACTACGCAGACCTTGGCGCAACGACACAGGACGCGATGGACATCGCGGAGACGAGCATGGACATCGTCCGCTCGTTCGTCCCGGACGAGACGCTCGAAGACCGCATCCGACAGAAGGCGGTCCACTCGACCGGCTCTCCCGACTTCCAGCACCTGATTCGATTCAACAACGACCCCGTCGTCGCCGGCGCGCGCGCCGTCCTCGACGAGCGACCCATCGTGACGGACATCACGATGGTCAAATCGGGCATCACGAACCGGGGCCACGACTGCCCCGTTCGGAAGGCAATCGGGAACGGAGCGGAACTGGCCGCCGAGACGGGGATGACCCGGACCGCATCCTCCGTCCTCGAACTCGACCGCGAGGGGGCGTACGACGGCGCAATCGCCGTCGTCGGCAACGCCCCGACGGGTGCGATGGCGCTCGCGGACTGCATCGAAGACGGCACCCGACCGGCGGTGGTCGTCGCGACGCCCGTCGGCTTCGTAAAGGCGGCCGACAGCCGCAAGCGGGTCCGAAACGTGGCCGAAGAGTACGGCGTGCCGGCCATCACGAACGTCGGAACGCGGGGCGGGAGCGGCCTCGGCGCGGCGATAGTGAACGAACTCGTCCACGTCGCCCGCGACGCGCGCGAGGGTGATATCGACCTGCCGGCCGATGAGTGAGGAGTACGACCTCGACTCGGGACCGGACCCGGCGACGTTCGCGGCCGCGGGCCCGGAACCGTCACCCCGTCCCGACGACCCGGTCCACGCCGTCGGTATCGGGCCGGGGAACCCGGAGTACCTGACCCGGCGCGGCGCGCGGGCCATCCGCGAGGCCGACGTCGTCGTCGGCTTCGAAACCGTCGTCGACTTCGTGGCAGGGGAGACGGAGGCCGACCTGCTCACGTGTGGCTACGCCGACGAGGGGGAGACGCTCGATGCGTTCGCCCGGCGCGTCGCCGCCGGCGACCGGGGGACGGCCGTCCTCATGGGCGACCCGAACCACTCGGGCTACCAGTTCGTCGGCAAGGTCGAACGGGCAGTCGACGCCCCCGTGACGGTGATTCCCGGCATCTCGTCGCTGCAGATTGCCGCGAGTCGGGCGCGCACCCCGATGGAAGACACCGAGTTCGTCACCCTCCACAAGAGCGGGAACCTCAACGCCGACCGTGACCGCCTCGTCGACGCGGTGGGTGACCGGCATCTGCTCGTCCTCCCGCGCCCGTTCGACTGGATGCCCGGCGACGTTGCCGAGTTGCTCGTGGAGTCGGGGGCCGACCCCGCTCTCGACGCCCTCGTCCTCGAACGGTTGACACACGAGGACGAACGAATCACGCGGACGACGCTCGGCGAGTTGCGGGCGTCGGCGGGCGGGTCGGACCGGGAATCGACGCCGTACAGCGACCTCTCCGTCCTCGCCGTGCGAGCGGAGGCGCCATGAACGGATTCGTCGTCGGCGGCACGCGGTCGGGCGTCGGAAAGACGGTGGCGACACTCGCCATCGCCCGCGCCCTCGAAGCGCAGGGTCACGACGTTCAGCCAGCGAAAGCCGGCCCGGACTTCATCGACCCGAGCCACCACGAGGCCGTGACGGGCACCCCGTCGCGGACGCTCGACCTGTGGCTCGAAGGCCGAGAGGGGACGCGTCGCAACTACCACCGCGGCGACGGCGACGTCTGTGTGGTCGAGGGCGTGATGGGGCTCTACGACGGCGACTGTTCCAGCACCGCGATGGTCGCCGACGTCCTCGACCTGCCGGTGATACTCGTCGCCGACGCGAAGGCGGGGATGGAGAGCGTCGCCGCGACGGTCCACGGATTCCGCGAGTACGCGGCCCACGCCGGCCGCGATATCGACGTGGCTGGTCTCGTCGCGCAGCGCGCTCACGGCGGCCGTCACGAACAGGGCATCCGCGACGCCCTTCCCGAAGACCTGACGTACTTCGGTCGTATCCCACCGCAGTCCGCGCTGGAGATTCCGGACCGACACCTCGGACTCCACATGGGCGAGGAGGCGGCTCTCGACGAGGCGGCCCTCGACGACGCCGCCGAGACGATTCGCGTGGACCGCCTCCTCGACGCCGCGGCGACGCCACCGCGTCCCGAGGCGCGTCCCGCGGCGGACCCAATGGACACCCGCATCGCCGTCGCTCGCGACGCCGCCTTCTGTTTCACCTACCCGGCGACGGTCGAGCGACTCCGAGAGCGGGCAGAGGTTGTCGCGTTCTCGCCGCTCGCCGGCGACGACCTACCGGCGTGCGACGGCGTCTATCTCCCGGGTGGCTACCCCGAACTCCACGGGGAGGCGCTCGAAGCCAGCCCGACGCTGGGCGAAATCGCGACCCGCGCCGAAGACGGCACAGCCGTCCTCGGGGAGTGTGGCGGGCTCATGGCGCTGACGGAGTCGCTGACGACGACCGACGGAGACACCTACGAGATGGCCGGCGTCCTTCCCGCGTCGGTCCGGATGCACGACCGGTATCAGGCGCTCGACCACGTGGAACTGCGGGCGACGCAGGACACCCTGACCGCCGCGGCGGACGACAGCCGGCGCGGCCACGAGTTCCACTACTCCAGCGCCGACGTCGACAGCGACGCCCGCTTCGCGTTCGACGTCGTGCGCGGCGACGGCATCGACGACGGACGGGACGGCCTCTCGGAGTACCGAACCCTCGGCACCTACTGCCACCTCCACGCCGAGAGCGGAGCCTTCGACGCGTTCGTCGAACGCGCGGCCGAGCGATGACGCGGACGCTTCTCGTCGCGGGGACGGCGAGTCACGTCGGCAAGAGTACGGTCGCGGCCGGCCTCTGTCGCCTCCTCGCGGACCGCGGCATCGACGTCGCCCCGTTCAAGGCCCAGAACATGAGCAACAACGCGCGGGCCGTCCTCACGGCCGGCGACACCGAGGCCGAGTGGGGCGAAATCGGCGTCTCGCAGTACGTGCAGGCACAGGCCGCGCGAATGACGCCGACGACGGACACGAACCCCGTCCTGCTCAAACCCCGGGGCGACGGCGAGAGCCAACTCGTCGTGCAGGGGGAAGCAGTGGGCCATTTCGAGGCGGGGACGTACTACGAGCGCCACTGGGACCGGGTCCGCGAGGCGGCCGAGGAGTCGTACCGCCGACTCGCCGACGCCCACGACGTCGTCGTCGCCGAGGGGGCCGGCAGTATCGCGGAGCCGAACCTCCGCCACCGGGATTTGGCGAACATCGAGACGGCGCGGTTTGCCGACGCGGACGTGCTTCTCGTCGCCGACATCGAGCGCGGCGGTGCGTTCGCCAGCATCGTCGGCACCCTCGAACTCGCGCCCGACGACGTCACGGACCGCGTCGCGGGTGTCGTCATCACGAAGTTCCGGGGCGACCGGTCCATCCTCGAACCCGGAATCGAGATGGTCGAGGAGCGGACGGGCGTGCCCGTCCTCGGCGTCTTGCCGTACGACGACCCCGAACTGCCGGCAGAGGACAGCGTCGCCCTCCCCGAGAACGGCGGACTCCGGGGCGACGACGACGCGCCCCCGGACCGAACCGTCACTATCGGCGTCCCGACCCTCCCCCGGGTGTCGAACTTCACCGACCTCGAACCGCTGGCGCGTGTGCCGGGCGTCCGCGTCGCGTATCTGTCGCTCTCGGCTTCGCTCGCGGACGTGGACGCCGTCGTCGTTCCGGGGACGAAGAACACGGTCGACGACTTGCTCGCGCTCCGCGAGGCGGGGTTCGACGCGGAACTCGACGAATTCGACGGGCCGCTGGTGGGCATCTGCGGCGGCTATCAGCTACTCGGCGAGCGCATCGTCAACGCCCACGTCGAAGGCGTGGGCGACGAGCGAGTCGTGACGGGCGTCGGTCGGCTCCCCGTCGAGACGACGTTCTCCACCGACAAGCGAGTCGAGGCCGTCACGTGGGACGTGTCGGGGGCGGGGCCGCTCGCCGGCGCGAGCGGCGAGGTGTCCGGCTACGAGATACATATGGGCGACACCCGGGCGTTGCGCGCCGTCGACCGCCCAGTCGGCCCCGAGAGCGCCGCCGTCGAGGGCGTCGCCGGGACGTACCTCCACGGCCTCTTCGAGAACCGCGCGGTCCGCGAGGCGTTCGTCGACGCCGTCTACGAGTCTGCGGGCCGGACGCGGCCCGAGGAGAAACCCGACCGGCGGACGCCCTACGACGCCGCGGCGACACTCGTCGGCGACCACGTGACGCTCTCGGACCTGCTACCGGTGGCGTAAGTCGTCGGAGAGCCATCCGACCGCGTTCTACGCCAGAGTAGAGGTGGCACCTGTGGGCCGTCCGAGAATCGCCCCGGCGCGCGCGACAGTCAGGCGGACTCGTCAGTCGTATCTCCTCGATTCGGGTTGCTCGATACCGCGACACACGCTAACGGATACCATAGCGGTTTCGTCTGTGGATTAATCCGAATCGGGCGGGATTAAAGTCACAAATCCGGGCGAAAGGCGAGTGAATCCGGGTGCAGCGTTTGGACGGTTCATGTGTGTCGGGGAGAAGGGGGTGATACGATGAACACCGAACGCGTCGCACTGGTCGCGGTCACGCTGGCGCTTCTCGTCGGCGGTGCCGCGACGCTGTTCGCACCGACCGTGCTGTCTGGCCCCGGAACCGCCCCCGGTCACGCGGCGGCGACGACGACCACCGTCGCCGACGGTGGCCTCGGGTGGTTGTTCGGGGCCACGCTCTGGGGCGTGACGCTTCTCTTCGGAGCGACCGCTCTCGTCTGGTTCATCCTCACGACCATTGTGGGGGCGGGCTACGAAGCGCCGCCGAACGAGTACGGCCTCGACGACGTGCAGGTGCGTATCATGACCGTCGACGCCGCCGACGTCGTCCAAGAGACCGTCGACTCTCTGCCAGACGGACTTGACGACGTCCACGTGATAGCGGAGTCGCCCGTCGACGTCTCCGGGGCGACGGTCCACGTCGTTCCTGAGGACTTCACGTGTCGTGCGGTCCGGAAGGGACGGGCACAGGAGTGGGCGCGACGGGCGCTCGACTGCCAGCGGGAGTTCGTCCTCTATCTCGACGAGGACAGCGTCGTCGAGTCGTTCGCTGGGCTTCCGGACGCGGATATCGTCCAACTTCGGGAGAAGCCTCGCCGCACGGGGTCGAATCTGAGCTATCTGGCCGACGTCTACCGGATGGGCGTCCAGTTCGAACAGCGGGCGTTCGCGCGACTGTCGATTCCCCTCTTTGCGTGGGGTGGCGGTGTCGCCGTTCGGACGGAAGTCGAGGAGATGACGACGTGGGACCGTGAGACGCTAGTCGAGGACACCGCGTTCGTCTGGGCGGCGTTTCAGGAGTTCGACGTCACGTTCGCGCTGGCGGATGCGGTCTGTCGGAACGAGGCGCCGCCCTCGCTGTACGAAATCCTGCAACAGCGCCGGCGCTGGGCGGCCGGCAACGTGCAGGCGTCGACGATGCTTCCCCTGCGATACGAGATTCTGACCCGGGTGCGAAACTACGCTTGGGCGCTCTCGCCCATCGTCACGCTGCTCGCCATCCCGCTGTCGCTCCTGAGCGTGACAATCGTCTACGGCGGGTTGTTCTTCGCGGCGTCGATGGGGCTGGCGCTGTGTACGCTCGCGTGGTTCCTCCTCGGTGTCGTCTACTACGGCGCCGACCACCGACACTGGGCGCTCGCGCTCCCGCTGGCACCGGTCATCACCGTCATTCATTCGATGGGAACGGTCGCGGGCATCCTCAACCCGCCCGAGACGTTCCGGGTGACGACGAAAGTGGGCGGCGAGTAATCCGCTCGGCGGCCGTCAGTCACACAGAGTTACGTCCGTGATTTCGAAGCGTGCGCCCCCGTTATCCGCTTCGGAGGCGATGATGTCCCACCCATGGGCGACGGCGACCTCGTTAGCGATTTGGAGACCGTATCCCGTCCCATCATCGGCTGTGGTGTACCCCGCCTCGAATATCTGCGCGCGCGTTTCTTCGGGGATGCCCGGGCCGTCGTCCTCGATGAAGAACCCGCTCGGCAGGTCTCCAACCCGAACCAGCACGTCCGTGCCACCGTGGTCGACTGCGTCATCAGACGGAGTCTGATTGCCTGTCGAACCGTGTTCGACAGCGTTCCGAATGAGGTTCTCCAGTAACTGCTGGAGGCGGGCGTGGTCGGCCCGAATCGTGTGTGTCGCGTCGACGTGGAGCGTCGCCCCGGCCGTCTCCACGTTCTGCCAGCAGCGAGTGACGACGTTTGCGAGCGCCACGTCTTCGGGGTCCATCGTGGTGGCTCCGCCGCGGGCAAGCGCCAGCAAGTCCTCGATTAACGTCTCCATCCGGTCGTGGGCGCTGGCGAGCGTGGTGAGATGGTCGCTGTCGCACTCCTTGCGGGCAAGTTTGAGCCGTCCCTGTGCGACGTTCAGGGGGTTTCGGAGGTCGTGGCTGACGACGCTGGTGAATTCCTCCAAGCGCTCGTTCTGCCGTGCTAACTGCTGTTCACGCTCCTTTCGCTCGGTGATGTCGCGACCGACGCCAACGAGTCCGGAGGGGGTGCCGTCGCGGTCAGTCAAGCGATTCGCGATGAACTCGTAGGGGATGCGCTCCCCGTCAGCGGTGAGCAGGTCCGCTTCGACTGTCGTTTGTCCGGTCGTGAGGACCGTCTCGATTGCGTCGCTGATTCGCCCATGCTCGTCTTCGGGGAAGAACTCGACTGCGTTCATGCCCTCGATGTCCGCGTCGGCGTATCCGGTGACCTCCGGAAGGCGGTCGTTCCACCGCTGTAACGTCCCGTTCAGGTCGAGAACGTAGAACAGGTCGGCAATCGTATCGAGCGTCTGGTCGACGAAAACCCACTCCTCCCGGAGGGTCTGGTCGGCCGAAATTCGGTCGAGAGCGGTGGTCGCGTGAAGCGTGAGCGTGCGCGCAATCTCGATATCTCTGTCGCCGAATGCGTTCGTCTCGGCCGACCCGACGAGGAGCGCGCCGTGTTCGTCGAGCGGGAGGGCTAGCAGGCATCGTCCGTCGGTGGGGTCGTCTCGCTCACCCACCGAGGCGTCGTACTGTGGCTCCCCGGTTTCGTAGGCCGTCCGCGCCATCTCCTCCCCCCGCTCGACGGTCAGCGAGTCGCCGAGTGACGCCGCAGTCTGGTCCGACGACACGACCGGAACCAACTCGTCTTCGTCGGAGGTGTAGATGCCAGCGTGGGACGACCCCACGAGGCCGTGGAGTGTGTCGACTGTGAGTTCGGCAACCTCCTCAACGGTGTCTGCTTCCACGAGTTGCCGGGCGGCTGTCCGCAACGCTTCGAGATAGGTTTCGACCGGAGCGGCCTCGCCGGCCCCCGTTTCGCCACGCAACGCGTGGGACTCCTCGGCGACGAACTCCTCGAAACTCAGTTCGAGAAGCTCCGCTCGGGTGTATCCAAACTGCTCGCAGAATCGGTCCGGGGCGTGAGACGGACGTGTATCAGGATTCTTCTCTGAAGATTCCTGATAATCGGCCATTGATTGACGATACTGTTCGAGATAAAAATAAGTGTTGTTCAGCTGATATTCCAGCGGGCCTCGAACACTCCGAAGCGGGTAATCTGAGTAGTCTTGAGTCTGGGGCCGTCGAGTCGCTCCGGGATAGAAATTCACGTCCGGATATGTTTGCGGAGTCGCCGACGCTAGTCAGGCCGAGCGACGTTTCTGAATTCGAACCGCACACCGCCCTCCTGCCCCTCCGCGACACGCAGGTCCCAATCGTGGTTCTCGGCAATCTCGTTCACGATACTGAGGCCGAATCCCGTCCCGTCGGCCTTCGTTGAGAAGCCGAATTCGAGAATCGAGTCACGCGCGCCTTCGGGGAGTCCCCGACCGTCGTCCTCGACGTAGAAGCCGTCATCGACCGCACCGATCGTGATTGTCACGTCGTCCCCGCCGTGTTCAATCGAGTTGCGAAAGAGGTTTTCGAGCACCTGCTTGAACTGATTTTCGTCCGCCACGACGGGCTGTGCCGTCTCGATGTCGAGCGTCGCCGCCCTCGTATCGAGGTTCTGCCAACAGTTCTCGCTCATCTCCCGGACGTTCACGGCGTCTACGAGCGGGTCGGTCTCGCTCTCTCGTGAGAACGCCAACACGTCGTCTATCAGTTCGTTCATCCGGTCGACCGACCGCTCCATCGCATCGAAGTGCTCGCTCTCGCAGTCCTCTCGGGCGAGTTCTATCTGCCCCTGTAGCACGTTCAACGGGTTACGGAGGTCGTGAGAGACGACGCTGGCGAATCGGTCGAGTCGGTCGCGTTCTCGTTTCAGTTGCTGTTCGTACTCCTTACGGGCGGAGATATCACGCGAGGAAACGACGTAGCCGTCGAGGGCATTCCCCGTCTGATTGCTTCCTCGGGCCTCGAGCCAAACCCACGAGCCGTCGTCGTGTCGGAATCGAAATTCGACGCCTGCGGTGGTGTACTCCACGTCCGCCTCGATTAACTCGTAGAACTGTTCGAGAACCATCTGTTGGTCGTCGGGATGGACGTACTCGACGACGCGTTCGCCGACGAGTTCGTCGGGGGCGTAGCCGAGAACGCTCTCGATGGACGGGCTTTGATACTGCACGACGCACTCGTCGTCCAGTATCGTCAAGACATCCACAGTGTGGGCGATGAGTTCTTCAAAAGCCTGTTCCGTCCTCTGTGGAGCCATTAACGGGAAAAATCTTGGACGTCAGTTAAGAATACCTGTTACAGAATCAATTCGAATAATCTCGAACTGCTGAATCGCCTCGCTCCACCGTCTCGAAGCCGGTAGCTCCGCCGGGACGGGTCGGTGCCGACCACAGCAGCGGTCGAAGGGAGCACTCTCAATCGGACGCGGCGGTGATGCGAGACGATATATCGCGCTCGCCGTCTCTGTTCGCTTTCAACACGCGCTCCTCCGCGCGATGGAGAATCTCGCTACAGGTGGATTTGGCGATGTCCAGTTCGTCGGCAAGGTCGACGAGCGTCGTGCGCCGAGGTGTGTCGTAGTAGCCGCGCTCGATTGCCTCGTCCAGCAACCATTGCTGGCGCTCGGTCAACAGCGGCGCCTCCGAATCGAGTTCCTGCTGGATTCGTTCGACGGTGTACTGAATGCCGAACCTGTCGAGCGTCTGTCTCAGGTCCGAGAGCGTCCCTTGGGGCACCGTCGCTTCGAGGGTCATCTTGCCGTTTCTGACCTCGAAGGGCATCTCCAGCGGGACGCCTGCCTCCTGCAACGAGTTCAGCAGTAGCGGAACGGTCGTCTCGATTTGGATTCGACACGCCTCCGGACCCGATTCGAAGACCGTCAGGTCGGTCACCGAGTCGTAGCGCTCGAACGCGTCACAGACGGCCTCGGGGTCGTCGCCGAGTATCTCGATTCGGGCGACGCCAGTCGCCGTGTTCGCCGTGGCTGCGAGCACGCGAAATCGCGTGTTGGGATAAGAGCGAGACACCTCGCTCATCCAAACCGAATCCGGAATCGTGAGCGTGAGTTGTGCGTGGGGCATGAGCGTTGTCGGGTGATTGTGTCACTCCGATGTGCGTCGTCCCCTATTTTTTAGGCATTCCTAACGTAGATTTGCGTGAACATATTCGGGGGATTGAAGCGGTGCGTTCGAGAGCGAAAGCGGGCCGTCACTCCGTCGGGAGCGGTCCGGTGCCGGCGCTACCGTCCGAATCGGCCGTCACGTCCCCCGTCTCCAGATACGTTCGTTCGAGTTCCGCGAGTCGGTCGCTAATCGCCTCACTCTGGTGATGCACCGGCGCCGGGCGAACTCGAACGAGGTCGTACTCGTGTCGGTCCGAGAGACCGTTCCACGCCCGGAACGAGCCAATAGTCAGGGTGTGGGTCTGCGGACAGAACGGCGTCGTCGGGGTGAACTCCGCGCGAAGGACTCGACCCACGCTCTCGTCGTCGACGGCGTCCGGGGCGCTCCGGTCCTCGACGGCGTAGCGGTAGCCGGCGTCCTCGTGTCGCGTGTCTAAGTTCAGCCGCGCGAGGTTGTAGTCGAACGTCATGTCGTAGACGTTCCGGTCCTCGAATAGCGCTCTCGTCAGCCGATGGAAGGCGACGTGGTCCCGCCCCGCTAGCACGTCGTGCCCGTCGAGAAACCGGTCGGGCGACGGGGTGTGCGCCGGGACGAACTCGTCGTAGCTATCGAACGGCGCGTCGTCGGCGTTGCCGAAGGGAGACGGAAGACTGGGCATAACTGCCAATTCGAGACTGGCCCCTGTACCCCTGTTGCCGGAGATGTTCGTGCGCGGGGCGAGAACATGTTCGGAGCGACAGTCAGGGAGACGACGGTCCAATCGCGACGTATGGGCGCAGTTCCGGGCACCATCGAGACGGAGCAACGACCCCCGATGGCGCTCCCGCTCCGACATTTCGTCGTCGGACTCGGATTCCTGTTCGCCGGCGCCGTCGTCGGCATCGGCGTCGCTGTCGACGCCGTCCCCGGCCTCGGGACGCTGGCACACGTCCACCTGCTGCTGGCGGGATGGGTCTGTCTCACCATCATGGGCGCGATGACCCAGTTCGTGCCCGTCTGGTCGGGGACCACCCTTCACTCCCAGCGACTCGCGAGCGCACAGTTGCCCCTCGTCGTCGTGGGATTGGTCGGGTTCGTGACCAGCCTCCTGCTCAACTCCTTCACGTGGCTCGTCCCCTTCGGCGGCCTCATGCTCGCCGGATTCTGGGCGTTCGTGTACAACGTCACCCGGACGCTGCTGACGCTCGACAACTACGACGTGACCGAGCGCCATTTCCTGCTCGCGCTGGGGTTTTTCGCCCTCCTCGCCCCGCTGGGACTCCTCCTCGCTCTCGACTTCACGAGGCCGGTGTTCACGTCCGTCGCCGTCTCCCGCCCGAACGTCGTTGCGATGCACGCGACGGTCGCCGTCTTCGGAGCCATCCTGACGACCGTCTACGGCGCCCTCTATCAACTCGGGACGATGTTCACCCAGACCGACCTCCACGGCGTGGACGAGTACCTCCAGCCGATTGAAGCGGTCGGCCACCCGGTCGGCGTCGTCCTTCTGGCGGTCGGCAGACTACTGGATGCCGTCCTCGTCGCCCGTCTCGGTGCGGCGCTCGTACTCGTGGCCGCGCTCGCGTTCGGCGCGATACTCGGGCGAAAGCTCTACGAGATGCAGGTGGCGTGGACGCCGATGCACACGCGGTATGCGGTTGTCGTGCCCGGACTGGTCGCGTGGGCGCTTCTCACGGCTCCGGCGTGGCTGTCCGCTCCGACGGCGCCGACCCATCGCTTCGGAGCCCCCGAGGCTGTCCACCTCCTCGCTCTCGGCACCATCGGCTTCGTCGTCCTCGGCACGCTCTATCACATCGTCCCCTTCATCATCTGGGTCCACCGGTACAGCGACCGCCTCGGACTCGAGGACGTGCCGATGATTGACGACCTCTACTCCGATACGCTCGCGACGGCCGACGCGACGCTGTTGGTGAGTGGCACCCTCCTGCTGGTCGCGTCTGAGGCGGGTCTGTTTCCGTCGACGCTCCGCCTCGTCGGCGGCGGCCTCGTGACCCTCGGGACCCTCGTGTTCGGCGCCAACATGCTACTGGTCGTTCGGCGACACAGCCCCCACTCGGTCGGGCGCATCCTCGTCGGTTCGCTCGACCCGCGGCAAAAAACGGCGCCGACGGGCGACGCTCCCGTGAGAGAGTGACTCAGTCGTCCGCTCGTGCCGCGAGGACTATCAAGGCCGTCGACGCTTCGATAGCCCGGGGCGCGACCTCTCGCTCGCCGTCGAAGCGCGCGACGTCGCCCGCGGCGAGTTCGTGTGTCTCGTCGTCGAGCCGTAGTTCGACCTGCCCCTCGACGAGGTAGAAGACGATTTCGCGGCCGGGATGCGTGTGGGGAGCGACCGCCTCGCCCGCATCGAGCGTGAGTCGAATCGTCTTCGGCTCCGCGTCGGGGAAGACGTTCGCGTGTCGCTCGCCGTCCAGTTCGGAGAGGGTTCGAATCGACGTCATCGTGGGTCGAACTCGTCGTTTTTGAGGCCCTGCCGGACGGGGCCGTGTTCGGCGTCGGTCGGCGGGGGCGCCGTGACGAGGAAAGCTTCGAGACGCGTGTCGTCGTCGGCCCTGACACCCCGGTCGCGGTCCGCCTCGACGACGACCACGTCGCCGGGTTCGACGCGGTGGTCCTCGTCGCCGTCACGTATCAGGCCGGTCCCGGACCGGACGTGAATGGCGACGTCGCTCCCCGGCGCGTGGACCGGGATGAACTGCCCCGGTTCGAAGTAGCCACAGACGGCTTTCATCTGCTCGCTGCGGAACACCTCGACCGCCGAGAACCGGTCGTCGTCGTAGGCGCGCTCGGCGTCGAAACTCGTCGCGGTCATCCGCTCACCTCGGGGTCGGAAACGACTGATTCGAGCATCGTCGTCTCCCGACTCGCAGTCAGCCACGAAATCCGTTTGGCCGAACGTCTCTGGCCCTCACCTTACGGAAGGGACGCCCACAGCGCGGCACGATGCGTTAGTTCGAGGGCCGCGCCCGTGCATCAGTCGCTCCCGCATAACTCGCGACGGGAACACCTTCGGCCGAACCGTCGTTACCTCCGAACGCGGACGTGAGCGCATGGCCCGAACCGCCACGTACCTGTCACAGACCGGGGCGCCGGACGACCGGCCGTGTGAAACGCTCGATGCCAGTGAGCTACCCCCGCCGCAACCGCTCCGCAACACGTTGGAACGGCTCTCGGAGATGGACGACGCGGCCGTCCTGATTCAACTCAACGACCGCCGACCGCAACATCTGTATCCGAAGTTGGACGACCGGGGGTACGAGTACGACACGCTCGAAACCGAGGACGGCGTCGTCACGGTAATCTGGAGAGTGTGAGCGTCACGCACACTCCGCTGGCAGACGGGTGCCACACTCCGGGCACGCCTCGTCGGTAATCGTCACCTCGAGGTCACACTCCGGGCAGTACGCCCGATAACACGCTGGGTCGCCCATAGTCCTCGTTACCGGCCTATCAGAATAGATGTTCGGGAAACGAACATCATCGGGCGAACGCATAGTTCTCCGGACACGAACGTGTAGATATGCGCTCGAAACGATTCGGTGACGCCGACAGGACAGTAGACGCCCGAGAGATAGACGGCGAACCGTTCGGGGACATCATGGGAGCGCTGGAGGCGTTGTCGGACGACGAAACGCTACTGTTGATAAACAGTTTCGAGCCGGAACCGCTCTACGACGTCCTCGAAGAACGCGGATACGACTACGAGACGGCCAACCCGGAGCCCGACGAGTGGCACGTCGAAATCGAGCGAGCGTGACCCCGTCTCGGCTCCGGACGCATCTTACCGCCAGCGGCGGGCGAGTTCGTACGCGACAGTCGCGGGAAGGGATATGCTCAGAACGACGAAGATGACTTCGTCGACGGTCGGGCCGGACTGGGTAAGGGCGCTATAAAACACGAGCCCACCGGTAGCGAGGACGCCGACGACGGTGGCCACGTACGCCGGGTTCGTCCACCGCGGCGGACCATCGGTGGCGGACATACGTGACACATCGGCACGACACCACTTTGATACACCGCTTCCGAGTCGGCTCAATGCGCTCTCTCCGTTCGACGTCGGCGACGGCAAAGAGGTGCCGAGGACGTTAACATATATCCGAGCGCGTCCGTTCCGACGGTATATGCAATTCTGCGACGAGTGTGGGTCGATGATGCATACGGAGGGCGATACGTGGACGTGTCGCTCCTGTGAGAACGAGGAGTCGCGGGATTCACGAGCGGAAGCGGCGATGACGACCCAAGACAAACAGCGAGACGACGGGACACCCGACGTGGCCGACGCGACCCAGAGCGCCACCGAAACGATGCAGGAGCCCTGTCCGGCCGAGGACTGCGACGGCGACCGGGCCTACTACGAGATGCTACCGAAGCCGGGCGGGTCCTACGAAGTTCGGCTGTTCACCTGCGTCGAGTGCAGCCACAAGTGGCGCGAGTCCTGACGGCGAACTTCGACCGCCGACCCACCGTACTTACACTCGTCCGAGAGCAGATTGTGTGACGAGTATAGCGACGACGACAATCGCAAACCGCGACACCACCCCCACGTTCGTGACTGCCCGGAGCGCGAACAGGACAGCGAGGGCGACGACGCCGGAGGCGACCAGTATCTGATTCTCGCGGGAACCCATATCGGAACCCAAGAGAGCCGACCGAAATACCTACTGGATGGTAGTCGTCCTGCGCCGAGCGGTCGAGCGTGGGAAACGCATCACCGCCTCGCCCGCGTATCGTCCAGCGCCTCGAAAATCGGCTCTCAGCGGGCGTCGCGCTGTCCGGAACGGAGGTCGAGGTTCGTCATCGGTCCCGTGGAGGTGGCCCGCCCTGATAGGCGCTTTCGCGAACGGCTTCGGCTGCCATTCGACGGGGCCGAAGCGACGTCTCACTCCGCTTCGACGTGTCGCATCGCCCGGTCGCGTGTGTCGTCGGCGCGAACCTCGAGTTCGGCGAGACGCCGCTCCGTCTCGTCGACGAACGACGTGTCGTCGAGGCGGTCCAGATTACGCCGGGCGGTGAAGAGCGCGGCCTGAAGCGCCGCGTGAGTCAGGGTGACGCCCGTGGCGGCGTCAGCTAGGGCGGTCGGGGCCCCCGTCGCCGTCACGTCGCCCGCCAGTTCGAGGACGGTGAGACACGATTCGGCGATTGCGAGTGGGACGCCAACCGCCCGCTCGATGTCCGCGTCGTCCGGGGCACCGGCGGCCCCGCCGAACAGGTCGTCGACGAGGGTCGCATCCGCCTCGGCAAGGTCGAGGAGATGGCCGCGCTCCGTCGAGAGGTCCGCGCGCACGTCGGCCAACTCCGTCGCCGCGTCCGATTCGGCGGTGTGGATACAGACCATCTCGCACAGCGACGCGCCGACCGCACCGACGACTGCGGTGGCCGTCCCGCCCGCCGGCGCCACGTGTTCGGACGCGATGTCGCCGAGGAACCGCTCGATAGCCGGTCTGTTGGAGGTCACCGTACCGCCGATTCGCTTCGCCGATACGTAAGCGATTCGCGTGGCCGTAGCACGAGCGCCGGGGATGACGTCGAACGACCCGATAAGTTCCTCGCCATCGGGACCCGCCCGCTCCGGAGGAACTACGAATCGTCCGCGTCGTCGGCTGAGCGTCCCCAGAGCGCATAGCCAAGCCCGACGCCACCCAGCGAGACGGCGGCGTCGACGAGCGCTTCCAGATGCGGGCTCTCGTGCCTGTTCACGCTCGTCCACACGATAGCGGTGTCGCCGATAGCGACGCCAGCGCCACACCGCCCATGGAGAGTATCCGACGGCGCGTCTTGTTGGAGGACCGATGTCGTTGCGGGGGCATACGCGGTTCGACACTCGATGCCGACCGTGGTATAAACCGCCCTTCGGCCACGGAGCCGTGCAGGCCGCCGCCGGATTTTTATATCAGGTCTAGTCTCCAGTTCGATGCGAATTTTCGAATACAATCGACGGCGACACCTCTGTGAAACCAACCACGGGATTGACGAGGTTTGGAGTAAGACATGTTCTCGAAGTATCTGCTTTAGAAATCTTCGAGACGCTTCCCGGTTTTTTCCTCCAAGTACTCTTGCACCGGTTCAAGCGCCTGATCGAAGCGGTTTCGGAACTCTTCGTCAGTGAGCTCTGTGATTGATTTTCCCTCCATTCTCTGCCATTCTCTTTGTCTTTCTGATACTTGTCGTTAATGTATTCCGTGGCGATCCGCATCGCGCGCCTCGGATTAGTGTCGTGACAAGAGAGAGACTCCCAGCAGGCACTCCACCGTAATGCGGCGAATGTAGCCGTGCGCTTGCGCCCTCAGAGGGGAGAGCTTAGCAACGAGTCAGTCACGCCGCGTCCCCAACTGCTGGACTGTCGGAAGGTCCCAATCGAAAGTCACCGCAGCTAACCGGGTGACGACGGTCACACCGGCACACGCCACGGCGGCGGTGTTCCCACCGGTACCCATCGTTCCCACGACCCAGTAGGCACATCCTCCGAGTACGGCACAACTCGCGTAGAAATCATCGAAGAGGATGAATGGAGCACGGTCGAGGAGGATATCCGCAACTGTCCCGCCGCCCACAGCGTTGATGGTTGCAATCGCAACCACGCCGAAGGCCGACACGCCCGCGTCGGTGGCGACAATCGCGCCGGTTGTCGCGAAGGCCGCGAGGCCGATGGCGTCCGCGACGAGCGTAACCGGGTGCGTATCGGGCGTCGACAACACGACGCTGAGTGCGACGGCCAAGCCGACGCCGGCCAGTCCCAAACTGAGTTCAATCGGCGACTGAAGCACCAACGGAACGCGTGTAACGAGTAAATCGCGAGTCGCGCCACCGGCAAACGCCATCGCCAACCCGACGATAGTGATTCCGAGAAGGTCGAACTCCTCACGGATGGCCTTCGACGAGCCGACGAGGGCGAACGCAATCAACCCAATCGTGTTCATGACGGCGAACGGGTCGGCAAAAAGGGTCGAGACGAGTTGGTGACGCACTACCTCCAAGTACGGTCGTAGCCCCCTTGAGTGCCACGTCTCGATGCGGTGCGCTCTCTCACGCCCACGACTCTCGTTTACCGAAGCGAAGTCGGAGAACGTTCGAGGTGTCTGATTGGTTGACGTACGACAGCCCGAACGTATCCCATCCCAGACCGCACCGGATTTCTTCTCGTATCGTGTTCGGGGGCTCGGGAGCGAGAGATGTCGGCGGGCAAACAAAGCATATATGCGCGAGCTATCGGAACGTGGGGGAATGCGACGGCGAACGGTACTCCGTGGGTTCACAGCCGGGTCGCTGACGGGGCCACTTCTCGGTTTGGCAGGCTGTGTCGAATCTGAACCGACGGCCGAACCGACACCCACACAGACACCGACCGTCGAGATACCCGCGGTTAGTGGGCAGTGGCCGATGGCCAGATGTGACGCCCAGAACACCGGGAGCACGCCCAACACGCGGGGCCCGCAAACGGCGCCGACGAGTCGTGTCCTCGTCGAACTCGACGTCCGCCCAGAGGGGTATCTCACGCTTACCGACTCGCATCTGTACGCGAAACA
Organism: Haloplanus sp. C73; assembly: GCF_051195115.1. Lineage (NCBI taxonomy): Archaea > Methanobacteriati > Methanobacteriota > Halobacteria > Halobacteriales > Haloferacaceae > Haloplanus > Haloplanus sp. C73. The sequence continues at coordinate 205,525 of NZ_JBNTJZ010000001.1, read as the reverse complement.
GGGCGGAACGTTGGACTGTTACGACCGCGAGACTGGAGCGACTCGCTGGTCGGGGGACTCGATAACCAACGGGTTAGGTCTCGGCACACACTACCGAACGCCAATCGTCGTCGACGACCGGGTGGTCACGGCAACGTCTCTCGCAGGCGGCCTCGACGCTTCTGTCGGCGCCGCCGCTGCGAAGACGGGGGCACAGATTTGGAAGCAGCAGTTCGACGGTGACGAACTCACCCCGCACAGCGCGTGCGGCCAGAATGGACTGCTCCACCTCGTTACCACCGAGGGGAGTGTATTCGGGTTCACGACGGACGGCGAATCGGTGTGGGAACAGTCCCTCGACGGTATCGGTGACCAGTCCAGCGCGATTCAGGCCCCACTCGTCGTCTCTGATGGATACGGTGCCGTCCTCGGAAGCAACGGAACCGTCTACGGATTCGACACCGCGGATGGAACATCGCTGTCTGAAGTAGATATCCTCGGACGACACGTCGTCGGCACCGGCGAGACGCTCGAAACGGCGGTCCGATTCAGTGACGACAACGGTATCGAACGGCACGGCGACGAGGGAACGGGCGGGATTGCCCTCGCCGACGGTGCCGCATACGTCGTCTCACGCCCGAACGGGCGTTCGAATGCGAGAGTTCATCGGGTAGACCTCGAACGTGGCGAGATTCGGTGGAGTCGTCTCTTTACCGAGGACGGCGAGGAGCACAGTGCCCACGACTGGTTGCCGTCGGACCCGGTCGTCGACGACGAACACGTCTACGTGAACTGCAAGGCCGATATCGGCGGTGACGAGCCGTCTCGAACGGACAACCTCTTTGCCTTCTCACGGTCCGACGGGAGCATCGCTTGGTCCGTGCCGACTGGCTACAACGGTACGAATATTTCGCCGGCTGTCGCAGGGGACACGGTCTACTCGATTTCGACCACTGCCGAGCCCGGTCCGGAGGACCTGAAAGCGAACCTAATTCTGGCCCACACGAGCGACGGCGGGGACGAGCGGTGGCGAACGACCGTCGAAGGCAACGTGAAAACGCCACCAGTACTCCACGACGGCACTATCTACGTCGGCACCAGACATCGCGGCTGGAGCGCGACGAACAGACTCTGTGCGCTCTCGGCCGAGTCGTAATCGACGACGACTGATACCAGTCTCCTGCAGACCGTGGATTGCTGGACCCGTGACAGTTCAGTCACCCCGGTCGGTGTCGCGATACTGGGCGTGGACGCGGACTGCCTGCCGAACGATTGCGTCGTGTGGCTCGACGGCACTCCGACGATTCGCGACCTGTTCGAATGCGGTATCCAAATCGAGTTCGTCGTAGAGTGCGAGCGCCGTCGCAGCGACCGCTGGACTGCGTGAGGCTCCTGCCGAACAATGAACGAGCAGGGTGTCTCCAGTCCCGAGATGAGAGAGAACGTGGCTGACGGCTCGGTCGAACTGTCGCTGGTCGTTGCGAGGGCCGTCCATCATGGGAACGTCTGTGACCGCCAGCCCGGGCGGAAATCCACCGTCCGGGTCACTGTGTGTCAGGGAGAGAACGGCCGCGATGCCATGGTCGCGTATCAGCGCCTCGTCGCCGGCGTCCTCGACCGTTCCAACGAACAACCCATCTGCAACCTCGTCCATATCCCTTACTCACGCCTCACTGCGTTCGTAGACGGCTTCACCGACTATCAGTTCTGGGCACGAACTGTCAGGGACGGTACTCACGGTCGAACACTACTGGCTCTCCCGAGTGGCCCGCGGGGCAAAGAACCACCGTTCGCTGACAGCGCGACACGGGCATCCGCTCGACACGTATCGACGGACTGCTCGCTATCGAGTTCGTACAGCGCTCCGGTCAGTCGGCCGTGACGACGCGTGACTCCTCGCTCACCGCGCGGCGGTGAAGCACCACGGCGGCGACGATGGCGACGACGGCGGCACCGGTCGCGATGCCGAACGCGACGCGGTAGCCGGTGACGGTGTAGACGCGGGCGCCGTTGAGCACCTCGCCCGTCCAGTAGGCGTCGAGGACGGCGCCCATGACCGTCGGCAGGATGGCGGCGCCGAAGTAACCGAGGCTGTTGATGACGCCGGTGACGGTGCCCGCGACGGCGGGTGCGTGGCGCTCTTTCCCGATGGTGAACACGAGCGCGACGCCGCCGTTGGCGATGAGGGCACAGAAGAGCGCCAGTCCCACGATTGGAAGCGGCGGGATGAACATCAACGCGGCGTAGGCGAGCGCAAACACGACGGCGCTGACGATGACGAGTTCGGTCCGCCGGCCGGTCCGGTCCGAGAGCGTGCCGAAGGCCGGCGAGCCGAGGACGAACCCGACGTTGCCGAGGAGGACGTACGTCGACGCCCGCGCGACGGAGACGCCGTAGATGTCGGCGACGAAGGGGACACCCCAGAGGCCGAGGACGGTGAAGTTGACGCCGAGGACCAGAAAGAGCAACAGGCCCATCAGCCACGTTTCGAGTTCGCCGAGGACGGCGCGAGTGTTGACGGCGATGTCGGCGAGGGTCGCCCGTCCGCCGTCCGGGTCGGGCGTGACGATGTCGGCACTCTGGGGCGGGCGGTCACGGACCACGCCGGCGATGGCGACGGCACCGACGGCCGTCGCCATCCCGGTGGCGAGAATCGCGAGCCGCCACCCGACTTCGTCGATGGCGAGCGCCAGCGGCGTCGTCGCGAGGATGCCGCCGACGCCCGCCGCGGAGACGGTGTAGCCCGTCATCGTCGCGTACTCGTTGGGACGGAACCAGTTCGCACAGAAGCGAAGCGTCGCGATGTAGAGGACGCTCCCGCCGAAGCCGACGACGGCCCGCGCGAGGAAGGCGGCCAGCAACGTCTCGCTCCGGGCGAACCAGAACACGCCCGCGCTCAGCACGACGAGGCCCGCGGCGCCGACCCACCGAGACCCGTAGCGGTCGACCACCAGCCCCGCCGGGAGTTGGAGCGTAGCGTAGATGTAGAAAAACGAGGCGTGCAGAAACCCTAGCTGCGACCCCGTCGCGTCGAACGTCCGCGCGAGCGAGTCGGCGAGGACGGCCGTCGCCGTTCGGTGGAAGTTGACGAACAGGAACCCGGTCGCGAGAAGCGCCCAGAGGGCAGCGCGCCGCTGGCGAGCGGAAAGTGACATACGTTCCGGTCCGGGGAGCGGCGTCAATAGGGTGTTGGTTGGGAGCGAAAAACCGGACGCGGCGAAGTGGGGTGTGGGGAGCGGAGCGCCGGGGCAGGTCGCTCCGGAAATGCGCCGCGTCGTCCCATGCCGGTCACGAAGGGGCGCCAGCTTCGCGACCCGCATCTACTGTCACCTGTCTAACCACATTAAAACGGGAGCCTAACTGCCGGTTAGAAGCCGATAGCGTTCGGGCACGCGGTCACGGCCGGGTGGAGCGCGAGCGGATGCAGCGCCGTCGTCGCGTCGAAATGGACACGTCCAGAAGGAGTGGCGTCGTGTGGTATGGCACGTCGGAACTCGGCGCCACGGTGCCGGCCGTGACGCCGAGGGAAAGGTCACGCCGGCGTGGTCTCGCCACCTCCCTGCTGGGGGTTGGGGTCGAAGATGTCGGGGCGCTTCTCGCCCTCGGCGGTGACGACGGCCAGACAGCCCCGGCGAGTGACCCGGCTCAGCGCGTGGTCGACGAGTTTGAAGTTCCCCGGCACCGGGAACTCCATCGTCGCGATACAGGTGCTCCCGGGAGCGACCGGCGAAGTCTGGATGTGGGTCTGTGGCTCCGTCGTGAGCGACCCCTGCGGCCAGAACTCCTCCCAGACGTTGCCGATGGGGTGGAAGCTACTGGTGAGGTTGGGGCCGCCGGTGACGAAAAACACCCGCGCGGTGTCGTCGGTGGACACCGTCGCTGCCGAGCCGTGGACGTCCGGCGTCATGGCGTACTTCTCCCCGTTCATGACGACGTAGGTCGGATTCTCGTTTTTCATCGCCGCCATGTCGAAGCTGTGTTTGCCCCCCTCGCCGGGCTGGCCGTCGGTGTACAGCTCGTGCTGGCCGAGATAGAGCTCCGTATCGACCTCGGGGAGTCCGTCCTCGGGTTCGACGAGGATGATTCCGAACATGCCGGCGCTGATGTGCATGTCCATGTTCGGGACGGCACAGTGGTAGATGTACGCGCCGGGGTATCTGGCCTCGAACTTCAGGTGTGCCGTCTCGCCGGGGGCTGTCATCGTCGCTTCGGCGCCGCCGCCGGGGCCAGCGGCGGCGTGGAAGTCCACGTTGTGTGGCAGGGCGTTCTCCGAGAGGTTCTCGAAGGTGAGATTCACGGTGTCGCCCTTGCGGACCCGGACCATCGGCCCGGGAACCTGTCCGTTGTACGTCATGTAGTCGAAGGTGACGCCGGGTTCGACTTCGGCGGTCACCTCCTCGGGGCGGAGGGTCACGTCCACCTCCGCCGGTTCGTCCCGGTCTATCGGCTCCGGGATGTCGGTCGGGTCGGCCGCGACCCGGTCGACGGTCGGCGTCGACTGCTGCTCAACGCGGTCGCGCTGTTCCTGGGCCGCCTCCGCCGAGGGGGCCTGAACGGTGCATCCCGCGGCCGCCACCGTGCCACCGGCACCGAGCGCTTGGAGCACCCGACGCCGGGTCGTTTCGAACATTGGGTGTCACCTCTACACGTGCAGTTCGGGGCGCTACACCCATGAACCGGCGAGCCGATTCCCGCGTGCTGGGAGCGCCCCCGAACGTGTTCGATTCGTGAGCGGCGGTGAGACGGGATAGGTCGCTCCGAAACTGCGCCGCGTCGTCCCACGCCGGTCAGAAGCCAGATGGGTAGAGTTCGGGCACGCGGTCACGGTCGGGGTGGAGCGCGAGCGGATGGAGCGCCCTCGTCTCGTCGAGATGCAGGAAGGCGTCGTAGCGCTCGGGGAGGACCGTCGGCACGTAGTTGCCCGCTTCCCGGTCGGGGTGGTAGACGACGCCGATGGCGCGGTGGCCGCGTGGCTCCGCTAGCGCGCTGTCGTCGGGCAGGTCGGCGCTGAACAGTAGCGCGTCCTCGGGGTCGGCGCGGTGAAACACCTGTTCGTAACTTCCGCTCCGGGCGGGTGGGACGTCCATCGTCTGCATCTGTGCGCCCCACGAGTTGCCGGCGACGACGTCGCCCCGGTGGGAGCCGAAGCCGACGGCGTACGTCTCGCCCAGCGCATCGCGTTCCCGCGCCAGTTGCCCGATGTTGATGCGACCATGTTGGGGCATATCCGTCGCGCGGGCGTCGCCGACGTGGGTGTTGTGCGCCCAGACGATGCCCTTCGCGTCCGGGCCGTGATGGTCGCGCAGGCGCTCCAGCGTGTCGGTCATGTGCCGGTCGCGGACGTTCCACGAGTCCTCCTCGCCCTCGACCATCGAGCGGTAGTAGGCCTCGGCGTTGCGCGCGACGAGGGCGTTCTGTTCGGCGTCGAACCGGTCGTCCGGCGTCCGCTCGCCGTAGGTCGGCGCGTTCTCGCGAAGTTCGCGAAGCACCTCGATGACGTCCTCGCGACAGGATTCGGGCACCATCTTGAGCGCGCGGGCGTACTCCTGTGCGTCCTCGCCGTACGGCTCGAAACAGCGGTAGGCCTCGCGGGCGCGCTCCGCCGCCTCGGGGTCGACCCGCTCCAGATAGTCGACGACGGCGCGCATGGACTCGTGGAGGCCGTAGACGTCCAGCCCGTAGAAGCCAACGCGGTCGCCCACGGGGCGCTCGTCGTTCGCTGCGCGGAGCCAGTCGACGAACGATTCGATTTCCCAGTTGGCCCACATCCACGTCGGCCAGCGGTCGAACGACTCCAGCGCCGCCTGCGTATCCGCCGGCGCGTCGGGATACCCCTTGATGTACCGGTTGACCGCGTAACAACTCGTCCAGTCGCCCTCGACGGCGACGAAGGAAAAGTCGTGGTCACGGAGGAGACGCGCCGAGAGCCGGCTTCGCAGGCGGTAGTACTCCGAGGTGCCGTGAGACGCCTCGCCGAGGAGGACGCAGTCGGCGTCGGAGAGGCGCTCGATCAGCGGGTCGAGCGACCCCGCTCGGTCCACGGCCTGCGCGTAGTCGTCGACGGCGGCGACGGCTGGCTCGACGTCAGCGTCGGGCTGGAACCGGCCGCGCGGGTCGAGATGCGCCACGGCTACGCACCCCCGGCGTGGCGAGTCTGACTAGCCATTGCGAGTCGACCGCGCCTCGCGAACGGTCGCGCCGTCGCGAAGCTTATCCGGGCAGTGTGGGCAGACGCGCGGTTCCTCCTCGCTGGGCGGGGTGAACACCTTCGCGTACTGAGTCGTGACGAACGATTCACAGTTCTGGCACGTCGGCATCGTCACGCCACCTCCAGCGCGCGGCGGTCGACCGAATTCGTTCGTGAGCGCATACCACATCGAGGCACGGGCGACCGGATAAGGGGCCACCCTACACGGTTAGTTCGCCGCCTCACTCGGCCGGCGTCTCCCAGCCGAGGTAGGCCATCGCCTCCGCGTCGGTCACTTGGTCGAACGTCCGGTAGTGGGCGCCGACGGCGTTGAACGGCTGTGGCTCCTCGACGGCGACGACGGCGTCGGCCTCCGACTCCAGCGCGCGCAGGGAGTCGGGCGGGCCGAGCGGTACTGCGAGCACGACCCGGTCTGCCCCCGCGTTCCTGACCTGTCGGAGACACGCGCGGGCCGTCGCGCCCGTCGCGACGCCGTCGTCGACGACGACCACCGTCTTGCCCGCCATCTCGGGCGGGTCGCGGTCACCGCGGTAGCGGTCGATTTTCTCGCGCGCCGTCTCCGCGGCCCGGTCGCGCTCTTCTTCGAGATACGACTCCTCGACGCCGTATCGGTCGATTACCTCGTCGTTGTACCACACGCTCCCGTCGCTCGCCGCGGCGCCGATGGCGAACTCGGCGTTGCCCGGCATCCCCATCTTCTTAGCGGCGACGATGTCGAGCGGTGCGTCGAGTCGGTCGGCCACCGGGCGGGCGACGGGCAGCCCCCCACGCGGAATCGCCAGCACGAGGTCGGCGTCGATATCGCGGTCCGCCAGCGCCGCCGCGAGGCGGTCACCGGCCTCGGCTCGGTCATCGAACATGGGCGTCAGATGACGGCGACGAGTCAAAAATCCGCCACCTATCGGCGCGGTGGCCCTACTCGTTTTCGACGACGTGATGTATCTCCCCGCCGACGGTAATCAACCCAAAGATGACGATACTACTGAGGATGGCCCAAACGGGGGAGAGCCACATCTGAATGATGAACCCCAATACGCCAGCCCCGAGTCCACCGAGTAGGATTCGGCGGAGACGAGCGAGTTCGTAGAGCTGTTGATGAATGTCCCGAGTGTAGAACAGGAGCAGCGGTAGCGCGAGGAGCATAATCAGGGGTGCCGGATTGACGGCTCGATGACACCGGGTTCCTCGGGTAGCCGTGCCGTCTGGTCGAACGTGTGCGGGCCGCGAAGCGTCCGTATTCCACCAGCCGCCGTCAGTAGCGTTCCGAGCGCTAGAAACTGTCGGCGGGTAGTCATCTACTCGTCTCGAGTTGAGGGACTCATGTATATGTTACGCCGCTCCAGTGTCTGAACCCGGCGCTGGCATCGTTACGGACTCGATTCCACGGTCAGGACGGGCCGGTCGACGGTCCGAATCGTCCGCTCGGTCGTACTCCCGAGCAGGTATCGCTCCACCCCGCTCCGGCCGTGCGTGCCCATAACGAGCAGGTCGATATCGTTGGCATCGGCGTAGTCGGCAATCTCGCGAGTGACCATTCCCTCGACGACGGCTGATTCGACGTCGATGCCGGCGTCGCGGACCGTCTCCGTCGCCGCCTCGACGATGCGCTCACCGTCCGTTCGCAACTGTTCGAGGAGCGACTCAGGGATATCGCCGCCCACCATCCCTCGCTCCGGATGCTCGACGACGTGAAGCAGGTGTATCGTCGTCTCGCCGGCGGCGATACCGCAGGCGTGGTCGACGGCGGCGGCACTCGGCTCGCTCCCGTCGACCGGAACCAGTATCGAATCGTACATCGCGTCGACAGAAGTGACACGGGCAGGTAATAGGGGTGCCGAACCGTAGGGGGACGAGCGACGGGCAGCGACGCCGAAAACACTTATGCGATTCCGAGCGATAGTTGTACACGACCCCGTCGTGGTTGACTGCTCCTTGTGCGGAGAGTCACCGGGCGTCCCCCCGCCGCGCGTCGCCGACGCGCGGACCCGCGTTACCACGCGCGAGTCAGACCACCGATGCCCTCAAACACATCCAACACGGCGCCCAGTCGAGATTCGACCGCAACGGCAGACACCGTCCTCGTCGCCGACGACGACGACGCGTTCCGCGAGACGCTCCTCCTGTGGCTGGCCGACAGCCCGTGGGAGACGCGAACGGCGTCGAGCGGGTCGGAGGCGCTGTCGAAACTCGACGACGACGTCGACGCGATGATTCTCGACCGGCGGATGCCCGACCTCTCCGGCCCGGAGGTAATCGACCGCCTCGACGATACCGATTTCGACGGACCAGTGGTCGTCCTCAGCGCCTTCGAACCCGACGATCATCTGGACGACGACGACGCGGCGGCGTATCTGACGAAGCCAATCGACGGCGACGCACTCGTCGAGACGCTGGCCGAGGTTCGGTGACTCAGTCCCGGAGGCTCGGCCCCGGCGGCTGGGTTCGCTTGTGCGCCGAGGACTGCCACAACTCGACCAGTCGGTCGACCGTCTCGCGGTCGATACCCGTCTCGCTCGCGACTCGCCCGGGCGATTGCTCGGCGTCGACGACGCGGCGCAACACCGTATCGATAGTCTCGTAGTCGGCGCCGAGTTCCGACTCGTCGGTCTGTCCCTCCCAGAGCGCCGCCGTCGGCGTCTTCTCGATGAACCGCTCGTCGACGCCGACGTGGCGGGCCACCGCGGAGACGTCCGTCTTGTACAGGTCTTTCATCGGCTGGACGTCGACGGCCTCGTCGCCGTACTTCGTGACGTAGCCGAGCAAGCGCTCGGAGCGGTTGCCCGCGCCGAGCACCAGCCGGTCCTGCTCGTTCGCCACCGCGTATTCGAGGACCATCCGCGTCCGCGCCCGGACGTTCCCGAGCGTGAGTCGCGAGGCGTCGAACGGGAGTTGCGCGTCGGTGGCGTCGACGATGGGCTGGATGGATAGCTCCTCGAACGCTACGTCGAGGTCACGACAGAGCGCCCGCGCGTCGGCCATGTTCTCCTCGTCGTTGGGCCGGCCCGGCATAATCAGTCCGAACACCGCGTCGCTGCCGACGGCTCGGGTCGCGAGCGTCGTCGCCACGGCGGAGTCGAGGCCGCCGCTGACGCCGACGACGTAGCCGTCGACGCCAGCCGCCTCCATCTGGTCGGCGAGAAACGCCTCCATGCGCTCGACGGCCTGCGGAACGTCGACCATACCGGCCCATCCGCGGCCGGCCGGAAAGTCACACCGATGACGGCCACGATAGGGGGCAGGTCAAAGGCGCGGGCGCTCGAAGCGGGGCTATGGACGTCGGCTTGTTCGCCCCGCACGAACAGTACGCGCCGGACCGACTCGCGACGCTCGCGGCGCGCGCCGAAACCGCTGGCTTCGATACGGTCTGGACGAGCGACCACTTCCACCCGTGGTGGCACTCGGGGGCCTCGTGTGGCGCCGCGTGGCCGTGGCTCGGCGCAGCGCTCGAACGCACCGACCGGGTCCGGATGGGGACGGGCGTGACCGCACCAATCGCTCGCTACCACCCCGGTCTGCTGGCACAGTCGGTCGCCACGCTGGAGTCGATGTACCCCGGTCGCACCCACCTCACGCTCGCGACGGGCGAGGCGCTCAACGAGCGACCACTCGGCTTCGAGTGGCCGCCGTATCCGGAGCGCCGGAAGCGCCTCGTCGACGCCTGCGAAATCGTCGACCGCCTCTGGGAGGAAGGGTTCCACGACTACGACGGCCACTACTGGACCCTCGACACGGCGAAACTCTACACGCGACCGGAGCCGCGGCCGCCGATGTACGTCGCCGGCAACGGCCCGAAGACGGCGACGGTCGCCGGCCGCTACGCCGACGGGTTCCTGACGCTCGTCGACATCGACACCTACCGCGAGACGCTGGTGCCAGCGCTCCGAGAGGGGGCGGAGACGGCCGGTCGCGACCCCGACGACATCGACCGCATCAAGCAGGCCACAGTCGCCTACGCCGACACCGCCGAGGCGGCGGTAGAGGCGATTCAGTTCTGGACGGGAACGCTCGCCATCGACTTCGACGACGACGTGTTCGACCCCAGAGTCATCGAGGAGCGAGCGCGCGACATCCCGCGCGAGAACTGGCGCGACTGGGGCCTCGTCACGACCGACCTCGACGAGGTTCGTGCCCTCATCGAGCGTCACGAGCGGGCCGGCTTCGACGAGGTGGAACTGCTGGTGTCGACGCCGGACATCGAGGCGTTCGTCGACGAGATGGGCGAGACGGTGCTGTCGGGCGACTAACCGCTCGCGACCGGCAGTTCGAGTTCGAAGACGGTGCCCCGTGGCTCGTTGTCCCGTACCCGAATCTCGCCGCCGTAGTTCTCGACGGCGTCTTTGACGAGAAAGAGCCCGAACCCGCTGCCGCTGCTCTCGGTGCCGTGAGCGCCCTTCTCGAAGATATCTTTGCGGCGGCTCTCGGGGACGCCGGGGCCGTTGTCGGCGACGGTCACGCAGACGACGTCGCCCGCCAACTCGGCGTCGACGATGACCTCGGGCGTCTCGGCGTCGTTGTGTTCGACGGCGTTCCGAAACAGGTTCGAGAACACGTGACTGAGCAGGTCGTCGGCCTCGACGGCGACTTCGGGAATCGCCGAGCGCTCGGCCACCGCGTCGGGGTGGGCCTCGCGGATGTCTTCGAGTTCCTCGTCGATAACGGGCGGGAGCGGCGTGGCTTCGAGCGAGTGGTCCGCATCGAGCAGCGCCTCCATGTACGTCCGCATCGTCCGGATGAACTCGTGCATGTCGTCGACGCGGTCCAGCGAGACGTCGAGGTGGTCGGCGTGTGCGGGGTCTTCGAACACCACGTTGCGGTCGAGCATCCGGAGCCGCGCCTCGACGAGCGAGAGGTCGCCGAGCAAGTCGTGGCGGAGCGTCCGATTGACGAACTCGAGGATGTCCCGCTCCTCGCGGAGCCGCGTCTCGCGCTCGATGCGGCGGATGGCCTCGTCGAGATGCGTGCCGAACAGTTCCGCCGTCGTGACGTCGTGGCGCGCGAAGTCGTCGCCCCACAGTTCGATGTAGCCACGCTCGCCGATGGGGACGCGCTCGGACGGCTGACAGTCGGGCGCGTCGGCGTCGATGACCACCGTCTCGTCGATGACGACGCGCACGGGCGTCGCCCCGAAGACGTCGTCGAGGCCGTGGTCAGTTATCCCGTACACTTCCTCGTGGGTCGTCGCGCCTTCGAGTTCGTTGGCGATGCGATAGAGGAGTTCGAGCGACTCCTTCAGCGCGCGCTCCTCGTCCGCCGCCGCCCGGTACACGTCCGCTCGGGTCGACGCGATGCTGATGCCGAAGGAGGTGACGGCGCCGATGATGACCCCGTCCATCGCGAGTATCTGTGGCTTGAGCGCGCCCATCACCTGCAACTGGAGGTAGGCCGCCCACGCGATGAGGCCGGCGAAGACGAGGGTGGCGAGAACCGTCCGCTTGGCGACGACGGTGACGCGGTCGGTTCCCCAGTCGCTTCGGGCGAGCCAGACGCCGCCCCAGACGAGCGCGCTGGCGAGAACGAAAAACAGGGCGTTCTCCGCGAGCGACGTCAGCACGCTCCAAGAGAGGTTCGTCGCGTCGTCCCAGATGTCGAAGAGTGGGACGCCGAGCAACAGACAGCCGAGAAGGCTGACACTCCCGCCGGCGAGTAACCTGCGCGACCGGAGGTGTCGAACCGGTCCGCTCATCGAGTGAATCTCGCCGTCGGCGAACAAAAAAGCCTGTCCTAACGGCTCGCGAGGGAGCCCGTAGCGACCAAAGACGATAGGCCGCCGAACCAAGGTGTTGGATATGGAACAGTCGGACGCGGGTGGGGAGGACCCGCTCGCACGTACGACGCGGACGACCCCACACCCCGTCGTCGACTCACCCCCCAACTCGCCGCGTCACGTCGGCGCGGCACCCCCTTTGTCACGCCGAGTATCACAGTACCCTCGTCGATTTCGAACACAATTCACGGACAGCGCCGCCCCGAGAGCCTTTTATTTCCGAACTCGGTAGGGAGGGGACTGTCGATGTCACGACAGACCGGGTAATCGAAGCACCCAATACGAATCGGGTGGTGCACGACGACGGGCAGTCCGAAATCGGCAGGGGGACATCAGTGATATGGAGCGAGTACACGATAGCGTAGAGGAGATAGTCGAGCGCATCGACGACGCCTTCTTCGCACTCGACGACGAGTGGCGATTTACGTATCTGAACGACCGGGCAACGGACGTCCTCGACGTCCAGCGTGACGAGGTCCTCGGGAACGTCGTCTGGGAGGAGTTCGAGGCGGCCGTCGACACGACCTTTCAACACGAGTACGAGCGAGCGATGGAGACACAGGAGTCGGTGTCGTTCGAGGAGTACTACCCGCCGCTCGAACGCTGGTTCGAGGTGACGGCCTACCCCTCGGAGACGGGGTTATCCGTCTACTTCCACGACGTGAGCGAGCGCCGGGCCTACGAAACCGAACTCGAACGGTACGAGACCATCGTCGAGACGGCCCACGAGGGCATCTACGTCGTCGACAGCGAGGGCGAGTTCGCGATGGTCAACGAAGCCTACGCGGCGATGCTCGGCTACGAGCGCGCGGACCTTCTCGGCGCGTCGGTGACGGAAGTCGTCGACGAGGAGACGGCCGACCGGGCCGCCGCACTCGGCGACGAACTGGCCGCGGGAGAGCGCGAGACGGCGACGATGACCGCGACGCTCACCGGCGCGGACGGGGAAGAACTGATAGCCGAGGCGACGTTCTCCCTCTTGCCGAACGGGGACCGCGTCGGCATCGTCCGCGACATCACGGAGCGACGGGAGCGCGAACGGAAACTCGAACTGTTCCAGCGCATCGTCGAGACGGTGGAGGACGGCGTGTACGCCCTCGACGAAGACGAGCGATTCCTCGTCGTCAACGACGCGTTCTGTGAGATGACCGGCTACGACCGCGACGAACTCATCGGCGAACACGCGACACGCATCAAAGACGACGAGATACGGGCGCGCGCCGAGGAACTCGCCGCCAAAGTGGCCCGCGGCGAGCGCGACGTGGGCACCATCGAGTTCGAACTCGAGACGAAAGCGGGCGAGCGCCGCCCCGTCGAAACGCGGCTGATGCCGTTTTCGCTCGCCGAGGGGACCGGGCGCTGTGGCGTCGTGCGCGACGTCAGCGAGCGCCGAGAGCGAGAGCGCGAACTGCACGACCGAATCAGCCAGCAGGAAGTCGTGACTGAACTCGGCAAACACGCCCTCGAAACCCAGCGACTCGACGGCCTGATGGACGAGGCGACGGCGCGGGTGGCGGAGACGCTCGACACCGACTACTGCAAGGTGCTCGACCTGAACGAGTCGGGCGACGAACTCCTGCTTCGGCAGGGCGTCGGGTGGGACGAGGGCCTCGTCGGCGAGGCAACCGTCTCCGCCGTCGACCAGAACTCGCAGGCCGCGCACACGCTCGACGCCGCCCAACCAATCGTCGTCGAGGACCTGACGACCGAAACCCGGTTCAGCGGGCCGGCTCTCCTCACCGAACACGACGTGCGGAGCGGCATCAGCACCATCATCGGCCCGACCGACGAGCCGTGGGGCGTCCTCGGGACTCACGACACGGCGCGGCGCTCCTTCTCGGACCACGACGTCAACTTCGTGCAGTCGGTGGCCAACATCCTCGCGGCCGCTATCCGCCGCCACCGGAGCGAGGAGGCGCTTCGCCGCCAGCACGAGCGGCTGTCGGCCATCAACGACATCAACTCCCTCGTCCACGGCCTCTCGGAGTCGATGTTCAGCCTGTCGGCACAGGACGAAATTCGAGGGGTGGTCTGTGACCAACTCGCCACCTCGGACTCCTACGAGTTCGCGTGGATTGGCACCGTCGAGGACGGGACCGTCGTCGTCGACACCGAGGCGGGCGTCGAGGACTACCTCGACAGCATGACGCTCTCGCTCGACGACCCGCCCGACGAGCGCGGCCCGACCGCCCACGCACACCGGACCGAGGAGATGCAGGTGGTCCGCGACGTCGAAACCAATCCGGTGTACGAGCAGTGGCGGGACCACGCACAGGAACACGGCTACCGCGCGTCGGCGGCGATACCCCTCGTCGACGGCAGCGAGATGTACGGGACGCTGAATCTCTACTCCGCGCGAGCGGACGCGTTCAGCGACGAGGAGCGCGAGGCGCTCGAACGCCTCGGCTCGATTATCGCACACGCCCTCTCGTCGGTGGAGCGCGACCGAGCCCTCGAACGCGAGCGCAACCGACTGGAGTTTATGAACCGCCTGCTGCGTCACAACCTGCTCAACAGTCTCAACGTCATCGAGGCGCGACTCGATATGCTCGACGGCCGCGTCGACTACGAAGTGACGGGCCACCTCGACACCGCGCTCGCCCGGACCCGCGAGATGATAGACTTCGTGGAGACGGTCCGCAAGGTGACGAAGGTCATGGAGCAGAGCGACGACGCGGACCACGAACTCGGCCCGGTCGACATCGAGGACGTCCTCACGACGCGTATCGACCACGCGAGCGACCGCTACCCCGACGCCGAGTTCAACGTTTCGACCATCCCCTCGGTCGACGTTCTGGCCGACGATCTGCTGACTGAGGTTCTCGACAACGTCCTCATCAACGCCGCCCAGCACAACCCGTCGCCCAACCCGACCGTCTGGGTCGACGTGACCGCCGAGGACGACGAAGTGGTGGTGTCGGTGGCCGACGACGGCCCCGGCATCTCCGACGACCGAAAATCGGACCTCTTCCGTCGCGAGGTGAAGACGTTCGACAACCCGGGGACCGGGTTCGGCCTCTATCTGGTCAACGAGATCATGGACTCCTACGGGGGCAACGTGACGGTCGACGATAATGACCCGGAGGGAGCCCATTTCCGGCTCGTCTTCCAGCGCGCCTGAGGCCCTATACCGGGAACACCGGCATCTCGGCGGTCCTGATGACGCGGTCCGTGACGTGGCCGATATGCGAGTCGGCGTCGGGACGCGTTCCGTGGACGCCCATGACTATCAGGTCGACGCCCTCGCGGTCGGCGACGGCGACGATTTCGTCCGCTGGCCGCCCGCGTGTGACGAAGCCCTCGGCGTCGAGTCCCCGTTCGGTCGCCCGGTGGACGACGTCGTCGACGAGTTCGCGGCCCGTCGCCTCGACCTGCTCCAACTGGAGTTCTGCCGGGCTGAGCGCGGGCGTCTCCCCGTAAATCGACTCGTCGACGACGTACAACACGTCGACGGCGGCGTCGTATCGGGTCGCGAGTTCGATGCCGTGTTCGACGCCTCGCTCGGCGCCGTGACTGCCATCTGTCGGAATCAGGAGTTCGTCGTACACGGCCCATGTCGTCGCGGAGTGGCCGAAAATCCGCCCCCTAATTACTCCAGCGCCAGAAACGCCGAGTCGTACCCGTCGAGTTCGGAGAGACGGTCGTCGATGCGCGCCCGAATCTGGCTGGCGTCGCGGCGGAGTTTCTCGATGGCCGGGTCGACGCCGTCGGCGTCGCTCTGTTCGAGCGCGACGATTTTCGACGTGAGCGCGAAGTGTCGCTGGATGTCGTCGTCGAGTCGGGTTCGAACCTGCAGTTCCTGCACCGTCTCCCGGAGCGTCGACTTCGAGACGGGTTTGGTGACGTAGTCGTCACAGGGCAGGTCGACGAGTTCGTGACCGGGGTCGACGGCCGTGAGCATCGCCTTCTGGTCGTTGATGTCGCGTGTCGACATGGACCGAAGCACGTCGAGCCCCGACAGGTCTGGAATGCACCGGTCGAGCAACACGACGTCGACCGACGAGTCGTACAGCGCGAGACCGTCGGCGCCCGAGTACGCCGTCCGCACCTCGTATTCGGGGTCGAGCCACAGTTCATACGTGTCCGCGAGGTCTTTGTCGTCCTCTACGACGAGTACGGTCGGGGTCTCGTGCTGGGTCTGGTCCATGTGTGGGGGGAGCGGGCGGCAGACTCGACGCTGGCGTCGCGACGTGCCCGTACGTGCCGCTCCGACATCCATCAAAGGCCAGCCAAGTATCCGAACGGCGCGCGGACGCCTCGCCGGTTAGGGAGACGGATTATCCACGGCGAGACGAAGCGCCGTGCATGTACGCGGACCGGACCGCGGCGGGACGGGCGCTCGGCGAGTCGCTCGGCGAGCGACGGATATGCCCCGACGTCGTCCTCGCCATCGGGGAAGATGGGGCGCGGGTCGCTCGCCCGGTCGCCGACCGGTTCGACGCGACCCTCGGCGCGATGGCCACGGCGCCCGTCCGAGCGAGCGACGACGCCCTACCCATCGGCGCCGTGACGGACACGGGCCACGCGTGGGTCGACGACCGCCTCGTCGAGGCGTTCGCGGTGGACGACGACCGACTCGACGACGAGAAACACCGGGCGTTTCGCGAGGCTCGAACCGGCCGCCCCGACGACGTCGACACCGCCCCGACGCCGGAGGGGACCGTCACGCTCGTCGACGACGGCGTCGTAACCGGGCGGGCGATGAAGGCCTGTGCGTCGGCGCTGAGTCGGGTCGAAACGTGTGACGTGGTGGCTGCGACGCCCGTCGGCCCGCCCGAAGCGGTCGCCGAACTCCACGCCGTCGCCGACGCGGTGGTGGTGCCGGAGACGACACCGACCAGCGCCCTCCTCGAACAGTGCTACGGCGACGGGTGAGCGAGCGCCGCTAGGGCTCGCCGATTCGTTTGACCCGCCCGGTCACGCCGGATTTGAGTTTCACCAGCACGCCGTCGGGATGGGTCGACTCGTCTTCCAACACGGCACCGACTTCGCCGATGAGTTCGTCTTCGTCGGCGCCCGTCTGGTCGACGACGACGGTCATGCCTCGCTCCAACGCGGCCTTGTTCGGTGTGTCGGCCATGCGCGGAGCCAGCAACGTTGCACACAAGAGCGTTCGGCCTAACGTGTGTGGGAGATGAAGTAGATAGGCCGGGGATTGGCCCTCTCTCGGCCGGAACCATCGCATGCGTTCGGTTCGACCGAACCGGTGACCCACCATGAACTACGAGGACTTTCTCGGCGAAATCCAGCACAGACTCGAACTGAGTTCACAGGGCGAGGCGGCCCGCGCGACTCGGGCCGTCCTGACGACGCTCGGCGAACGCCTCGACGCGGGCGAAGCGTCGGACCTCGCCGCCCCGCTCCCGATGGAGATAGACCGCTACCTGACGGCCGCGGAGTCGGGCCAGCAGTTCTCCTACGACGAATTCGTCGACCGCGTGGCCGACCGGGCGAACGTGGAGGAGAGCGAGGCGGCGTTCTACGCGCAGGCGGTGGTGTCGCTGGTCAGTGAACTCGCTACGGGCGGCGAGATGGCCGACGTGCAGGCCCAACTCCCCGACGAGTTCGGCGACCTCTTCGAACTCGCCGAGGCGCAGAGCGTCCCCTGGTAGACACTTCCGGGCGTTTTTTCCCCGTCAGCGCCGACGCTCGACCCGAGATGCTCCCGACTCGGGGGGAGGCGTGAATGCTCGGCGACGCGCTTGCGCTCCTCGTCGGCCTCGCACTCCTCCTGTACGGCGCGGACCGCGTCGTCAAGTCGGTGGTCGCCATCGCCGGCGCGTTCGGCGTGCCGACGCTACTCGTCGGCGGAACGCTCGTCGCCGTTGGGAGTTCGCTTCCGGAAATTACGACCGCCCTCTACGCCGGCGTCTACGGCGCGGGCGACTTCGTCGTCGGCCACATCATCGGCTCCGCCACGTCACAGATTACGCTCGGCGTCGGCGTCGTCGCGCTCCTGTCGCCGCTCCAGTTGCGCCGCGAGAAAGTGACGGTGTACGGCGTGGCGATGATTGCCGCGATGTCGCTCATGCTTCTCGGCGTCCGGTCCGGGACCATCACCCGACTGGAGGGCGGCCTCCTCGTCGCGGCCTACCTCGTCTTCGTCGGGATTCGCCTCCGCGACGACGACCACGTCGGCGCCGTCGAACGCCACCGCGACGACGACCGGTCGCTGGGCCGGGCCGCCCTCTGGGTCGTCCTCGGATTCGCCTTCGTCGCCGTCGGCGGCCACCTGCTGGTCGTCAACAGCCGGTCGCTGGCCGTCGCGCTCGCAGTCCCCGAGTACCTGATTGGACTCGTGACGGGACTGGGGACGACGGCCCCGGAGATAGTGATTGCCGCGCTCGCTGTCGGGCGCGGCGAGGGCGACATCGCCATCGGCACTCTGTTCGGGAGCAACGTGACCGACCCGCTGTTCTCGCTGGGGTTGGGTGCGCTGGTCGACGGGTACGCCATCGACCACGTCGGCGCGACGATGGCATCTGGCACGTACATGCTCGGGGTCGCGGCGCTCGTCGTCCTGCTCTTTTACGTCAACGGGGGAATCAGCCGACGAGCGGCGGTGGGCTGTATCGCCCTCTACGGGCCGACGTATCTGCTGTGAGTCAGTCGTCGCGGAGGCGCTTGTCGTCGAACTCGCCCGTCTCCTCGAAAAACGCCTCGATGAGCGCTATCTTCGCTCCGCGGAGGTGTTCGTGGAGCGTCGGCGGCGCGAGGTCGAGCGAGTCGGCAATCTCTTTCGCCGTCGACTCGCGGGGCCACGCGAAGTAGCCCGCGGCGTAGGCGGCTTCGAGCACCGAATACTGCCGGTCGGTGAGGCGGTTTTCGAGCGACTGCCTGAAGTCCTCCGTCGACTGGAAATCGCGTTCGACCTTGCGCTTGGCGACGAGGTCGACAT
The DNA here is from genome assembly GCF_051195115.1 of Haloplanus sp. C73. Taxonomy (NCBI): domain Archaea; kingdom Methanobacteriati; phylum Methanobacteriota; class Halobacteria; order Halobacteriales; family Haloferacaceae; genus Haloplanus; species Haloplanus sp. C73. The sequence continues at coordinate 186,676 of NZ_JBNTJZ010000001.1, read as the reverse complement.
CGTCGAACGAGTCCTGAATCGCCTCGGCGACCGTCCGGACGTCCGTCTCGGGCGCCACCGTCGCGGTGACGTGGCTCTGCCCCTCGTCGACGCGCATCGACTCCACGTTCGCCCCGGCGTCGATGAGCGAGAGGACGACCGTCGAGTCGGAGACGCGACACTCGTAGAGGCCGCCCTCGCTCGACTCGCCGACGCCGCGCACCTTCTCGAGTTCCGGCATCGCCGTCGCCGCGTCCAGAAACGTCTCGGTCGACGCCCCGGTCACTTCGACGTAGCTCGTGAGGTCACCGTCCGACGCGGGGACGAAGCTCTTCAACTCGATGCGCGCGCCCGTCTCCATCGAGAGCGCGATGAAGACATCGGTGTCGTCCTGCACGTCGAACTCGAGTTCGACGAGCGTGTCCGAGAGCATCAGCCGCTTGCTCTCGACGGAGTTGATGGCGTTGGCGATGCTGTCGCCCAGTTCCGAGAGGACGGAGAGTTCGCGGTCGTCGAAGACCTCTCGGTCGTCGGTACAGACGTTCAACACGCCGTAGACGGTGTCGCGATAGATGAGGGGGACGACGGCCCCGGCGGCGTACTCCGGTTCGTCGTCCAAATCGAGCGGGTCGAGCATCTGCCGCCCCCGCTCCGAGGAGAGGTCGTTGACCACCTGAACCTCGCCGGAGGAGACGGCTTCGGACGCCGGGCCACCGCCGCCGTCGGCGATGGGGTGGTCGTCGAGCGACGCGTCGTCCACGCCGGCGACGACGTTCGGCGTCACTTGGTCGAAGCTGAGCGTGTAATCGCCTATCCACGCCAGCCCGTAGGGGTCGGACTCGACCAGACGCTCACAGACGGTCCGCTCGATTTCCTCCCGGCTCGTCGCGACCACGAGCTGTTTGTCGATGTCGCGGATGACGGAGGTGATGCGCTGGAGGCGTTCGAGCCGGGCTTTCATCTCCTGTATCTGCTCTGACTCGCCCGCCGTCGCCGCCTCGGCTTCGAACGCCGCCGCCGCATCCGGGTCGCGGAGGTTCTCCTCGTCGCGCGTGCCCAGCGCCTCGGCCGTCGACTCCATCGCGAAGTAATCTTGCGCGTCGGTGTCGAACCCCTGTCGGAGAAGCAGGTCGTCGACCGTCTCCCGAAGTTCCGCCTGCGTCACGGGCTTGACGAGATACTCGTCGAACGGCAGGTCGATGATGTCCGTGTCGGGTTCGACCGCGGTGAGCATCGCCACCTGACAGTCGATGCCTCGCTCGCGGATGTCTTCGAGGATGCGGTCGCCCGGGATGCCCGGCATCCGGCGGTCGAGCAAGACGAGGTCGAGCCCGTCGTGAATCTGCTTGCGTGCCTGCACGCCGCCGTAGGCCGTCTCGGTGTCGAAGTCGTCCGAGAGCCACACGCTGTACGTGTCCGCGAGGTCCTCGTCGTCGTCGACGATGAGTATCGTCGGCTTTCCGTCGTCGGTCTCGTGAAGGTCGACACCCTCGTCGGCGTTCCCCTTCGACTGACTCATGGTTGGCCACCCGCGCGGACCCAGTGGACCGCCCCCGCACCCCGTCCCCAACTCGAGCGAACGAACATAGTAACACTCACGACTTGGGGGGACAAACTCATCCGGGCCTAATAACTTCGGTCCCGATTCGAGAGCGGTGACCACACGACGCCGCCGTTCGCCGCCCAGACGCCTCGAAATCGGCGATTGAATGGACTATGGTCCGGGATTAAGGGCGCCCCGCTCGTCTGTCGTGACATGTACGATACGATTGTGCATCCGACGGATGGCAGCCCGTGTGCGGACCGGGCACTCGACCACGCAATCGAACTCGCCACTCAGTACGACGCGGCGCTACACCTGCTCTACGTGGTCAGAGAGCCGGCGACGCCAGCGGCTCCCTCGGTGGGGACGGTCATCGAGGAACTCGAACAGACGGGCCGGGAGATTCTCGACAGCCGTCGCGAACGGGCCGAAGATGCCGGCGTCGCGGTGACGACCCACGTCGCCGACGGGCGCATCGAGGCGGAAATCGACAGCCTGCTCACGGAGACGGGGGCCGACCTCGTCGTGATGGGCACCCACGGGCGGTCGGGGCTGAACCGCTATCTCCTCGGGAGCGTCGCCGAGCGAGTGCTTCGAACGAGCACCGTCCCCGTTCTCGCGGTCACGCCCGACGAGGACTGAACGCGCTCACGCCGGGTCGCTTCGCAGGAGCGGCCCCGGTCGCTCCGGCGAGGCAGTCGCCGAGAGGTCGCGGTTCGGATACCGGTCGCCCCGGTCGGGGAACGGCACGACGACGACGTCGTCGCCGTCGAGTACGCCCATCGCCGTCAGTCGGTCGACCATGGCGAGGCAGGCGCCGCTCGACGGGCCGACGAGAAGGTCGCCATCGACCCGGAGGTGGTCACGGACGAACGACTCGGTCCACTGGCCCGAGTCGGCGATTCGGACCGGGCGGGCGGCGTCGCGACGGCGGAGCCACTCGACGTACCGGTACGCCACGTCAGTCGAGACGAACGACTGTGTCTCGACGGCCGCCGCGTCGTAGGTCCCCGGCACGTAGTGGCCCGTCGAGTGCATGTGTTTGAGACCGGCGATGTCGTGGTCGGGGGTCGCAGGCTCGAAGCCGTAGACGTCGACGCCGCGGTCGGCCAGCGCTCGCCCGACGCCGACGAGCGTCCCCCCCGTTCCCGCGCCGGCGACGAAGTGCGTCATCGCCCCGTCGGTCTGATTCCAGAGTTCGACGGCCGTCGTGCCGGCGTGAACACCCGGATTGGCCGGGTTCTCGTACTGGTTGAGATAGTGATACTCCTCGGGCGCGTCCCGGACTTTCGACCGGCAGGTTTCGACGAACGCGTCGTACCCTCGGTCGGGGTCGACGAACGTCGTCGTCGCGCCCGCGTCCTCGATGGCCTCTATCTTCCCGTCGCCCGCGTCCTCGGGGAGGACGATTTCGACGTCACAGCCGTGGGTGGCGCCGAAGCGAGCGACAGCCGTGCCGGTGTTCCCGCTCGACGCTTCGAGGAGCGTCCGCTCGCCGAAGTCGGACGCCGTCGCTCGGGCGGCGTCCAGCATCGACTTCCCGATACGGGTCTTGACCGACCCGCCACCGTGACTGGCCGTGGGCTGGTTGAACCACTCGACTTTCGCGTACAGCGTCGGCGGCGCGTCGACGTCGAGTTCGAGCAACGGCGTCTCGCCGACTGCGGACGGATTGGCACCGCTCATGCCAACCCTATCGACAGCCGGTCAAAAAGGCGCGCCGCCAAATCAGAAGAAGCGACCGCTAGTCTCGCCGGGCCAGCAAGAGCGCCGCGCCGAGCGTGGCGAGGACGGCGAGGAGGGCGCCGAAGCCGGGCGCTTGCGACCGCGTCTCGCCGGGCGTCGCCGTGGCAGTCGCGTCCTGAGACGTCTGTGCCTGCTGGTCGTCAGCCGCCGGCGTCGCCTGAGTGCCCCCGTCGCTCGTCGACTGCTCGTCGGCCGGCATCTCGGTCGTCTCGTCGGTGTCACTCGCGGTCATCTCGGCCGAGTCGCTCGCCGTCTGGACAGGTGCCGTGACGGCGAACAGCGAGGTTTCGGACGCGGTGGCCGAGAGCGTCACCGTGTCGGAGCTAGTCTCGGCGACGGTGGTGTCGAGTTCGACCCACTCGCCCGTTTCGCGGTCGTAGCGCGCGACGGTGAGCGCCTCGGGAGCGCTTTCGAACGCGTCGCGCGAGAGCGACGTGGAGAGGGTCGTCGGCTGGTCTTCGACTGCGGGCGGTCGCGTGACCGTCAGCGCGGTCACGACGTTCCCCGAGAGGTTCTCGGTCGCGTTGGGACGGGGCTGCGGGACGGCCACCCGAACGGCCCCGGCGCCGTCCGATTCGGCGGCGACGGTGACCGACTCGATGGCCGACGACCGCGTCAGGTCGACCGACGCCTGCTCGGTGGCGGGTGTGACCGTCGCGGCCGCGAACGCGGCGTCGTCGTCGGCCCGAATCTGGAGCGGGAGGTCCGTCGATGCGCGCTCGGTGTCCGTGCCGAGCGTCAGCGTCGTCTCGTACGTGCCCGCCTCCTCGGGGTTGGTAACCGGTCGAATCTCGACGACGAGGCGGTCACCGGCTTCGAGGGTGGGGATGCGGGAACTGTCCACGTCGGCGAGATTCAGGGCGACGGTGCCGTCGTCGGTGTTCACCGTGACGGCGTCCGTCCCGCCCATCCGCGACTTCACCGTGCCGTCGGCGCCGACGACGGTCAGAGTGGCGACGTTCTGGTCGTCGCTCACGGAACTGACGCTCCCGCCGGCGTCGAGGAAGGCGTCGCTGTATCCGATTTCGACGGTTCGGAGCGTCTCACCGGTGACGCTCGCCCCCTCGGGAACCGTCGTCGAGAGGGTGTGGACGCTCTCGCTGTCGCCGGTCCACGGGGGTGCGGCGACGGCGCTCGACGACGGTGGGCCGGGGAGGCCGACGGTCAGCGTGTCAGTCTGGTCGAGTGAGACGGTCGTCCCGTCGTCGGCGATGGTTTCGACCGTCGCCTCGAACGTGCCGCTCGTCTCCGCGACGTCCGTGGTGTACTCGTAGTGTCCGTCCTGTCGGCTGAGGTCGAAGTCCTCGCGGTCGAACGTCTCGTCGACTGGGCCGCTGACGGACACTTGCAGTTGGTCGAGGGTCATGTTCGTCGTCACGACGAGGTCGACGTCGACGCTGTGTGCGGTCAAGTCGACGTCCTCGACGGTGGGGTCCTCGTCGCCGGTGTAGGGCACGACGCCCTCGTTGTCGCCCCCGGCAGTCTCGTCGGTGCTACTGTCGCCGGACGCCGTGACCGACGTGACCGCCTGCTGAGACACGACAGTTCCATCACTGTCGACGGTCCGGACGTCGACGTCGTAGGTTCCGCTCGTGGCGTACGTGACGCTGGTGTCGACCGACAGCGTGGTGTCGACGCCGCCGCCACCGTCACCGCTCGTCGCGAACTTGACGGTGTCGTCGGTGCCGTCGTCGTCGAAGCCGTCGACCAGATTCGCGCTCGACGTGATGCTCGTCGCCGTCGAGTTGGCGTAGTTGACCGAGAGCCCCGACGCGAGCGCGTTCGGGAACTCGATGTAGTGAACGTCGGTGTCACCGTCCTGACTGAGGTTGGTGACGTCGTACGACACCACTTGGTTGTCGACGGTCGTTCCCGACTCGACCTGACTGGGCGTCGCGGAGCCGCCGGTGATGGCGAGCGAGTCGGAGACAGACACCGTCGTCGGGCCGAGCGTCTCGATACTGACGTCGTACTCGCCGGTCGAACTGAAGTTGGTTACGAACGTCGTGGTCGTGCTCTCGCCCGCGTCGAGCGTGCCGTTGTTGTACGCCTGCGTCGAGCCGTCCACCGTCAGCGAGGCGTTGTACGTGCCGCTCTCTCCGCCGGTGTTTTCGACCGTCGCAGAGACGCGAACGTCCTCGCCGGTGTCGACGGAGGTGTTGTTGACGGCGAAGTCGTCGTAGACGATGTTCGCAGGTTGCGTGATGGTGACGCTGTCGGTGAACTCCTGAAACTGGGCGTCGCCGGTGTCGTGCAGCGTCGCGTTCGCCGTGAAGTCACTACTCGGATTCGTGACGTTGCCGACGACGACGCGAACGCGGTCACCGTCGCTCAGGCTCTGTGAGTTCGAGAGCTTGAACTCGACGGTGCCGTCCGAGGCGCTGAACTCCGTGATGCCGTCCGTGTACTCGCCCCCGTCGATATACACAGTGATATCGCCGGAGCCGACGGCGCTGACGTTCGCCGGCGAGAGATGCACGTCGACGTACTGGAGCGTGTCACTATTGTTGAGTTCGACGTTACCCTCCGCGGTGTACGTGACGTTCGTCGCGTCCGCTGTCGAGTCGTCCGGGCTGATCGAGACGTTCGTCGCGGCGGCCGCAGCGCCGCTGATGGTGACGACCGAAAACACCATCAGTAGACAGAGTGCCACCGCGCGTGAGCTATGATTGGTCATGATGGGGGGAACGAGCGACCGTATCGGGGTCGCTCCGTACTACCAAATCACGTCTCTCAGCGTATGACGAGCCTGCCTACGTGCTTAGCGGTGAATCGGTGGTTCCGCTATCGACCGGCGCAGAGACACCTATCGTCTTAGGTGCGAGTCGTTGCGACCCCCCTCAGCGATGGGGCTGATAAAAAATGACCGTCGAATCGAGCGAGCCGATTAGTGGAACGTCCGGCTCGTCTCCTGCTGGCCGCCGACGTCCGGCTCCTCGTTCGTGAAGCGCTGCTCGATTTCGCTGTAGCGCTCGCGCGTCTCCTCGGTGACGCTCGCGGTCACTTCCGCCAGCGCCTGCTCGAAGTGGTCCATCGTGATGCGGACGTTGCTCAGCGACTCGCCGATTTCCTCGGGCGAGACGCTGTGGATGAACTCGCGGCTGGCGGCCATCGACGCCTCGCGGCAGACGGCCTCGATGTCGGCGCCGACGTAGTTCTCGGTGCGGCGCGCGAGACTGTCGAGGTCGACGTCGTCAGCGAGCGGCTTGTCGCGGGTGTGGACCTCGAAGATGGCGCGGCGCGCCGTCTCGTCGGGCACCGGGACGTGGACGTGTCGGTCCAGTCGGCCGGGGCGCAGGAGCGCCGAATCGATGAGGTCGGGGCGGTTCGAGGTGGCGATGACCACCACGTCCTCCAGCGTCTCCAGCCCGTCGAGCTCCGTCAGGAGCTGCGAGACGACGCGCTCGGAGACGCCCGAGTCGCCGGAGTTGCGACCCCGCTCGGTCGCGATAGCGTCGATTTCGTCGAAGAAGATTACCGTCGGGGCGTTCTCGCGAGCCTTGCTGAAGATTTCGCGAACGCCTTTCTCCGACTCACCGACGTACTTGTCGAGGAGTTCCGGTCCCTTCACCGAGATGAAGTTGGAGTCGGCCTCGTTGGCGACGGCCTTCGCGAGCAGGGTCTTCCCCGTGCCCGGCGGGCCGTACATGAGGACGCCCTTCGCGGACTCCATGTCCATGGCCTCGAACACCTCGGGGTAGTCGAGCGGCCACTGGATGGTCTCGCGGAGGCGCTCTTTCGTGTCCGCCAGTCCGCCGACGTCCTCCCAAGTGACGTCGGGCACTTCGACGAACACCTCGCGGAGCGCGGAGGGCTCGATGCCTTTCAGCGCCTCTTGGAAGTCGTCCTCGTCGACTTCGAGGGATTCGAGGATTTCGGCGTCGATTTGGTCGGCGTCGAGGTCGATATCCGGGCGGATGCGTCGGAGGGCGCTCATCGCGGCCTCCTTCGCGAGGCTTTCGAGGTCAGCACCCACGTAGCCGTGGGTCGACTCGGCGAAGGCGTCGATGTCGACGTCCTCGGCGAGGGGCATGTTGCGGGTGTGGACCTGAAGGATTTCACGGCGACCGTCGCGGTCCGGGACGCCGATTTCGATTTCGCGGTCGAAGCGGCCACCGCGGCGGAGCGCGGGGTCGATGGCGTCGACGCGGTTGGTCGCGCCGATGACCACGACTTCGCCCCGCTCTTCGAGGCCGTCCATCAGCGAGAGCAACTGGGCGACGACGCGGCGCTCCACGTCGCCACCGGCCTCACCGCGCTTGGGCGCGATGGAGTCGATTTCGTCGATGAAGACGATGGCGGGAGCGTCCTCCTCGGCCTCCTCGAACACCTCGCGGAGTTGCTCCTCGCTCTCGCCGTAGTATTTCGACATAATCTCCGGCCCACTGATGTTGTGGAAGGAGGCGTCGATTTCGTTGGCGACGGCCTTGGCGATGAGCGTCTTCCCCGTGCCCGGCGGGCCGTGCAGGAGCACGCCCTTCGGCGGGTCGATGCCCAGCCGGCGGAACAGTTCGGGGTGGCGCATCGGCAGCTCTATCATCTCGCGAACCTGTTCGAGTTCGCGGTCGAGACCACCGATGTCCTCGTAGGTCACGTCCGGCGTGTCGGCCGGACCCTCCCCCTCTGCGGTCTCGCGAATCTGCTCGGCGGGCTTCTCGCTGATGACGATTTCGGTCGAGTCGGTGACGACGACCGTCCCCGAGGGGTCGGTGTCGGCTACCTTCAGCGGAAGCGCCTGACTCTGGCGGCCGCTCATGAAGCCGAAGCCGAAGGGGACGCGAAGCGTCTGGCCCTTCGTAATCGGCTTGTCCGTCAGCTTGTCGCGGAGGTAGTGACCGATGTCGCCCCGAATACCGATTTGCTGGGGGAGCGCGACGGTCACCGTCTCGGCCGGCTTCACTTCGGCCTTCTCGACCTCGACGCGGTCGTCGATGCCGACGTTGGCCTGCTGGCGAAGCTGACCGTCGATGCGGATGATGCCCGCGCCTTGGTCCTCGGGGTGACCGGGCCAGACGCGTGCGATGGCGGTGCCTTCCTTCCCCTCGATGCGGATGTAGTCACCGACTTCGAGCCCCATCTCGGAGACGGCCGCGCGGTCGATAGCGGCGAGTCCGCGACCGGCGTCCTTCTGTTTCAGGGGTTTGACGGTGAGCTTCATTGGCTCCCCCGCACGACGAGCACGCCGTTGTTCGTCTCGACGTCCTCGGCGGTGCCGGGAACGTCGAACTCGAGTTCGGTCTGGCCGTCGACGAGGACGATAGCCGTCCCACCGGCCACGTCGACGTCCAGCCGGTCGTCGCCAACGCCGATGTCCGCAGCGACAACCCACTCACCATCGTAATCGTACCGGCGAACGAACTGCTCGTTCTCACCGGTGTATTGTTGGCTTACCATGTTGATTCCTAACCACACGTTAGCCACGCAGATATATAAATCTTTGTCCTAAAAATCGCCAGACGGCGACTGTCTCGTGAAATCGCCGTCGTATTGCGGTTCACACTCGGTGGAAGACACCAGTTCGACCGTCGGGCGGGTTTATACGGCCGCCCGCGTTACTCGTACTATGGAGACGGTCACACACCACGGCCGGGAGACGTCGTACCGCCGATACGACCGCGGCGGCGACGGCGAACCGGTCCTCTGTGTCCACGGGAGCGGGGGGTCACACGCGGTCTGGGAGCCGCTAGGGGGACTCGACGGCGACCGGCCCCTGATTGCACTCGATTTGAGCGGGCACGGCGACAGCCCGGACATCGCCGCCACGGCGGGGTACGAGGCGCTCTCGGCGTACGTCGACGACACGCTCGCCGTCGCCGAGGCCACCGACGCCGGCGTCCTGTGTGGCAACGCCCTCGGCGGCGCCGTCGTGTTGACGCTCCTCCTCGAACGCGAGTTCGACGCGTCGGCCGTCGTCCTCACCGGTACGGGCGCGCGCTTGGCCGTCATGGACGACCTTCTCCGGTGGCTCCAGTCGGATTTCGAGCGCGCCATCGAGTTCCTCAGCGGCCCGGACCGCTTCTTTCACGACCCCAGTTCGGCGCCGGTCGATGTCTCGACCGACGCGCTCCGGACCGCGGGCCGAGCCGTTACGGAACGCGACTTCCGGACCTGCCACGAGTTCGACGTCCGGGGGCGACTGGACGAGATTTCGACGCCGGCGCTCGCGCTCGCCGGCGAGTACGACCGGCTCACCCCGCCGTGGTATCACGAAGCGCTCGCCGAGCGGATTCCGAACGGGGAGTGGGAAACCGTCGACGACGCCGCCCACCTCGCCATGCTCGAACGCCCCGACGCGTTCGACGCCCCCGTGTCGGCGTTTCTCGACGGGTAGTTACCACGCCTGCGCGCCCGCCTCGCTCACCACGACGACTCGATTCGCCACGAGCAGGCACGCGTACGCGAGCGCCGGTGACACGAGCGAGTCGGTTCGGCGGTAGGCCTCGGCGGCGACGCCGAACGTGGCGACCTGTGTGAGCGCGAACAGCGCACCCGCTACCGACGTGACCGAGACGACGGCCGCGAGGGCGACGACGCCGAGACCGGCCACGAACGGTATCGCAGCGAGAAACCGCACGCGCCGCCGGTCGGTCCGCGTCGCGACGGCCCGATACACCACGAGCGCACCCATCAACGCCACGAGCGCCGCGAGTTTGCCCACATCCGGCGCCGGCGCGACGGTTCCGGTCGTGTCCACCAGCGCGAACGCGGTCACGAGCGTCGTCGCCACGGCGGCCAACGCGTCGCCACCCGCGCGCTCGAAACTCCCCTGTATCAGCACCTGCGACACCACCACGAGCGCCGGGACGCGAACGGCGAGCGTGAGCGCGGAAAGTGCCACGATAGGCCCGAGCGGCGGCGAGGCGGCGACGGCGGTCAGCGTCAGCGAGTTGTACGGGACGCCCGTGACGACGCCGACGAGTTTGGTGCACGCGACGAGCACGGCGGGGACGGCACCGGCCGCGGCGAGCGTCCATCGCTCCGACCACGCCGGGCGCGCCAGTCCGACGTGGACATGGCGAGCGGCGACGTAGACGGCGGCACCGACGACCAAGCCGCCGAGAAACAGAGTGCCGAAGAGCGCACCGTCGCGGAGGAGCGACGACCCCGACCCGACGACGCGAAGGAGGCGCCCGACGAGCCGATACCACAGGGTGACGCCGACGAGAAGACCGCCGACGAGTGCGAACTCGGTGACGAGCGGTGACCACGGCCGGGTGGAGGGCGAGGGAGACACGGCCGGGGTGTCGACGGCGGCACACTTAATCACCCTGCCACGAACCGCCACACCTTACTCGCTCGCCGGGGTACTGCGGGTGTGCCACGCCGCGTCGAGCGTACCGACCCCGACGGCGTCGACTTCGGGTGGGTGATGCAGGTGACGTTCGTGACGACCATCGTCGCCGGCGCGCCACTCGTCGCGCTTCTCTCGACGACGACGACGCTCCCGACGTGGGGCGCTCGCGCCGCCTTCGCCGTCCGCGTCGGCGCCCTCGTCTGGTTCGTCACCGCGTTGCTCGCGTACGCCTACGCCCGCCGCGCCGCGGACCGATAGAGTACTGTTCAGATTAGGGCGATTGGATTGCGGACACCTCGAAAGCCCCCAGCGTCTCGGCTCCCGGGACTCGCTGCGCTCCTCACTGCGTTGCGGTGCTTGCTTCATCCGGGTTCGCCGAGACGCTGGCCCCTTTCAGTCCCGCCCGGCGGTGGCTGGTTGACCAGCCGATGCGGGCGGGACTGAAAGGGGCGCCTCGCTGGAGGAAGGCGGCCGACGCAAGCACGCGACCGAAGGGAGCGCGCACAGCGAGGCTCCCGACTCCAGCGAGGCGGGGCTTTCGAGGTGGTCCCAGTTTCATCCGCTTATCTGAACACTACCACCGATAGAGCCGGAAAGGCTTTGCCGCCCACACGACACCTCCCGATATGATTGACGAGACTATCGAGGAGATTCAGCGGATGCAGACCCACAGTTCGTCGGTAGTCGCCATCAAGGCCACCGTCGCGCTGGGTGAACTCCTCGACCGGGACTACCGAAACGTGGAGGACTACGAGCGCGACTTGGAGCGCAACGCGGGCGCGCTCCGCCGGGCCAACCCCTCCCACGCCTCCCTCCACAAGGCGATGCAGGACGTCGTCGACCACGTCCTCGGCTCGGCCGACACCGTCGAGGACGCGAAGGAGCGAACCCGCGAGGAAATCGACCGCATCGTCGAGGAGATAGAGACGGGCAAGAGCCGCGCCGCCGACCACGCCGCCGACACCTTCACCGACGGCGAAACCTTCCTCACCCACGACTACTCCTCGACGGTCCTCCAAGCCGTCGAAACCGCCGCTGCCGAGGGCGCCCACCTCACCGCCTACGTCACCGAGGCCCGCCCCCGCTATCTCGGCCGCAAGACTGCGCGCCAACTCGCCGAGATGGACCGCGTCGACCCCCATCTCCTCGTCGACAGCGCCGCCGGGCACATCCTCGACCGATGCGAGCGAGTGCTCGTCGGCATGGACTGCATCGTCGAGGACACGCTCTACAACCGCGTCGGCACCTTCCCCATCGCCGCCGCGGCGAACGTCGTCGGCGTCCCCGTCACCGTCGTCGGGTCACAGTCGAAAATCATCGAGGACGACTTCGTCTTCGAGAACGAGGAGCGCGAACCCGCCGAAATCATCCGCGAACCCGTCGAAGGCGTCGAAATCGAGAACCCGGCGTACGACGCGACGCCGATGACTCTCGTCGACAGCGTCGTGACCGACCAAGGGTTCTACGAGTTCTAGCGCCGAATCAACTCTGAGAGACGGTCACGAAGCCGTTCGTCCGGGCCGAGCCGAAGGTAGTACGCGTCGCCGTCGTCCTCGTAGTAGCTCTCGATGCGACGCTTGATTTCGAAGCCAATCGACTCGTAGAAGGAGAGTGCGGGGTCGTTGGTCGCTCGCGCGTGGCAGGTGACCGTTCGGTGTTCCTCGGCCACTTCCGCGACGAGTCGGCGGCCGAAGCCCTCGCCGCGGCGCTCGGGCGCGACGGCGAGAAAGAGGATGTAGCCGTCGCGGCGCACCGTCGCGAAGCCGACGAGGTCGGTGTCGAGATAGAGCAGATGCGTCGTCGCTCGACGATAGGCGTCCATAAAGAAGCGCTTGCGTTGCTTGAGAACCCCTTCGCGCCGGCGAATGCGCTCTTTGAGCTCCCAGGCCTCGTCGGCGTACTCGGTCGCGCCGGGGCCATCGACGCGTTTCTCGACGGTGACGCTCACTACCGCAGTTCTAGCGGGGCCGGACAATATAACTTCACCGTCATCGACCATCGTCGCCGGCTTTGGAGGGAACCGTTTTGGCCCTCCCCCGACAGGAGCCGGCATGGGCTACGAACTCCGCCCCCACACCGCCGACGTGGCCGTGGCGGCGACGGGCGCGACGCTCGGGGAGACGTTTGCCGCCGCCGCCGACGGCCTCGCCGCGGCCATGTGCGACCAGATTCCCGAGAGCGGCGAGCGCTTCTCGCTCACCGTCCGCGCCGAGGGACTGGAGGCGCTACTCTTTGACTATCTCGACCAACTCATCTACGAGCGCGACGTGCGGGGCGTCCTCCCCGTCGCGAACGAGGCGACGGTCCGCGAGAGCGACGGGGAGTGGGTCGTCGAAGCCAGCGCCCGCGGCGTGCCCTTCGACGACGTCTCCGCGCGCGACGTGAAGGCCGTCACCTACTCCGAGATGCGAATCGAGGAGACAGAGACGGGCTGGGAGGCCTACGTCGTTCTCGACGTGTAGTAACGTATTCCCGCGTCGGTCACGTCGGCCCGAGTATGACCACGCGCGAAATCGGCGGCATCCGGCTCGAACAGGTCCGGGAGTTCGTCTGGGAGATTCCACAGGAGGGCGAGATGCGCGTCCCCGCCCGCGTCCTCGCCAGCGAGGCGCTACTCGACGAGATTGGCGAGGACAAGACGCTCCAGCAACTCAAAAACGCTACCCACCTCCCCGGCATGACGGACCACGCCATCTGTATGCCCGACGGCCATCAGGGCTACGGCTTCCCCGTCGGCGGCGTCGGCGCCACGGACGCCCAGACCGGCTGTATTTCGCCGGGAGCGGTCGGCTACGACATCAACTGTGGGGTTCGGATGATGCGAACGAACCTCACCTACGACGACGTTCAGGGCCGCGAGGAGGAACTCGTCGAGGCGCTGTTCGCCAACGTTCCCTCGGGCCTCGGCGGCGGCGGCGTCGTCGACGGCGACCGGGAGACGATAGAGGCCGTCCTCGACCGCGGCGTCGACTGGGCGCTCGAAGCCGGGTGGGCCGTCCCCGCAGACTTGGAACACTGCGAGGACGAGGGGCGGCGCCCGGATGCCGACCCCAGCGCCGTCTCCCAGAAGGCCAAAGACCGCGGGAAGAACCAACTCGGTAGCTTGGGAAGCGGGAACCACTTCCTCGAAATCCAGCGCGTGACCGACATCTACCGCGAGGGCGTCGCCGATTCGTACGGCCTCGAACCCGACCAGATAGTCGTCCTCATCCACTGCGGGAGCCGCGGTCTGGGCCACCAGACCTGCACCGACTACCTCCGGAAAATCGAGCAGGAACACGAGGACCTTCTCGACAGCCTGCCCGACAAGGAACTCGCGGCGGCGCCCGCCGGGTCGGACCTCGCCGAGGCGTACTACGGCGCCATGTGTGCCTGCATCAACTTCGCGTGGGTGAACCGCCAACTCATCATGCACCGAGTCCGGCAGGTGTTCGAGCGCGTGTTCGACCGCTCGTGGGAGTCGATGGATATGCACCTGCTGTACGACGTGGCCCACAACATCGCCAAGAAGGAGGTTCACGAGGTCGGACTCGATGCGCAGGGACGGCCGGCGAAAGCGGGCGACGCCGTCGAGCGAGAGGAGCGCGAACTCTACGTCCACCGAAAGGGCGCGACGCGGGCGTTCCCCGCTGGCCACCCGGAGGTGCCGACGGCCTACCGCGACGTGGGCCAACCGATTATCATCCCCGGCAGCATGGGCGCGGGGAGCTACGTCCTCCGCGGCGGCGAGTCGTCGCTCGACCTTACCTTCGGCTCGACGGCCCACGGCGCCGGCCGGCTCATGAGCCGAACGCAGGCCAAACAGGAGTTCTGGGGCGAGACGGTGCAGGACGAACTCCGCGAGCAGAATCAGGTGTACGTGAAGGCTCAGAGCGGCGCGACGGTGGCGGAGGAGGCCCCCGGCGTCTACAAGGACGTCGACGAGGTGGTCCGTGTCTCGGACGCCCTCGGCATCGGCGACAAGGTGGCCCGCACCTTCCCCGTCTGTAACATCAAGGGGTAACCGCCGCTCAGCGCCCGATTCTGACGTACTCGCTCTCGGCGCGGGGCGTGACCTCCTCGCCGTCCTCGTACCGGACGTAACTCAGATAGAACGGCTCGCCACACCCGGTCGCGTCGTCGTCGCGGAGCGTGCCGTCGTCGCCACAGACGAAGCGGACGCCGTCGGCGGCCTCGATGTCGCCGTCGGCGTCGGCGTACTCCCACCCAACGAGCGGATAGGGCGTCACCGACTTGTCGGCGAGATACCCCTCGCGTTCGAGTTCGACGATGGCCTCGCAGTGCGGACAGTGGTAGGTGACGGGATAGCTCATGGTCGCCGTAGGGGCGAGACGAACTTATACCGTCTGCCCGCGCGGGTCAGGCCATCGTGTACCGACGGTAGCGCCGAACGGCGTAGCGATACGACCCCAGCGACACGAGCGCGGTGAACAGAGCGTAGCCGCCCGCGACGCTGAGCGCGACGGGCGTGAGGGCGAGCGCACCGGTGAGCGCGAACCACGTCGCGGCCAGACAGATGAGGGTCCCGGCGCCGACGACGGCGAGATACGCCAACATCACGAGCGTCGACGGAACGACGGTTTCGGTGCCCCAGAACGTCCGTGCCTCGTAGACGGGGTAGGCGCAACCGAGGCCGACTGCGAACAGCGACGCGGCGAGACAGGTGCCGGTCCCGAGCGCGGCGAGGGCGACGGCCGAGTGCGGGGCCGTCCCGAACGGGACGGACGCGAACGGCACGACCACCGCAATCGGGAGGCCGACGGCGAGGCCGGCGAGGACGCGCCCCCGGACGAGCGTCCCCGGCGACCGCTCGGTGAGCAGGAGCAGGGGGAGCGTCGACTCGTCGTCGCCGAGCGGGTTCAAGCCGAAGACGGCGCCGGCGAGATAGGTTCCCAGTCCGACGCCCGCCGCGGCGACGAGGACGGCGAGGGCGTCGCCCGACGACTCCGCCATCGTCGTCCCGATGGGACCGAGGAAAAACAGCACCATCACGAGATGGGCGAACTCCTGTGGCTGCCGAGCCGCGCGGACGAGGTGGCTCCACGCGATGCGACCCGCCGGCCGCCACGCGAAGGGACGCGGGACGTCGAACCAGCCCGACGACGAGGCGCGTGTGGCGTCGCGGGTCGGCGCGTCGGTGAACCAGAGGGTCGAAGCCTGTCGCGTCGCGGCCGCGAGTCCGAGCGGGATGAGCGCGAGACAGGCGAGGCCGACGGCGAGGGCGGAGGCGGTGGGCGGGCGGCCGAGCGGCGTGGGGACGAGGGCGAGTGCGACGTAGTCGGCCACCGGCGGGACGGTGAGCCGCGAGGCGAGCGTCGAGAGCGACGCGCCGTACTCGACGAGGACGCGCCCGGCGAACTGCGACCCGGCGATGACGGCGACCATCGCAAGGACGCCCCCCGCTTTCGCGACGCGTCGGAGGCTGGGGAGTCGGCGGAAGGCGCGCAGGAGGCCGAGTCCGAGCGCGTACCCGCAGGTGGACGCGGCACAGACGAGCGGGAGGGCGACGAGCGGGGCCGAGACGAGGAGGGCGGGCGCGCCGAGTCCGAGCGCGAAGGCGGCGACGACGGCCACGAGCGGCACGCCGAACCACGCCCCGAGTCGAGCGAGTTCGCCCCCGACGAGGCCGACGACGACGGCGCGCGGATGGACAGTCAGCAGCACGAGCGGTTCGGCGTCGATGCGGCTGAGACGCTCCATCGTCCGGAGGACGGCGAGGCCGAGGAGGAAGACAGGTATCGCCGTTGCCCCCGCGCCGAACAGCGGAATCGCGTCGGGAGAGGTGGCCGTCAGCCCGACGGCGTACGCCGCGGGGAGAGCGAGCAGCAGGTAGCCGCCGAAAAACAGGACGGCGACCCCGAGGCCGACGAGACGGCGCGTGTTCTGGGCGTAGCGGCGGATGCTCCGCCGGAACTCGGCGCGGGCGATGCGACGGCCGTGGCGGAGGTCACGGCGCAGGCTCATGCATCCTCGGCCGCGTCGGGGCGGTCGGCGGCGCCGGTGACGGCGAGGAAGGCGTCTTCGAGCGACGCGCTCGCCCCCGTCTCGGCGCGGGCGGTTACCTCCTCGGGCGTCCCCTCCGCGACCAGTCGCCCGTCGAACAGCACTCCGACTTCGTCGGCGACGGCCTCGACGACGGACAGGATATGCGTCGACAGGAAGACGGTCGTGCCCGCGTCGGCGAAGTCGGTAATCGACTCGCGGATGCGGCGGGCGGCGCGCGGGTCCAGTCCGGAGGTGGGTTCGTCGAGAAAGAGCACGTCGGGGTCGTGCAGGACGCTCTGGATGAACGCCGTCTTCTGTCGCATCCCCTTCGAGTAGGACCCGAGACGGCGGTCGGCGTCGGCCGCGAGGTCGAACCGGTCGAGGTAGGTGTCGATTCGGTCGCGGGCGTCGGCGATGTCCCGGAGGTCGGCGACGTAGTCGAGTTGTTCGCGAGCGCTGAACTCGTCGTACAGCGGCGGCGTCTCGGGGAGATAGCCGATACGGGGGGCGAGCGCCCGCCGGTCGGTGGCGGGAACGCCACACACGCTAACGGAGCCGGAATCGGGGGTCGACAGTCCGGTCAGGAGTCGCATGGTCGTCGTCTTGCCGGCGCCGTTGGGGCCGAGAAAGCCGTACACCGTTCCGGCGGATATCGAGAGCGAGACGCCGTTGAGAGCGACTTTGTCGCCGTAGCGCTTCCGCAGGTCGGCGGCGTCGACGGCGGGAGTTGTGGAGGGCATGACGTGTGCCGGTTTCACACGGCCGCGCCTAATCGTTACGACTCCGCAAGCGGCTGTCGGGGCGGGAGCGGCGTGACGACCTTCGGTACGTTTATTATTCCCACCCCCCGCCTTTGTTGCCATGAGCGGACGACCCCTCGACGTGCTGGAGGCCTCACTCGACGAGGAAGTGACGGTGCATCTCAAGGACGGCCGAGCGTTTCACGGCGTTCTCGGCGGCTACGACCAACACATGAACGTCGTCCTCGACCCGGCCGACGAGGTTGGCGAGGGTATCCTCGGCGAACCGGAAATCGAGTCGGTCGACAACACAACCATTATACGCGGCGACAACGTCGTGACGATAAGTACATGACGGGAGCAGGAACGCCGAGTCAGGGCAAGAAGAACAAGACGACCCACGTCAAATGTCGACGCTGCGGTGAGAAATCGTACCACGTTCGGAAGAAGGTCTGCTCGTCGTGTGGCTTTGGCAAATCGGCCAAACGCCGCGACTACGAGTGGCAGGGCAAAGCCGGCGAGTAACTCTTTCGGCGTTTCTACGTTCTGCTGCCGTTTGAGCGGCTGAACCGCCGTGTTCTGATTCGGCAAAACCACCTGTAATCGAGCCTAATAGCGTGGCTTTTTACCCCGCGGCATACAACGAACATCCATGGCACACGGGCGGGACCACCGTACCCCGAACGGGATGACCGAGAAGTGTGGCGTCGTCGGGGTCTCACTGTCAGACCGCGGCGCCGCCCGGCCCCTGTATTACTCCCTCTACGCGTTACAGCATCGAGGACAGGAGTCGGCAGGTATCGTGACACACGACGGCTTTCAGCAACACAGTCACGTCGAAATGGGCCTCGTCGGCGACGCCTTCGACGCCGACGACCTCGACCAGTTGAACGGGACGGCGGGCATCGGTCACGTTCGCTACCCCACGTCCGGCGGCGTCAACGCCTCGTGCGCCCAGCCGTTCTCCGTCTCGTTCAAGTCGGGGTCGCTCGGCCTCGCGCACAACGGCAACCTCGTCAACGCCGAGGAGATTCGCTCGGAACTGGAGGCGCTGGGACACGCCTTCACGTCCACCGGCGACACCGAGGTTATCGCCCACGACCTCGCGCGCAACCTGTTGGAGGAAGACTTGGTGCGTGCAGTCAAACGGACCATGGGCCGCATTCACGGCTCCTACGCGCTGACGATTATGCACGACGAGTCCGTTCTGGGCGTTCGTGACCCTGAGGGGAATCGCCCGCTCTGCATCGGAAAACTCGAAGACGGGTACGTTCTGGCGTCGGAATCGGCGGCCATCGACACGCTCGACGGCGAACTCGTCCGCGACGTGAACCCGGGCGAACTCATCGTCCTCGAACCGGACGGAAGCGGGTTCGACTCCTATCAACTCGTCGACCGAGACGACACGGCCCACTGCTTTTTCGAACACGTCTACTTCGCCCGCCCGGACTCGATTATCGACGACCAGCTCGTCTACGACGTGCGACGCGAACTCGGGAGCG
This sequence comes from Haloplanus sp. C73, assembly GCF_051195115.1. Taxonomy (NCBI): domain Archaea; kingdom Methanobacteriati; phylum Methanobacteriota; class Halobacteria; order Halobacteriales; family Haloferacaceae; genus Haloplanus; species Haloplanus sp. C73. Next base: position 167,887 of record NZ_JBNTJZ010000001.1, on the reverse strand, counting down.
AACTCTGGGCCGAGAGCGGCATCGAGACGGACGTCGTGATGCCCGTCCCCGACTCGGGGCGCTCGTTCGCGTCGGGCTACGCGGAGGCCGCAAACGCCGACGGCACCGACGTGGAGTTCGCGGAGGGGCTGATGAAAAACCGCTACGTCGGGCGGACGTTCATCATGCCGACACAGGACGAACGCGAGCGGGCGGTCCGGCTGAAGCTCAACCCGATTCGGAGCACGGTCGAAGGCCAAACCGTCACCATCATCGACGACAGCATCGTCCGGGGCACCACCTCGACGCAACTCGTCGACTTGGTGCGTGACGCCGGCGCCGAGGAGGTCCACGTCCGCATCGGCGCGCCGCCAATCGTCGCCCCGTGTTACATGGGTATCGACATGGCGAGCCGTGACGAACTCATCGCGGCCGACCAGAGCGTCGAGGACATCCGCGAGACGATTGGCGCCGACAGCCTCTCGTATCTCTCTATCGACGCCATTGCCTCCGTCCTCGGGCGGACGAAAGGCGACCTCTGTCTCGGCTGTGTGACCGGCGAGTACCCCTACGATATCGAGGGGGAACAGACCGACCGCGACGTGAATCGCCCCACCGTCGGCGGGGAGTCCGCGCCAGCCGACGACTGAAACCCGGGCACGACGGCCGGGATTCCGGCAAACGAGACGAAACCGGCAACATTTTTGAGGGGTCGTGCTTAGGGGGTAGCGACCATGAGCGACGAACGCGACGCTCGGCTGGGACGGCGAGGGCTGCTACGGGCGGGTGCCGGCACGGTCGGAGCCGGACTCGTCGGTGCAGGTGTGAGTGGAACCGCAGCGGCACAGTCAGGCCCATTCGGCGGCTGGATGAGCGACGTGAGTAACTACGACGGCGTGCACGACATGACGGGCCAGAGCGAGGTAACCGTCGACGTCGGCGCCGAGGCGAATCAGGCCGCGTACGGCTTCGGCCCCGCGGCGATTCAGGTCGACCCCGGCACGACTGTCGTCTGGGAGTGGACGGGCGAAGGCGGGATGCACAACGTCGTCGCCGAATCCGGCGGCGACTACTCGAGCGAACTGGCACAGGAAGCCGGCTACACGTTCGAACACGTCTTCGAATCCGGCGGCGTCAGCAAGTACTACTGCCAGCCCCATCAGGCCATGGGCATGAAAGGCGTCGTCGTCGTCGGCGACAACGTCCCTTCGAGCGCCGAAGTCGTCAGCGGCGGCGGTGGCGGCGGTGGCGGAGGCGGCGGCGAGGGCGGAAGCGGCGGTGAAGGCGGTAGCGGCATGGGTCAGGGCGGCTTCAACATGTCGCTGATGGTCGGTGGCTCGCTGGTCGCCGCCTTCCTCTCACCAATCGTCTTCGGCCTCATACTGATGCTCCGCGACACGGGCGACCAGTCGCCCGAGGAGGCAGGTGGCGCAGGACACGGCGGCGCGAGCCACGAAGACTAGCTCGGTCCGTCGGCGGCGAAGGCGCGAATAATCGCGCTCTCGGCGCGGTGGAGACGCTCGCTGGCGGTCGATTTTGCGATATCGAGTTGGTCGGCGAGTTCCGTCAGCGTGCAGGTCCGGGGCGTGTCGTAGTACCCCTCCTCGATGGCCGTCTCTATCAGGTGTCGCTGCGCCTCGGTCACGACTGACTCGGAGTCGATGGTCGTGCGGACGGACCGGACGTCGAACTCCAACCCGAGCGTCCGGAACTGTTCGGCGAGCGACGAGAGCCGGTCCCGTGGCGCCGTGATTTCGAGGGTCGCGATGCCGTCCGTTATCGTCACCGGTGGCTCGAAGGGAGCACGGGAGTTGCGAATGGAGAGGAGAAGTAGCGGGTCGTCAGTCTCGAACTGGACGAGCGCTCGGTCGTCGCCGCGATAGAGCGTCTCGAACACCCGGACACCGGGCGTCTCGTCGAGGCGGGTGAGCACGGTGCCGATGTCGTCGGCCGTGATTTCGACCAGACCGACGCCGGTTTCGTCGTCCGGAAGCGCCGCCAGAACGCGAAAGGTTGCGTCGGGAAATCGCGTCGAGATGTCGGCTATCCAGATGTCGTCGGGGAGCGTAACCGCGAGCGTCGCCGTGGGCATACCCCCACTCTTTGGCGCCGCGGACATATACGGTCCGTTGTCGGTGCGTCGCGGAAGACGACCCCGTCAGCAGCAGAAGATGAAGGGGTAGACGAAACTCACGCGGTCGCCGTCCTCGATTTTCGTGTCGAAGCCGTCGAGTACCTCGTTGAACTTCCCGTTGACGAGGACGCGCGCGAACGGCTTGGTCTGTTCGCCCTCGGGGTTCTTGTGCCACGTCCCGGGGAGGTTCTCGGGCGGTTCGGCCCATCCCGATGTCGTCGCCTCCGCCTCCGTCTCTGCGATGAGCATCTCGGCGAGTTCCGGTTGCTCGTCGAAAAACGTCTCCAGCAGGTCACGGAGCGTGTCGCCCTCGAACGTAAACTCCTGATGGGGCGTCTCCATCGCGTCCCGGACGTGCCCAGTCGCGCGGAGAGCGACAGTCGTCGTGTCGCGCTCGCTCGTGGTGTCGGTGGTTGCGCTCATGACGCCTACTAGGTGGGATTGAACCCCCGAAAAGATATATCCGAACATGTTCGTGCCCATCCGACAGTATAAGTGAGTCCCCGGCCGAGCAATCGGCATGGTGCGCAATCCGCAGTCGGGAGCGGAGGCGCCCGGCCTGCAGTCGGTTCTCGACGCCCTCGACGACGCCGACTGTCGGACCATCATCCACCACCTCGACGAGCCGATGACGGCGAGCGAGGTGTCGGAGGCGTGTGACATTCCCATGTCGACTACCTATCGGAAACTGGACCTGCTGACGGAGGCATCGCTGCTCGCAGAGAGCACGGAGATTCGGCCCGACGGCCACCACGCGACGCGGTACTACGTCGACTTCGAGGCAGTCGAAATCGGGGTGACCGCGGACCAGACGCTCGCCGTCGACGTCACGCGACCGGCACGGAGCGCAGAGGAGCGACTCGCGTCGCTGTGGTCGGAGGTGCGAAAGGAGACATGAGCCATCTGGATGTCGCACTCGTGGCCGTCAAGACGGGGACGCTCGCGCTCGGTGGGCTCATCACCTACCTCTCGCTGAAGGCGCATCGGAGAACCGGGTCGCCGGCGCTCCGGGCGCTCGCCGTCGGGTTCGGCCTCGTGACGGTCGGTGCCCTCCTCGCGGGCGTCGGCCACCAGTTCACGTCGCTCGAACTCGCCCACTCCGTCGTCATCGAGAGCGCGCTCACTTTCCTCGGGTTCGCGGTCATCGTCTACTCGCTGTACGTGGACTAGTACACCACGTACAGGAGCGCGTAGACGACGTCGCCGAGGAGAAAGGAGACGAGCCACAGACTCGCGGCCACGCGGCCGACGCGGGCGTGAGCGGTTTCTCGTAGCGCCGCGACCGGTCGGGTCGTCGCCAGCAGGAGGACGTAGTACAGGAGCGGGATACAGACGACGGCGAGGAGGATGTGAACCGCGAGAAGCGGGAGATACACCCACTGGTACACGGCGTCGGGGCCGGGGAACGTCGCCGGGCCTTCGAGAATCACCTTGTAGAGATAGAGGACGAGGAACGTGGCAAAGAGCGCGAGCGAAGTCAGCATCGCGGCGCGGTGGCGGCCGAACTCGCGGCGACGGGCGAAGGCGACGCCGGCGGCGATGGTGCCGATGGCGACGGTGCTGACGACGGCGTTGAGATGCGGGATGGCGGCGACGACGCCCGCGGGTGCGCGGGGGATGGCGCCGCGCGGAATAACACCGAGTACGGCGCCGAACACGAGTCCCAGCGACGCGAGCGAGCAGACGGCGGTGAGTGCGGGGACGTGGTCGCGTGCGTTGCGGGTCATGGCCCGCAGTCGGTCCGCAATCCACAAAACGGCGGCGGGTCGCCGTCGCCCGCGCGGAGGTGTCGGCCACGTGACCGACGGCAGGGAAAAGGAAAGCCATTTCAAATACCCCCGGTAACAGAGAGATGCGCACAACAGAACCCATGCGAGCGTGGGTAGCCAAGCTAGGCCAACGGCGCAGCGTTGAGGGCGCTGTCCTGTAGAGGTCCGCCGGTTCAAATCCGGTCCCACGCATCGCATCGGCACGAGCATACGCGAGTGCCGAAAGATGCAGGTGATTCCTATCCAGGACATCACCCACGCACAACTTCTCACGACGCTACCCGACGAGCCACCGGCGAAGCGTTGAGGTACGCCCACTGCGAACGGCCGATATGGTCGTCGCGCTCCACACCGTCTCCTCACCGGCCCTCGTCGCTCTCGTGACCGTCGCCGGTCTCGGGACGGCAGTCCTTCTCGGCCTCGCGTTCGCGGCCTTCGTCCGCCGGCGCTCCCGACCCTATCTCCTGCTCGTCGCCGCGTTCGCGGCGCTGCTCGGCCGGTCGGCAGTCGTCGGGCTCAGTCTCGTGGGCGTCCTCTCGCCCGCCCAACACCACCTGCTCGAACACGGCCTCGACGTGGTGTTGGTGGCGCTCGTCGTCGCCGCGGTGTACTACGCCCGGACGGTGACGCGGGAGGTGTCGGCGTCGTGACCGACCAGCGCGACCGAATCTATCGACACATCGACGACCACCCCGGCATCCACTTCAACGAACTCGGGCGCGAACTCGACCTCGCGACGGGCCAACTCCAGTATCACCTCGGGAAACTCCGGCGCGACGACGCTGTCGTCGCGGAGTCGCTGTACGGCCGCACCCACTACTACACGCCGGAGTACGACGCGTGGGAGCGCGGCGCCGTCGCCGTGATGCGCCGCGAGACGGCCCGCGACGTGTTGCTCTATCTGGCCGAGGCGGGCGCGAGCAGTCCCCAATCGGTCGCTGACGCGCTCGAAATCGCCCGAAGCACGCTCGAATGGCACGCCGACCACCTGCACGAACAGGCGCTGGTCGAGAAGCGACGCGACGAGCGCGGACGGGTGACGCTCGCGCTCGCGGACCCCGAGGAGACGGCGGCACTGCTCCGAACCGTCGAGCCCTCGGTCCCGGACCGTCTGGTCGACCGCTTCACCCGGCTGGTCGACACGCTGGTGGAGTGATTCGAGAGGCGAACCACAACCCGCTTTGGCTCGCACCTCCGAGGGTCGGTGAATGCGACCCTCCGACGTGTCTCGGCGCGAGGCGCTGAAAGCCGCCGTCGCGCTCGGGAGTGCGAGCGCGCTCGGTGCGTGTCTCGACCGCGAGCCAGACGACCCCGTCCCGACCGGCGACCCCGACGCCAAGCCCGCGAGCCAGCACGCGTGGCGCGATTCCGTCCGCCACGACGAGTACGGCAACACGGAGCTTCCTCGCCACCAGATTCTCCTGTATCTGACACTCGACGGCGAGGGGCCGCCGTCGGCGTCGGACCGGACGGCGCTCGGCGAGACGCTGGATGCGCTCGACCGGGCCTACGCGTGGCATCACGAGGGACTGCTCCACTCGATTGCTTACTCGCCGGCGTACTTCGACCGCTTCGACGAGTCACTACCCGAGGACATCGACCTCCCGGAGCCGACCGCCCTCTCGCCCTTCGAATCGCCGACATTCGACCGGCAGGACGCGGTCCTCCACCTCGCGAGCGACCGGTCGGACGTCGTCCTCGCCGCCGACCGCGCCCTGCGCGGGGAGCGCGAGACGGCAAACGGCGTCTCGATACCGCCGGTGACCGACGCCCTGCGCGTCGACTCCCGGCGGACGGGTTTCGTCGGCGCCGGCCTGCCCGCCCAGCATCAGGACGCGGCGGGCATCCCCGACTCCGAGCCCGTCCCCGAAGAATCGCCCCTGTTCATGGGGTTCGAGGCTGGCTTCCGTGGGAATCAGGCGACCGAGGACTACGTCACGCTCGATTCGGGACCGTTTGCCGGCGGAACGACGAAGGTCATCGCCAACCTCCGCCAGCGTCTCGACGACTGGTACGGCGAGCAGAACCGCGAGGAGCGGGTGATGGAGATGTTCAGCCCCGGACACGCCGTCGAGGGGCTGGTCGAGGGCGTCGGCGACAACCTCGGCGACGACAGCGGCATCGACCAGTTCGTCGACGACATCGCCGCCGACGCCGAGGAGTACGGCCGGGTGGGCCACGCCCAGAAGGCCGCGCGGGCGAATCGAGACGCTGACGGCAACGTGCGCCTGCTCCGCCGCCACTTCGAATCGACCGACGACATCGGCTCGGACCAGAAGGTGGCGAGCCTCCACTTTCCGTCGCTCCAGCGCGGCGTTTCGGCGTTCGAGGAAGTCCGGCGCGCGATGAACGGGACGGACGTGACCCAACTCACGCCCGCCGTTCGCCAACGCGTCAACAACGGCATCCTCGAATACATCTTCGTCCGCCGGCGGGGCTACTTCCTCGTGCCGCCGCGCCGGCACCGAGTCCTGCCGACGCCCCGGCCCGAGTGACCGACCTTCGACGGTCGGACCAGAACCCGTTTGGGTACTGACCACCGAGCGAGAGTATGAAACGCCGAACCCTGCTCCGCGCCGGCGGGGCCGGACTCGCCCTCTCGCTGTCGGGGTGTGCCGGGCTGGTCGAGACGCGAGCGGCGGGCATCCCGCCGGTGCCCGAGAACCGCCCGGACGGCATCTACTACCCCAGTCACGTCGAGGGGATGGCCCCCATCGGAACGGCGACCCGCGGCGACTACGCGGTCGGTCTGTTCTACAGCTACCCCCACCGATTCTGGACCGTCACGGGCGACGACACGTCGCTGACGAGCATCGAGCGCGACGATTCGGTCCACCTGATGGCGAGCGTCTGGGACCCCGAGACGGGCATCGTCCTCCCCGAGACGGGGCTGTCGCTCGAAATCGTCCGCGATGGGTCGCTGGTCTCGCAGGAAACCATCTACCCCATGCTCTCCCAGCCGATGGGCTTTCACTACGGGGCGAACTTCGGCCTCGACGGCGACGGGACGTACACCGTCCGGGTGAACGTAGGCGCGGTGTCGACCCGGCGGACGGGCGCGTTCGCCGACCGCTTTGCCGACCCCGCGACAATCGACTTTCCCTTCGAGTACAGCGCGTCGACCAAAAACGAGATTTCGTTCGAACAGGGCGGGGACCGAGTCGCGACGCCCGGCGCCGTCGAGCCGATGTCGATGGATATGCTCCCGGACGCGACTGCGCCCAGCGAAGCCGAACTTCCGGGGCGAGTCCTCGGGAGTAGCCTGAGCAACGACGCCCGACTGGTGGCGACGGCCCTCGACAATCCGCCCGAAGGCGTCGACGGCGAGGGGCCTTATCTCGCCGTGTCGGCGCGGACCCGCTACAACGAGATGGTGATTCCGGCGATGGGGCTCTCGGGGACACTGACCCGCGACGGCGACACGGTGTTCGAGGGCGAACTGACGCGGACGCTGGACCCGGCACTCGGCTATCACTACGGGTCCACCGTCGACCAGACGGGCGACAGCCTCACGCTCTCGGTGGACGTCCAGCCACAGGTCGCCCGACACGAGGGGTACGAGACGGCCTTCGGCGGACTTCAGGGTGGGATGCCGGACGTGACAGTTCGGACGGAGTGAACGGCAAGGGATTTATCGCTCGGTACCGTCCGCTCGACCATGGCTGGCCCACTCACCGACGCGCTCGCTTGGGCTGTCGTCGGCCTCTTCCTGCTCGGCGTGCTCCTCCGCTGGCGCGAGAGCGACCACGCCCGGACGGCGACTGTCGGGGCGTGGGCCGTGTTCGCCGTCTTCTGGGCGGCGCTCGTGCCACACTTCGCGTTCGTCCAGAAGAGCTTCGTCGAGGGCTTTCTCTCGCTCGCCGCCGTCCCCGCCTCGCTCTACGTCGGCTACCTCCTCTACGACGGCCGGGACTCGCTGTTCGTCCTCTCCCGTGCCGTCGCGGTGATGGGCGTCGTTTATCTCCCCTTCGAGACGATTCCGGCGCTCACCGTCTGGGGGCTTTCGCTCCCCTCGCCGCGATACGTCCTCATCGCCCACACGACCGGTCAGACCCAGTGGGCGATGGAACTGCTCGGCTACTCGCCGACGCTCGTCGAAGGCGAACAGGGGTATCTCAACACGTTCAAGTTCGTCACCGAGGGCGGCCACACCATCCTGTTCTCCATCATCCTCGCCTGCACGGGGCTGGGGAGCATCGCCATCTTCGTCGGCCTGATTGCGGCCGTCGAGGCGCCGCTGGGGCGGAAATTCCGCGCGCTCGCCATCGCCGTCCCCATCATCTACGTCCTCAACATCGCGCGGACGACGTTCATCGGGCTGGTGTTCGGCAAGCAGTACATGCAGTGGTTCGTCGACGAGGTGCTCTTCCTGTTCGGCGGCACCGACCCCTACAAGGTTTCGTTCTACCTCTCGGACCGCGTCATCAGTCAGGTGCTGGCCGTCGTTGCCCTCGTCGGCGTCACGTATCTGGTGGTTCGGGAACTCCCCGAACTGCTGACCATCGTGGAAGACGTCCTCTATCTCATCACGCGAGAGGAGTACGACCTTCGCGAGACGCTCGACCTGCCGGAGCGGACCGACGATATCGGGTCCTAAACCGTCACCGCGTCGACCAGTTTTTCGGGCGCCCCGCCGAGCGTTTCGAGCGCGTCCGCCTCGATGTGATGGAGGTCACCGGGAATCACCAGCAGGTGAAGCGGGTCGCCGAAGTCGCGAGTCGCGAGCGCGGAAAGTCGGTCGGCGTCGACGACGGGCGTGGGGCTCCCGGCGCGCGCGACGGCGACGGCGAGGGTGTCGGGCCACTCCTCGGCGAGGATGTCGGCGGCCACGTCGGCGGTCATGAACGTCTCGCCCGCGTCCTCGCCCCGGCCGTCGTCAACCTTGATATCGAGATAGACGAGGGTGTGGAGGCCGCGCTCGCGGTTGGCCGCGACGCTCTCGACGACGGAGGCGGGCACGCCGTCGGCGCCGTGGGCGCGCGGGAAGGGGAGGGTGACGGCCTTGCCGAAGCGGTAGTTCTGGAGGCCGGTGAGGCCGCTGGCCGCCGAGGACGCCGAGACGCCGTGGACGACGCGGGTCTCGATGCCGCGGTCGATGGCTCGCAGGCGGAGGTCGACGTGCGTCGTCGATATCATCGAGTCGCCGGCGGTGAGAAAGACGACGTCCTCGCTCTCGGCGGCGTCGAGGATGGGTTCGGGGTTCTGCTCGACGCCCGCGCGGTCACGGATTTCGATATCGACGTCGTGGTGGGCTTCGAGTGCTTCGACGCTCGTGCCGACGAGACGGCTGGTGTAGAACTCGGCGACGGCACGGTCGGCGGCGCGGAGGGCGTCCCGCCCCTCGACCGTTATCGACCGCTCGTCGTAGAGCCCGAGGCCGACGAAAGTGAGCATGGGGGCCGTAGCGGGGCGACGAGTAAAAACGGGCTGGTCGGCGCGGCGGGTCGATAGGACGGCCGTTTTTTGCGCTGGGCGCGCTGGGGGGAGGTATGCACACTCGACGGGGCGTCGCGGCACTCGCAGTAGGGGCACTCGCAACGACCGCTGGCTGTAGCTTCATCACGGGACAGGAGTCGCTCGAATTCACGGCGGCGCCGGCGACCGTCGCCGATTCGACGGTCGAGGAATCGCCGTACGAGGAGACGACCGTCACCGACCAGACCGTCGAGCGGGAGTTCTCCGCCGCCGGCCAGACGCGGACGGTCACGGTGGTAAACCAACTCGCGCAGTACGAGCGACAGGTCGATTTGGGACCGCTCGGCTCCGAGCGAGCCGCCGTCTTCGTCACCTACACCAGCCCGCAGGTAGAGATTGCAGGCCAGACGTTCAACCCCATCGAGGACATGTCCGAGACGGCGGTGCTCCAGCAGTTCGAGTCGCAGTACGAGGGTGTCAGCGTCGGCGAACAGGTGGGTCAGCGGGACGTGTCCACGCTCGGCCAATCCACCACTCTCTCGAAGTTCGCGGGGACGGCGACGCTCGCGGGGTCGGAGATGGACGTCTATCTCCACGTCGCGAAGTTCCAACACGGGAGCGACTTCGTCGTCACCGTCGCCATCTACCCACAGCAACTCTCGGGGGAGGACGAGGAAATCGTCGCGCTCCTGAACGACTTGGAGCACGCGACCGAGTAGCGGTCAGGTGCGTCTCGCGCGCGCCTGCCGGACGTCTGCGCCGTCGCGAACCATATCCTCACAGTTCGGGCAGACGCGCGGTTCGGACATACCGTTCGGAGCGAACACTCGGACGTAGTCGTCCGTGACGAACGAACCACAGTTCTGACAACTCGGCATATATTGACACGACTTGCGGGAACCGATATGTACGTTACGGCCGGTTGCGTCGCCGAGAAGCATCGCCAGAAATCGACATATTTGAGACAGAGTGAGTAAGTTGTAATGATTACTACTATCGCAATTCTTTAAGTTAATCTTCTGATTGTTAACTATAAGAAGTTTCTTTTTACTAATTTATTTGATACTTTTGTAGGAGGATTTATTACCCCCTGTGAGAGTGACGGTTAGACACGAACGCAGATGACACACACCCCAGCCAGCGACGAAGCGGTCGTTCGAATCAGCGCCACGGAGCCGATAGCGGACGTGTCGGCCGACACGCCCGTGTTCGAAGTCGGGTCGACCGGACTCACTCGAATCGAGCCGCTAGCGATGGTGACGCTGGGGGAGCGAACTGCGTTCTACGTGCGATGTTCGACGGACCGCGTCTCGGACCTCGCCGCCGCTCTGCCAGACGACTTCGAGCGCGTGGCGAGCGACGCCGACGCCGTGGTCGAACACGACGCGACACCGACCCAGCTACCCGTCCCGCCTCTCGACGAGTTCCCCGCTGACGAGCGACGCGTTCTGGCGGGTTGTGGTTGGCGCCGGCCGACGAGCGTGGCTGACCACGACGCCGCCGGCGGATTCCGCACTCCAGACGCGCAGACAGTGTTCGACGTTGGTGAAGCCCTCCGCGGGCGCGGCTGGGGCGACTGGTGTCGCGACGAACCGGTTCGGGAGACGTGGGAGACGGTCCGGGATGCCGACGGCGAGAGCGTCGTCGTCGTCAACGCACACGGGAGCGAGACGGACCGCCTGTTGCTCACCAGCGCTCCGTTCGAGGTGCTCGACGGCGCGTCGGCTCTCGCCCGGAGCGTCGACGCCGGCCGAATCGTCGTCTACGTCTCCGAGGCGGACGAGCGAGCGATAGAAGTCGTCCGTGACGCGGCCGACGCCTACCCGACGCCGGCCCCAGCGTTCGAGGTGGTGACCGGGCCGGCCGAGCATCGGGCGGCCGAGCCGACGATGGCGCTCGAAGCCATCGAGGGCAACCACCGGCTGGAGGCGCGCCTCCGCCCGCCGGGCCCCGACGAAGTGGGGCTCGACGGCCGGCCGACGGCGGTCCACACCGCGCGAACGCTCGCCCACCTCTCGGTGGCGCTCCGAGACGGCGACGTACCGAGGACGCGCCTGCTCCGGGTGACGGGCGACGTCGACGAGCCGGCGACGGTCGAGCTTCCGGAGACAGCCCGTCTCGGCGCCGTCCGAGATGCCGTCGCCGGCGACGAGGTCAAGGCGGCGTGTGTCGGCGGCCGGTTCGGCGGACTCACCGACACGCTCGACGTTCGCGTCGACCCCGAGAGCCTGCAGGCCGAGGATTTGGGGACCGAGGGCGTCGTCCACTTGCTCTCGGCGGACCGCTGTCTCGTCGAGTTCGTCGGGCGCCGTGCCCGCTTCGCCGCCGAGGAGAACTGCGGACGGTGCGTGCCGTGTCGCGAGGGCACGACACAGCTCGCCGAACTCCTCCGCGACATCTACGACGGGCAGTACGACCGCGCCGGCATCGAGGAACTGGTTCGCGTGATGTCGACGTCGAGCATCTGTACCTTCGGCGTCGACGCCGGCCGACCGGCCCGGACGGCGCTCGACGCGTTCGAATCGGAGTTTCGGGCCCACGCCGACGGCCGTTGCCCCGCTGGCTGCTGTTTCGACACACTCGAGGTGACATGACATGAGTTCAGAGCGAAACGAGACCGTAGACGCCCCGCCGCTGACCGAACAAATCGCCCCCGGAACGGCGACCGACCCGCCCGTGGAAAGCGAGACAGCGACGACCCTGACCGTCGACGGGACCGAGGTGTCGCTCGACGCGGGCGCGACGCTTCTCGACGCCGTCGAAGCGACCGAAACCGCGGACGAGGTGCCCGCACTCTGTGAGTACGGGCGACAGGACATCGGGCCGCGAAGCGAGTGTCGAACCTGTCTAGTCGACACCGACGACCACGGCGTCGTGCCGGCGTGTAGCTTCCCGGCACGGGACGGGATGGTCGTCCGCTCCGACGCGGCCGCCGCCAGCGAGGCCCGAGACGTCAACCTCGATTTGGTACTCTCCGACCACAACCTGCGGTGTACGACCTGCGGGAAGAACGGTCGGTGCGAACTGCAGGACGCCGCCATCGAACAGGAAGTCGAGGAACCCCGGTACGGCGTCCTCGACGACCGCGACGAGTACGAACCCCTCGACGACTCCTCGTCGTTCATCCAAATCGACCGCAACAAGTGCATCCTCTGTAACCGCTGTGTCGAGGCCTGCAACGACGTGCAGGTCGAGGGTGTGCTGCGGATGGAGGGGTCGGGACAGGACACGCGAATCGGATTCCAGAGCGACGCGGAGACGATGGATGACTCGACGTGTGTGTCGTGTGGGCACTGCGTGACCGTCTGTCCCACGGGGTCGCTGGTCGAGTCGGACATCGCCGACGCCACGACCATCCCGATTCCGGGGTTCAACCAGAAAAACAGCATCGGCAAGACGTACGGTCAGTCCGAGACGTCCAAGGGACCGATGACGCCGAAAAAGCGCGCGAGCGACGACGCACATGACGAGGACGGCGACCCGGACGCCGACCTCTGGGACGAGGGGGACGACGGAGGGTCGTGGCTATGAACGAGGAGCCGAGCGGGGTCGCCGAGTACATGGAGCGAGCGAAATCGAAGGCCCTGCAGAACGTCGAACACGTCGCCGAGGGCGTCGCCGCCGACACGCTACCGGAGGGGAAACTGTTCGAAATCGCCCAGTCCATCGGCGACAAGCGACTGGAGGAGTTGAACGTCACGGACACGACGTGTGGATACTGCGCCGTCGGCTGTCGGTTCGACCTCTACTCCGACGGCGAGGAAGTGCTCGCGGCGCGACCGACCGACGAGGAGGACGCCCCTATCAACGGCATCTCGACGTGCGTGAAAGGCAAGTTCAGCTATGACTTCGTTCACTCGGACGACCGGCTGACGGCACCGCTCGTCCGCGACGAGAACGACCAGTTCCGAGAAGCGACGTGGGACGAGGCGCTTGACCGGGTGGCGGAGGGGCTGTCGGGCGTCCGAGCCGAACACGGCGCCGAGGCGCTGGCGATGATTGCCTCCTCGCGGGCGACCAACGAGGAGAACTATCTGATGGGGAAGTTCGCCCGGCAGGTGCTTGGGACAAACAGCATCGACAACTGCAACCGCCTCTGTCACTCCTCGACCGTCGCGGGGCTCTCGCAGGTGTACGGCTACGGCGCCGCGTCAGTCAGCATGGCGGACATCGAGTCGACCGACTGCTATCTGATTACGGGGTCGAACACGACGGAGGCACACCCGGTCATCGGGACACGAATCAAGCAGAACGTCCGCGACGGCGCGGACTTGCTCGTGTTCGACCCCCGCGAGGTCCAGATTGCCGAGTACGCCACCCAGTACAGCCGGGTCAACCCCGGCTACGACGCCGTCTGGATAAACGGCATCACTCGGTATCTCATCGAGAACGACCTCCACGACGAGACGTTCGTCGAGGAGCGAACGACCGGATTCGAGGCGGTTCGAGAGGCCGTCCAAGAGTTCACGCCCGAACGGGTCGAGGAGATTACGGGCGTCCCTCACGAGGAAATCGTCTCGGCAGCCGAAACTATCGCGGCGGCGGACACCTGCGTCTTCGGCTGGACGCTCGGGCTGACGGAACACTCCCACGGCACGGAGAACGTGATTGCGATGGCGAATCTCGCGGCGATAACCGGCAATCTGGGGAAGCCCGGGGCCGGCGTTTCGCCCTTCCGCGGCCAGAACAACGTGCAGGGCGGCGGTGGCGACATGGGGCCGCTCCCCACCAATTTCCCGGGGTATCAGGACATCGCCGACGACGAGGCACGCGCGAAATTCGAGAGCGCGTGGGACTGTGACATCTCGCCCGAGTACGGCTACTACACGACCCAGATGTTCCTCGCGGCGGACGACGACGCGGTACAGGGGATGTACATCATCGGCGAAAACGCGGCGCTCTCGGAGCCGGGCATCACCCACGCCGGCGAAATCCTCGCGGACTTGGAGTTTCTCGTGGTACAGGACCTGTTCGTCAACGAGACGGCCAAGTACGCCGACGTCGTGCTTCCGGCGTGCCCGTTCGTCGAGAAGACGGGGACGTTCACCAACACGGACCGCACCGTGCAGAAGGTGAATCAGGTGATGGAGCCGAAAGGCGAGTCACGGCCGGACTGGAAGATACTGCAGGCGCTCGCCAACCGGATGGGTCGGGACTGGGACTACGACTCGACGGCGGAGATAATGGAAGAAGTGAACTCGCTGACGCCGCTGTACGGCGGCGTCACGCACGAACGCGTCGAGGAGGAGGGTGGCCTCAAGTGGCCCTGCTGGAACGAGAACCACCCCGGAACCGAGCGGCTCTACGAAACCGAGTTCAACACCGAGAACGGACGGGCGAACCTGCAGGGCATCGGCTACAGCGAGCCAGCCGAACAGCCCGACGACCAGTACCCCTTCACCCTCACCACCGGTCGCGTCCTCTACCAGTACCACACGGGAACGATGACACACCGCGAGGACGGACTCGAACGGTACACGCCGAGCGACTTCGTCGAAATCAACCCCGAGACGGCGGCGGGGTACGGCATCGAGAGCGGCGACATGGTCCGGGTGGTCTCTCGACGCGGCGAGATAACTGTCCCCGCACAAGTGACCGACCGCGTCGGGCCGGACAACGTCTTCATCCCGATTCACTTCGCGGAGAGCGCCGTGAACCAGTTGACCGACGAAACGCGTCTCGACCCGTCGGCGGGGACACCGGAGTTCAAGGTGTCTGCCGTTCGCATCAGCCCGTTGGAGACGGAGTCGATGTCCTCCCAGCCACGGCCAGCCGAAGCGCAGACGGGTGACGACTAATGGCCGAACCACGCGACACCTACCCGGAGACGGCCACCCACGGCGTGCGCAAGGAGCGCTCGACGGGCGAAGGTGAGCGGGCACTCCGAGACGCGATTTCGAACCACGGCGACGCTCTCGCGGCCCTCGTCGAGCAGACTGACGAACTCGAAACCGTACTCACGACGGCGATACTGGTCGCCGCGAGCGCCGACGACCCGGAACTGGAACACATCACCGACTCGACGGCGAACCTCGTCGACGCGGCGGACGGCATCTCGACGGCGGAGACAGCCGCGCTCGCGGGCGTGGTGGGCGAGAACGCCGACGACCTGTCGGCGTCGCTCGAAACCGTCCTCCGCCTCCAGCGCGAGGGACAGTTGGACGACTTGGTGACCCTGTCGACGGCCTTCGCAGATTCGCTCTCAGCCGACGAGATAGACGACTTGGCGGCGCTGCTCGAAACGGGCGGGACGGGACTGGTCGACGCGCTCGAAGCCGTCATCGAACTCCAGCAGGAGGGCCATCTCGACGAACTCGTGGCGCTCGCGAAGACGGCATCGGCACTCGATATCGACCGAGCGTCGGTCGAGGCGGTGAACGACGTGGCCGGAGCGGTCGGCGAGGCCCAGACGGAGTCGGAACCGGTCGGCTTCCTCGGGGCGCTCAGACAACTCCGAAGCCCCGATGCACGCGCGGGGCTCGGCTACTTCGTTACCGTGCTGAAAGCCCACGGGCGCCGGATTCGGGAGCGGTAACGAGACGTGTCCGACCCCGAGGAGACGGTGTGTCCGCTCTGTGCGGTCGGCTGTCATCTCTCGCCCGGGCAGTCCGCTCGGGCGCGGGGCGTCGCCAGCGGTGCGAATCCAGCGGGGCGACTATGCTCGAAAGGCGTCGGAGCGTTCGACGTCGTCGACGACGACGAGCGACTCACCCGACCGTCGATACGTCGGGACGGCAGTCTCACGCCGACGACGTGGGAAACGGCCTACGAACGCGTCGTCGAGGGGTTCGAATCCGTCGTCGACGCGCACGGCGCCGACAGTCTGGCGTTTCTCGGTGCGCCCTACTGTACGAACGAGGAGAACTACCTGCTCCAGAAACTCGCCCGACTGCTGGGGACGAACAACGTCGACAACCGGGCGCGGCTCTGTCACGCCTCGACGACTCGCACCCTGTCCGAACGGCTCGGCCGGCCGGCGACGACGAACCGACTCGACGGGCTGACCGACGCGGACGTCATCGTCGTCGCGGGCGCCAACCCCGCCCGTCGACAGCCCGTCGCGTTCAACAGTTTCGTTCGCCCGGCGGTCGATGCGGGCGCGACGCTCGTCCACCTCGACCCGGTGGGGAACCGGACCACGCGACTGGCCGACGTACACCTCGCGCCGCGACCGGAGACGGACGCGCTGGTGTTCGACCTCCTGAGCCATCGGTTGCTGGCGGCCGGCGCGGTCGACCGACAGTTCGTCGACGAGCGGACACGCGGCTTCGAGATGTTCGAGCGGTCGTTCGAGACGTTCGACCCCGACGCGGCGCGGACGGCGAGCGGCGTCGACCGGGAGACGGTCGCCGGGGTCGCCGACCGACTGGCCGCGGCCGACCGCGTCGCGGCGCTCGTGGGGACCGGCATCGAAACCGGGAGCGAGCGGCCGAGCGCTCCGGCGGCACTTCTCGACCTCCTGTTGCTGACGGGGAACGTCGGCCGTCCGGGGACCGGAGTGTTCGTCCTCCGCGGTCTGGTCAACGAGCAGGGCGCGACGGACGTGGGGTGTGTCCCCGACCGACTGCCCGGGCATCGGCCGCTGAGCGACGCCGACGCGGTAGCGGCGGAGTGGGGCGCTGACCCGCCGAACTCACCCGGTCAGACGGCCACCGAACTGCTCGCGTCGTTCGGGACCGAGATTCGCGGGGCGCTCGTCGTCGGAGAGAACCCGGCCATCTCGAAACGCGACACGGACTGGGTTCGTCGGCGTCTCGACGCCCTCGACACACTGGTCGTGGTCGATATCGCGGCGAGTCAGACGACCCAGCACGCAGACGTGGTCCTCGCCGCCGCGAGCGGCGTCGAGAAGGCGGGGACGGTCACCAATCTCGACCGGCGCGTCCAGCGGGTTCGACCAATTCGGGCGCCACCGGCAGAGGCCCGCCCGGACTGCCGGATTCTCCGCGACGTGGGCCGGCGGCTGGTGAGCGACGAGCAGTTCGGCTACTCCGACGTGTCGGCGGTGTTCGACGAGTTGTCGCGGGTCGTCCCGGCGTACCGCGGCGTCGACTTCGACTCGCTCGCCGAGGGCGGCCAGCGATGGCCGTTCGAGGGTGACGACGTGCTGTATCGGGAGGCGTTCGACACGCCGGACGGACGGGCGGCGTTCGGGACGGCGCGGGCGGTGTTCGAGCCAAGGGAGCACGAGGGACTGCACCTCGTCGCCGGCGGGCGGACGAGCGAGTTCTACGGCGAGGAGGCGACGGGCCGGACCGTCCGCCTCCACCCCGCGGACGCGGCGGAGCGGGGCATCGAGGCAGCGGAGTCGATTGTCGTCTCGAACGGCGAAGCGAGCATCGTCGCGACTGCCGCGCCCGACGACACGCTTCGACGGGGGACGGCGTACGCCCACGCGTCGGTCGCCGACCCGCTGCTTCGCTGTGGCTCGGCCGTCGTCACCGTCGAATCCACGACTCCGACACAGCGTTTGAAGTGAGCCCGACGCCTACGCTGGGCTATGTACGACGCGATACTCGTCCCGACGGACGGGAGCGAGGGGGTCGACCGCACGCTCGAACACGCGATAACGATGGCCCAACATCACGACGCGACGATTCACGCGCTGTACGTGGTCGACCGGCGGTTCGAACTCGCGGCGGACGAGGACCGGGAAGATTTGGTCGCTCAGTTGACCGAGCGGGGCGAGTCCGCGGTGGCCGACATCGCCGAGACGGCGGGCGCGGCGGGTGTCGACGTCGTCACCAGCGTCCGCGAGGGTATCCCCTACAAGACCATCCTCAGCTACGCGGAGGACGCCGATATCGACGTCATCGCGATGGGCACCCACGGGCGGACGGGGCGTGACCGCCTCGCCCACCTCGGGAGCGTCACCGACCGCGTCGTCGAGAACGCCACCGTCCCGGTGTTCGTCATCAACATCGGCGACGGGGACTGACCTCAGTCGTCGCGCTCTTGGGCGTCGACGACGGCCACGCCCGCGAGATTGACGATGTCGTTCACCTCGTCGCCCCGTTGCAGGACGTGAACGGGTTTGTCCATGCCGACCAGCATCGGGCCGATGGCGTCGGCGCCGCCGAGCCGTTGCAGGAGTTTGTAGCCGATGTTCCCGGCTTCGAGGTTCGGGAAGATGAGCACGTTCGCCGGCTGGTCGAGGTCCGCGAAGTCGTAGGTGCCGTCGAGGATGTCCTCGACAACGGCAGTGTCGGCCTGCATCTCGCCGTCGACGGGGAAGTCGACGCCGGAGTCCTCGCGAAGCGTCTGGGCCGCTTGCCGGGGTTTGCGCGTGCCCTCGTTGTCCACGCTCCCGAAGTTGGAGTAGGAGAGGAAGGCGGCTCGCGGTTCGACGTTGAACCGGCGCGCTAGGTCGGCGGTGTGCCGACCGATTTCGGCCAACACGTCGGCGTCGGGGTCCTGATTCACCGTCGTATCGGCGACGAAGACGACGCGGTTGCGGAAGGTGAGCATGTAGACGCCCGCCGCGTACTCGGCGTCGTCCGCCGTGCCGAGGACTTGGAGCGGGGGACGGAGCGCCGACGGGTAGTGGTGGGTGAGGCCGGTGAGGAGGGCGTCGGCGTCGCCCATCGCCACCATCACGCTCCCGAAGTAGTCGGTGTCGGTACGGACGAGGTCTTCGGCCTCGACGCGGGTGATGCCCTTCCGGCGACGCTCCTCGTAGAGGTGGTCGGCGTAGGCGTCGAGGTCGGCCTCGGCCGGGTCGACGATGTCGGGTTCGAAGTCGAGGCCGAGGTCGGCCACGCGGCGCTGGATGGTCTCGCGGTCCCCGAGGAGGATGGGGTGGGCGATGCCTTCCTCGACAATCTGCGAGGCGGCGCGGATGGTCTTTGCGTTCGTCCCCTCCGCGAGCGCAACCCGCTTGGGGTCCGTTTTGGCCTTGTTGAGGACGATTCGCATCATCTCGCGATCCTTCCCGAGGCGGGCTTCGAGTTCCTCGACGTAGGCGTCGAGGTCACGGTCGAGTCGGGCGACGCCGGTTTCGACCGCCGCCTCGGCGACGGCGGGCGCCACCTCGAACAGCACGCGCGGGTCCAGTGCCTTCGGGATGAGATACTCCGGCCCGAACTGAAGCGGGTCGTCGCCGTAGGCTTTCGCCACCGCGTCGGGGACGTCCTCGCGCGCCAACTCGGCAAGGGCGCGGGCCGCCGCGACCTTCATCGTCTCGTTGATTTCCGTCGCGCGCACGTCGAGCGCCCCCCGGAACATGAAGGGGAAACAGAGGACGTTGTTCACCTGATTCGGGAAGTCAGAGCGCCCGGTAGCGGCGATGACGGTGTCGTCGCGGGCCTCGCGCGCCTCGTGATACCCGATTTCGGGGTCGGGGTTGGCCATCGCGAAGACGATTGGGTCGTCGGCCATCGACCGCACCATCTCTTGGTCGACGAGGCCGCCGACCGCGAGGCCGACGAAGACGTCCGCCCCGTCCATCGCGTCGGCGAGGTCACCGGCCGGGCGGTCCTGTGCGAAGTCGGCCTTGTAGTCGTTGACCTCGCCGGCCTCGACGCGGTCGGTCGTGACGATGCCCTCGGAGTCGACCAGCGTGATGTTCTCGCGGGGGACGCCGAGCGAGACGTAGAAGTCGGCGGTGGCGATGGCGCTCGCCCCGGCGCCCGCGAAGGCGACGGTCAGGTTTTCGAGGTCTTTCCCGACGATGTCGGCGCCGTTGATGAGGGCGGCCCCGGAGACGATGGCGGTGCCGTGTTGGTCGTCGTGATAGACGGGGATGTCCATCCGGTCGCGGAGTCGGTCCTCGATTTCGAAGCACTCGGGCGCCTTGATGTCCTCGACGTGGATGCCGCCGAAGGAGGGTTCGGTGAGCGAGACGGCCTCGACGATGGCGTCGGGGTCGTCGGTGTCGAGTTCGAAGTCGAAGACGTCGATATCGGCAAAGCGCTTGAGGAGGACGCCTTTCCCCTCGATGACGGGTTTCGACGCCTGCGCGCCGATATCGCCCAGTCCGAGCACCGCCGAGCCGTTCGACACCATACCCACGAGGTTGCCCTTCGACGTGTAGGTGTAGGCGTCGGTGGGGTCGTCGGCAATCGCCCGGCAGGGCGCGGCGACACCGGGGGAGTACGCGAGGCTCAGGTCGCGCTGTGTGCTTGTCGGCTTCGTCGTCTCGATGGCGACTTTCCCCGGCGGGTCGCGCCGGTGGTAGTCGAGTGCGTCTTCGTCGAGTCCCATACTCGCGTCACAGACCGTCAGTTTATAAAAGGTGCCAGCGGCGGCAGAACTCAGTTCCCGGCCAGCCAAGTCCCCGTCAGATACGCCTCGGGGTTGCGACGCCGCTCCCACGCCACGTCGGCTGGGAGCGCGGACACGACGGTCGACCCCGCGCGGAGGCGGTAGGCGTAGATGGTCGTGTCCGCGGCGTCGTAGAAGATACGCTCCCACTCTTGGCCGGCGAGAGTCGTCGTGCCCTCGACGCCGATGGCGTCGTTCTCGACGGCGGCCTGTGCGGCGTCGACGCTCTCGAACCCCTCGACGTAGACGGGTGCCGACCCGAAGTCGGGGCCGATGCTACCGAGAAAGAGGGTGAGGCCGATGGTTCGACCGTCGGATTCGAGCGGGGCGAACAGCCCCGTGAGCGTGGGTTCGAAGTCGTCGAGACGCTCGCGCCACGAGGCGCCGTCTTCGAGAATCGCGACGCCGTCGTCGCCGTAGGCGTAGAGTTCGTTCAACGGGGGTTCGTTCGTGTGGTCGTCGGTCGAGTGCCCCGGCGGGTGGCTGTGGGCGTGCGTGTACACCCGGTAGCCGCTCGGGAACTCGTGGACGTGTTGGTCGACGCCGTCGCCGTCGGTGGCCTCGGTCTGGTCGGGGTGAGCCCACGTCGTGAACTCGTCGCCGATGAGCGCGACGATGCGGTCGCTTGCCCCACTCGGAATCAGCATCTGGTACAGCGCGTCGTGGGCCGGGCGCCGCGAGAACTCGTTGGCGACGTAGCCGCTGGAGCGCACCCGCTGATAGAACGATTTCGCGCGCGAGAGGACCGTCTCCTGCATCTCTTGGTCGTCGCGATTGACGGCGCGCTCGAAGTCACGGACGTACACGTTGTCGCCGATGCGAAGCGCGGCGGCGACGGCGAAGTGAGGGGTGAGCGTCGACTGGACGAACTCAGCGAGGTCGGTCGACGCCTCGCGAAACGCCGTCACGTCCTCCTGCGTTCGCTCCGACGCGTTCTGAATCTGGGAGAGCGTGTCGTAGACGGAGCCGACGGTGACGCGAAACTGCGTCATCGCGCTGTCGTAGTCGTCCCGGAACCACTCGTACTCCTCAATGATGCTCGTCGTCGCGGCGGCGAGTTCGGCGTCGGCAACCGGCGTCGCCGTCGCCGTCGCCGTCGGGGTCTGCGTTTCGGTCGATGTCCCAGTCGCCGTCGCCGTCGCACCGTCAGTCGCTCCGCTCTCGGTCGGCGTCGGGTCCGCGTCGCCGCCGCCGAGACACCCGCCGAGCAGGCCCGCCTGCGCGAGTGCGGCCGCCGCGAGGACACTTCGTCGCGTGAAGGACATTCGATGGAAGACTCGCGGGGCGGACGGTTATCTCTGTTGGCCCCCCGGAAGCGCCACAGTCTTGAACCATGCCGTTGTAGGGCGGCGTATGCACCTCCCATCCACCACGACGCCCGAAGGGCTGTTCGACTACATCATGATTTTCGTCATCCTCGCGGCCATCCTCGGATACGCGGTTCTGTTCTTCGCCGCGTAGTCACGCCGTGGCGGGTGGCCGGTCGCTCACGTCTCCAGTACCTCGACCAGATTCCCGTCCGGGTCGCGAACGAAGCAGATGCGCGTCCCGCTTTCGGTGGTTCGGGGCTCGCTCAGCGTCGTGACACTCGGGTCGAGGTCGGCGTAGAAGGCGTCTAGGTCGTCGACAGCGAGTCCGAGGTGGGTCGCGCCGGGCTGGTTCACCGTCGACTCGGGCACGTCGTCGCCCGCGGGGTCGTACTCCACGAGTTCGATTCGGGCGCCGTCGAGGACGAAATGGGCGAATCGTCCCGTGGCGCCATCGACGTCGACGGCGTCGGAGAACGCGTCGCCGGAGACGGTGAAGCGTTCGGGGTCGTCGAAGTCGAACGTGTCTCGGTAGAAGTCGACGGCGCGGTCCAAGTCGGCGACAGTCACGCCGAAGTGGTGGGGGGCGAGTCGGGTCACGTCAGGCCGGCGGCGGGCCGGCGACAAAGCCGCTTCGGTCCGAGGGCTTACTATCGGCGGCGCCCTCCGTGTGGGTATGACGTTCGTCGTTCCGTTCGACGGGTCGGAGCTGGCCGAAACGGCGCTGGTTCGGGCCATCGAGTTCGGCACGGTGCTGGACGAGCGAATCATCGCGGTGAGCGTGATTCCGGAGAAGAACGCGTCCTACGCTCGCGAGCGAGACTGGCTCGACCCCGGTGAGGAGTTCGACCTCGAAACGGTCGTGGGACGGCTCCACGAGGACGTGGCGGCGCAGGCCCCGAGCGCGGAGTTCCGATACGAGGTGGTGGGACGACGGGCGACGCCGGGCACGATAGCCAGTCAGCTCCGGGAGCAAGCCCGGACGGCAGACGCGTCGATGGTGTTCGTCGGGAGCGAGAACGCCGGTCGCCTCGTCTCGTCGCTGAGTAGCGTCGGCGAGACAGTCGCTGCCGACGACGCGTACGACGTGGTCATCGTCCGCCACCGAGAGCCGTCGAAGATTCAACGCGTCGACGAGGCGTCACCGTTTCACGGGCCGAAATCGGACTTCTACTAACGAGTCACACGCGCGCCGGACGGTCGTCTGACGGAACTATTTGTAGACCTCCTCCGTGTCACAGCAGTATGAACGAGGGAGACGGGTTGTCGGAGATGGAGACTGTGACCGTCGAGTTGGATGCGGAAACGCTGGCAGAAGTCGACGACATCGCGTTCGCCGACCACCGCGACAATCGCGACGCGGCAATCAGAGACTTGCTCGACGAGTGGCTGAAGTCCCGCGAGGAGTGAGGCGGCGACCGCTCAGGGCGCCTCAGTCCTCCTCTTCTTCGGTCTGGACGACTTCGATGACCGAGAGCGGGACGTCACGGAGGGCACCGCCGACTTCGCTTTTCGCGATGCGGGTAGCGTGGTTCTCGCCGTCGGCGTTGAACACCTCGATTTCGAGGAGGAGACCGACGAGTGCCGTGTTGGCGGCGATGAAGGCCGAGTCGAACGGCTCGCCACAGGCCGGACAGGGGGTGACGCCCACCTCGACTTCGACGTACTCCTTGTCCTGGTCGTTGAGGCGCTTGCCGGCCTCGCTGACCGCGACGCCGATGGCGTCGTCTACGTCTTCTACGTCACGAACCAACCAAGCCGCCTCCATGGCGACGAGATAGTTGCTCATACGAGATACATGGCGTCGACTACCTCGTGTCTTGTGGTTCTCGGCCGAGTGCGTATCACTGCGGATAATTCGGCCGCGGCACTTAAGCGTCTACTGTGCGGCGTACCAAGCAGTATAGATGAGCGCACAGCGGGGAAAATCGCAGGGAAGCGGCGACGAGACGGCCATCGGGGGGAGCGACCGTCGCACGCCGACTGAGCAGGAAGTGTTCGATGTGCTGTCGAATCGCCGGCGTCGATACGCGCTGTACGCGCTGTTGAACGACGAGTCGACGACGATTGGCTCCCTGTCAGAACGGGTGGCCGCGTGGGAGAACGACTGCCCCGTCGAAGACGTGACGCCGTCGGAGCGAAAGCGGGTCTACACCGCACTCCAGCAGTCACACCTGCCCAAACTCGAACGGCAGGGGCTGATAGCGTTCGACCCCGAGAGCGGCCGCGTCGCCGCCACCGACACCGCCGACGAGATAGACCTCTATCTCGAAGCCGTCGACGACGAGCAACCGCCGTGGACGCAGTTTTTCCTCGGGCTATCGGCACTCTCGGTCGGCATCCTCGCCGCCGTCTGGCTGAACCTCCCGCTCTTTGGGTCGCCGCGCCTCTGGCTGACGGTCGTCGTGGGGCTGTTCACGGCGTCGACGCTCGCTTACGCCTACCGCGCGTCGACGCTCGACGCCGGCGACGAGCCACCGGACGTGCGCCGGTACTCCTGAGGGTCACAGGTCGCGGAGCGCGTCGTCGAGGTCGTCGGCCGCCAGCGTAATCGTGTAGCCAGCGACGGCCTCGGCGGCCGCCCAGTCGTCGCCGTCGGCCCGCGCGTCGAGCGTCGCGAGGCCGTCGTCGAGACACGTTTCCGTCTCCGCGCGCAGGTCACGGAAGAGCGCCGCTCGGTCGCCCGAATCCCGTCCCTCGAAGAACTGGATGAGGCGGGCGTGAGTGCGGAGGCTGACGAGGGTCCGCCCCACCATCCCGCCGGCGATGCGCTGAATCGGGTCGCTCCGGCCGCGGAGGTAGGCGTGCATCGGCCCGGAGCGCTCGGGGTCGTGGCTGGCGGCGTCAGGAATCTCGTCACGAACCCGGCGGCAGTGGTCAGCCTCCTGTTCCGCGACGGCCTCGAACGTCTCGCGAAGCGTCGCGTCGTCGGTGTCGGCGGCCCACTCGCGAAACGTCTCGCGGGCGGCGTACTCGCTGTCCGCGGCGGCAACGAGGAGCGCCGTCGGGTCGGGGTCGCCGCCGGAGAGCGCGAGAAGCAGGTCGGGCGAGCCGAGTCGGTCGAGCGCGTCGGCGTAGTCGGCTTCGAGCGACGCACGGAGGGCAGCGGCGTCCATGGGGCCGTCAGTCGTCGGCGGCGGGGGCGGCCCCCGCGTCGGCGTCCTCGATGCTCGGGGGGTACTTTCCGCGGTCGAGTTTGAGGTCGGACTTCGGGCGGGCCATGCAGGTCAGGGCGTACGACTCCGCCTCCGACTCGGTGAGGGCGTGAGCGGCGGGCTGAACCACCTCGCCCTCGACGATTTCGGCGGAGCAGGCGAGACACATCCCGACGCGACAGGAGTACTCCTGTGCGATGCCGGCCTCGAGACAGGCCGACAGGATGGTCCGCGTCTCGGGCACCTGAATCGTCTCGCCGGTGCCGACGAACTCGACGGTGTACTCGGTCATAGAGCGGGGTACGCACGACCCCGGCAAAACTCTTTATTCCGGCCGCGAGAGCGCACCGAGACAGCGGCTTCGGCCCGTTCACCCGGTCGAACGCCGGTGTCAGACCTGCGTCTGACACAAGATATATGCCATTCGGGGCCGCGCTACGTAATGAGACGCAGGCCATCGGGGGTCGACGGTAGGGGTACTTTCGAGCCTCGAACGCCTGCGGGAGGTCTTTTATCGGCGTCGACCGGAGAGCGGTAGGGCCGTGGCTCGCCGGCACGAGGACGACGGAAAAAACGGTGACCGCGTTACTCGCCCCAGTCCTCTTCGAGTTCGGGGGCGGCGTCCAGTTCGACGGGGTCGACGCCGATGACTTCGAGTTCGGCGCCGCAGGTCCCACAGTCGACGATCTCTCCCACTTCCAGATCCTCGTGCAGGGTCACGTCGGCCCCGCATTCGACGCACTCGGACATATTTCGCCCGAGGGTTGGTCGTGGGGGGACTTGAAGGATGTCTTTCGCCGGTGAGCGCCGCGTGCGGTCGCTCAGTCCTCGCCGGCGAGCGGTTCGCCCTGTCGGTCGATGCGAGTGGCGGGCAGTCCCGCCCGGTCGGCGTGTTCGCGCACCGCGTCCTCGCTCTCGGCCTGATAGTGACAGAACGTCCCCGTCACGTCGCCGTCGTCGTTCGTCAGCACCTCGGAGTCGACCCAGCGGATGTCGACGCCTTCACCGCGGAGGGCTTCGAGCGCCTCGCCCGATTTCTCGGCGGCGGCGTCGAGGTCAGCACGACTGATTGGCTCGTCGAGTTCGCGGAGGATGAGGTAGTCCTGCATGGTCGATGTGGTAGGTCTGTCTACCAGCCGATAAAACCCGGGGTCGAAACGGGCGGAGGTCGGACGGTTCGCCCGTCGTCGCTCGGCGTCGACACTCGCCGAGTAGTAAGCCCTAAGAACGCCAGCGGCGAAGCGCGAGCGATGAGTCGATTCGACGCCGTCGTTGGCCCCGGAGGCGAGCGTGCCAGTTGAACTGGTCTGGGGGACGGGGACGGCGACGACGGAACTCGGCGCGTTCGACGCCGCGCTGAGCGAAGCGAACGTCCACAACTACAATCTGGTCGAACTCTCCTCTATCGTCCCCGAGGGCGCGACGGTCGACTGCGTCGGCGAACTCGAACCCGGCCGGTGGACGACCGGTGACCTCGTCGCGGCGGTACTCGCGTCGAACACGTCCACCGAGTCCGGCGACCGAATCGCCGCCGGACTCGGCTGGGAACTGGCCGACGAGGGCGGCGTCTTCATGGAGAACGAGGCGCCGACCGTCGACGCCTGCGAGGAGTTGCTGGAAGCGAACCTCGCCGATGCGCGCCGCCTCCGCGACTGGAACTGGACGGGCGAGCGCGGGACGCAGGTCGTCGACCACGTCGTCGAGGACGAGGCGGGCGCCGCCGTCGTCGCCGCTGTCTTCCATCCTATCTCTGCGGGGCACCGCGCCGACGACCGTTAGAGGCGCGCGTAGCGCGTCCCGCCCCACGCCGCGACGGCGACGCCGACGATGAACACGCCGAGTGCGACGAGTAGCGACCGCGGTTCGAGCATCGGTTCGCCCAGAAACGGGCCGCGGACGATGAGATACCCCGAGCCGAGCGTGACGGCGAGGCCGACGAGACAGACGAGAGCGACGACGCGTTCGACGAGCGAGGTCACCGTCGGCGTGCAGTCATCGACGGACGACGAACTCCGACTCGCCCTGCGGGTCCTCGTAGTTCACGTCGACGTCGTCGACGGTTGCGGCGGGACTGCCGGTGTGACACCACTCGACCATCTCCTCGACGGCGGACTCTGGCCCCTCGAAGACGGCCTCGACGCGGCCGTCCTCCAAGTTCCGAACCCAGCCGTCGACGTTCCGTGCCCGTGCCGCGTCACGCGTATTCGCCCGATAGTAGACGCCTTGGACTCGCCCCGAGACGAAGACGTGAGCCCGTATGCGGTCGCTCATGGATGTCCATTATCGTCCGCCGGTAAAAATCCGGAGTTCTCTATAGCCACGGGGCGCGCGACTCGTCTTCGATGGGGAACGGCGAGGGGCGGCCCTCGTCGGCGTCGTCGTCGGTGACGACGTCACCCTCCTCCGAGTCGTTGTCCTCGACGTCGCGCTCCTCGGCGTCGGTGTCGCGCTCCGCCACGCCTTCGTCGTCGGCCTCCTCGCCCGAACTCGGGTCGAACGAGAACACCGCCGTCACACAGAGGACACCGAGCGCGACGGGGGCGTCGGTCGGCATCAGCCCGAGAACCGAGAGCGCGAGCATCCCGAGGGCGACGGCGCTCCCGAAGCGGAACAGGTCGAGGTCGACCGACTCCTGCAGGTACGGGCCGAGCGCCGCGACGAGCATCGCGAACCCGACGCCGACCCCCGCCGCGGCGACGCCGCGGAGGACCAGACCGGAGTCGGCGACGAAGGTCACGGAGGTCCCTGCGGGCTGGAGGCTGGCGACGAGGCCGAGGCCGATGATGAGCGCCGGACGCGGGAGATACTCGCCGACGCGGGCGCTCGCCGTCTTGGCCGCGACGGTCAGGATGACCAGTCCGGCGAAGCGCTGGAAGACGGCCATGTCGATGAGGCTCCCGAGGGTGGGTGCCAGCGCCGCCTCGATGGCGGCGGCGGGGAGCAACACGAGGCTCAGGAGCGCGATGGTGCGCATCCGCTCGCGTGGCGTGCCGTCCATCTCCGCGAGGACGACGGCGACGGTGGCCGAGCCACCGAAGATGAGCAGGCCGGTTTCGATGATGCCGAACGGGTAGGTGAGCGCGCCCGCGAGAATCAGCGCCGGGAAGATGCCGTCGATGAGCGGGAGCAACATCACCGTGGCGAGGAGCTTGGTCGCACCGCCCACCTGTTGCTCGAGGCGGAGTGCGACCGGGTGCTGTGAAACGCTCATGCCACGCTAGCGGCCGTACCCATCGGCCGAACGGTGGTGTAACGTCCTCGACCTGCCCGCGTCGACGACGTTGCCGCCGGTTCCGAAGCGCTTGCCGGAGGCCAGCCCTGTAAAGGAAATGCCGGAGTTCGAGACGAAACTCGTCCGAACGGCACTGGGCGTGGCGATGGAACGCTTCGAAGCCATGGTCGTAGATTGGGTTACAGAACTATTAAACGTTGCGTGGGAGGTGGACACACGGCCACAGACGGGCTCACGCCGCCGAATCGGGGCGATATTCCCGACCGCGGGACGCCCAATCTCGGAACGTTTTTCCGGGCGGCGAGACGACGGTTTACATGGCGAACGACGTTCCCGATAGCGGACCCTTCTCGGAGAAACTGCGCGTACCGGAGTCGCTGACGTTCGACGACGTCCTGTTGCGACCGATGGAGAGCCACGTCGAACCCGACGAGGCCGACGTGTCGACGCAGGTGTCGACGAGCGTCAGTCTCAACATTCCCGTGCTCTCGGCGGCGATGGACACGGTCACCGAAAGTGACCTCGCCATCGCGATGGCCCGCAACGGCGGACTCGGCGTCCTCCACCGCAACATGACCGACGAGGAGATGGTCGTGGAGATAGAACGCGTGAAGCGAGCGGACGAACTCGTCATCCGGCGAGAGGACGTCGTGACGGCCGGGCCGGGCCAGACCGTCCGCGAAGTCGACGAGATGATGGAACGGGAGGGCGTCAGCGGCGCCCCCGTCGTCGACGACGACGACACGGTCCTCGGCATCATCTCCGGCACCGACATCCGGCCGTATCTCGAAGTCGGCGAATCCGACGAGGTGCGGAAAGCGATGACCGACGAGGTCATCACCGCCGGCGAGGGCGTCACGGCGCGTGACGCGCTCGAACTCATGTACGACCACAAAATCGAGCGCGTCCCCATCGTCGACGACGACGACCGACTCGTCGGGCTGGTGACGATGCAGGGCATCCTCCAGCGCCGCGAACACGAGAACGCGGCGCGCGACGAGGACGGCGCGCTCCGAATCGGCGTCGCTGTCGGCCCGTTCGAGGACGGCCGCGCGCGGGCCGCCGACGAGGCCGGTGCGGACGTGCTCTTTATCGACTGCGCACACGCACACAACCGGAACGTAATCGACAGCGCGCGCGAGATTAGCGAGGCAGTCGACGCCGACGTGGTCGTCGGCAACATCGGGACCCGAGAGGCCGCGAAGGCCGTCGTCGACTTCGCCGACGGCGTGAAAGTCGGCATCGGTCCCGGCTCCATCTGTACGACCCGAGTCGTCACGGGCGCGGGGATGCCCCAGATTACGGCGGTGTCTGAGGTTGCGGACGTGGCCACGAAACAGGACGTGCCGGTCATCGCCGACGGTGGTATTCGCTACTCCGGCGACGCCATCAAGGCCATCGCCGCGGGCGCGGACGCGGTCATGCTCGGCTCGTACTTCGCGGGGACGGACGAGGCGCCGGGCCGCGTCATCACCATGAACGGCAAGAAGTACAAGCAGTACCGTGGCATGGGCTCCGTCGGTGCAATGCGCTCCGGTGGCGGCGACCGCTACCTCAAAGACGAGGACGAGGACGAGGGCTTCGTCCCCGAGGGCGTCGAGGCGGCGACGCCGTACAAGGGCACGCTGGCCTCCGAACTCCACCAACTCGTCGGCGGCATGAAATCCGGCATGGGCTATGTCGGCGCCGCGACGATTCCGGAGTTCAAAGAGCGCTCCCGGTTCGTTCGGGTGTCCGCCGCCGGTCAGACCGAGGGCCACCCACACGACGTGATGATTACGGACGAGGCGCCGAACTACAGCCCGCAGGAGTAACTCCCCGGCACCGCGCCGCTGCAAGGGATATTTTGATATAGTCGCGTGACAGATAAGCGACCGTGAGTGGTCGCACGACCCCTCGGGGGTACGCATGAGCGACGAGTCCCCGCTCGTTCTCGTCGTCGAAGACGAACGTGACCTATCCGAGCTCTATCAGATGTGGCTCGCCAAGTCGTACCGGGTCCGAACGGCGTACGACGGGCGAGCAGCCCTCGACAAACTGGACGACGATGTCGACATCGTGTTGCTCGACCGGCGAATGCCGGACCTCTCGGGCGACGAGGTGCTCGAACGCATCCGAGAGCGCAACCTCGACTGCCGAGTCGCGATGGTGACGGCCGTCGAGCCAGACACCGACATCGTCGACATGCCGTTCGACGACTATCTGGTCAAGCCCATCTCCGAAACGGACCTCGTCGAGATGGTCGAGAACCTCTGTATCCGCGAGGAGTACGACGACGGCATCAGGGAACTCTTCTCGCTGGCCTCGAAGAAGGCGTTGCTCGAAACCGAGAAAGACGCCTCCGAACTCGAAGACGACGAGAACTACCAGCAACTGCTCTCCGACCTCGAGGAACTGCGGGCGAGCCTCGACGACCAGCTTTCGAATCTCGACACCGACGCCCTCACGCTCATCTACCGGGACCTCGACCGCGACCAGTCCGACGACGAGTAACCCCCGCTCCGTACCACCCTCCAGCAGCGGGGCTCCGTTCGCACCATTTTATGTCATTGTACGATTGCTTTAATTGATTATATTAACTATCAGATATTCTCGAAAAATTATATTTCGCCATCGCGCGACCGTTCGAGTGCAATGTCCGAAAGCGAACGCGGCACGATGGCAACGGATTCTGAAGAAACGCAGGCAGCGGGTAACGGCGGCGCAGTCTCTGGCCCCTACACCGCCGACGGCAACGGCGGCGCTGTTTCCGGCCCCTACAACGCTGATGGCAACGGCGGCGCTGTCTCCGGCCCCTACAACGCTGATGGCAACGGTGGCGCCGTCTCTGGCCCCTACAACGCTGATGGCAACGGTGGCGCCGTCTCTGGACCCTACAACGCAGATGGCAACGGTGGCGCCGTCTCAGGTCCCTACACCGCCGACGGCAACGGCGGCGCCGTCTCAGGTCCCTAAAGTTTCGAGAAGTCGAGTTCGTCGCTCCAGACCAACGACCCGTCGATTTTCACCGGCACCGTCTCCAGCGAGAGGAACCGCTGTAACTCCTCGCGGCTCATCTCGAACGTCTTGGACGTCCCCGACCAGAGGTGGTACTGCTCTTCGTCGTCAATCCACGGCATCACCATACTCCCCATCCCGACGCGGGTCGAGGGGTGGGTCTGCCAGTCGAGTTCGTATCGGTCACCGCCACAGCGCCGCACCACGCAGACGTTCGGCGGACTGCCGTCCGTCCGGGCCAGCGACAGGCTACTGTCGCCGATGATGGTGTACTGGTCGCCGATGACGGAGTCGTCGCGGGCGACTTCCAGCGCGCTTCCGACGGTGAAGCCTCGGTTGAGGAGGCGGGCAAGCATTCGGCCCATCCGGACCGCGCCGCTGTTGATGACGTCCGACAGCGTGACGATACCGGCGATGGCGCCGGCGTCGATGAGCGCCGACCCCTGCTCGTAGGACTGGCAGGCGTTGAGCAGGAAGGCGTCCGGTCCGGCGGCCCGAAGCGTCGTCGCGTCGAGTTTGCCGTCGGCGCATTCGAACCCCTCGCCGTCGATGTGGCCGATGTAGTGGAGGAGGTCCGCCTCCGCCGAGAGCACCTCGCGGAGTTCTCGCCGCGTCAGGTCGTGCTGAACTTGGACGTCGAAGGGAAGTTCGTCGCGGGAGCCGTACACCTCGTCGACCACGTCTCGCTCGTCGGCCATCTGGGCGTCGTTACAGACGACGGTGATGCCGATGTCGCCGTCGGCGGGCGTTCGGTCCAGCCGGTTGTAGAAGGCGTTGGTGGTGGCCTTGCTCGCGCCGATGGGGGCGCCCTCGCCGACCCACGACTGTTCGAGCGAGTCCGTCGCCTCCGGCTGGACGTAGGAGCGCGCGGCGCCGTCGGCGGCCGCGCTCCGGGTGAACGAGGAATCGCGGAAGAACTCGTTCGCGGCCGTCGTCTGCACCGCCGAACTCGGCTCCGGCTGGCTCTGTGGCGTCCGCACGACGGCGAGGTCGTTGGTGACAAAGGGGAGGAGTTCGACGTTCTCCGGGTCGGGCGCGACGTGCGAGGTGAGTCGCCACTCGGGGAGTTCGTCCTCGACGGCACCGAACGGGACGGAGAGATACTCCGCCAACTGGGTCGCGAGTGGCTGGTCGTACAGCCACGCGAAATCGAGGTCGAGCGACGACTCGATGGCCGCGCGTTCGTGCAGGTCGACCGAGTAGTACCCCTCCGTCCGCGTCACACAATCGAGGAAGAAGGTCTGCTTGAGGACGCGTTCGACTTCCGTCTCGAAGCCACGCACCGTGTCCAAATCGTGTTCGAACCCGTCGTCGGTCACCAGCCGCGGCCGGTCGCTGGGGACGATGTCCGCGGCGACGTAGTACGCGAGCGGTGCGGCGACGTATATCGACTCGTGGTCCGGCGGGAGTTCGAGTCTGACGCCCGTCTCGGGCGAGGACACACCGTCGGGTACGTGTACGTCGTCCCCGAGTTCGACCAGCGGCGGATGTCCCCGGAGCGTCGGATACGACCGCTCCGGCGACGTCGTCTTCAGCGCCGAGGAGAACTCGCTGACGGCGGTCATCACGTCCAGCGGGTCCTCCGTCGTGGTGAGCGTCGCCGCCGGCCCCTCGTGGTGGGACCGGGCGCCGACGCGAACCTCCCGAACGCCGTCGAACTCGATGTGCGTTCGGGTCACGTCTGACGTGACGGTGACCGGTCCCTCGACCCGGAGATACATCTTGATGGGGCCACAGAGTTCGAGGCTGTACTGCCCGTGAGGGAACTCCTCGTGGGCGGAGTGCTCCGTCTCGGCGAGCATGGTGCCCGCCTCGTCGCGAACGTAGACCGAGACGACCGTCGGGAGCGTAATCGAGGCCGTATCGACCGCCACCGCGGCGTCGACGGGGAAGCGATGCCCGTCGGGGTCGACCGGCGTCGGCGAAACGGGGCGGTCGGTGAACAGTCGGAACTGATTGCGCTCTATCAGGTCCGACACCATCAGCCCCGGTTCGTCGTCCAGTGGGGAAAAGGCCACTTCGAGCGTGTCCTGCTCCGTTTCGGAGCGGCCCGCCGACGACCGCTCGGTCCGACTCATCGTGCGTGTACGTCAGTCGTTGTCCACAAAAGCATATTGTTGGTTTGTCGTCACTTCTCGTGAGCCGAGCGCTCGATTGGAAGCCAGTCCGAGGTCAGGTCGCGGTCGCGGAAGTGCCATCGCTGGTCGAGACCACCCCCTTCGAGGCGGAGTTCGACCGTCGCGTCGAACAGCGGTCGAAACAGCCTGACGACCTCCGAATCGAGCGTTCGCGGGAGCCGAAAGTGGACGAGTCCGGAGACGGCTCGCGCCTGCGCGATGGTGACATGTAGGAAGCGAAAGGCCGCCTCGCGCCCGTACGTCGACAACAGCGTCGGCAGGCAGTCGAAGGCCATGCGGAACTCGGCGGGCGCGAGGCCGCCAGCGAACAGGTCGAACTCGTCGATGACCTCCGCGATGGTGGCGCCGAGTTCGCGAATCGAGCCGTCGATGACGTGAGTCCGTGGGGTGACTTGGTCGAGCGAGTGGTCGGCCGTCGCCGCCGACCGTGCCGACTCGCCGCGCGTGACGAGTCGGGCGTACTCGGAGGAGAGCGGCCCGGTTTCGCGGAGCCGACGAACCGCGTCGACGCGATTCGGCTCCGGCGTCACGACGAGTCGTCGCCGCGGCGGGTCCGCGGCGGGGTCGCCCAGCATCGTCGCTGACGCGTCCGCGAACAACTCCTCGGGGACCGAGCCAACGACGAGGAGCGCACTCCCCTGTTCTTTCAGCGTTGCCAAGGCGTGAGCGAAGCTAACACCGTCGTCGTCAGGTCCCATCCCGCCACCCGCAAGCATCAACAGTCCGAAGGGAACGCCTACAAATAATACTTCTTATCGAAGAATCAACGGTAATATTCGGAGCGGGCCGAGTCGGCGCTCAGCGCTCCTCCAAGAACGCCTCGATGCGGTTTAGCGCCTCCTTTAGCTCCGACATACCCGTCGCGTAGGAGACACGGAGGTGGCCGTAGCCTTCCTCGCCGAAGACTCGACCGGGAACCAGCGCCACGCCCTTGTCGTGGAGCAGGTCCTCCGCGAACTGCTCGTCGTCGTACGGCGCCTCGGGGAAGGCGTAGAACGCGCCAGTCGCCTCGAAGCAGTCGAGGCCCATGTCCCGGAACCGCGAGATGACGAAGCGCCGGCGGCGGTCGTACTGCTTTCGCATCTCGGTCACGTCGTCGTCACACGACTGCAGGGCTTCGAGCGCGGCGTACTGGGCCGTCGTCGGCGCCGAGAGCATCGTGTACTGGTGGATGCGGTTCATCGCGTCGATGGCCTCGCTCGGCCCGAGTGCGTACCCGAGTCGAAGCCCCGTCATGGCGTAGGCCTTCGAGAAGCCGTTGAAGACGATGGTCCGCTTTCGCATCCCGGGCATCGTCGAGATGGACGTATGCTCGCCCTGATAGGTCAGTCCCGCGTAGATTTCGTCGGAGAGCACCGTCAGGTCGTGTTCGCGGGCGAACTCCGCGATTTCAGCGAGTTCGTCGGCAGTCGCCGTCGCCCCCGTCGGGTTGTTGGGGTAACACATCATCAGCACCTCGGCGTCGGCGGCGCCGGCCCGTTCCAAGTCGTCGTACGTGAGCACGAAATCGTTTTCCGCGCGCGTGGAGACGGGCAGGGGTTCGCCACCCGAGAATCGCACGCCGGGACCGTAGGAGATGTACGCCGGCGACTGGATGGCGACGGCGTCGCCGGGGTCGACGACCGCTCGCAGCGCGAGGTCGACCGCTTCGCTGGCGCCGGTCGTCACCAGAATCTCCTCTTCCGGCCCATAATCGAGGTCGTAGCGCGTGACGTGCTCCGAGATGGCCGACCGGAGGTCGTACATCCCGCGGTTGGTGGTGTAGGAAGTGCGCCCCCGCTCCAGCGAGTGGATGGCGGCCGCGCGGGCCTTCCACGGCGCGCTGAAGTCGGGTTCGCCCACGCCCAGCGAGATGACGTCGTCCATCTCCTCGGCGAGTTCGAAGAACCGACGAATGCCGGACGGCGGCGTGGCCTCTGCTCGGTCCGACAGCTTCATGGCGAGACTGAGAGCCGGTCGTCGTCGTCGCGCTCGGTGAACTCCATGCCGCGGTTCTTGTAGGTCTTCATGACGAAGTGGGTCACCGTCTGAGTCACTTCGGGGATAGGCGCAATCTGCTCGGAGACGAACATGGAGACGGCACGCATCGACTCGGATTCGACGGTCACGTCGAAGTCGTAGTCACCGGAGACGAGATGCAGAGCTGTGACCTCGTCGAACTTCGTGATTCGGCGCGCGACTTCCGCGTACGTCGTGTCGCGGTCGAGTTCGAGATTGAGTTCGACCTCGGCGGTGACGTGGTCCTCGTCGACTTTGCTCCAGTCGACGACGGCCTGATAGCCGAGAATCGACCCGTCGTCTTCGAGGTCCGAGAGCATCTCCTCGACCTCTTCCTGTGACCGGCCGAGCTGTCGGGCGATTGTCTCCGTGTCCTCGCGAGCGTCCTCGAGAAGCAAATCGACTAGCTCCCGTTTAGTGTCCATACTGGAGGGTGGGTAGCCTCAGTAAAAGGGTTTGCCTACGCGTCAGTATCCGTGTCGAACGATGGAGACACCGGTCGGTGTCTAACCCCACGGCACCGGCGAAAAAGAGATACGGGACGCCACCGAGACACGGACATGGCCCTCTCCGACGCTTTTCTCACGCCGCTGGGGTTGGTCGCCCTGCTCGGCGTGGTCCCCATCGTGGTCCTCTATCTGGTCCAGCCCGACCCCCGCCGCGTCGAACTCCCGACGCTCCGCCTCCTCCTCGAAGACGACGAGCGCGACGCGTCGAACCCCCTGCTCGAACGGATTCGCCGGAGCCTCCTCCTGATACTGCAACTGCTCGTCGTCGTCGCCCTCGCCATGGCGCTTGCCGGCCCCTACGTCACCGTCTCCGAGAGCCAGACCGTCGAGGAGACGGTCATCGTCCTCGACGGGAGCGCGAGCATGGGCGTCGAGACGGGCGACGGAACCCGCTTCGACGCCGCGCAGGCGACGGCCCGCGAGGTGACGACCGGAACCAACTCCGTCGTCTTCGCCGGGAGCGACAGCCGCATCGCCCTCCGCTCGGGTGGGCGCGACGAGGTGGCCCAAACGCTCGACGGCCTCGCCGTCACCGACGCGCCCGCAGACCTCGGCGCCGCTATCGCACAGGCCGCGTCCATCGCGGGCGAGAACGCCCGCATCGTCGTCCTCAGCGACTTCGCGGACGACACGGGATGGTCCGACTCGGTCCAATCCGCCCGCGCCCGCGGCCTCGTCGTCGACCTCCGGCAGTTCTCGGACGGGGGCGCGAACAACGTCGGCATCGTCGACCGGTCGTTCTCGGGGCGCGAGGTGACGCTCTCGGTGAAGAACTTCGGGACTCGGCAGGTCAGCCGGACGGTGTCGCTGGGCGACCAGCAGCGCTCGGTCACGCTCGGTCCCGGCGACATCAAGCGCGTGACGCTCCGCGTGCCCGGTGGCGGCGGGGAGGCGCGACTCTCGCCCGGTGACGACTTTCCGACCGACGACACGGCGTTCGTGGCCGCGCCCGCGGACCCGACGGTCGACGTTCTCTTGCTTACCAACGACCGGAACCGGTATCTGGTCGCCGCGCTCTCGGTCGTCGACGAGGTGCAACTGACCGTCGACGAACCGCCGACGACGGTCGAAGACGACTACGACGTCATCCTCTACAGCAACCTCGACCCCGAGCGACTCCTCCGCGGGAACGTCGAGGCCGGCCGTGACCTCATCGAATCCGGGGGCGGCGTCGGCGTCCTCGCCCAGCCGTCGTCGCCGAGCGCCCTCGGCGACCTTCGGCTCCTGTCACCGTCGGGCGTCGGCACCAACCCCTCCATCGGCCGGGTGGCGACCGACGAACTCACCCGCGGCATCGACTTCCCGCCGCCCGAGCGCTACCAGCAGGGGACGCTACAGGCCGGCACGCCCCTCGTGACCACCGCGAACGGAACGCCGCTCGTCGCCACCCAGACCCGCGGCGCCGGGCGCGTCCTCCACTACGGCTACGTCGTCGACGACGACCCCTTCCGGTTCAACTACCAGTACCCCGTCTTCTGGAAGCGGGCGACCTTCTATCTCGCGGGGCGCGAACCGCTCCCGTCGCTGAACCGAGAGACGGGAACGCGACTCCAACTCGGCGACGAGACGCGCATCGAGACGCCCGACGGCGCCGTCACCGCACAGGTCGTCCCCCTCGACCGGACGGGCTTTTACACCACGCCCAGCCGTCGCGTCGGCGTCTCCCTGTACAGCGAAGCCGAGTCAGACGTCGCCGCCCAGTCGCTCGCCGACCGCACCGACGGGACGGGAGCCACCGTCCGCGAGGAAGATAGGCAGGTGCCCCGGCCGCTGACGCCGTTCGTCGCGCTCGCGGGGCTGGTCCTCGCCGTGGGCGAACTCGCCTACCTCCGTCGCCGGGGTGACCTGTGATGTCCGTGCCACTCCAGTCGGTGCAGACGACGCTCGGCGACGCCGTCGTCGGCGTCGAGAGCCCGCTCGTACTGCTGGCGCTGCCCGTCGTCGTCGCCGTACTGGTCCTGCTCGTCCGCTACCGGGTTCGGGGGACGGCGTCGACGCGGAGTCGACGCCTCCTGCTCGCCTCGCGCGTGACGATTGCGGTGTTGCTCGTCGTCGCCGCCGCGGGCCCCTACACCGTCGTCACGATGGAGACGCGGGGCGACCCCTCGGTGTCCCTACTCGTGGACCGCTCTGACAGCATGGCGGTGTCGCCGGTCGATACTGAAGGGCTCGCGGCCGACATCGAACGCGAGGGCGTCCCGGTCACGACATCGACCATCGGACAGGGGACGAACTCTCGCGTCGGCGACGGCATCGCCGCCAACCTCCGCGAGAACGGGTCGGTCGTCGTCGTCTCCGACGGCCAAGTGACGGGCGGGCAGAGCCTGACCGAGACGACGGAGTACGCTCGGTCGCTCAACGCCACCATCAGCACCGTTTCGCCGCCGCCGACGCGGACGGAGCGCCACGTCACCGTCTCCGGGCCGAGCAAAGCCAGCGTCGGCGTCGAGAGCCGGTTTCTGGTGCAGGTCGAGGGCGTGCAAGCGACCAACCCGGTCGACGTGACCGTCGAAATCGACGGCCAGACGGTCGCCACCGAGCGCATCGCCGACGGTGAGGGGAGCGTCTCCGTGAGCCACACGTTCGAGGAAACGGGCGACCACGAACTGACCGCCGAAATCGGCGGGAGCGACATCTATCCCGAGAACGACCGGGCGCTGAAGACGGTTCGCGTCGTCGAGCAACCGCAGATTCTGTACGTCTCGCGGGGTAACTACTCCCTCCAGCCGTATCTGACCCAACTGTACGACGTCGAGACGGCTCAGTCGGTGCCGGAGAATCTCGACCCCTACTACGCCGTCGTGGTGCAGAACGTGGCGGCCGACGACATCGGCAACGTGGACGAACTCCAGCGGTTCGTCATCGACGGCGGGGGCCTGCTGGTGGCCGGCGGGCCGAACAGCTTCGAGAACGGCGGCTACGCCAACTCCTCCATCGCCGCGACGCTTCCGGTCACCTTCGGGGAGTCGACCCCCGGCAGCGCGCGTATCGTCATGCTCATCGACGTCTCCGGCAGTGCGGGAACGGGAATGCAGGTCCAGAAGGCCATCGCCCTCGACGCCCTCTCGCAACTCGACGACGAGAACACCGTCGGCGTCGTCGGCTTCAATCAGCAGGCCTACAGCGTCGTCGACCCCGCGCCGCTGAGCGAGAACCGGAACACCGTCGAGGACCGAATCCGGCGGCTACAGGCCGGCGGCGCCACCAACATCGCCAACGGCCTACAGGGCGCCGCGGAGATGCTCGGCGGCCAGCGCGGGACGATAATCCTCGTCAGCGACGGCGCCGACACGGAGAGTCGGTCGAGAGTGGTCGCGAGTACGCTCGGCCGGCAGGGGATTCGCGTCGTCGCCGTCGGCGCCGGGCGAAACGTCAACGAGAACGTCCTCCGGCGCATCGCCAGCGAGTCCGGCGGCAACTAC
This sequence comes from Haloplanus sp. C73, assembly GCF_051195115.1. Lineage (NCBI taxonomy): Archaea > Methanobacteriati > Methanobacteriota > Halobacteria > Halobacteriales > Haloferacaceae > Haloplanus > Haloplanus sp. C73. Next base: position 128,570 of record NZ_JBNTJZ010000001.1, on the reverse strand, counting down.
TTCCGCGCCGACGAGACGGACCGCCTGCGTCTGCTCTTCGGCGGCGCCAGCCGGCAGTTCCAAGGCGAGGGCCTCACCATCGTCGATTCGAATCACTTCATCACCAGCGGCGTCACCCTCGAATCCGACCCCGGCAGCGTCAACGACGTGTCGATGCGCCCCGGCGCGGACTTCCTCGTCGCCACCTCGGACGGCACGCCCGCCGTCGCCTCGTGGCGATACGGACTGGGCCGGGTCGCCACCATCACCACCTACGGGCCCGACGGCGGCCTCGACGGACTGCTCCAACAGCCCGACTCCCTACTCGTCTCGAAGTCCGTCAACTACGCCATCGGCGACCCCGAGCGCAAGGCCACGGGCGTAACCGACGTGGGCGACACCCGCGTCGGCCAGCCGACGACCGTCATCTATCGGGGCAACAGCCCGCCGAGTGGCTCCGACCTCTCGTTCAGCGCCGTGGACGACGGCGTCTACCGGGCGCAGGTGACGCCGACCGAGACGGGATTCAAGAGCGCCGCTGGGGCGACATACGCCGCCAACCCCCATCCGGAGTACGCCGGCTTCGGGACGTCGACGACGCTCACCGAAGCCGTGCGGTCGACGGGCGGCCAGCAGTTCGAGCGCGGACAGGCCGCCCAAATCGCCGAGTTCGCCCGCCAGCAGTCGACGCGCGTCCGCGACGTGCGCCAGATATGGGACTGGGCGTTCCTCGTCGCGGCGCTCCTCCTCTTCGTCGCTGAGGTGGTCGTCCGGCGGCTTCAAGTGTACAACGGTCGTACGCGAAGAGAGAGTGGTCTCCCATGAGCCTCATCGGTCGGTCGATTAACCTCGCCCTCGCCCTCCTCGTCTGCGTGTCCGTCGCGGGCACCGCCGGCGCAACGCTCTACTACCAAGAGTCGGTCGAGGAACTCGACGCCGAGAACAGCGACCTGCGACAGCAGAACCAACAGCTTCGCTCGGACCTCCAGCAGACCCGGCAGGACCTCCAGCAGGCGCGCGAGCGACTGCGCGAGCTGAACGAGAGCCTCGAAACCACCCGGAGCGACGTGGGGCAGGTGTCTGAAAACCTCGAAGAGACCGAGGGCCAACTGGAGTCGACCGAGGAGGAACTCGCCTCGACACAACAGGACCTGCAGGCGGCCCAAGACCGAGTGCAGGAACTCGAAGGCCGGGTCGAAACCCTCGAAGACCGCAATCAGAACCTCCAGAGCGAGGTCAACAGCCTCGAATCCGAGAATCAGGACCTCCGCGAGGAGCGCGACCAACTCCAAGAGGACGTGGATGACCTGAACGACGAGGTGGCCAGCCTCGAAGATCAGGTCGAACAGCGCAACGACCGAATCGACGAACTCACTCGGCAGCGAAATCAGGCCTGTGCCGAAATCAACGGCACGAAGCCGAGTTTCTGTCCGTGACCATGGCCGAGACAGAGACTGAGGAGTCACCGACCGAAGCCCGACAGCTCAGGCGAGCGCTGAAGGAAATTCGCCGTGAGGGATGGAAGGTGGCGGCCATCTACGCCGTCGTCGACGCCGCGCTCGCAACGTTACTCGTCAACCTCCTCGTGACGTTTCTGGACGGGGTGCCGGGACTCCCGAATCGACTGCCGATTCCCGACGCGATTCTCCGCGTTCTCCGCGAGGCGGCGGGGATTCAGCCCGCTGAGCCGACAGTGTCGAGCGCCGCCGTCGTCGGCGTCGTCGTCGGCCTTCTCGTCGCCATCGTCGACGTGGCGTGGCGAGTTCGGCGCCCACTCGTCGAGCAGTTCGAATCCGCCAATCCGGCGCTCCGGGAGTCGCTGCGGACGGCCCGTGACGCCGTGCGCGCGGACCGCGAGTCGCGGATGGCGCGGCGGCTCTACGAGCGCGTCCTCGCCGACCTCAGAGAGTCGTCGAGTATCGGCCTCATCGACCTGCGCCGAATCGGAGTCTCGGTCCTCCTCATCACCGTCGTGAGTTTCGCGACGATTCAGTTGGCCGTCGTCGACATCTCGCTCGCCGGCCTCGGCGGCCAGCCAGATGCGGCCCCCGACGGCGGCACCGACTCGGACTACTCCGGGCTACAGGACGGCTCGTCGATACTCGGCGAACCGGAGGACGTGCCGGAGGGCGAGGACGAACTCGACACCACCATCGACACCAGCGGGTCGGGCGGTGGCGGAGCGGGCAACGGGTCGGCGACGGCGTACGAGAACAGCGGCTTCGGCGGTGCCGACAGCATCGAGAGCCAGCGCGCGGGCTACACCGAGAGCGAGCAACTCGAAGACGCGGAGCTGATTCGAGAGTACAACCTGCGGATACGAGAGGAGACAGACGACGAATGAGCGAGCAAGACCCAGACATCGACGCGCTACAGCAACGACTCGGCGACGTCCGCGAGGAAGTCGGCAAACGCATCGTCGGCCAACACGACGTGCTCGAACGCCTCCTCGTCTGCATCCTCGCCGACGGCAACGCCCTCCTCGAAAGTAACCCGGGGCTGGGGAAGACGACGATGGTGCGCACCGTCGCCGACGTGACCGACCTCGATTTCTCGCGGGTGCAGAACACGCCCGACCTGATGCCCTCCGACATCACGGGCACCGAAATTATCCGCGAGTCCGAGGGGAACCGCGAGTTCGTCTTCGAGAAAGGCCCCATCTTCGCGAACGTCGTCCTCGCGGACGAAATCAATCGCGCGACGCCGAAGACGCAGGCGGCACTGCTGGAGGCGATGCAGGAGAAACAGGTCACCGCGGCCGGAGAGACGTACGACCTCCCGCGGCCCTTCTTCGTCCTCGCGACGCAGAACCCCATCGACCAAGAGGGGACCTACCCCCTGCCCGAGGCCCAGACCGACCGCTTCCTCCTGAAACTCGTCCTCGATTACCCCTCCTACGAGGAGGAGCGAGACATCGTGCGCCTCTACACCGAAGGCGGGTCGCAGTCGGTGCCGCCGGTCGAGAAGGTGCTCACGCGCGAGGAAATCAAACAGATTCAGTCCCTCGTCCGCGAGATGCCCATCGCCGACGACGTGCGCGACCGGGCGATTCGGCTGGTGCGGGCGACCCGCGAGGCCGAGACGGTCGACTTCGGCGCGAGTCCGCGCGCCAGCATGGGCCTCGTGCTCACCGCGAAAGCGCGGGCGTTTCTCCACGGCCGCAATCACGTCTCGTGGGAGGACGTCGAGGCGATGGCGCCGCCGGTCCTCCGGCACCGCATCCTGCTCGATTTCCGCGCCGAGCGCGAGGGGCTGACGACCGACGACGTCATCGCGGACCTCCTCACCGAGGTATGATAGACCCCGACTTCCTCGACGAACTCGACCGCTTCGAGGCGTCGCTGGACCAGCAGACGACGGCCATCAAGAAGGGGGAACGCGAGTCGCCGAGCGTCGGCGAGGGACTGACTTTTAGCGACTACCGCCGATACGCCCCCGGCGACGACACGCGCCTCATCGACTGGCGGCTCTACGCGCGGACGGAGGAGTTTTTCATCAAGCAGTTCGAGGAGGAGCGGAATCTGACGGTTCACATCCTGCTCGATGCGAGCGCGTCGATGGATTTCGGCGACGAGACGGAACACAAGTTCGAGTTCGGCGCGAAACTCGGGCTGGGATACGCCTATCTGGTCGCCGAGGAACACGACGACTTCCGGTTCTCTCTGTTTCGCGAGCGTCACGACCGTATCGACACCGGGAAATCGACGCGAGGGGAGGTGCTGGCGCTCATCGACCGCCTCAACGAGGCCGAGTTGGATAGGGAAGCTGACTTCGAGACGGCGCTCTCCGAGTACGCGGCGTCGATTCGCTCACGCTCGCTCGTCGTCGTCGTCACCGACTGCATCGGCGACCTCGACGGGTTGGAGACGGGACTGGCGTCGCTCGCCCGCAACGAGGTGGTCCTCGTGCAGGTGCTCTCGCCGGACGAACTCGACCCGGACGTGGCCGGCGACACCATCTTCGAGGACCTAGAGTCGGATCTCTCCCGGCGGACGTACTTCGGCGGGCGGCTGGCGGAGACGTACCGCGACCGGGTCGACACCTTCGTCGACGACGTGTCGAACCGGGCACAGGACCTCCAAGTCGCGCACCGACTGGTGGCGACCGACGAGGACTTCTTCGACGCCTTCGCGGCGGTCTGGATAGGGTAGAAGTTTTGCGCCCACCCCGTCTACGCCGAGGCAATGCGGTACGATGACCTCGTCGACCGACTGGCGACCCCGCTCGACCCGGTGCGCGTCGGAACCTTCCCCGACGGCAGCGTCGACGACTACTACCGGCTCCGGGACGGCGACTCGACGGTGGCCTCGCGAGAGGCGTTCGCGTCGGCGCTGACCGCGGGCCGTGATTCATTCGTCCTCACGCACGTGGCGACGGACGCGGGCGGTCAGTCGGTGAACGCGGCCCGGCAGGCGGCGGCGCTGGGCGACGACGTGACGCTCGTCGGCCATCTCGACCATCCCATCTTCGACTTCGACTTCGAGACGGTGTCGATGGGCGCGCCCGCACACGTCCGCGTCCACCTCTTCGACGCCGACGACGTGATGTTCGTCGAGGAGTCCGCCGACCTCGAAACGTGGTCGTTCGCGACCCTCGAAGGGGCGCTGGGCGAGCGCATCGACGCCTTCCTCGAACGCGACGCGCTCTGCTGTACGAACTGGGCGTCGGTGCCCGGACTCGACGCGGCGCTCGGCGATATCGCGGCCCGACGGCTCGACGGCGGCGTGTTCTGTCTCGACCCCGGCACCATCTCCGACACGCAGGCGAGCGAGATGCTCGACACAGTCGCGCGCCTCGACACCTACGAGACGGTGGTGAGCGTAAACGCCGACGAGGCGAAGCGACTCGCGGCGGCCGTCGGCCACGCTGACGACGACCCGGCGGCGCCGGCCGTACTCGACGCCGTTCGGTCGGCGGCGTCGGCGACGGGCGTCGTCGTCCACGACGTCGACGCCGCGACGGCGGTGACACCCGACGGTCGGATGTCGGTGCCGACGCTCGACACCGAGCGGACGCTGACCGAGACGGGGGCGGGCGACCGCTTCAGCGCCGGCCTCGCCCGGTCGCTCGCGGCGGGGTGGGACTGGGACCTCGCCCTCGCGATGGGCAACGCCTGTGCCGCGTACTACGTCTCGGGGCAGGGGACCGGGAGCGTGTCGGACCTTCACGACCACGTACTCGCCCACCGGCCCTGACTGCGGGAATCGAAACCCTATACTGTCGCCCGGGCGGCGTACGCCCATGAACTACGTCCAGTGGTCAATCGTTGCGCTGCTGTCGTATTCGGCCGTGGCACCGCTGGTTGGGTTCGCGACGACCGGTGACCCCAAGATTCCGAGTTTCGTCGCCGCGCTCATCACCAACGGACTTCTCATCGTCGCTACCGTCGGCGTCGTCCTCTACGAGGGGCAGTCGGTAGCGACGTATCTCGGGCATCCGAAAGCGCCGTATCTCTATCTCGCGGGCGTCTTCCTCGCCGTGGGCATCCTCGCGTACTACCGGGCGCTCTCGCTCGGCCCCGTCAGCGCCGTCGTGCCCATCTTCGGCACGTTCCTCGTCATCAGCTCCGTCGTCGGCGTTCTCTTCTTGAACGAGTCGCTGACGCTGCGCAAGGTCGCCGGCATCGGGTGTGCCATGCTCGGCATCTACCTCGTGTCGGTGTAGCCGTTGCCGCTGGCCGACAGTATTTGGGCGTCGCGGCCGTACCTGCCCGTATGGCACTCCAAGAGTCCGATTCCGAACTCGAAACGGGCGACGCAGCGCCCGACTTCGAACTCCCCGGCGTCGACGGCGAGACGTACACGCTCGATTCCTTCGACACCGACGCCTTGCTCGTCGTGTTCACCTGCAACCACTGTCCGTACGCGCAGGCGAAGTTCGACCTGCTGAACGACATCGCGGACGAAGACGACGTGACCGTCGTCGGCATCAACGCCAACGACGCCGAGGAGTATCCGGAAGACTCCGTCGAGAAGATGCAGGAGTTCGTCGAGACGGGCCGCGTCGACTACGACGCCTACCTCCGTGACGAATCGGCAGACGTCGCCCGCGCGTACGGCGCCGTCTGCACGCCCGACCCCTTCCTCTTCCGGCGCGAGGACGGCGAGTACCGCCTCGCTTACCACGCCCGCCTCGACGACGCGATGGGGCCGGACGAGGAGGCGAGCGAGTTCTACATCCGGCAGGCAATCGACGCCGTACGCGCGGACGAACCGGTCGATATCGACCCCGGCCCGTCGCGTGGCTGTGGCATCAAGTGGCCGTAGGGCGACTCCGTTTTCTCGCCGCTCGTTCGATATATCGAGATGTGATTTATCCGGCGCTCTGGGCTCGTCGGTCACTCTGCAGTCACGACACGTGCTAGCGAGACACGTTGCTGTTCGAAGACGCTTCGGCGCTGTCGTGGTTGCGGGCGGGGTCGGAACGCCACAGATGGATAGCGCGTCTGAACGCGTCCCCGTCCATCGAGGCAGTTGGCGATGCGTCGACGAGAGGCGCAGATAGCGCGTAGCCGGGGCTAAAACCGGTTCTCTTGAAGAATTAAATCGCATGTCGCGATAGCAATTCAACTGCGTGCGCAACACACGTTCGCGGGATACGACAGAGGGGCCAAGGCAGCCGTCAGAGACGACGCGGCTCGTTCGGAGCCGGATTGCCGTCGCGAAGCAGCGCTACACAAGCACGGTGATGAGGTAAACCAGGCCAGAGGCAATGATCCCAATCACCAGTCCCTCTATCCGCTCACCGTGATTCGCACGAATCGCATTAATTTTCTTTTCGAGACCATCCGTCGGATTCGCCTGTTTCTGTTTCTTCGATATGACCGTGCGGGCAACGTTGTTCATATTTTTTGCCGGGAAGTCGTATGACTGAAGCACTTCCGAGGCTAGAGAGGATCCGATTTCCACAGGAACGGGTTTATAACTCAACGTCGTCGGAGAGAGGATACCAGCAATAACGCCGCCAGCCAGTGCGTCGCCTGTCCCGGTGTCGTTTTTGATATCGAATCGCCCCAACTTTCGGTGCCAGTACTCGGTGAGAACGACATCGTTCACCTCTTGGTAATATGGCACGTTGTTGACGAAGTTGATGAGCGAGTGCCTGTTCTCCTCTTTTATGATGATTGCCTGTAGTTCGTCCGTCTCGCTGAGACTCGCCAGTGTATCCGCGTCTCGTTTGACCTCGAACGTATCGCTGTCTGATAAGTTCGTGAGCTCTGCCGTGTTCATAAATACGTAGTCGGTGACTTCGAAAGCGTCATCCAACGAGAGTCGATTTCCGTCTGCTTGAGACGGCGCAGCCGAATCGTAGCTCGTGTGTCTGTAGGTGTATTCATACCCAGGGTCGATGCTCACGCGGAGGTGGGGATTCAGTTTTTTCGCGTCCTTGAGTCGGTCTACGAAGAACTGAAACTGGTCAAAGTCAGCAAACGACGTCAGATGAACCCACTGTGCCGACGCCAAATATTCGGTGAACGGGTTGGTATCTCCGTCAGTCTCCATTGCGGCTTCTTTCTCGCGGATGTGCTCGACCAATCTGGTGTTTACTCCCGGCCCAACCCTCGCTTTCTGTCTCTTTCCGCTGCTCAACTCCAGCAGCCCCCTGCCCGGCGTGCCATCGACTTCGAAGAGCCATTCATCGTCATCGAGGTGGTCGAACTCCTCTCTCGCACGCTGATCGACGTCCGAGACGTTCGTGAAGAAGTCGACATCCCGTTCCAGTTCACCCGGAGTAGAGTATATGCCCACGTACGCCGTATTCAAATTCAGATCCTGAAGATAGGAGATGGTTTTGACCGCTAAGTACGACGACCCGCCAATCTGGGTATCGGTGAACCCCCGACTGTGATAATACTTCGAAATCGGGGTCGCCAAATCCTCTGCTGTAAACCGTGAGAGGTCTTCGTCTCCAGATTCTGGAATATTCTCCTCTGCGAGACTTTTCGAAACCTTGACGATATAATCATAATTGATTGCTCCGATCCCAATGACGTCGATTCCTTGGTCGGGAGACGGCTGCGCCATTATGACCGTTGTGTGACAGTGGGCTGTAATCAATCATTGGGGGCGTGAACGATCTTCCAAGAATTCGGTCACGGTGCTCCCGTAGAGTGCCGACGGCCCGCTGTCGAACAACGAACGTATCGGCAGCTTTCACCGTTCGTCCGGTTCGAGGGGGCGTGCCCCCTACGCGACGCCGGTGGCTAAGCGGCTATTGGATTCGAACCATCTCGCGACGCGTCTCTCACGCAACCCGTACACGAACCCACGGATTGAAGCGGCGTTGCGAACACCATACGGCTCGATGACCGACTCGGACCAGTCGCCATCGGCAGACCGCCTGACCGACTACCTCCACGAGGGCGCCCACGACGACGCGCTGGCGTGTCTCGACCGGCTCGCAACGGCCGATACCGCGGCCCGGAAGCGGGGGCTGCGGGCGGTTCGAACGGTCGCCGAGGACGGGCCGGTCGGGGTCGAGGGACTTGCCGACGCGCTCGTGCCCTTTCTCACCGCCGACGAGCGAGCAGTCGCGCTGACGGCCGCGAAGCTGTTCGTCACGCTGGCCGAATCAGAGCCGGAAACGGCCCGGCCCGCCGTCGACTCGCTCGCGGAGCGACTGGCCGACGACGCGGAGTTCTACTACGTCCGGGCGCGGTGTGCCGAGGCGCTCGGCTACGTTGCACTCGAATCTCCGGACGCCGTCAGTGACCCGGAGATACTGGCGGACCTTCGAGTCGGGCTGTCGTTCGACGAGCCGGAGGTCAAAGAGAAGTTAGCGAAGGCGCTGGCGTACGTGGCGCTTGGCGACCCGAGTCGGCTTCGGCACCACGTTTCCTCGCTGGCGGCCCATCTCGATGACGACGAGGTACTCGTTCGCTATCAGCTCTGTACGGCGCTGGTCGCAATCGGCTGTGAGTCTCCCGGGCAACTGGCCGAAGCGGTGGCCGGCCTCCGAGAGCGGGTGGACGACACGAACCCCTACGTCGGCGGGCGAGCGGCGGAAGGCCTCGCGCTGGCTGTGCGGTCGGGCGTCGACGTCGAGCCGACGCCCGACATCGACGCGGCCGAACCAGCGTCGGCGGATTCGCCGCCGTTCCTGACCGAGCGTGTGGGATTTCTCCACGAGGTGCTGGCGGCCGACGGGGAATCCGTGGCGGTGCCGGACGGCCTCGGCACTGTCGAGTCGGTTCGAGACGGGACGGCCGACGTCGTCGAAGCTATCACGGAGCCCGACGGGACCGAGTGTCCACACTGTGGGTTCGGCCTCCCAGAGGATAGCTCGCCGATATGCCCACGCTGTGGTACGCCGTGCGGATAAGTGGCGCCGGGGCGCCACTTCGGAACGGTTTTATCATTTTAGGCCAGCCTAAAATCGTGGCGAGCGATGACAGCGGTCACGAGACACCGACTCGCAGAGACTACGTCAAGTACGGCGGGGCAGTCGTCGGCGGCGGGCTGATTGCCGGGTGTGCGAGGCAGTCCGGGGCCGGGTCGACACCTGTCGAGTCGAACGCCGAGAGCGAAGCGACCGAGTCGGACACGGCGGCAGCGGACGACGGCTACTCGGTGACGATGTCACCGGTCGGCGCCGTCGAGTTCGAGGAGCCGCCAGAGACTGCAACGGTGCACGACGCGACGTGGGCCGACACTCTCGTCGGACTCGGTCACGGGGATGCCGTCCTCTCGCTCGGTCATCCGGAGCTCTACTACACCGGCTACTACGACCAACTCGATGGCGTCTCCTTCGATACGAGCGAACTGGCGGCGCTCTACAACGACGGACTCGACAAGGAGCAGTTCTACGAACTCGACGCGGACGTCCAGCATCTCGACCCCGTCAATATCGGATACAGCGGGTGGTCGGGGTGGTCGATGGACGACATCGAGGAAATCGAGCGCAACATCTCGCCGTTCTTCGCGAATCGGCTCAGCCGCGCCCACGCCGAGCCGTCGGAAGAGTTCGACGGAGAGTACGAGTTTTAAACGCTCTGGGAACTCACCGAGAAGTTCGGGCGCGTCTACCGAGAAACGGACCGGGCAGACGAACTCACGTCGATTCGTGACGGGTTGGTCACCGACATCACCGAGAAGCTCCCAGCGGCCCCCGACCGACCCTCGGTCGGACTGCTCATATTCTCCCCGGACGAAGAGTCGTTCTCACCGTACAGAATCAACGCACCGGGCTACGGGAAGGCCCAGTACCGGCCGTTCGACGTCGAGGACGCCTTCGCCGACAGCGACAAGACGTACGCCGAGAACTACGAGGGAACCTACGACATCGAGGGGCTTCTCGACGTCGACCCGGACGTCATCATTCACAACTGGGACATCGAGCCGACGGGGCGGACCCGCGCGATGCGGGATTTCTTCGCCGACGACCCCGTCGCTCAAGAACTCACCGCCGTGCAGAACGACCGCGTCTACGTCGGCGGCACGCCCACGCAAGGCCCGGTCATGAACATCTTCCAGATAGAGATGACCGCCAAACAGCTGTTTCCCGACCGGTTCGGCGAGTGGAAGGGCGTCGGGGAGCACGACTCGTCGGAACGACTGTTCGACCGCCAGCGCGTCGCAGACGTCATCAACGGCTAGCTGCGTCTTCGATAGACCGACGACTCTGGGACGAGTCTTGCTCACACGAGCGCCGCCCGCTCAGATTAGGCCGTCAAACGCGGGCTATCGCTCGGCTTCCAACGCTTCACGAGCGTTCTCGACAGCCGATTCCCGCTTGGCGGGGTAGGCCTCCACCTTTCCGCGGAGGGTGATGCCGTTGCCCTGTCGAATCTCGCCGCGGAAGGCCGCCTGCTTGTCGAGGGTGAGATAGAGCGAGCAGTCCTCAGAGACGCGTTCGTCGAGTTCGTCGAGGAACGTGTCGTAGTCGGGGAGGTCGGTCAGGCAGTCGAGCACGTACCGAACGTCGTCGGCGTTCTCCAACCGGGCCGAGAGGACGGCGATTCGGTCGCCGTGGTGGCCGGTCGTCAGTTGGCGCTCGATATCGTAGTCTTCGGGGAGGTAGGTCCGGAGCGCCGACTCGACGCGCTTCTCGTCCTCCGTGGCGTAACAGAAGGTTCGCAAATCGACGTAGTGAAAGGGGACACTCGACATGCAGGCAAAGCGTCAGATTACGCGTCGTCTTCGTCGTCGACGGCTTCGAGGGCGTCTTCCGGCACGCCCGTCTCCTGTCCGTCTTCGAAGCTGACCGTGTAGGTGGCGTCGCCGAACATGGTCTCCATCACCTGCGTAATCGACCCCGTCTCGCCGTCGTACTCGCTGTGTTTGTCGTGGAGAACGACCGTATCCTCTTTCTCGAAGCTCATGTATCGACGTTCCGCCGGCGCACATTTAAGCGCGCTGATTCCGGGGGAAACGGCGGGTGCGACACGGGCAGTATAAGTCGGCCACGACCCACGACACACCCATGGAGCGAACACGGCGGGCGTATCTCGGCGCGGCCGGGAGTCTCGGTCTCGGCCTCACGGCTGGCTGTCTCGGTGGCGGCGGGTCGGGCGGCGCAAAGGGCTGTACCATCGAGGACGAACCGGCCGTCTCGGAGTTGCCGGCGCCGACGCTCGGCCCGAGCGACGCTGGCGTGACCGTCCTCGCGTTCGAGGACTTCGCCTGCCCTCACTGCGCGACGTACAGTCTGGAGGTGTTTCCCGACGTCCGCGAAGACTACATCGAGGCCGGGACGATTCGCTACGCGTTTCACGACTTCCCGATTCCGGTCGACGAACGGTGGTCGTGGCAGGCCGCGAGCGCCGCCCGTGGTGTGCAGGACGAAGTCGACGACGAGGCGTTTTTCGAGTTCAATCACGCCCTCTTCGAGAATCAGGGCGACCTCTCGCCGGGACGCATCACGGAACTCGCGAACGACGTGGACGCCCCCGGCTGTGCCATTCAGGCCGACGCCGTCAACGAGACGTACCGGCCCGTCGTCGAGGCGGACCGCCAGCGAGCCATCGACCGCGGCGTGCAGAGAACGCCCACGATATACGTCGACGGAGAAGTCGTCTCGCCGACGTACGACGCTATCGCGAGCGCCATCGAGGATGCGCGATAAGAGAGATAGTTACTGGACGACGAACGCTGCGGGCCGCCGGTTCGACCACGAGCGGACCCGACTACGTCGACCGACTCGGGAGCGAGAGTGAGTAGATGATGAACCCCAAACCGAGTATTCTGATGACGTTTTCGGCTAAGGGAACGTGATAGGTGTAGACGATGATACTGAGATTCATTCGGAGCCCAACCGAAGCGACCGTAATTGCCAACAGCGGCGGAACGACGGTGATGAGTCCAATCCCGACCGCCAGAAACAGCATCTGTCGCCGGTCGTGCCGACGATACCCCCGATAGGCTTGGTACACGACGAACGAACCCATGGCGATAGTGACAAGCACTACCAAGAACAGAACGAAATAGAACTGCGGGACGTCAGCGAGTTCAACTTGAAGCACGACCATCAGATATCTCCCCACATGGTGGTGAATCGGTCTGCCATGGTTTCTGCCGGTACTTCTTCGAGTTCGAGGGTGAGTTCGTCATTTTCTAATTCGATGGTGATGCGTTTGATTCGCGCTTTGTAGACGCTGTAGTGATGGCCCTCCTCCCCGATTTTGGTGCGTTCTTCGAGGAGGCCACAGTCGATTAGTCGCTCGGTCCGACGGTAAATCGTCGGGAGAGAGGCATCACACTCGTCGCTGAGTTCTTTGGCGGACTTTTCGGTCGTGTTCGTCGATTTGAGGATATCACGAGCGTACTCGTCGTCGAGAAGAGCGTAAATCTCGTGCGACAGAACGCCCTCGGTCACAGATAGGGGTTCACACAGATGTAGTTAATTTGGTCGCTTGTTTTCTCGGCCAGTATATAATTATTAATAAGTATAGACCCGTGGCGTCGTAGCAGACGTGATTCCCCCGAATTCACGGGCGCTATTCGAGACTCAGAGAGGCGGCGTTGTGACCCAACACGTCACAACTCGCTATCGCAAAAGCGAGAATCCGGCCGCTATACACGTTGCAGTGGCCGTTTTACTGGGTCAGAAAAACGACGACCCAGTAAATAGGTCCCGGAACGTCTCTCTGTTCGTGACAGCGCAACACGCTCGGCCCGACTGTGGCGGTCAGGCAGTCGCTCAACGAGTCGGTCTGTGTCGGGGAGTTCGCCCCGAACGGAGTCGCCCACCAAACGAACACCCCGTGGTGACCGCCTCGGTAGCCGCACCCACATCTGCAGACACGTAGATACGATGACACAGAATACACCTCGTAACTCACAGTCGTTGGCTATCGCTCTCACCGCTGTTCTCGTCGTGGGCTTCGTCGCCGGTGCGCTTCCCGCCACGGCGACAGCTCAGACAGCATCCTCCGGAGACGTCGTCGGACACCCAGAAATTACGTTCGCAACGTCGTCTGGGTCACTTTCGGCGGGCACTACTGACGAACTCACGATTTCGGTCGTGAATCGTGGTCTAATCACCGAGCACGGTCCATCGCAGCACGAAGACGAGGTCATGACCGCGAGAGGGGTCACCTTCGACGTGGATGACGGGGATGCGCCAATCGACGTCCAAACCGGACAGGTGTCTATTGGAAACTTCCCGACCGGGAGTACGGAAAAAACAGTCTCGGTCACCGTCCCGGAAGATGCTAAACCGGGAACGTACCGACTCCCAATCGAGTACGAGTATTCACACACCCGTCACGTTCGCTACGGCCCCAGCGGACCCACCGAAGGGAGCGATTTCACACGAAGCGAAACTGGCTCGATAACGGTCCACATCGATGAAGATGCTCGGTTCGAACTCGTCGAGACGGATGCGACGACCCAAGTCGGCGACGATAGCGACGTTTCGTTCACGCTCCGAAATACTGGCTCGGACGTAGCGAGAGGCGCGAGCGTGAACGCAGAGTCGAAGAGTGGTTCCATGACGTTCGAATCCGGCGACACGTCCTCGACTGCATCTGTCGGCGACTGGGGCCCCGGCGAGAACCGAACTGTCACGTACAACGCCGCGCTCGCCTCTGGCGCCGCCGTCCGCGCGTACGCACTGGATTTGGCGGTGAACTACGACGACTCCGATGGAATTGGTCGCACGTCCGACCCACTCACGGCGACTGTCGAGTCGATTCCCGAGCAGTCGTTCGCCTTCTCTGATGTCTCCTCGTCGCTTCGAGTGGGCGAAGACGGAGTAATCACCGGCACTATCGAGAACACCGGCCCCAAAACAGTGCGCAGCGTGGCGATTCGCCCCGTCGACAACCCCGAATCTATCCTCCCGAGCGAGGATTCCACCGCTGTTGGGTCGCTTGCCCCCGGAGAGTCCAAGTCCTTCCGACTCCCCATGGAGATTACCAGTGAGGCCGAGGTCGGGGCGAAATTACTCGACACGGATATCCAGTATCGGGACGGGGACGGAGGGCGACGGACCTACGACAAACTCGACCTTTCGGCGACTATCGACCCGGCCCGGGACGAGTTCGAACTCGCCGTTTCGGACCGGACGATTACCGTGGGGAACTCACGGACCGTCACCGTCGAAGTGACGAACAACCTCGATGAAACGGTTCGCGACGTCGAAGCGCGGCTGTTTGCCGACGACCCGCTCAGCGCCGGCGCCTCGGACACCAGCTACATCGAATCACTGGAGCCCGGTGAGTCCGCGACGCTGGCGTTCGACGTGACGGCGGCATCCTCCGCGACAGCGGGGAGCACGTATCCCATCTCCTTCGACTTCCGGTACACGGATAGCGACGACAACACCCACCTCTCGGATACGCTCAGGAAGCCACTCGATGCGACGCCCCAGACCGGCGGCGGGCCGCCCATCGCGCTCATCTTGGGGTTGGGGGTAGTGCTCGTCGGCGGTGCCGCAGTCGTCTACTGGAGGCGTGACTGATGGCACTAGCTGAGAGAGTCGAAACGGCGACAGAACGCCTCAACACGACAATCGTGGATAGCCCACGGGCAGTTATTATCGCCTTTTTGCTGCTCACGGTCGTCTTCGCTGGTGGGCTCACGTCCGTCCAAGTGAACGCTGGCGGACTCGATGCGTTCACCGAGAATATGCCGGAACAGGAAGCGCTGGACGAAGCTAATCAAAACTTCGAGGACCCGTTTCAGACCGACACCGAAACCACGACACAACTCATTCGGGCAGACAGCAATGTTCTGACCAAAGAATCGCTCGTCCGTCAGTCGCAGTTTCACGAGCGCCTCGCGGCGCGTGATGATTTCCGGGTGGAGTCGGTCAGCGGCCCTGCACCGATTATTGCCCAGAGACTGAACCCCGCAGCGACGACACCCGAGGAATATACACGAACACTCGAACGTGCGAGCCAATCAGAAATCAGACAGGCTGTTCGAGAACTTGGCGAGAACTCCCGGCTAGCTGGCTCGCTATCTGATGATTTCAACCCCACCAGTGTCTCAGCATCGGGCTCAATCTCGATACTCACTCACGACTTCCCCGAGAGCTTCAGTAGCGCGGACCTGACGACCGTTCAGACAGATATCCAAGTGATTGCTGACGACCAGCCGAGCGACGTTCGCGCGTTCGGGTCGGGGACTACCAAATCGGAGATACGGCAGTCCATGTCGGACTCGCTCCTGATAGTGATGCCACTCGTGGTACTGCTGTTACTGTTCTTCTTGGTCGTGGCATACCGCGACCCGATTGACGTGGCGTTGGGGTTAGTTGCACTCGTGATGACGATTCTGTGGACGTTCGGATTCCTCGGATATGCTGGCATCCCATTTAGCCAACAGATGATATCAGTCCCAGTGTTACTGCTCGCTGTCGGGGTCGACTTCGGGATTCACATCATCAACCGCTACCGAGAGGAAACGGAGCGTGGATTCGCGGCGGTCGAGGCGATGCGAGAAGCGACCAGTCAGCTCACGGTCGCATTCATCATCGTCACTGTGACCGCCGTCTTCGGATTCGGTGCAAACGTTATCTCCGACCTCACACCGATTCGGAATTTGGGGATTGCCGCAGCAATTGGAATCATATTCACCTACCTCATATTCGGGCTGTTTTTACCCGCCGCCAAGTTGGTGAGTGATGACGTCCGGACCCGACTCGGGGTTCCGGAGTTCAACTCATCGCCGATTGCGTCGGAGGATTCAGTCCTCGGACGGGTGTTGTCGTTCCCCGCACAGGTGAGCCAGCACGCCCCAGTGGTGCTCGTGTTAGTTTTGCTCCTCTCAGGTGGCATAATGGGCGCATACGGGTCTGGTGTGGGAACATCGTTCGAAAACGAGGATTTCCTCCCACCCGAAGAGCTTCCGGCGTATATTTCGGGGTTGCCCGAACCGTTTAGTCCCGGCGAGTACACGATAACGGAGACAATCAACCTGCTCGATGACAAATTCGGTGGCGGTCAGGGTAACTCTGTGAAAATATATGCCGAAGGCAACTTCGAGGAAGACCACGCACTCGAAGCCTTGGTCGCGCCGAACGATAATCCTCCAGAGTCGCTCGCAGTAGGTCCGGGTGGACAGGCAGAGGCCCAAAGTATCGTGACCGTTATCAAATCCCACGCGGACGAGAACGAGGAGTTTGCCGCCCTCGTCAACCGAAACGACCTCGATGACGATGGGGTTCCGGAGCGAAATCTCGACCACATTTACGACGAACTGTTCGCATCGTCCGCAAGTGAACGGGCTGAACAGTACCTCACTGAAGACCGTCGTACGGCCCAACTCGAATACACGGTTGACTCAGATGCGTCACAATCTGTCGCTGCGACTGATGCAGCCGAATTCGCGGAGACCTTTCGGGTCGAGTCGACAGCGACGGGCGACGGGATAGTTCGTGCCGCAGTAATGGACCGCATCTTCCAATCGGCGCTTCAGGGACTCGTCGTCGCAATCGTCCTGACTGCCGTGTTCCTCGTGGCTGTATACGGTGTTCTAGAGCGGAAGCCGCTACTCGGCGTCGTCAATATCTTCCCGATACTGATTGCAATCGCATTCTTGCTCGGGACGATGCGATACATGGACATCACGTTGAACGCACTGACAGCGACGATTCTCTCTATCTCTGTGGGTGTCGGAATCGCGTATTCGGTCCATACGACCCACCGATTTATCGACGAATACGATGCGACGACAGGCGCACACGAAGCCATGATGGTGACGCTGACGGGAACCGGTGGTGCGCTGTTCGGGAGTATGCTGACGACCGCTCTGGGAACCGGCGCGCTCGCACTGGCCATCACCCCGATTCTCGGCAACTTCGGCGTCCTGATTGGCCTGAGTGTCACCTATTCGTTCCTGGCGGCGGTAATCGCGCTCCCTCCGGCGGTGTTGCTCTGGGAACGAATACGGCAGTTGGACCGGTATCCACTGGCGGGTCTGGGGCCAGCGATGCAGTAGCGGCTCCAGCCCCGAATTAGTGATGTGATGGCGTCGTCGACGGCGGTGCCCGATAGTCCCGCTACGTCCCCCGCCAGAGGTCGGCACCGACTATCAGCGCCGCAAGGGAGAGCGGGAGGACGATAACCAGTCCGCCCAGCGGGTCGAGCGACACGCCAGCGGCGAGGCTTCCGGCCACGAACAGGCCGGAGACGACGGGGCCGCCGGCGAGGGCGGCGCCGATTCGACGGCGCTCGTTACGGACGTAGCCGACGCCCCACGCGACGAGTCCGGGGAGCGCGAGGACGGTGCCGAGTAGTCCCAGCGCCACCCCGATGAGGACGTTCATCGTCGCGCTCACGTCGCTGGTCGCGCTCCCCTCAGTCGAGAACACGAGCATCGTCGCCAGCGTGACGATGGCGGCGCCAACGACGGCGATGGCGGCGAACCAGCGCTGCCAGCGGGCCATCCGCTCCCGGTCGCGCCAGAGGAGAGAGAGCAGACCGGCGAGCAACAGGATGGCCGCCGCGACGGCGACGACGGGTATCACCGTCCGCTCAACCCACAGCGCGCTGAACCGAGGCGGGTCGAACACGTAGGAGTCGGTCGGTCGCGGGCCGAACCAGCGCGTGGGGACCGCGGCGACCGCGACGAGGAGGCCGCCAAGCCCAGTCACGCCGCCGGCGAGCCGAATCGATGGCGTCCACACGGTCAGTCACCTCCGAAGCCGACGACGGTGCCACGGCGGGTCGCGACCACGCCGCCGCCGTCGAGAATCGCGGGCGGAAGCACCCGGTCGCGGGCCGCATAGCCCCACGTCGCCTCGCCGAAGCGGGTCGTGAACGAGACTAGCCGAACCGGCGTCGCGCCGGTCCCGCTCCCCTGCAAGGTAAACACGTGGTCACCGGCGGCGGCCGCGACGGTCCCCTCGCCCACGTAGGAACACCACCGCGGCTCCGGCGGGTCGGCGGCCCGGTCGAGCGCGAACGTCGCGTCGCCCACCTCGACAGGGCGTTCCACCGCGTACACCGTTTCGGGCGTGACGACCGGCGCGGAGAAGTGTCGGCCGCCGCCGCGGTCGACGTGCCAGCGCTCGCTCCCGTCGTCGAGAACGAGTGCGGTCACGCCGCCGTACGCGCCGAGATACACCGTACCGTCGGCGACGACGGGGTGGGTCTCGGCGTCGACCGACGCCGACCATCGGCGCTCGCCCGTCGCCGCGTCGAGCGCAACCGTCTCCTCGCGCCCGCTGGCGACGACCCGACCGTCCGCCACCGCGGGATGGGAGGCGTCCACGTCGGCCGTCCACCGCTCGGCCCCGTCGCCGTCGAGGTGGGCAAGACGCTCTTCGAGCGGGACGAACAGGCCGCTTCCGTGGACCGCCGGCACGCCCGTCGGCGACGAGTCGTATCGCCACACCGTCTCTCCGTCGGCGGCGTCCAGCGCGACGAGTCCGGACGACGCGGCGAGATACACGCGGCCGTCGGCGACCACAGGCGGAACGAGTTCGTCGACGCCGACCGTCGAGGCCATCGTCGTCGGCGATATCGAATCGGTGCGCCAGCGAACGGACCCGTCACCGAGTGCGAGCGCGACGGCACCCGCGCTGGTCGCGAGATAGACGGTGTCGGCATCGACGACCGGGGCGCTCACCGCGGCGCCGTCGGCTCGCGGGGCCGAGAGGGTCGTCCGCCAGCGAAGCGACGGGGATTCGGGCGGCCGTCGTGAGGGCGCGTGTCCCGTGTTGCCGGCGTCGAACCGCGGCGACGGCCACGACCCGCCGGGGAGGGAGTCGAAGCCGCCGGTCGCGTCGCCGGTTCCGAACACGGTCGTCGGCGTCGGGTCGTCGGAGTCAGGACACGACGACGAACAGCCAGCGACGCCGGCGCCGACGCCGGCCGCGAGCGTTCCGAGGAGCGTTCTGCGAGTGATGGAGGGCATCGATTCCGTGTTGTGAGACCGCCATCATATTTCCTCTGTTCCCGAGCGACCGTCACTTTATACGCGTCCGCGTGATACGACATCGTATGACACGAGCCGTTCGCGACGTGATGACGACGCCGATGCTCACGCTAGATGCCGAGACGCCCGTCAGCGAGGCGGCTCGGGGCATGTTGGAGGCAGGCATCAAGTCGGTCGTGGTCGTCGAGGAGGCGTGTCGGCCGGCGGGTATCTTCACCTCGACGGACGCGGTTCGGGTCGCCGCGGACGAGGCGTCCGCCGCGGATGTGACCGTCGACGAGTACATGGCGACCGATGTGGAGACGGTCGGCCCGGACGACTCCCTCAACGACGCCGCGCGCCGGATGCTCGAGGCGGACGTGAGCCACCTCCCCGTGACGGACAGCGACGGCAACGGGGTAGGCATCCTGACGACGACCGACCTCGCCGAATCGCTCGCCGACAACGTGGTCGCGGAGGCCGAATAGGCGGGTAAAGCCTTTCAGGCCGGTCCGTGGAGACACATGTATGGCAATCGATATTGAAGAGGCAGTGAGGTATCCCGCGAACTCGGATGACTGGCTCAAAACCGTACTCATCGGCGGCGTGTTGACGATGCTATCCTTTCTCATCGTCCCGGCGTTTTTCGTCTACGGGTACGTCATCCGCACCCTCCGGGCCGGCATCGCCGACGAGGCGGAGCCGCCCGCATTCGACGACTGGGGCACGCTCCTGAAAGAGGGGGTCGTCGGCCTCGTCATCCTCCTCGTCTACCAGTTGATTCCGCTACTCGTCATGGCGGTGACCGTCGGTGGCTCGATTACCGCGATGGCGACGGGCACCGAGGCGGGTGCGGGACTCGGCCTCCTCGGACTGCTCGCCGGAATCCTGTTCTCGACACTGCTCGCACTCGTGTTCGGCTACGTCGGCCTCATCGGTATCACCAACTACGCTCATGTCGGCTCTTTCGGCGCCGGCTTCGACATCGACGTCATCCGTGACGTGGGACTCGACGGCGCGTACGCAGTGCCGTGGGTCTACGGCATCGTCATCCTCATCGGCGCCACGGCAGTCACGAGCATTCTCAGTCTCGTGCCCGTCATCGGGGCCATCATCGGCGTGTTCATCACGTTCTACGGGCAGATAGCGGCCGCGTGGGTCTGGGGGAAAGGCTTCGCCAACGCGATGGACATCGCCTCCGACAGCCCCACGGTAGACGAGGGCGACGCGGTTGGCGACCCCGAATCGACCGTCTGAACGGCGCCCAACCACAACGCTGAAACACGCCGCCGTCGGCGTAGGAGTATGGTAACGGTCGCGGAGCGTCTCGACGTCGACCCGGTCCAACTCTGGGCTGGCGCGGTCCTTGGTCTCCTCGCCGCCCTCGTCGGCGGGTCGATACTGTTCCCACGCACCGTCTACGACGGCTTCGTCTGGCACTTCTTCTGGGGGCCGGTGCAAGCCGACGCCAACGCCGCCGTCTGCGCCATCCGACAGGGCGGCGCGACCCAGTATCTGTACTCCCAGTCCGCGTGCCGCGCCGCCGCCGAACCCGTCGCCTACCCCGGCTACACCCTCGTCTCCGAGGTTGGCTACGTCGTCGTGCTGTTGCTCGCGCTTCTGGGCATCGTCTTCCTCCTCCGGCGACTCGGCATCGGCTCCGAGCGCGGCCTCTTTTTCGCCCTCCTGCCGTTCGTCTTCTTCGGGGGCGCGCTTCGGGTCGTCGAGGACGTCACCGACGCCGCCGCGGGAGCGGTCATCGGCTACCCGCTCAACACGCTCATCATCAGCCCCATCATCTACGTCACCGTCTTCGCCGTGACGCTCGTCGCCCTCCTCGGAAGCGTCGCGCTCGCTCGGCGAGGGGTCGTCGAGCGATACACCCGGCCGCTCTTTGGCGCCGGTATCGCCGTCCTCGTCCCCACGCTCCTCTTCCTGCTCTGGAGCGGGGTCACCGGACCGGGCACCCTCCACCTGCAGGTCCTCATCGTGATTCTCGCCGGTGCAACCGTTTCGGCCGGCGCGACGTGGTGGCTCATCGAGCGCTACGCGCCGAGCGTCAACGCTGGCACCGGACAACTCGGGTTCGTCGTCATCTGGGGCCACGGCATCGACGGCGTCGCCAACGTCGTCGGACTGGACTGGATGGTCGCGCTCGGTGCAGGGCCGAACCTCGTCCCCAAGCATCCGGTCAACAGCGCCATCGTCGACATCACGGGCGCGACGCTCCCGCCGGCTCTCCTCGCGGTCATCGGCGACACGTGGCCGTTCCTCCTCGTGAAACTCGTCGCCGCGACGGCCGTCGTCTGGCTGTTCGACGAGGAGATATTCGAGGAGAGCCCGCAGTACGCCATCCTGCTCATGGTCGCCATCCTCGCGGTCGGACTGGGGCCGGGCACCCGCGACATGCTCCGGGCGACAATCGGCGTTTAGGGGAAGGGGTGGAACGCCCGGTTCGGCCGGGGTTCGTAGCCGAGTTCTTTGGGTACCGTCTCAAGCCGCTCGCCGAAGTAGGGGTCGCCGACGAACAGCGGTTGTGCCTCGGGGCTCAGGACGCGCACCGCCTCGAATCCGAGGTCGGACACCTCCGGCGTCGTGACGCGGGCGGCGTACACCGAGAGCGCGTCGCTCGCTCGCTCGACGAGCGCGTCGAGTTCGGCGGAACCCGAGAGCGGGTCGGGGCCGACGCTCGACGCCGGCACCTCCCCCTCGGTGTCGACGAACGACCGCGCGTCGGGCGGGAAGGTGGCGTAGTGGCCGATGGCGCCGTCCTCCTCTCGCGCTTGCTCTGGCCCCATGGCCCGGAGTTCCATCCAGTTCTGTAGCGCCTCGGCGAGCGCCGACCGCGCCGCGGCGACGGCGTCGAGGTCCGCGCCCGACCCGACGGCGAACTTCGGCCACTCGTCCTCGCGGTGGACGGCGACGGCCACGACGGGCACGTCGATATCCGCGGTGAGGAGGAGGGGCGTCACCGTCAGCCCCTCGACGTGTGCCCGGTCGACGAGCGCCTCGAACCCCTCGTCGGCCACCGACAGCCCCAGCGGGTCGTACGTCGAGTACCAAGAGAGCATCGCCGCGTCGCGCTCGATGACCTCGTACAGGCCCGACCGGAGCGCCTCGACGCCCGAATTACCCAGTCCCAGCCCGGTCGTGATGGCGGGCCGGGGCCGCTCGTCCGGCGGCGGGTAGTGGACGAGCGACGCGGGGAGCGCAACCTCCTCGCCCGTCGCCACATCCTCGCCGGGCACCCACGGGAGCGGGTCGTCGCTCGGGGGGCCGTCGGGCTGGACGAACGAGTCGGGGGCGATGGCCCGCCGGCCGTCGACCGTCTCGGCCGACGGCGGCGCGGTCGGAAGCGAGTCGGTTCGGTAGACGCCGGCGCAGTATCGCTCCAGCCCCTCGCCGATGGCTTTCATGAAGGCCCGGTCCCAGTCGGGGTCGACGCCGGCGGTGAACGGCGCGGCGCGGACGTCGCTGAACCCCGTCGTGTCCGCCGTCGCGGCCAGATAGTACGGCACCGGGAACGACTCGCGCTCGCCGACCTGTGTCAGGAGGCCGACCCGCTCGTCGACGGTGCGCTCGCCGCGCGCGAGGGCGTCGTCGAGCGAGGCGTCGCGGTGGTCGCGGCGGAGCGTCCGGTCCCGCTCTGCCGGTCGCGGGACCCGAAACACCCGCCGCTCGGGGCCGGGCACCTCGATTACCGTGCCGGCCACGTCCGCCCCGCTCAACAGCGCGACGGCGCGGTGGCCGGCGACGGCGCCCGCGAGGCGGACGGCGCTCCGACTCCCGGTCGGCTCCCCCTCGCTCTCGCCCTCCATCGCCGCGTCGACGCGGAGCGAGAGGTCGCGATAACCGACGCCGTCGGCGAAGACGGACACCGCCGCGTCGACGTCGGGGAGCGGCCGGCCGCCGAGGCCGCCGATTTCGATGGCGAGCCAGCGGGTCGCCGTCGCGTCTGCTCGCTCGAAAGCCGGGGCGCCCGCCGGGGCGATGACGACGCCGAGCGGATACGAGCCAAACTCGTCGGGCGTCGCCGTCGTCGGCGTGGCGTCGATGTCGTCGAATGCGGCGCGGACCGACTCGGCGGCCGGTCCGCTACCCGCGATACCGATATCCATGCGACGGCAGACGGCCGCCGGTGGCAAAAGTGGACTGACCGCGGTCAGGGCGCGCGGTTGAGCGTCACCGCTGCGAGTTCCGCGGGCGTCACCTCGTCGAAGCGGTCCTCGTTGAGTTTGAGGCGCAGGCGAGGCCGCCCCACGTCGATGGGGACTTTCTCCGTCTTGATGAGACCCTCGTCTTCGAGCGTCGTCTTGGTTCGGGAGAAGGTGGCTTTGCTCGCCATCCCCACGTCCTCACCCCACTTGCTGATGTCGTAGAGCAGGACGTCGTTTCGGGCGGCGACGAGGATGGTGAGTGTCACTTCGTCGAACTCGCCACGCGCTTCGCGGGCGTTTCGAAGCGCCTCGAGGGTCGCATCGAAGTCGGCGCGGGTGTCCTGCCCGATTTCCTCGCCGAGCGTCTCCCGAATCCGCGACAGCGGCGGCGTCCGAAGGTCGAAGTCGTCGGCGTTCTCCCACCGCGTCTCGTAGGTGTCGCGCACCGCCCGGACGAACTGCTCGTCGTCCGCCCCGAGCGCTGCGACCCGGTCACCGACGCCGAGCAACGTCCACACCGCCGAGTCGGTGACGAGGAGCGTGTTCGACGCGCCGCGGCCCGTTCTGATGCTGAGCGTCCCCGACGCGACGTGGTCGGCGGCCGAACTCGCCACCACGAAGTCGTCCATCACGTCCTTCAGGAGCGGCGCGTCGGCCAACAGCCGAACCGTCGGCGGGTCCGACGCGGCGCTGGTGACCGTCGTGAGCGCGTCCACGGCCTCGCCCGTGGGGTCGACCAGCAACACCGTCTCCGCCGACTCGAACACCGTCTCGAGAATCTCCTCGAAGCTCTCCCCGTGTAGATTCGACCCGGCGACCATGAGACCAATATCCACACATCCGTATTTAATTTTAACGCACAGTCTGGGGCGTAACAGAGTATTTTTCACTACGAGAATTAGTCTGAATTTTGTCAGTCCACGACGCCAGTGTTGGAGAGGTACTTTTATACTGCGTTTCGAAGGCACATACACATGGACTACAGTCACCTCCGCGCGACGGATTCGTCCGTGGCGACGGCCATCGACGACGAGGCGGAGCGCCAGCGGAACACGCTCTCGATGATAGCCTCCGAGAACCACGCGAGTCAGGCCGTCATCGAGGCACAGGGAAGCGTCTTCACCAACAAGTACGCCGAGGGCTACCCCGGCGAGCGCTACTACGCCGGCTGTCAGTTCGCGGACGCCGTCGAGGAACTCGCCATCGAGCGCGCGACGGAACTGTGGGGGGCCGAACACGTCAACGTCCAGCCCCACAGCGGGTCGCAGGCGAATATGGCCGTCTACTTCGCGATGCTCGACCCGGGCGACAAGATTCTCTCGCTCGAACTCGAACACGGCGGCCACCTCAGCCACGGCCACCCGGCGAACTTCGCCGGGCAACTGTACGAGGTGGAACACTACCGGGTCGACCCCGAGACGGGCTATCTCGACTACGAACAGCTAGCCACCACCGCCGACGAGTTCGACCCCGACGCCATCGTCTCCGGCTTCTCCGCGTACCCCCGACAGGTCGACTGGGAGCGCATCGACGCCGTCGCCGACGCCGTCGACGCCCTGCACATTGCCGACATCGCCCACATCACCGGGCTCGTCGCCGCGGGCGTCCACCCCTCGCCCGTCGGCATCGCCGACTTCGTCACCGGGAGCACGCACAAGACCATCCGCGCCGGCCGCGGCGGCATCATCATGTGCGGCGAGGAACACGCCGACGCCATCGACAACGCCGTCTTCCCCGGCGTACAGGGCGGCCCCCTCATGCACAACATCGCGGGCAAGGCCGTCGGCTTCGGCGAGGCGCTCGACGACAGCTTCACCGACTACGCGGAGCAGGTGGTCGCGAACGCCCGCGCGCTGGGCGACCAACTCGCGGACCACGGCCTCTCGCTCGTCTCCGGTGGCACCGACACGCATCTGGTGCTTGTCGACCTGCGCGACTCCCACCCCGACCTCTCCGGCGGCGACGCCGAGGCGGCGCTCGAATCGACGGGCATCGTCCTCAACGCAAACACCGTCCCCGGCGAGACGCGGTCACCGTTCGACCCCAGCGGGATTCGCGCCGGGACGGCGGCGCTCACCACCCGCGGATTCGACGCCGACGACATGCGCGAGGTGGGCGACCTGATTGCGCAGGTTCTAGACGCGCCCGCGGACGAGACGGTCCGGTCCGAGGTGCGCAAGCGAGTCGACGACCTCTGTGCCGCGAACCCGCTGTACGAGGCGTAACGTCACTCCACGCCGGTTTTGACGACCGTCACCGCTTGGTCGGCGAGTCGCACCACGCGGTCGGTGACGCTCCCGAGCAGACTCCGGTACTCCTCGGGGTGGCGCCGGGTGCCGAGGACGATGAGGTCGATATCGTTCTCGTCGGCGTAGGCGACGATTTCCTCGTGCGGGCGGCCGTGTTGAAGCGTCTCCACGACTTCGACGTCGTGGTCGGCGGCCCGACTGCGGACCGCCGCCAGCGCGTCCTCGCCGACTTCCTCCAACCCGTGTTCCGGGCCTTCGCGCTCGTCGACGTACTCGTCGCCGCTGTACGCGGAGTAGACGTCGCTGTCGACGACGAACAGAGCGTGCAACATCGCGTCGTGCAGCGCCGCCAGCCGGATGGCGTGTGTCGTCGCGTTCTCCGAGCCGACTTCGCCGTCCGTCGCGAGCAGTATGTCGTCGTACATACACGTCGCTTCGCACGCGACTGACAAAAACGATAGCCGTGGTTCTCGCCTGCCGATACTGCACCAACCAACGCGTTGAAGGCGGTCCATCGCGCCTGTCGGGACATGACTCAGATTATCGACGGCAACGCCGTCGCTTCCGAGGTGCGCGACGGGCTTTCGACCGCTATCGACCAACTGGCCGACGCGGACGTCACGCCCACGCTCGCCACCGTCCTCATGAGCGACGACCCCGCGAGCGAGACATATGTATCGATGAAACAACAGGACTGTGAGGAGGTTGGCATCGAAGCGCTCGACGTCGAACTCGACCCGGACGCCCCCGCGGAGGAACTGTTCGACACCGTCGACGACCTGAACGCCGACCCGTCGGTCAACGGCATCCTCGTCCAGATGCCCGTCCCCGACCACATCGACGACCAGTCGGTCATCCGCGCCATCGACCCCGCGAAAGACGTCGACGGTTTCCACCCCGAGAACGTGGGCCGACTCGTCGCGGGCGACCCCGTGTTCAAGCCCTGCACCCCCCACGGCGTCCTGAAACTCCTCGACGCCGCCGACGTCGACACCGAGGGCGCGGACGTGACCATCGTCGGCCGGTCGAACATCGTCGGTAAACCGCTGGCGAACCTCCTCGTCCAGAAGGCCGACTACGGCAACGCGACGGTGACCGTCTGTCACTCCCGGACCGACAATCTGGCCGAGAAGACCCAGCGCGCGGACGTCGTCATCGCCGCCGTGGGCGTCCCCGAACTCGTCGACGGGTCGATGATATCCGACGGCACCGTCGTCATCGACGTGGGCGTCAACCGCGTCGAACGCGACGGCGAATCGACGCTCGTGGGCGACGTGGACTTCGAGAGCGCGAAGGAAGCGGCCAGCGCCATCACGCCCGTCCCCGGCGGCGTCGGGCCGATGACGCGCGCGATGCTCCTCTACAACACCGTCAAGGCGACGAGCCGACAGACGGACGTGCCGGTCGACCTGCCGTAGTCACTCTCGCAACCGCTCGCGGGCCGCGGACAGCGACCCTTCTTCGCTCAGATACCGCCACACGTCACGCGTCGCCTCCACCAACTCCTCCGCCTCGGCGGGGGACACGTCGCCTTGGAGCGCCTGCACCCGCTTGACGCGTTCGCGAATCGTCCCGAGCACCTGCCGTGCCTCGGCGTCGGGGTGTTCGTCGAGCCAATCGGTAGCGTCGTGGTGGTAGTCCTCGATAGCGTTGGCGTAGCCGAGGCCGCGGGCCGACGCCCACGCGTCCGAGACGACGTCGGCCGGCGGGCGCTCCCCGTCGGCGGCGCCATCGAGAAGTGCGAGGAGGTAGCGCTCGTCTGCCTCCGTCGGGTCGCGCTCCCGGTCGAACATATCGATGACCTGCAGGAGTTCGGCGGCGGCGAGCACCGTGTCGTCGAGGGGGAGGAGGTCACCACCGTCGACGAACCCACGCTGGCGGCGGTACTCGCGCAAGTCGCGTTTGCAGTCCTCCACGTGGTCGGCGAGCGTCCCGTCGGCCGCCGCGGCCCGATAGGGCGTCAGGTCGAGGGTCGCGGGCGCGTCCGTGTGGAGGCTCCGCTCGTCGACGCCGACGCTCCGCAGACTCTCACACGAGGGACATGCGACACTGCCCGTCTCGTAGTACGACCACCGGTGGCCACACGACTGACACTCTCGCTGGCCACGAATCTTCATACGCGGCGTTGGCCGGGCGACGGCAAAAGGTCGGCGCTCCGGGCGGTCGCCGCCTGCCGTTCGTGTTACTATATAGATACTATCTCGTCGAAGGCGATATCTTTATAATCAGTTGTCTCCCAGTAATCAGTGACGCTTCGTCTGGAGGGCCGAAGCGTCAGCGGGGACCAATTCAGGGCGGCAAGCATCCACGCGATTTTCGCGTGGCTTGCTTCCTTTTCACACAACTCGTGAGCGACTGCTTACTGCTCGTCGTCCAGCATCGCAACTGACCCGGGGTCGACCGCATAGGGTTGGAACTGTTCGCCTTCGAGAAGGTTCGGGAGCACCACCCGCGCGAAGTGGATTATCAACACCAGCAGCATCGGCGCGAGGAAGATGCCGTACCAGCCAAACAGGAGCGGGCCGAAGGTGTAGGCAATCATCAGGCTGCCGACGTGGAGGCTGCGCCCGGAGACGTAGGGGCGGAGGACCAAGTCGGGAATGGTGTCGACGACGATAAACGAGATAGTCGCGAAGAGGCCGACGAACCAGAGGCCCGACGGGTCACGCAGGACACCCAGCACGGCGAGATAGAGCGCGACGGGAACGTAGACGAGTTTCATGCCCACGATTGGAATCAGGCTCGCGACGCCGGCGAGCAGTCCGATGAGCGGCGCGGCGGGAATCGACAGCCCGGGCGGTGCGTAGATGTTCAGGAGGGAGTAGGCGAGAACGCCGATACTCCCCGTCAGGACGGCGTTGAGGATGTTACCGAAGAAGATGGCCTTGAAGTCGCGGTCGACGGCGCGAGCGTACTCTTCGAGGATACCCCGGTCGTCGCCGAACTTCCGAAGCGCCCACCGCGAGAGCCGACTCCCGTCACGGAGCAGATAGAACGCGAGCGCGAGCATCACGAACAGGTGGATGGCGCCGACACCGAGAAAGGCGATAGTGTCGGCGGCGGAGCCGAGGGAGGCAGTGAGCGAGCGGATTCCCTCGGTCGTGAGATACCGCTCCGGGTCGAGTTCGAGCAGCGTCGCCGGGTCGGCGATGCCGTCGAGCAACTCCTCGTCGACGAGCGGCCACCGCGACGGGTCGAACGCACCCTCGTTGACGTATTTCAGGAGTTCGTTGAGCGCGATACTCAGGGCGTAGGCGACGAGCGCGAGCGCTGGGAGCGCGAGCGCGAACAGGGAGACGGCGGCGGCGAGACTCGGCGGCCGGATTCGGCGCTCCACCCGGCGGTAGATGGGACGGGTCGCGTAGTAGATGAACACCCCGAAGACGAACGTGCCGATGAAGGTGTGGACGACAAACACCAGCGCCGCTCCGAGCGCGAGTCCGAGACTCCACCAGCCGAGTCGGAAGCGGGAGAGCTGGACGGACATGATACCCCCGACGCGGGGGCGGGAGAAAAAACCTCCCGCGCCTACGTCCAGCGGTCGAGCCCGGTCTGTACCAGCGCGTCCTCGATGCGCTCGAAGCCGCGCGTCACCTCGTCGGCGTCGACCTCCCACTCCTCGACGACGAACTCGCGCGCGGCGGCCACGTCCGGGTCGATATCGGGGTCGACGGCGTAGTCGTCGGTCACCGGCGGGTCGCGAAAGAGCGAGCGAACCCGGTCGGCGTTGGGCACCTGCCACCCCTCGGCCTCGATAGCCGCCCACAAGTCGCCGTGGTCGGTGATGGCGCGGAGCGCCGTCTTCGGCCCGACGCCGTCGACGCCGGGGTTGAAGTCGGTGCCACAGAGGATGGCCACGTCGACGAGTTGTTCGAGCGTGATGCCGTGGCGGTCGAGTGTCGCATCCAAGTCCATCAACTCCGGTTCGCCCTTGCTCGTCAACTGGCGAAGCGTGTGTGGCGCACCGAACAGCAGGGTGTCGTAGTCCTCACTTCCCGCGTAGTCCGCGTCGCCCCGGCGGGCCATGTACGCCGCCTGCGCCTCGCCTTCGGCGGGCGCGTCGACGACCGGCACGTCGAGCAAGTCGAGGAGTTCGCGCGTCGTGTCGAGGATGGTGTCGGTCAGGCGCTGGGTGCGGGCTTCGAGACGCGCGGCCTCGACGGCGTCGCCGCGTTCCTCCGCCGCCGCGCGTCGCTCCTCGGCGCGTTCCCGTTTCGCTCGCCGCTCGCTCACTTCCGCGTCCTTCAGGTCCGTGACGCCCCCGTCGAAGACGAAGACGGGCGTCAGGTCGTGGTCGAAGAACTTCGGGAGGCCCTGCACGATGCCGACGAGGTTTGCCACCTCCTCGCCCTCGGCGGTGGTGTACACCGCGTCGTTCGTCCACTTGACCGTCGTCGTGAGATAGCGATACAGCCAGTTGTGCGCGTCGACGGCGACGACGCTCCCCGCCACCTCGTCCCACGCCACGTCGGAGAGGGCGGCGAGTTGTCGGAGGTCTGCGTTACCCATTGTCGCCCCGTACGGCGCCGCCCGATTTCAACCTCCGGATTCGACTGGCATGGCGACGAGTGTCGGCAGTCCAGCCGCCTTCGCATCGAGTCGTTCGCGAGCGGCCGAATCGAGGTCACGCTCCCGATACCGGTCGAGGCCGTCGCGGTAGGTGTCGACATCGCGGTCCGCTGGCGCGTCGGCGGGGCGCTCACAGACGAGTTCGGCCAGCCCCGTCTCGCGGCCGGTGAACGCGAAGCCGGCGCGGTAGGCGGCCACGTAGGCGGCGGGGTTGTTGACGGCGATTCGGACCCGGTCGTAGCCGTGGGCGTCGGCGCGCGCGGTGACGAAGGCGAGCAGTCGCGACCCGAGGCCGTCGCCCTGCCGGTCGTCGCGAACGGTCACGTACCGAATCACGAGACAGTCCGCGTCGGTTCGGTCCGGGTCGAACGACGCCGCGGCGCGGACGTGGTCGGCGTACTCTGCCTCGCTCTCGCTACCGTCGCGGACGACTGCCTTCCCGGTCGACCCGACGACGAACTTGCCGGCGTAGGCAAAGCGCCGGTAGTCGAGACGGAGTGTCGGGCCGTCTGGCGGCCAGCCGAGCGCGACGAAATCCATAGTCTGACTACGCCCTCGCTCGCAAAACCGTTGGCGCTCCGGTCGACACGAAGCGAGAGAGCCATTAGGCCCCGGTCGAATGGCCGGATATGGCCAACGCAGTCGCTGCCTTCTTCGAGCGTCGTCTCGACAGCCGCGCGGTCCCGATGGCGGTCGGTGACCTACTCGTCATCGCCGTCCTGTTCAGCGCGGGCACGGTCCGACACAACACCGTCGCCTTTCTCACGGCGAATCCGGCGTATCTCGCGGAAGCCGTCGCACCCTTCCTCGTCGGGTGGATACTCGCTGCGCCGGTTCTCGGCGCCTACGCGCCGGGCGCCGCGGAGTCGTCGAAGGCCGCCGTCCCCCTCGCGCTCCGGTCGTGGCTCGTCGCCGACGCCATCGCGCTCGGCATCCGGGCGACGCCGTGGGTCCACGGGGGCGTACAGCTAACCTTCGTCGCCGTCTCGCTCGGCGTCGGCCTCGTCGGCCTCGCCGTCTGGCGAACCATCTTCTTCAAACTTCGGTAGCGGGGCGGCTCACTCGCCGCGGCGAATCAGGTAGACGGCGAGCGTCGAAGCGACGACGGCGACGCCAGCGAGCGTCGCGAAGAGGACTGTCGCGTTCGCGTAGGTGAGGATGGCACCGGCGAAGGCGCCGCCGAGGGCGCCGACGCCGAAGGTGCCGAGATAGACGTAGCCGTACGAGAGGCCGCGGGTTCCAGCCGGCGAGTAGTCGGCGACGGCGGCCTGATACAGCGGCTGAGCGGCAAAGAGCGTCGCGCCGAAGAGCGCGCCGAAGACGAGCAGGGGGGCGAGCCCCAGCGACGCGACGGGGAGGAAGGCGAGCGCGAGGACGCCGAGCGTGCCGAAGACAGCGGCGATGCCGTACTCGGGCGAGACGCGGTCGGTGAGTTTCCCGCCGACGTACTGCCCGGCGACGCCGACGAGCAAGAGGCCGGCGTAGAAGTATCGCTCGGGGTTGAGGGTGCGGTCACTGCTCGCGTCCAGTCCGGGGACGAGCGACGAGAGCGAGATAGGTTCGAAGCCGGGCATCCCCGACAGCAGGTCGGGGAGGAAGGTCAGCACGCCGCGGTAGTAGAGGCCGTTGGCGACGACGATGACGAAGACGATGGCGAAGGCGCCGACGAACAGGCGCTTCGAGGTGGTGGCGAACTCGGTGAGCGAGTCGACGCCGCTCTGTCCGCGGGCGGTGCCGCTCCCATCGGTCGCGACGGCGTCGACGGCCGCCGTCTCGTCGAACTCGGCGCGGAGGGCGTACACGCCGGCGATGGCGGCGGGGACGGCGAGAATCGTCGCCACCGTCGTCCAGTCGAAGAGCAGGAGGAGAATCGCGGTGACGAGCGGCCCGAGACCGATGCCGAGGTTTCCGGCGATGCCGTGGTAGGCGAAGCCGGTGCCGCGCTCGTCGACGCCCTTGCTGATGAGCGTCAGTCCCGCAGGGTGGTAGACGCTGGCCGCGACGCCCCACAACAGGAGCGCAAGCGCCACCACCAGAAGCGTCGACGCGCTGCCGAGCAGGAAGAAGGAGCCGGCCATGCCGAACAGACAGGCGGCGATGAGACGGCGCGAGCCGATGCGGTCGACGACGACGCCGCCGGGGAGGGCGCCGATGCCGAAGAGTGCGTACCCAGCAGTGACTATCAACCCGAGCGTCGCCTGCGTGACGCCGAACTCCATCCCGCCGAGCTGGAGCACGTCGAACTCCAGCAGCCAAATCGACACGAAAATCGGGATGGACAGCTCGTAGGTGTGGACCATCGCGTGAGCTAGTGAGGCTAGCCCCACGATGGACCGGTCGTTCCCGTTCATATCCACAGGAACGCGCCCGAGACATTTAATTCCTTTTGAGATGGTCTTGAAATATAATTATTGTTAATGGCGTCTGTCGCGTTTTCTTTGGTTTCCCATAAGTTATGAATTGACTTTACAGAAGCGCCGTGAGATATCTGCAGAAACTACGGGAAAGAATTATGTGACTGCCACAGAAAATATCGCTCATCACGGGACCATGGCCGACTACTACGACTACGTCCTCGGCTTCGTTCCGTCGGCCCTCGTCGTCGTCACGGCTGCGCTGAACGCGACCGGTGTGGCGTTCCCCGTCGCGATGTCTACCGGGGCGGCCATCGCGAGTCTCGCCGTCGGGCACGCCGTCTTCGTCAACGGACCGAGCGTCGAATCCGCGCCCGACGACGCTCACGCGAGCGATGCGGCGTCGATGTCCGCAGACTGAACGCCTCGGCTACGCCGAGCGCGGCTACGTCTGACAAAGGTATATTATCCTCCGGGTTCTCGGGGTGAGGTATGGTAAAGAGCACCGTCCGATTTCCCGAATCGGTCGTCGGCGAAATCGAGTCATTGGTCGAGGACGGCCGATTCGAGAGCAAATCCGAGTTCTACCGCTTCTCGACGGACTACGTCCTGAACCAGGTGCTCGACGACTACGACCCGGAGACCATCGACTACCGGGAAATCAAAGCCGAGGTGATGCCGGCCGAGGAGCAGACGCTCGGTAGCGACACCGACCGCGAAGAACCACCCTTCCTCGAATCGGTGTCGTTCGTCCGCAAACTCGCACTCCGCGGGAAGTTCAACGACGCGGAGGACTTCATCGACCACCAGTACGCCGCGGGCGACCGTCACGCCATCCTGCTCGAAGAGATGCTGCGGCTGTATCGCGCCGACCGTCGCCGCCGCGCCGCACCGGCGCCCGCGCCCGACCCCGAGGAGCGCGAGCGTCCGGACCCGATGGACCGCCCCTGACGACTACCTATAACTGTCGTCCGCCCCGACAGCCTGTATGACCGAGACGCTGTTCCTGTCGAGCGACGACATCGCCGGTCTCGCGACGCCGGCCGAGTACGTCGACGCCGTCCGCGACGGTTACCGCCAGCGCGGGGAGGGCGCGCCCGCCGAGCCCCGAACCGCACTCTACGGCGACGACCCGCCGGGGCTGTTCACCTCCTACACCGCCATCCTCCCCGAAACCGGCGTGATGGGCGGCTACATGTACAGCGCCGGCTTCGGCGCGGGCGACGCGTGGTTCGTCACGCCGCTGTTCGACGCCGACTCCGGCGCCCCCATCGCGCTCATCGACGGCGCGAGCCTGAACCCGTTCAAGACGGGGGCGGCGGGCGCCGTGGGCGTCGACGCCCTCGCTCGCCCCGACGCCACCGCCGTCGGCCTCTTCGGCTCGGGCGCGCAGGCCCGCGGCCAACTCCGCGCCATCGACGCCGTGCGAGATATCGAAACCGTGTGGGTCTACTCGCCGACTAAGGAGAACCGCGAGTCCTTCGCCGGCGAGATGGACCGCCGACTCGACGCCAGCGTCGCCGCCGTCTCCTCCAGCGCCGCCGCCGTCGAGGGCGCGGATATCGTCGTCACGGCGACGAACTCGCCCGAACCCGTCTTCGACGGCGACCTGCTCGAACCCGGAACCCACGTCACCGCGATGGGACAGTACCACCCCGAGAAGCGCGAACTCGACGACCGAGCGGTCGAGCGCGCGACGTACGTGGTCGACCTCCGAGGGCGACTCACGCAGGACGCAGGGTCGTATCTCCACGCCGTCGAGTCCGGCGCCATCGACGAGGACCACTGCCATGCCGAACTCGGCGACGTGGTCGCGGGCAAGGCTGAAGGGCGGACCGACGAAGACGAGATAACCGTCTTCGACAGCGGCGGGACGGGCATCGAAACCGCCGCCGCCGCGTCGCTAGTCTACGAGAAAGCCAGCGACGCCGGACTGGGCAAGACTATCGACTTCGCCCCCGCCAGCGACGCCCTGACCGGGCGCGAGTAATCACCGCGGCATCGCGAGGACGCCGCCGAGGCCGACGCAGGCGAGCGCGACGACCCCAATCGGAACCAGCGCGTCGGCGCCGAGAACGCCCGCGACAAGGCCTATCGCGCCGCCGACGAACAGGGCACAGGCGACGCCGAGCAACGCCTGCCCGAGAAGCTCTCGCTCCATCTCAGTCGAGTCGGTAGCGCAGGAGTGCGGCGATGCCACCCAAGTTCTTCAGGCGCTGGCCGGGTTCGAACTCGCCGGAGAACACGACCACGTCGCCCCCCTGCTGTTCGACGGACGTGATAATTTCGTCGGCGTCGACGTCCCAATCACCTCGGCCCTGTCGCTCCTCCCGGAGCCTATCGTCGAGGACGAGCAACGTCTCGACGGCGCCGTACTCCGCCGCTTCGGCGACCGCTTCGGGGCCGTACGTTGCCTTCTCGCCCGTCGCCATCTGCTCGGTCAACTGGTCGATGAGTTCCGCCTCGCGAGCGATGCGCGTCTCGGTCTGGACGTCTTCGAGCGCGCCGCGTTTGAGCACCTCGTGAACCCCGCGGTCACCGACGCCGGAGGTGTCGACGGTGGTCGTCTTCTCGGCGATGTCGGCGAACTCTGCTTCGAGGTGGTCGAGGGCGTCCTGTTTCGTGAAGCCGGGGCCAGCGAGGATGACGGCGTCGGGGTCGAGATGCGCGAGCGCCTCGCCCAGTTCCGCGAACAGTTCCTCGCGGGGACGGGCGTACTCCCCCTTGCCCGTCGGGCGCGTGAACGACGCGTACTCCTCGGTGCCGTACTGGGCGACGGTGTGGACGTGTGCCTCCCCCTCCTCGACCGTCGCGATGGCGACGTCGGGGTTTTCCGCGGCGGATTCGGCCTCCTCGATCCGCTCCATCTGGTCCGGTTTGAAGTGCTTGACGATGGTGAGTTCGTCGTGTTCCTCGACGTTGAGGGTGTGGTGGTGGCCGAGTTGGTCCTCGCGCGAACAGCCGACGATGACGCCGCTCACCCGCAGGCGGTTGGCGAAGCGGGCGAACTCGACGTCTTCGACTTCCAGCGTGACGTGGATGTGTTCGCGCTCGCCGCCGGTGTCGCGCATCTGGTCGTCGGCGCGCTGGATGCGTCGACTCGTGTCACCCTCGACGTCGTCACCGGGTTCGAGGACGTAGGAGAGATGCCAGAGGTCGTCGACGTTTTCGGGGACGACCGTCAGTCGCGTGCGCCCCTCCTCGCCACGACCACGGCTCTGGATTCGCATACCCGTGCGTCGCCGTCCAGCGACTCATGCCTTGCCATTCGACTCGCGAAAAGCCGGCCGACCGCTCAGACCGCGGGGCGCTCAGTCGTCGACGATATCGCTGCCGCCCGGCGGGAGGAACTCCTGAATCCGGTCCGGGCTGGCAATCTTGCGGACGAACGACTCGTCGGCAAAGCGCTCTTTGAACCGGCGATAACACATCTTGGCGGCGTCGTTCTGGGCGTACTTGCCGGGTTCGAGACGGAGTGTCGTCGTCGCGCGTGGCTCGATTGCCGCCGGCGGACCGCCGATGACTCGCGTCTCGGGTTCGCACTGGATGCCGACGGCGACGCTCGCGGACACGTCGCGGAAGTAGGTGCGGTCGCCCCGGATGACGAACCCGCCTTTCTCGATGTACTCCCCGCTCTCGGGGGTTTTCGACACTTGGTCTGGCTCGACCATGTACGCGTCGCCCGCGAACCGGCCGTCCTTCCAGACCGAGGAGTACGCCACTGCGAACTGCGCGGCCTCGCGGAGACTGGAGTCGGGGAAGTCGACTTCGCGGGCCTTCTCGCTCGGCCCCGTCGCCTTCAGGACCGTCACCGGCCCGCCGTGAGCCTGCGTGTGGAAGAAGCGGTCGTTCGACTCCATGTATTTCTTGACGAGCGCTTCGTTCTCGTCGGCGTTCCGTCCACCGACGACGAGGAAGTCGTCGCTCGTGTGGAACCAGCGGAAATCCTCGTACCAGTGTTCGGGCTGTTTGATGGGCACCGACGACCGGGAGAGCCAGTCGATATCCGCCGGCTCCTCCTCGCTCTCTGTCTCCGACTCGTCCTCGTCCTCTGCCTCCCACTCCTCGCGACGCTGTTTGACCGCCGCCAGTTCCTCGCGCGTGTTCTCGATGGCCGCGAGCGCGCCTTCCTTCTTCTCCTCGACGCGCTTTGCCTCCTGATACCGCTCGTTGGCGTTTTTCTCCACGCCCATCGAGGGGTCGACGGGGACGCGCGTCCCGTCGAGGTCGACGGTCAACACCCCGTTTTGAGGGTCGATGTCCACCACCGCCTCGGCCGCGGGGATGCCGCGTTCGGCGCCCGCGTCGAGCGTCTCCTCGATATCGTCCCAGCTCTCACCCGAATCGAGGGCCGAGCGCACCGTCGAGATGATTTCGTCGACGAGGTCGTAATGGGCGTACAGCTCCTCGGCACGCTCTCGCTCCGTCTCGGCCTGCTCCTCGAACCCCTCGATGGCGCCCTCCTGTTGCTCGATGATGCGCTCCTGTTTGGCGATTTCAGACTCGAAATCGGGACGGCTCGACTCCGTCGTCTCCTCCTCGGGTTCGCGCTGGAGCCGGTCGAAATACGCGTCGACCGCGGCGTTGAACGAGTCGTAGGCCTCCTCGTCCAGTCCGTCGCGCTCCTCCAGTGGGAACGGCGTCACGTCGACGACCCGGTCGTCTTCGAGATACACCCGCGGGTCGAAATCGCCGTCCCGCAGGCGGTCGGCGATGCGGCCGATGGCGTCGTAGAGCGCCTGATAGTCGTCGTCCCCGGCCTCGCTGATGTCGAGGGTCTTCTCGACGCCCGCCCGCGAACAGAGTTCCTCGCCGTAGAGGCCGCCGAAGTTGAGTTGGGTGGCGAGCGTCCGCACCACGTCGGTGTCGGATTCCTCCATCCGGCGGACGAAGGCGTCGTAGCCCATGTCGAGCGGATGGAGACGGGATTCGGGGAAGCCGTACTGGGACCCCGGCGCCACGGTTCGGGATTTCAGCCGCACCGTCTCCAGACTCTGGACCACCTCGCCCGTCTCGTCGAGGACGGCCACGTTGCCCTGCCCGAACAGTTCGGCGACGATGCGCGTGTTCTCGTCCTCGCGTTCGAACTCGAAGACGAGGATGCGGTCGAACTCGTACTGCTCGACGCCGGCGAAGTCGGCACCGCTGAGGCGGTTCCGGAGCATCATCGCGAAGTTCGGCGGGCGACCCGGCGCGTCCGCGACGTTCTCCGGGTCGGCGACGTGAGCGCGCTTGATGTCGCCGACTTCGATTAGCAGTTCGACCCGGCCACGGTCGAAATCCCGCATCCGAAATCTGAGAAGGTCGTCGTCGTAGAGGTAGGCCTTGTCGACTTTCGCACCCTCGTACCGGCTGAGTTCGGTGACGAGAGCGGCGAGGTCGACGCTCGTCAGTTCCCGCTTCGCGTCCATACCCCGTCTTTGCGTGTCGGATTGAAAAGGCGTGTCGTTGTGGGACCGACGCGAGTTACTGTTCAGATTGCAGACTGGTTGTGAACACCTCGAAAGCCCCGACTCGCTGGAGTCGGGGGCCTCGCTGCGCGCGCTCGCTCCGCTCGCGTGCTTGCGTCACCGGGAGAGCGAAGCTCTCCCGAGCTCACGGCGGCGAAGCCGCCGTGAACGCCCGCCTTCCTCCAGCAGCGAGGGAGCGAAGCTCCCTCGGGCAATCGGGCGGCGAAGCCGCCCGATGACGAGTCGCCCCTTTCAGTCCCACCCTCGGCTGGCCGGTTAGCCGCCGTAGGGTGGGACTGAAAGGGGCCGTCCGTTCGCCAGCCGAGACGACGCAAGCACCGCAACGCAGTGAGGAGCGTGGTTCGAGAGAGCAAAGCTCTCTCGTCATCACGAAAGAGCGCTGCGCGCTCTTTCGAACGACAGCGAGTCGCAGGCGGCGAACGGACGGGGGCTTTCGAGGTGTCTTCAGTTCAAACACGCTACTCCGAACAGTAGCCTCGCGTCGTGTGAAACGCTAACGGATATCTCCAACGACTTAACCGTGCGGGTCCCCTAGTGGAGGTATGAGCGAGAACGAAAACAGCGGGCGCCGGAACCTCCG
This sequence comes from Haloplanus sp. C73, assembly GCF_051195115.1. Classification (NCBI taxonomy): domain Archaea; kingdom Methanobacteriati; phylum Methanobacteriota; class Halobacteria; order Halobacteriales; family Haloferacaceae; genus Haloplanus; species Haloplanus sp. C73. The sequence goes on along the minus strand of NZ_JBNTJZ010000001.1, from coordinate 89,907 downwards.
GATGCCCGACGACGACGAGCTGTTCGCGGTCGTGACCGAACACAACGGTGGGAACCACGTCCGCGTCCGCTGTGAGGACGGCGAGAACCGGATGGGCCGCATTCCCGGCCGAATGAAGTACCGCACTTGGATTAACGAGGGCGACGTCGTCCTCGTGGAGCCGTGGGACTGGCAGGACGAGAAGGCCAACATCGAGTGGCGCTACTCCGGGCAGGACGCGGACCAGCTCCGCCGCGAAGGCCATATCGACTAATCCTCGCTCGGCGAGCGAACATGCCTCGCGAGCTTCGAAACTGAATATCTTTTCTTAACTCGGGATTTCGGACGAACAACCTCAGCTCTGCTATCTATTTCGACGCATTGTAGCAAATATATTCGGATATACTGCTCATTTAGTCGGTTGTATTGGCCCGATACCCAACGACTTTGTGTTGGTGTGAGGTTGTGACTGCCATGGATACGAATCCGGACCTCGACCGCTTCGACTCGCGGCGGTCCACGGCCTACGCACAGAACGGCATGGTGGCGACGAGCCAGCCACTCGCCGCGCAGGCGGGCGTCGAAGCGCTCCGCGAGGGGGGCAACGCCTTCGACGCGGCGGTGACGACGGCCGCGGCCCTGAACGTCGTCGAACCGATGAGTACGGGCATCGGCGGCGACGCGTTCGCGCTCTATCGGACCGCCGACGGCGAGGTTGGGGCCTTTCGAAGTTGTGGCGGCGCGCCCGCCGACGCGACGCGCGAGGCGGTCCGGTCGCGAGTGGCGGACCGCTCGGGCGTCAACCCCGCCGACGCGACGATGCCGGATGCCGGCCCGCTCTCGGTGACGGTGCCCGGAACCGTCCGCGGCTGGGACCGACTGGTCGAGGACTACGGCGAGCGGTCGCTGGCCGCGGCGCTGGAGCCAGCCATCGAGTACGCGACGGAGGGGTTCCCGGTGAGCGAAGTCATCGCCGACATGTGGTCCGTCGCGGAGACGCTGTTTACGGACGCCAGCGCGCGCGAGGAATATCTCCTCGGTGGACGAGCCCCCGAGACGGGCGATGTCATGCGGCTTCCCGACTTGGGCGGGACGCTCTCGACCATCGCGACGGAGGGGGCCGACGCCTTCTACGAGGGGCCGCTCGCCGACCACATCGCCGAGTCGGTCCGTGAGCGAGGCGGCCTGCTCGCGGCCGATGACCTCGCTGACTTCGAACCGGAGTACGTCGACCCGGTATCGACGACCTATCGCGGCGCCGAAGTGTACGAACTCCCGCCGAACAATCAGGGGTTGGTGGCGCTCGAAGCGCTCAACATCGCCGAAGAACTCGACGCTGGGCGCCACGACTACGACTCCGCCGACCGAGTTCACTACTTCGCCGAGTCGCTCAAACGCGCCTTCCACGACGGCCACCACTACATCACCGACCCCGAGTTCGAGGACGTGCCGGCGCTGGGGTCGAAGGCCTACGCCGCAAAGCGAGCGACGACGGTCGGTGAGCGAGCGGGCAGCGTCTCTATCGGTGGCCCCGGCGCGCCCCCCGAGGACAGCGACACCGTCCTCTTGACCGTCGCCGACGACGCGGGGAACGTCGTCTCCTTCATCAACTCCATCTTCGGTCACTTCGGGAGCGGCGTGGTGGTGCCCGAGACGGGCATTACCCTCCAGAACCGCGGGAGTTCGTTCACGCTCGACCCGGACCACCCGAACCGACTCGAACCCGGGAAGCGGCCGTTCCACACCCTCATTCCGGGCCTTCTCCAGTTCGACGACGACGATTGGGCCGCCTTCGGCGTGATGGGCGGCTACATGCAGCCACAGGGTCACCTGCAGGTGCTCTCGAATCTCATCGATTACGATATGCCGCTACAGGCGGCGATGGACGCGCCACGGTGGCGCTACCGAGCCGACGGGTCGCTCGCCGTCGAGGACCGGTTCCCGGAGGGCGTCCTCCCGAAACTCGCGCGCCGCGGTCACGAGGTGGTCGTCCAGCCGCCGTCGGCGTTCGGCGGCGGCCAGATAACTCGGCTGTCCGAGGGCGTCATGTCGGGGGCGACGGAGCCGCGGAAGGACGGCACTGCGGCCGGATTTTAGGCCGGGTCGCCGTCGCCGTCGCCGTCGTCGCGCACCCGCGCCAGCACGTGGTAGCCGAGGAGGCCGACGCCGAAGGCGACGCCGACGTTGGCGAGCAACGCGACGACGCCGACGACGCCCGTCAACAGGGGGTCGCTCGTGTCGACGCCCGAACGGCCGAGTTCGATGGCGACGAGGACGAGGACGACGCCGAGCACCGCCATCGGGAACGCGGCGACGACGTCGACGGCGACGACGGCGAGGAGGAGATAGAGTCCACCGAGAACCACGTTCGACGTGGCCGTCCGTGCGCCGAAGGCGTACTTGCCGGCGACGCCACCGCTCCCGTGGCACATCGGCATCGCGCCGAGTGGGATGGCCGCGAGATTCATCACGCCCATGCTGGTCGAGAGGTCGTCGGGCGACGCCTCGGCGTCGAAGTACTCCTCGACGAGTAGCGAGGTAGCGACGGCGGCGTTGCCGACGGTCATCGCCAGTTGCCCCGCCGTCGCGCCGACGGCGTCACGGGTGAGCGAGAGGTCACTCGGAACGAGTAGCGCCAGCGTCGGGAGCCGAGGCGTGATTGCGCCGGCGGAGGCGACGGCCAGCGCCGTGCCCACGCCGAGGACGGCGAGCGCCGCCACCTCGCGGTATCCGGCCAGAATGGCTACGACGGCGACGACGACGGCGAGGCCGGCGAGTGGCGGCGCGCCGAGACTGGTCGTCAGCCCGGTCCGGAGTAGGATGAGCGCGACGCCGAGTTGGATGCCGCGGACGACTGGTTCCCCGACGTAGGGTGCGAGCCGAGCGAGTGTGCCCGTCTTCCCGACGACGAGTAACACGCCGCCGGCGAGCAGTCCGGCGACGACGTACTCGCCCGTCGAGAGGCCACCGGCGATGACAAGCGCCGCGAGCGCCTTCATCGGTTCGACGGACATCGGATGGCCGTACCACAGCCCCCAGACCACCTGAAAGACGGCGAAGCCGAGGAGAAGCCCCCCGAGCGACAAGTCGGTGAGCGCCGCGACAGCGACGACGATGGGAAGAACCGTCACCGTATCGCCCACCGCGCCCGTCACCTCCCCCCACGCGACGCGCGACTCCGGCCACCCCGACAACGTTCCCATCGAGCGAAACTACCCCGCCGCCCCCTTTACAAGTGTCGAGAAACTGATAGACGTGTCTCTCGGGGAAATATGTAACAGTATTTGGTTACTCGCCGGCGGTGAAGGGTCTCAGACGAAGTTAGGGACTCTGAGGCCGTTATAAACTCTTTACGCAGATTTGAAACGATTTTTAAAACGAGGCGAAGGGTCCACGAATCGACGCAGACGCGGTTAATTCACCTGAATCGAGCGCAACGATTTGCCCCCTATATGATGGTACAGAAACATGGGATAGATGGAGCCAGTCACCATGTCCGTCCAATCACCCTCCCTCGAACGCACCGCCGACGAATCGCTTCTGGCCCTCCGAGCGGCCGCCGAACTCGCGGCGCGGCCCGTTCGCTTCGTCGCCTTCTGGATAGCGACGCTCCTCCCGCTGACGTACGTGCCGATGCTCGCGATGGGGGTGCCAGCGACCCACGGGACGACCTTTGCCGGGCTCATCTGTCTGAACGCCGTGGCCTTCGTCGCCGGGCACGGGCACAACCGCCCCGACTAACGTCTCCCCCGCTGACGCGTACGTCCCCCAACTGACCCATGCCTCTCCAACCGACGGCTGGTCCCCGACTGGCCCCGGCGGTCGGACCGGAATCCCTTTTCGCCCGCCCCCGCAAGGACGGGTATGGAAGTACGCGATATCGACGGGCTCGGACCCAGCGACCGGCAGGCGCTGTTCGAGCGCGACGCGGGTGTCGAGGCCGTCCGCGAGGACGTCCACGACATCGTCGACCGGGTGCGTGACGAGGGCGACGTGGCGATTCGAGAGTTCTGCCGCGAGTTCGACGACGTCGAGGTCGGCAATCTGGATATCACCGACGCCGCCGAACGCGCTCACGAGGAGGTGGACGACGAACTGCTCGATGCGATTCGAACCGCCGCCGACAACGTCCGCGAGTTCCACGAGCGACAGGTGCCCGAGGACTGGCGCGACGACTTCGAGGGGCGGGAACTCGGCCGCCGGTTCCGCCCGCTCTCCTGTGTCGGCGTCTACGTCCCCGGCGGCGCCGCCGCCTACCCGTCGAGTGCGCTGATGGGCATCATCCCCGCGAACGTCGCGGGCGTCGACCACGTCGTGGTGACGACGCCGCCCGCGGAGGAACTGAACCCCGCGACGCTCGCCGCGATTCACGAGGCGGGGGCGGACGCCGTCTACAGCGTCGGGGGCGCGCAGGCGGTGGCAGCCATGGCCTACGGCACCGAGACGGTCACGTCCGTCCAGAAGATTGTCGGGCCGGGCAACCGCTGGGTCACGGCGGCGAAAGCCGAGGTCCGAGGCGACGTGGAAATCGACTTTCTCGCCGGCCCGAGCGAAGTACTCGTCCTCGCCGACGAGACGGCGGACCCGGCCTTCGTCGCCGCCGACCTCCTCGCGCAGGCGGAACACGACGAACACGCGTCGGTGGTCGCGGTGACCGCCGACGCCGACCTCGCCGACTCCATCACGGCCGAACTCGACGCCCAACTCGTCGAACAGGACCGGCAGGAGACGATGGCGACGGCGCTCGCGAACGACGCGAGCGGCGTCTTCCTCGCGCGTTCGATGTCCGAGGCGGTGCTGTTCGCGGAGGAGTACGCCGCGGAACACCTCTCGATTCAGGCCGAGGACGACGAGGCATTGCTGGACCGCATCGACAGCGCGGGCAGCGTCTTCCTCGGCCCGTACACGCCTGTCGCGGCCGGCGACTACGCCTCTGGCACGAACCACGTCCTGCCGACCGGCGGCGGCGCCCGCCGCTTCGGCGGCCTCTCCGTCGAGACGTTCCTCCGGTCGACGACCGTCCAGCGTCTGGACCGTGAGGGCCTCGGCGAACTCGGCGAGACGATAACGACGCTCGCTGAGGCCGAGGGGCTGACTGGCCACGCCGAGAGCGTTCGTCGCCGACTCGACCGATAGCAAGACTGACAATCCGTCCGGCCGACGCGGTTCCTGCATGTTGCCCTCCAGAGACGTGCTGACCGGTTTCGGTCGCATCGCTGCGGCGTTCGCGCGCCTCCGTAACGGGTGTCGGCGCGCGGTCGCCCGCGTTCGAACGAGTCTCGGCGATTTTGGTGGCCCGGTGCGAACGTTCCTGTTCGGTCGCCGGGCCGCCGCCTCGGTCCTCGTCGCCGCCCTCGGCGTCGTCTTGGCCGGCGCGACGGCGTGGGGTGTCGCGTCGACGACCGGATATCCGCCGCTCGAACGCTGGCTCGGCGAGACGTGGTCGGGGACTGAACCCCACGCAATCGTCTTTCTCGGGGCCGGTCTCCTCGTCGCCCTCGCCGCGGCCAGCGCCGCGAGCAACGCGGGCCTGCTTCCGACGGCGGCGCTGGTCGCCGGCCCCCTGTTCGGCGTCGGCCTGACCCGGTACGGCACCGTCGTGTCCACGGGATACGGGCAGTACGTCGTCTCGTTGCCCGAGGCGGTGGCGTTCGCGTCCGCCGTCGCCGCCGTCGGCGGGGCGGCGGTGACCGTCGTCGGCTACGCCGTCGGCGCGGGGCTTCGCCGCGCCGTCCGCGTCGTCCGGGCCGACCCGGAGTACCCGGCCCGTCAGGGTTAACAGGCTCCGAGATGTAGCTACGGCTATGAGCACCGAAAGCGTCGAGGGGACGAGCGAGCGGGTGGTGGAGGTCACACTCGAGGCTGCATCCGAGGCCCTCTCGCTGATGGACCGCGAAGGGATGGACGAAGACGTCGGTGGCCTTCGACTGTTCGTCCAGCAAGGCGGCTGTGCCGGGCTCTCCTACGGAATGCGCTTCGACGACGAACCCGAACCGGACGACACCATCGTGGAGCGCCACGACCTGCGCGTGTTCGTCGACCCGTCGAGCGTCGACTACATCGGCGGCTCGGTCCTCGACTACGAGTCGGGACTGCAGGCCGAGGGCTTCCACGTCGAGAACCCGAACGTCGTCTCCGAGTGTGGCTGCGGCGAGTCGTTCCGCACGTAGTCTCAGCGAGCCGAGCGTTAGGCTATCAGGCATGATACTGTGTTGGAAGGGGTTTTGTTCTCTACCGGATACTCATGGGTAATGGCGGATATTACAGCCGATTCCGGGCCTGCACTCTTCCATCCGAGCCGCTGGGGAGCGGTGCTCCGTGAGTTCGTTCGATACATTCCGGACGGCCACTCGATTCCGGAGTCGACGTGGCGCAGTCGACACCGAAACATAACCACGCTCGTTCTGGTTCAGTTACCGTTCTTGCTCGCGTTGGGGCTGTACGACGGCACCGAATCGCTCGTCACGGGCGCGACGATTCCCGAAGTCCCGCTGTCGACTGTCCTGATAGAACTCGGTCTCGTCGTGGGGCTTCTCGTCGCCGCGAACGTGCCCGGGCTTCCCCGGCGCGTGCGGACGGCGTTCGCGACAATCGGCGTGCTGTCGGTGTCCGTGCTACTCGTTCACTTCTCCGGCGGGTTCATCGAGGCTCACTTCTACTTCTTCGTCGGGATGGCAATCGTCGCCGTCTACGAGGACTGGGTGCCCTTCGCGCTCGGCATCACCTACGTCGTCCTCACTCACGGCGTCTTCGGGATGATAAACCCGACTCGCGTCTACAACCATCCGGCCGCCATCGAAAACCCGTGGGTGTGGGGGTTGATTCACGGCGTGTTCGTTCTGGGACTCGCCGCGGCGCTGATGGCGCACTGGTACTCTACGGAGCGCTCCCGCGAGGAGGCACAGATACAACTCGAAGAGGCGAGGGCCAAGAGCGAGGAGGTCGAGAACCTCGAAGCGAAGAAGGCAGAAATCGAGCAAGCGAAAGCGGAGGCGGAGGAAGCGAAAGCCGAGGCCGAGGCCCGCCAGCAGGAAGTCGAGCGCCTGAACGAACATCTCGAAGCGCGGGCGGACGCGTACAGCGAGGCGATGTCGCGCGCGGCGGACGGCGAACTCACGGTCCGGGTCGACCCCGAGAGCGAGAGCGAGGCGATGACACAGATTGCCGAGGCGTTCAACGAGATGATGGTCGAGACGGAGTCGGCGATGCGAGAGATTCAGTCGTTCGCACAGGAGGTGGCGGCGGCGAGCGACGAGGCGAGCGCTGGCGCCGAGGAGACGAAATCCGCCAGCGAGGCCGTGAGCGGGTCGATTCGAGAAATCGCGGACGGAGCGACCGAACAGCGCGAGATGCTCGAAACCGTCTCGGGGGAGATGACGAATCTCTCGGCGACGGTCGAGGAGGTGGCCGCCTCGGCCAACACCGTCGCCGAGCGCTCTCACGAGACGGCGACAATCGCGGACGAGGGCGAGGAGACGGCCAAGCGAGCCATCGACGACGCGCGCGACGTGCAGGCCGCCATCGACACGACGGTGTCGAACGTCGAGACGCTCGAAGAGCGGATGGCCGAAATCGACGAGATAATCGGTCTCATCAGCGACATCGCGGAGCAGACGAACCTGCTGGCGCTGAACGCGAACATCGAGGCCGCCCGCGCCAGCGGCGAGGACGGCACCGGCGACGGGTTCGCCGTCGTCGCCAACGAGGTCAAGCAGTTGGCCGAGGAGACACAGGAGTCGGCGACCGAAATCGAGCAGCTCATCGGCGAGACACAGTCACAGACGGAGCGGACGGTCGAGGAAGCGCGAGCCGCCGAGCGCGACATGCAAGCCGGCGTGGAAGCGTTCGAAGCGGTCGTCGACGCGTTCACGCAGGTGGCCGAGAACGCCGAGGAGACCGACAGCGGCATCCAAGAGATTAGCGACACGACCGACGACCAAGCCGCGAGCACCGAGGAAGCCGTGGCGATGGTCGAGGAGGTGTCAGATATCAGTCGCGCGACTGCCGACGAAGCGGAGGAGGCCTCTACCGTCGCCGCCGAGCAAGCGACGTCGGTGTCACAGGTGAGCGAAAGCGTCACGTCGCTCAGCGAGCGCGCCGAACGCCTCCAGTCGCTCCTGTCGACGTTCGCGGTGGGCACCGACCAGCCGACGGCGACGGCGACCCGGTCCGTCGCGCAGGACGGCGGTCGCCCCGAATAGCCCGTCAGCGTCCCGATTCTCACGCTACTGGTTATCGTGGTAACATTTATCATGCAACCGCCCGTATAGTGGAGTACATGGCCCCTGTTACCATGCCACCTGTGGAAGAGGCGCGGAACATCTTCCGCCGCCTCGGGTACTCCGTCGAGAGCGACGGGGTCGACCTCAGGGCCGAACGCAAATGGCGGACCGTCCACGTGACTGCACTCGACGCCGACGAGGCGTCGTCGCCCGACAAGCTACGGGCAGACGGCGGAACCACAGACTATCGCCTCCGCTGTTTCGTAACGTGGATGGACGCGGCAGGGGACCTCCGCGACCGACTCACGCGCACCGACCCCGACTACGAGTGGGCCGTCATCGGTATCGAGGACGACGACTACGAAGTCGTCGACACCGCCGTCGGCGCGTAGCTTTTAGTGACGGGCGGCCCCCACGTCGCCCATGAGCGTCGCGCTGCAGTCGGCACTCCTCGAACGTGCCCTCGTCGACTTCTTCGACCGTCTCGCTGCCGCGATTCCGACGATTCTGACTGGATTGGTCTTTATCGTTCTCGCGGCGCTACTCGTCAAGGGCCTTCTCACCGTTCTGAAGGCCGTCCTCAAGCGGACGATGCCGGGCGAATCCCCCGTCTATCGACAGTTTCTCACGACTATCGTCGCCGTCTTCCTCTGGTTCGGCGTTGGCCTGTCGACGCTCTCCGTCGTGGGTCTGGAGGGGATTGCGGCGTCGCTCGGCACCGCCGCGGGCTTCGTCGCCCTCGGCGTCTCCTACGCCACGGGCGACATGATTGCCGACGCCGTCGCCGGCGTCTATCTCCTCCGCGACCCGGATTTCGAGGCGGGCGACACCGTCCGCGTCGGCGACATGGAGGGAGTCGTCCAGACCATCGAACTCCGCAAGACTCGCTTCACCGTCGATGCAGACACCGTCGTCCGCGGGAACGCCGATATCGAGGCCAAGTGGACCAAGGTCGGCGACGCCGAATGACACCTGTTCGCACACGCCCCGCGCGGTTTATGCGTATTGGCTGAGAATGTAGCCCATGTTCGTCGGGCACGCCGCACTCGCGTTCGCCATCGTCGGGAGCGTCGCGGTCGCTCGCGGGTGGCCAACGCGACGAGCGCTCGGGGCCGCACTCCTCGCCGGCGCCTTCGCGACCGTTCCCGACGTCGATATGGCGTACGCGCTTGCCGGTATCGCGAGCGCCGCCGGCGGCGACGCCCTCGCCGTCGCCGGTGCGTTCTGGTCGACGGGGAACGTCGTCCACCGCGCAGTCACGCATTCGCTCGTCCTCGCGCCCCCGGTTGCGCTCCTCGCCGCACTCCAAGTGACGGCACCGACGCGTCGCCGCCGATTCCTCACCGCCGCCCTCGGCGTCTCACTCGTCGCTGGCGTCGGCATCAGTGGCGGCGCACTCGCAGGCTTCGTCACTACGCTGTTCCTCCTCGGTGCCGTCAGCCTCGGCCTCGTCGCCGACCGATACGTCGACCTCACGGCGCGACAGGTGTTCGGGACCGCACTCCTCGGCCTCGCCACCCACCCCTTCGGCGACCTGTTCACGGGCGAACCGCCGGCGATGCTCTACCCCCTCGACGCGACGCTCGTGACCGAGCGACTCACGCTCGCCGCCGACCCCACGCTGCATCTGCTCGGCGCGTTCGGCCTCGAACTCGCGACGATTTGGGCGGCCGTCATCGTCGCCTGTCTCGCGACGGGACTGCGCCCCACGACGCCCGTCAGCCCGCGCGCGACCCTCGGCGCCGGCTACGCCGCGAGCATCCTCCTCATTCCCGCACCGACGCTCGACCTCTCGTATCCGTTCGTGTTCTCGGTCCTCGGCGTCGGTCTGCTGGGCGTCCTCCCGCGTGTCCGGCTAGTCGATGGCGTCGTCGAATCCCCGGACTGGGTGGGCGCGCTGCTGACGGGGCTGAGCGCGATTACGGTTGCGTGGGGTGCCTACACCGTCGCGTACGTCGCCATCGGCTAAAAACCGCGGCGCCTCAGTAGCCCCGGGAGATGAGGTATTCGGCGATGTCTTCGAGCAAGTCGCGCGCCTCGTTGTCCGGAACGACCGAGAGGTCGGCCTTGCTCTGGTCGACGAGCGACCGAGCCTTCTCGCGGGCGTACTCGATGCTGCCCGCGTCGTGTAGCCGTTCGACGGCCTCTGCGACCGCTTCGTCGGTCAGGTCCTCGGCGGAGTCGGCGTCGACCAACCCGTCCACGTCGACGCCCTGCTGGCGGGCGTGGAGCGTAATCAGTGTCTCCTTGTTCTCGACGAGGTCCGAGCCGCGTTGCTTGCCGAGTTGCTCCGAGGGCACCGTCAGGTCGAGCACGTCGTCCTGAATCTGGAACGCCGAGCCGGCGGCGATGCCGTAACTGTAGAGCGCGTCGACGGCCTCGTCGTCGGCGCCGAGCAAGACGGCGGGCGTCGCCGCCGCGTCGCCGTACAGCACCGCTGTCTTCGATTCCACCATCTCCAGATACTCCTCGGGAAGTACCTCGGTCCGATGCTCGAAGTCGACGTCCATCGCCTGCCCCTCGCAGATGCGAGTGCAGGTTTCGGCGAGCATCCGCATCGCTTCGAGGCCGTTCGCGGGCGCGGCGCCCGTCTCGGCCATGATTTCGAACGCCGTCGAGTACAGCGTATCGCCCGCGAGGATGGCGGTGTCGACGTCGTAGGCCTCGTGGACGGCGGGGACACCCCGTCGAAGGGCGTCGTCGTCCATGATGTCGTCGTGGATGAGGGTAAAGGACTGGATGACTTCGAGGCTCACGGCCCCGGCCATCACGTCCACGGTTTCGCCGTCGAGTGCGGGGAACTGCCGGTAGTCGACGGAGAGCGGCGGCACGTCTGCGAGGGCCTCGGCGGCCAGCAGTGAGACGGTCGGACGGAGTCGCTTGCCACCCGCCTTCAGCAGGTAGCGCGAGGCCTCCCAGAGCCGTTCCGGCTCTTTGAGGGGGAGGTCCTCGTCGATAGCTGCGTTGACCCGTTCGCGGCGCTCGCGAACCGCCGCGAGCACCCGCTCTTCCGTCGAATCGGTCGTCATTCCACCAGCTGAATCATGTTGCCGTTTCGCGTGAGATGCAGGTCGCGACCCACGGCGTAGCCCATCCCCTCCGCGAGGTCGACGTAGGGCGCGAACCCTTCGAGGTCCTGGTGGGCGGGGATGACGTGCTGGGGCTGGAGCGTGTCGAGCATCTCGTAGTGGCCCTCCTGCCGCAGGTGGCCGGAGACGTGGATGTCGTCGTAGATGCGGGCACCCTGCATTCGGAGGAGGCGCTCGGACTGGTAGCGCTGGCCCTCGTTGGTCGGCTCCGGAATAACCCGGGCCGAGAAGATGACCTTGTCGCCGTCCTCCAGTTCGTACGGCGTCTCGCCCCGACCCATGCGGGTGAGCATCGCTCGCGGCTCGCCCTGATGGCCCGTGACGATGGGCAGGTAGTTCTCCTTGCCCTCCTTCATGATTCGTTTGAACGTGCGGTCGACGGACTTGCGGTGGCCGTACATCCCCAAGTCGTCGGGGAAGTCGACGAAGTCGAGTCGCTCTGCGGTGCCCGAGTACTTCTCCATCGAGCGACCGAGGAGGACGGGCTGGCGCCCGATGTCCTTCGCGAACTCGACGAGACTGCTCACCCGGGCGATGTGGGAACTGAACGTCGTGGCGACGATGCCGCCGTCGTAGTCCTCGACGGAGTACATCACGTCGCGGAGGTGGCTCCGGGCGACGGACTCGCTGGGCGTTCGGCCCTTCCGACCCGCGTTGGTACAGTCCTCGATGTACGCGAGGACACCCTCACCCTCGCGACCGATTTCGCGGAATCGCTCCATGTCGATGGGGTCGCCGATGACCGGCGTGTGGTCCATCCGCTTGTCGAGGCCGTAGACGACGGCGCCCTCGGGCGTGTGGAGGACGGGGTTGATGGCGTCGATAATCGAGTGCGTGACGTTGACGAACTCGAGGTCGACCTTGCCGGAGTCGCCGATGGACATGGTTTCGCCCGCGTCCATCTTGACGAGGTCGTTGCCGACGTTGAACTTGTTCTCGCCTTCCACCTGCTGTTTCACCAGTTCGATGGTGAACGGCGTCGCGACGATGGGGGCGTCGTAGCGGTGGGCGAGCTTGCTGATGGCGCCGATGTGGTCGAGGTGGCCGTGGGTCGGGACGATGGCCTTCACGTCACCTTCGAGGTCGCTCATCACCCGGTCGTCGGGGATGGCGCCCATGTCAATCAGGTCGAGGCTGTGCATCTGTTCGGTTTCGACGTTGTCGTGAATCAGCACCTGCGACAGGTTCAGACCCATGTCGAAGACGACGACGTCGTCACCGGCGCGAACGGCAGTCATCTGGCGGCCAACTTCTTCGTAGCCGCCGATTGTTGCGATTTCTACTTCCATATTTTCACCGAGCATTGAAACGCCACAACTGTGGCAGGGGTGCTCACGCAAATCCCGCTGAGGGGCCACCGGCCCCGGCGTCTTGCAGCACGTCGGTCGCTGGTCCCCGCCATGTGGCTGTTGCCACATTTACCCGCGGGTCGCTGGTACGCGATGCTACACGCCGAGGTGATAAAAAGTGCGTGGGTCGACGGTCACGCTCTACGGCCCCGGGTCGTCGACCCACTCGAAGTCGACGTCGGCCCGCGCCGCCGTGCGCTCGTCACGCTCCGTATCCCCGACGAACAGCGCCGACGACGGCTCGGCGCCGAGGCGGTCGATAGCCGTCAGGAGGGGACCGGGGTGGGGTTTGTGCGTCGCGAGGGAGTCCCGGCCGACGACGGTGTCGACGTGGGACGACAGGTCGTGGCGGTCCAGCGCCACCCGGCAGGCCGACGCCGCGTTGAGCGAGCAGACGCCGACCGGCACGTCCCACTCCGCGACGTGGTCGGCGTGCGGGAGGCGGATGGACCGCTCGGCGCCGCGTCGCTCGTGTGCCGCGAGGACGTCCTCTAAATCGTCGTCCACGCCGTGGTCGGGCGCTCGTTCGAACAGCGACCAGAGGTCGGCGTCGCCGACGTCGACGCCCGCCGCTTCGAACACGTCGATTGCGTCCGCGGCGGCGGCGTTCCAGTTGACTGCGAGCCGAACTAGCGTCCCGTCGAGGTCGTACACGACGGCGCTGTAGTCGGTGTCGCTCCGGATGCTCACACCCCAGATACGGCGGCGCCGATGAAGGAGGCTTCGGTCGATAACCCCCGCTCTGGGCCGCCGACAGAACGCTTTTGTGCCCGTACTGGTTACGCTCGTTTATGCTGACGACCGTCGGTACCTCAGGCGAGCGGATAGCATTCGAGCGCACGCCGTCGCGCGCGAGGTGCTGTCCCCGTTCGTGTCTCGCTACGCCGACGGCGTCGTCCGCCCGACGTTCGGCCCACGTGGCAACGCGTCCATCGGTCGCCTCTTCGGGCGACCGCGGGCGGTCCCCTGTCCATGTTCGAGCGCAGTAGACGCCTGCTTGCGGCGGCCCGCCGTCGCGTCCGCGAAGACATCGACGCGATTCGGGAGCGTGACCCCGCCGCGGGGAGCCTTCTCGTCCTCCTCACGTGCTACCCCGGCCTGCACGCCCTCTGGGCCTACCGAGTCGCACATCTCCTCTGGGAGCGCGACCACCCCACGGTCGCTCGCCTCCTCTCCCAGTTCGCCCGCTTTCTGACCGGCGTCGAAATCCACCCCGCCGCCGACATCGGCCGCCGGTGTGTCATCGACCACGGCTCCGGCGTCGTCATCGGTTCGACCGCCGAAGTCGGCGACGACGTGCTCATGTATCACGGCGTCACCCTCGGCAACCGACGCCCCGTCGACGGGAAGCGCCATCCGACAGTCGGTGACGACGTGTTGCTCGGCGCCAACGCGACCATCCTCGGCCCCATCGAGGTAGGCGACGACGCGACCGTCGGCGGCGCCGCCGTCGTCGTCCGACCCGTCGAGACGGGCGCCACCGTCGTCGGCAACCCCGCCAAGCCGGTCGACCGAGTGCCCGAACTGACCGATACCCAAGAGGCGACGGAGGGCACTCAAATCGACCGCATCGTCTGTGACGGACGGGGACACGACGACACGCCGAACGACGACTGACCCGTACGCGCCCGAGTATTTTACTACTCGCCGCCGTAGACCTGCGTATGACATCGGTCCCCAAGGTGGGATGTATCGCCCTCGTGGTGTCGCTCCTCCTCGCTACCGGCGGCGTCGGCGCACAGTCGTCCGACCGAGTTACCGTCACGGTCACGGTTCACGACGGAGCGGGTAACCCTGTCTCCGACGTGCGCCTCGACGTGACGTGGGACGGCGGGTCGACGACGGCCACGACGGCCGCGAACGGCAAGGCGTTCGTCGACGTGCCCGAGGGCGCTCGCGCGACGGTCCAGGTGACCCACTCGCGATACGTCCGCACCGACGACTACGTCATCACCGACGCGTCGGAACGCGACGTCGACATCCGCGTGTACCGCAAGAGTTCGGTTCGGCTCGAAGTCAGGGACAACGACGGCCCGGTCGGCAACGCGTCGGTGCTCATCGAGCGCGGCGGACTGGACGTGGCGACGGGGACGACCGGTCCGAACGGCGTGTTCGAATCGGACACTCTGCAGGCGGGCACTTACCAGATAACCGTCAGCAAGCCCGGTTACTACGCTCGTCAGAAGCCCCTCGAAATCGACGGCGACATCACGAACCGGGTGGCGCTCACCCGTGGGTCGACGAGCGTGAACGTGACCGTCACTGACCCGTACTTCGATTCGCCACGCCCCGTCAGGGACGCGACGGTCGAACTCGGCGACGCGACCGAACAGACGAACCGGAGCGGCGTGGTCAGTCTCGACCAGCCAGTCAACACGCAACCGACGCTCCGTGTGACGAAACCCGGATACAGGACGGTCACGCGCGAGGTAGCCGTCGGGTCGGATGCGACCGACGTGTCCGTTGACCTCTCGCGAACTCGGACGCTAACGCTCGAATCGGCCAACGAACGCATCGTCGCGGGCGAGCGCGTCGTCCTCACGGCGACGAACGCGTACGGCGACCCCGTGCCCGTCGCCAGCGTTACCCTCGACGGCGAACGAGTCGGGACCACCGACGGCGAGGGTGAGGTGGCCGTCCGCATCGATGAACCGGGTGCGCACACGCTGTCCGTGACGGCCGATGGCGTCCAGTCGAACGAAGTGACTGTCGAGGCAATCAGCGCCGGCACGGACACGGCGGCTGCGACGCCAACCGCGACGACGACATCTATCGCGACGACCACGTCGGAGTCCAGTCCGGGCTTCTCCGCGCTCATCGCTGTCGTCTCGATTCTCGCTGTCGCCGCCACGGCCCAGTTGGGGCGGCGCTAGTCCCGGAGTTCGTTGACGATCGCTTCCGGGTCGGCGTCCAGTCCGCCGCCCTGCGCGAACGTCGGGCCGCCACCGCCGCCGCCACCGAAGGTGTCGGTCAGGTCGTCGACCACGTCACCGGCGTCCACCTCACCCGTCGTCGCGACCACGACGTACGGGGCCGCTCCCTCGCCCACGGCGGCGATGACGTCAGCATCGTCGCCGACGCGGTCCTGTGCGGCCTCGCCGACGTCGTTCGGTCCGAACTCCGCGATGGTCCCGACTCGCCAGTGCCGCCCGTCTCGCTCCGTCGCGGGGAGGGCGTCGAGTCGGGCGGCGAGGATGTCGGACTTGTACGCTCGGGCTTCGTCCTCCGCGTCCTCGCGTGCCGCCTGCAGGTCGGCCACGGCGTCGTCGAGGGCGTCACGGCTCGCGTCGAGGGCCTGTGCCGCCGCGCGCGTGGCGCGGCCGACCGACGCGCGGTGGTCGATGGCCGGCGGGCCGACGGCGAACTCGATGCGAGTCAGCCCTTCGCCGGGGTTCGAGCGGTCGAGCACCTCGACGGGGCCGATTTCGCTGGTGTTCTCGACGTGGGTGCCGCCGCAGGCGGCCACGTCCCAGCCCTCGATGTCGACCAGCCGAACCGTGTCGGCGTCGGTCATCACTCCCTCCTCGGTCTTGGTGTTGAACGCGACGTCGTCGCGGGCCTGTGCCTCCTCGACGGGCACCGATTCCCACGAGACGGGGCGGGAGTCCCACACCGCGCGGTTGGTCAGGCGTTCGAGTTCGACCAGCGTCTCGTCGTCGATGTCGGTCGACGTGGCGAGGTCGACGCGCACCTTCTCGGCGTCGATGCCGAACCCGCCGTAGCCCAAGTCGTCGAACAGTCGCCGGCCCGCGCCGTACAACAGGTGGCTCGCGGTGTGAGCACGGGTGCAGTACGTCCGGAAGTCGTCGTCGATGACGCCGACGACCGTCTCGCCGGGTTCGATATCTGTGGCCTCGGCGAGGTGGTGGACGACGGCCCCGGAATCGTGCTGGACGTCCGTCACCGGGACGCCGGCGAGCGTCCCGCGGTCGGCGGGTTGGCCGCCGCTCTCGGCGTAGAAGTACGTCTCGTCGAGCGTGACGGCGGTTCCGTCGACGCGCTCGACGGTCGCCTCGAACGTCCGAACCTCGGGGTTGTCGGGGGCGAGCGTCTCCATGCCCGCCAGTCAGTCACGGGACGAGTAAAAGCACCCCTACTCGTCGACGAGGTCGACGCCCAGTCGCTCCTCGACGGCGCGCACGAGCGAGCCACCGACGCCCGCCCGCGTCGCCCGCCCTTGTTCGAGTGCGAGCAGGTCGTCTTCGTCGGCGTCGAGGTCGGTCGCCAGTTCTGCCACCGTGAGCCCGGCGTCCTGTCGCGCGGCCTCGACCCGGTCGCCGTACCCCGAGACGAGGTAGGGCAGGCGGTCCTCCTCGTAGTCGGTGCCCTCCTCCTCCCAGCGCTTCGTGTTGCCCTGCGAGGCGTCCATGATGCGCGCCGTGTTCTGGGCCGCGCGCTTGCGCCGGTTTGGCTCGTCGGCGTCGGTGCGCGAGCCGCCGTCGTCGTCGCCGCTCTGCTTCCGACCGCTCGACTCGCCGTGGGGGGCACAGTCCGAGCAGACGAGCAGGTTCGCGCCCGCGACGTTGGCTTCTTCGAGGTTCGATGTCTCGCGCCCGCATAGCTCGCAGGCGTCCCCGTCGCCGCCGCCACCACCCGACCCTGTCGAGTATTTGGTCATGGTTCGTCTACCCGGTCGGGCTATTTTAACTCCCGGTACGCTGACTCGATGGCGGCTCGGACGGAAGATATCTCCGTGCCCACGCGGAAACAGGTGTATGCGAGACTCGAATCGCGAGTGGTACTTCGCGGAGCGTCCCGAGGGTGAGCCGACGATGGACAGTTTCGCGCTCCGAGAGCGCGAGCCACCCGAGCCGCGGTTCGGCGAACTCCTCGTTCGCGTCCGCTATCTCTCCGTCGACCCCTACATGCGCGGGCGGATGCGAGACAGCGCGTCCTACGCCGAGCCGTGGGCCGTCGGCGACCCGTTGCAGGGCGGGGTCGTCGGCGAAGTCGTCGAGAGCGAGAGCGACGCCTACGAGGCGGGTGACCTCGTCACCGGGCGCGGCACGTGGGCCGACTACACCGTCCTCGACGCCGACGACGTCGCGCCCGTCGACGCCGACGTGGCCGGCCTCCCGGCGTATCTCGGCGTCCTCGGGATGCCGGGCCGAACGGCCTACTTCGGCCTGCTCGACGTCGCCGAGCCACGACCCGGCGACACCGTCGTCGTCTCGGGCGCCGCGGGCGCCGTCGGTTCGACGGTCGGACAGATTGCCGGCCTGAACGGCTGTCGCGTCGTCGGTTTCGCCGGCTCCGACGAGAAAACCGCGTGGCTCACCGACGACCTCGGGTTCGACGCCGCAATCAACTACAAGGCGACCGACGATTACGGGGCGGCGCTCGACGACGCCGCGCCCGGCGGCGTCGGCGTCTACTTCGACAACGTCGGCGGCCCGATAACGGACGCCGTCTTCCCGAAACTGAACGTCGACGCTCGCGTCGCCGTCTGCGGGCAGATTGCCCACTACAACGACGAAACGGTGCCGACGGGGCCGCGCAAACTCCCGCAACTCATCGCGCCGCGAGCGCGGGTAGAAGGACTGCTCGTGAGTGACTACGCGACCCGATTCGGCACGGCGACCGAGCAACTCCAGTCGTGGGTCGTGTCGGGGGAGATTCAGAACCGAGAGACCGTTGTCGACGGGCTGGAGAACGCCCCCGATGCCTTCCTCGGGCTCTTCTCGGGGGACAACATCGGCAAACAGGTCGTCCGCGTCTCGGCGTAGCTACTCGGGGAACAGCGGCGGTGCGAGGCTCTCGCGCTCGATGAGTTCGATTTCGTGGCCGTCCTGATCTTTCGTGAACGCGTACATGTCGTCACAGGAGGCGGGGTCGCGGTAGTCCGGCGCCTCCCGCGTCATCAGTTGCTCCCAATCCTCGTGCAGGTCGTCGACCCGGACGCAGAGATGGCCCCACGCGTCGCCCAAATCGTAACTCCGTCCGTCGTAGTTGTAGGTGAGTTCGACGGCCATCGCCTCGGGCGCGGCGTCGCGGGGTTTCGTGAAGTAGTTCGCGAAGGTATCCGACTCCCAGCGACCCGTGGGGACGTGTTCGAACTTCCGGACCCAGTAGCCGAGGGCGGCGTCGGCGTCCTCGACGCGAATCATGGTGTGGTCGAGGCTCCAGCGCGCGCCGTGGTCGCGTTCGACGAGTTCCACTTCGTGGCCGTCGGGGTCTTTGACGAAGGCGTAACTCCCGCCACAGGAGTCGGGGTCGCGGTAGTCCTCGACGCCCGCGTCCATCAGTTCCGCGTAGGCCTCGTAGACGTCGTCGACGCGGACGGCAATGTGGCCCCACGCATCGCCCATCTCCGTCGGCCCGCCGTCGTGGTTGTGTGTGAGTTCGAGCATCGCGCCCTCCTCGTGCATGTCCTCGGGGCCGAGGTAGACGATGGTGAAGTCGTCTGCCTCCCAGCGGTCTTTCTCCTCGTAGTCGAGATGCGACTGGTACCAGTCGAGCGAATCGTCGAGACTTCCGACTCGCATCATGATGTGGTCGAGCGTCCCAGACATGGGCGAATGCACGGCCGGCGCGCCGAAAAGCGTGACGTTACCGGGTCCGACGAGCGTCGGTGTACAGCCACAGCGCGACGGCCCAGCAGGCGAGAGCGCCGAGTGGCCACGCGGTCCGTCCGGGCTGGACCGAGAACCCGCTGGCGAGTGTCACTTGCGCGACGCCGGCGGCCGCGAGCAGGCCCGCCGTCACCCGCGGGTCCTCGCGGTCCCAGCACACGCCCGCGAACGCGCTCGCGAGCGCGAGACAATAACAAATGACCGAGAGCGGCCACGCCTGTAGGTAGCCCGGCAGGCCCGCGGTGGCCGCGAGAAAGTCCCAGAGGAAGGTGACCGCCGGCGGCGAGATGCCGACCAGTCCCCACGCGAAGAGGAACGTGGGGTCGTGGCCGCCGGTGAACGTCTGGACGGACCACGGAACGACGAGCAGAACGAGGAGGTATCGGCGGTTCACTATCGGCGGGCGACGACGCGCATCACGTCCTCGTCCTGCAACTCGTGGTCCCGGCCCACTTGCTGTTCGTCGTGTTGGGCGCTGGGGCCGGTGACCCGAGCGAACCGAAACCGTTCCTCTAACGTCCCGCCGAGTTTGCGGAGGGCGTCGTCGACGGTGTTTTCGCCCTCGCGCAACACGAGCGGTTCGTCGTAGTCGACGCCGCGACCCGGTTTGTCCATGTAGACGCGAATGAGGCCGAGGGCGTCCCAGATTTTCTCCTTGAGTGACTCCAGTCCGCGGTTCTCCTCGGCGCTGATGAACACGACTTCCTCGGGGTCGAGGCCGTGCTCTCGGAGGTCCTCTTTCACCGTCGGGAGGTAGTCCTTGTCGATGAGGTCGGCCTTGTTGACGGCGACGATAGAGGGGAGGTAGACCCGGTTGTCCTGAATGCCGTCGATGAGTTCGTCGATTGAGCAGTCGCCCCGAATCGTCACGTCGGCGTTGACGTAGCCGTGTTCGCGGAGGACGCTCTTTATCGTATCCTCGTCGAGCGAGACGCCGTCGCCGGTGGTCACGCGAAGCCCGCCTTTCCCCGTCTTGGAGATGGAGAGGTTGGGCGGCGACGTGTCGAGACGCACCTTGTTGTTGTAGAGTTCCTTACTGAGGCGGTCGTACTGCTGAATCTCGAACACCGAGAGAACGAAGACCACGAGGTCGGTCGTTCGGACCACAGACAGCACCGCTTGCCCATCACCACGGCCGCCGGCGGCGCCCTCGATGAGCCCCGGTACGTCGAGCATCTGGATGTTCGCGCCGTTGTGCTTGAGCATCCCCGGATTGACGTCGAGGGTCGTGAACTCGTAGGCGCCGACTTCGCTCTCGGCGTTGGTGAGGGCGTTGAGCAGGGTCGACTTGCCGACGCTGGGAAACCCCACCAGTCCGACGGTGGCGTCGCCCGTCTTCTCGACGGCGTAGCCCTGTCCGCCGCCCGAGGAGGCTTGCCGTTCGAGTTTCTCCTTTTTCTCCGCGAGTTTCGCCTTCAGCCGGCCGATGTGCTGTTCGGTCGACTTGTTGTACGGCGTGTTGGCTATCTCCTCGCGGAGGTCGTCTATCTCCTCCTCCAGACCCATCACCCGACGTTCCGCCGGCGGCGTCGAAAAACCTGTTCCTTCCGACCGCCGGCAAGTGATAGACTTTCGACACGGTTATACTGCGGTGGGGGAACTGATGTGGCAGAGCACCGATGCCGACACCCGAGCGGTTGCGAGACAGCACACAGATTGTCGTTCCGTGTGAGTCGCTGGCCGGGCTACGGGATGACCTCGAGTCCGACTTCGCCGTCACCGTCTTCGCCGACGGCGAGTCGACCTGTCGCATCATCGGAAGTCCGACCGAAATCAAAGCCGCCGGGCAGTTCCTCGCTCGCCACGGGGTCAACGTCGCCTGACGCGGCGGTCGAAGCGTTTTCTACGGTCCGGTGACTACGGCGGGTATGAGCGACCAAGCCGGGTTGAGCGACCAGTACCGGATGGCGAGTCCGTGGCCACCGTTCGTGGCGCTGGGCATCCCCATCGCAGAACTCGGAATCCTGTTCGGCGTCTTCGTCGTCGCCGTCGGCGGCCTCCTCCTCTTCTGTGGGAGCGTGACCGGGATGCTCCGCGAAGCCGGCTACGTGAAGACGGCGTGGCGCCCGCTCGTCGTCTTCGCCGTCCTCCTCTTTGCCATCGGTGGCGTCCTCGCTTTCACCGAGGTGAACTTGGTCGCACGCGGCTACGCGATTATCACCACGGGGGCAGTGCTCGCGCTCGCGGGAATCGGCGGCGAACTGTTCGTGCCGAAACGCGAACCGGTCTGACCCCCGCGATAGAAACCTATTTGTCCGGGGTGTGTTATGGAGGGGACATGGCGACGAAAGTGTTCGACCGGGACACCCTCCTCGACCTGACGGTGAACTTCATTCCGCTGTTCATCATCCTCTTCTTCATCGTCGGGTACGCGGTGTACGACCCGTTCGGAATCGATTCGGTGTCGCGCATTCTCCAGTACGTGCTGCTGGTTGCGCCGTTCGTGCTGCTGGCTATCCTGACGTACCTGTCTGGGAAGGCCATCGCGACGGCGGAACAGACCGACCCGGTGTACATGCCGGGTGGCTCGACAGTCGACGGCGCGGAACCGCTCGAAGAACACGAGGAGTAACCGGCGAGACGGCGGGCGGCGACGCCCGGAGAGAGCCGCGGGTATCGGGTCGGGCCGGCCGAAACGTACCCGAATATTTCTTAACCCTGCGTTCCTGACCAACGTCCATGCAGATCACCGGACAGCTAGCATTGACGGTGGTCATGGGGCTCTTCCTCGTGATCATCGCCGCGTGGCTCGCGCGGGTCGAAGACTGGCGATCGTATACACCACTGGGTACTGGTGGCGCGGTCGGCGAGTCAGGGTACGGTTCCAGAGAGAAGCCAGCCGGCATCAGTCGCTGGCTGACGACAGTCGACCACAAAGACATCGGGGTACTGTACGGCCTCTATGGCGTCATCGCCTTCGTCGTCGGTGGCCTGATGGTTATGGTGATGCGTATCGAGCTGCTCGACCCCGGCATGACGCTGATTTCGAACTCGTTCTACAACTCCCTGTTGACGAGCCACGGAATCACCATGCTGTTCCTGTTCGGGACGCCCATCATCGCGGCCTTCTCGAACTACCTCGTCCCCCTGCTCATCGGGGCGGACGACATGGCGTTCCCGCGTATCAACGCCATCGCGTTCTGGCTGCTCCCGCCGGGCGCGCTGCTCATCTGGGCGGGCTTCTTCCCGCTCGGTGACGTGGTCCCCGCTCAGACCGCTTGGACGCTCTACACCCCGCTCTCGGCGGGTGCGGGCGGCGGCACGCAGAGTAACGCGGGCGTCGACCTCATGATTCTCGGCCTCCACCTCACCGGTGTCTCGGCGACGATGGGGTCGATTAACTTCATCGCGACCATCCTCACCGAGCGCGCGGAGGAGGTGACGTGGGCCAACCTCGACATCTTCTCGTGGACCATCCTCACGCAGTCGGGCCTGATTCTCTTCGCGTTCCCCCTGCTGGGGAGTGCGCTGGTCATGCTCCTGCTCGACCGTAACCTCGGGACGTCCTTCTTCGCCATCGAGGCGGGCGGAACGATGCTCTGGCAACACCTGTTCTGGTTCTTCGGTCACCCCGAAGTGTACATCCTCGTGTTGCCGCCGATGGGCATCGTCAGCTACGTGCTCCCGCGGTTCTCGGGCCGACAGCTGTTCGGATTCAAGTTCGTCGTCTACTCCACCCTCGCCATCGGTGTGCTCTCCTTTGGCGTCTGGGCACACCACATGTTCGCGACGGGCATGGACCCGCGCCTACGCGCGTCGTTCATGGCGGTGTCGCTCGCTATTGCCATCCCCTCGGCGGTGAAGACGTTCAACTGGATTACGACGATGTGGAACGGCAAACTCCGCCTGACGACGCCGATGCTCTTCTGTATCGGCTTCGTCTCTAACTTCATAATTGGCGGCGTCACCGGCGTCTTCAACGCCTCCATCCCCGTCGACCTGGTGCTTCACGACACCTACTACGTCGTCGGGCACTTCCACTACGTCGTCATGGGCGCTATCGCCTTCGCCGGCTTCGCCGGCCTCTACTACTGGTTCCCGATGTACACCGGTCGGATGTACCAGCGGAGCCTCGGCAAAGCCCACTTCTGGCTCTGGATGATTGGCTCGAACATCACGTTCCTCGCGATGCTCGTGCTCGGATACGGCGGCATGCCGCGCCGGTACGCGACCTACCTGCCCCAGTTCGCCACCTTCCATCAGTTGGCGACGCTTGGCGCCGTGCTGATGTTCATCGGTGGCATCATCTGGACGTACAACTTCGTCATCTCGGCACTTGAAGGTCCGAAGGTGCAGGACGGCGACCCGTGGAACCTCCGCGAGGACGGCATGTACACCAACGAGTGGCAGTGGTTCGAACACCAGCAGGAGACGGCCCTCGCCGACGGCGGTGACGAATCCGGCGAGCCTGCGGACGACTAACTCCCGAGCTTTACTTTTCTGACGCCGACTACGTCGCCAGCAGGATTCCGGTCACGAACATCAGTAGCGCGACGCTGCCGAGAATGATTCCGAGGATGTCCTTGTTGCTCATACGCGAAGCGAGGGCTGGCGCCGGCAAAGGCCCATCGGTCCGAAGGGAAAGCGCTAATCCGGGCGCCGCCTAACGCCGGAGCGTGACAACCACGCGCCGCGACGGTCGGCGGTTCGTCCTCCTGCTCTACGTGCTCATCGTCGGACTCGCGGGCGCCCTCGGCCTCGTCCTCGGTGGACTCGTGTTCTCCGGCACCGGTCCGGAGCTGTTTTTCATCATCGACCTCCCGGGGACGGCGCTCGGGTACGCAATCTTCGGCGTCGTGACCGTCGCCATCGGGCTGGGAGTCCCGCTTGCCCTCGTCATCTATCTCTCCCGCGAGATAGACGATAAAGACACTTAGCCCTGGCTGGTGGAGTAGGTGGTATGTACCACGTCGTAATCGGTGTCGACGACAACGAGGAGCGAGCGATGGCGTGTGCGCGGGCGGTTGCGGACCTGCCCGGTGACGCCTCCGAGACGCGCGTGACGGTGATTCACAGCTTCACCGACAACCCGAGCGGCGCCTCCGCCTCCCAACTCGCCTCCGTCCGAGAGGCGACGGACTTTCTCGAAGCCGAGGGGTTCGACGTCGAGGTCAACGAGTCGAGCGGCGACCCCGCCGACCAGTTGCTCGAAGCCGCGCGCGAGACGGACGCCAACCTCATCGTCGTCGGCGGTCGGAAGCGCTCGCCGACGGGCAAGGCGCTGTTCGGTAGCGTCACGCAGTCAGTAATTCTAAACGCGGAGCGCCCGGTGATGGTCGCGGGCGACGCGGCCTAGTAGAGTTCCTCGAACCGGTCGTGATAGGTGTCGGGACTGTGCCGACCCGTCACGACGGCTTCGAGTTCGCCGTCTTCGAAACAGCAGACAGCGGGTGCGCTATCGACATCGAACGCCCGGCGGAACTCGGGCGCCGACTCGCCGTCGATGCCGGCGACGGCCACGTCGGCCGGGAGCCCCGACAGCACCGCGTCGAGGTCATCTTTGAGCGCGTCACAGGGCGCACAGTCGTGGCGCCACACGGTCACGACGGCGTCGCCCTCGACGAACTCCGGCCACGACTCGTCGTCGAGTTCCGTGAGCGACTCGGGCACGGGTGAGCCGGGAGCGAGTTCGGCGACGAGCGTCGCCATCGTCGCCAGTCGCTCGTCGTCGACGTCGTCGAGCGTCGAGCGAAGGGAGAGATAGGCGATGAGGTCCTCCCGAGTGACCGCGCCGCTGTCGATACGCGCCGCGGCCGTGGACTCGTCGACGCCGAACGCGTCGGCAACCGTCGTCCGAAAGGCGTCGTCGTCGATATCGGCGTAGGAGTCGCGGTAGACGCGCCGGGCCGATTCGAAGTCGTCGGTCGTCACGAGCGACCCGTCGTCGCGTTCGACGACGAGGCCGGCGTCGACGAGGGAGTCGAGCGCGTCTTCGAGCGCCGCGGTGGATGGGCCGGCCATCTCAGACACCCAGATACCGCTCTCGCGTTTCCTCGTCGTCGCGAAGTTCCTCCGCGGTGCCGTCGAAGACGGTCTGCCCTTGGTCGACGACGTACGCCCGGTCGGCGATTTTCATCGCCGCCGCGGCGTTCTGTTCGACGAGCAGGATGGTCACGCCCTGTTCGCTGATGCGCTCGATGGCCGCCTCCACGTCCTCGACGATTTTCGGCGCGAGCCCTTCGTATGGTTCGTCGAGGAGGAGGAGGTCGGTGCTCTGTTTGAGCGCGCGAGCGATGGCGAGCATCTGCTGTTCGCCGCCCGAGAGCGTACCGGCGTGCTGTGATTTGCGCTCACGGAGCCGGGGGAAGTCCTCGTACACCTCCTCGGTGGACATGGACTGTCCCGTCGCGGTGAGTGGTCGGCGCCACGTGTTCGAGGCGTTGCGCGACACCTCCGCGATGCGGAGGTTCTCGGCGACGGTGAGGTTGGGGAAGACGCGTCGCTCCTCGGGGACGAGCGAGATGCCCTGCATGGCCACGTCGTCGGCGGGCATCCCGGTGATGTTGTCGCCCTTGAACGTGACCGACCCCGAGCGAACTTCTGGGGGTTTCGCGCCGGAAATCGAGCGAAGCGTCGTCGTCTTGCCCGCGCCGTTGCGGCCGAGTAGTGCACAGATTTCACCCTCTTCGACGGTCAGCGAGAGGTCACGCAGGATGTGGCTCTCGCCGTAGTAGGCGTCGATGGAGTCGACTTCGAGGAGGCTCATAGGTCGACACCTCCGAGATACGCCTCCTGCACCGCGGGATTGCCCCGAATCTCGTCGGGCGTCCCCTCGGCGATTATCTGTCCGCGATTGAGGACGACGATGCGGTCGGAGATGCTGAAGACGATTTCCATGTCGTGTTCGATGAGGACGAAGGTGAGGCCGAGTTCCCGCTTGACCTCCTCTACGAGGTCGACCGTCGCCTCCGTCTCCTCCGGGGACATCCCCGCGGTGGGTTCGTCCATCAGGAGGAGGTCCGGTTCGGCGGCGAGGGCGATGCCGATTTCGAGACGGCGCTTGTCGCCGTACGGCAGGTCGGCCGCGGTGCGGTCGGCTTGGTCGAGCAGGCCAACGGCATCGAGGGTGTCGGACGCGACTTGGTGGACGCCCGAGAGACTGTTGCGGTGTTCGAGGAACTTGAACCCGAACGAGCCGTGTTCCGCCGCCAGCGCCGCGATTTCGGCGTTCTCCCGGACCGTCAGGTCCGAGAAGATGGAGGCGGTCTGGAACGACTTGCTGATGCCCATCTGTACGACTTCGTGTGGCTCGCGGTTGACGATGGATTCGCCCTTGAACCGGATGTCGCCCGAGGTGGGGTCGAGCCGGCGAGTGATGAGGTTGATGAGCGTCGACTTCCCGGCCCCGTTGGGGCCGATAATCGAGACGCGCTCACCCTCCTCGACGGTGAGATTCACATCGTCCGTCGCGACGAGGCCACCGAACTCCTTGACGAGGTCTTCGGTTTCGAGTAGTGCCATCAGTCGTCACCTCCCGTGATTCGCTCGCGAACGTCGCTGAAGAATCCCCAGACTCCGCGGGGGAACACCCAGATGGTGACGACGAAGACGACCCCGAGGATGAGATGCCAGAACGGCCCGATGGTTTCGAAGCCGCTGACGATGTTCTCGACGTAGAGGTAGATGCCGGCGCCCACGATGGGACCGAACAACGACCCCGTCCCGCCGAGGACGGTCATGATAACCACTTCACCACTCTCGGTCCAGTAGAGCGACGACAGCGGGACGTACGACCCGTCGATAGTGTAGAGGCTGCCGGCGATACCGGCGAAGAGGCCGGAGAGGATAAAGGACATCAGCTTGTAGCGCCAGACGTTCAGACCGACGAACTCGGCGCGCTGTTCGTTCTCGCGGATGGCCCGGAACACCATCCCGTACGGCGAGTTGAGGATGCGATACCCGAGCGCGATACAGAGAAGCGTGAAGGCCGCCACGAAGGCGTACATCCACGTCCCGAGGAGCATCCCAAGCACGGAGGGAAGGTCTGATTCGAGCGCGATGACGCCGAACAGCTCACCCGTCTCGATGTCCGTGAGGCCGTTCTCCCCGCCGGTGATGAACGCCAGCGGCGAGGACGACAGGTAGAACATCATCTGTGCGAACGCGAGCGTGAGGATGGCGAAGTAGATGCCACCCCGACGCAGCGAGAGGAAGCCGAGCAGCCACGCGAGTAGGACGGCGAACGTCGTCCCCGCGAGCACCATCAGAATCGGGGAGCCAGAGACGTACTGGCTGAAGATGCCGGTGGTGTAGGCGGCCGACCCCCAGAAGGCTGCGTGCCCGAACGAGAGCAGGCCGGTGTAGCCAAGCAGCAGGTCGAAGCCGAGCGCGAAGATTCCCCAGATAAGAATGAGCGTCGCCAGTCCTTGATAGCCCTGAAACACGCCGCTCACGACGGGCATACGCGAGAACACGTAGGGGAACAGGCCGAGGACGACGGCCGTCGCCGCCATCACGCGGAGTTCGTTGCCACGGGGTGCGAAGATGCCGACCACGGACGACCCGTCCTCGTCGGACGCGCCGTCGGGGGCGGGCGTCGCTTGGTCGCTCATGGCGCCACCCCCTCTTCACCGAGGAGGCCCTGTGGCCGCACCAGCAGGACGATGGCGGCGATGGCGTAGAGGCCCACCTGTGCCCACGCGGAGTACGTGGCGATGAGGATGGCCTGTGTGAGGCCGAACAGGATACCGCCGAGGACGGCGCCCGCGATGGAGCCGACACCCCCGATGACGACGGTCAGGAACGCGGGCACGAGAACCTCGTTCCCGATGGTCGGGTTGACGGGGTTGAGCGGCCCGCCGACGACGCCGGCGACGCCGGCGAGCGCCGCGCCGATACCGAAGACGACGATGTAGGGTCGGCTCAGCCGGATACCGAGCAGTTCTACCATCTCCGGGTCACGGGTGCCGGCGCGGACGATGAGGCCGAAGTCGGTGTACTCGACCAGCAGGTAGACGATGAGCACTAGCACGGCCGTGATGCCGATGACGTAGTACCGCCACGAGGAGATGGGGATGCCAGCCAGGAACGGAACCTGCGGTGGTCCCTGTGCCCACGGGGGCTGACTGAACGGGAGGCTGTTCGAGCCGAACATAATCTTGAACACTTCCTGAACGATGATGGCCAGCCCGAACGTGACGAGAATCTGGTCGGTGTCGGGGCGGTCCTTGAACGGTTCGACGACCCAGCGCTCCATCCCCAGTCCGACGATAAACACCACGAACGGGACGATTATCAGCGCGGGGATGTAGCCCAAGCCGAGACCGAGTGTCTCGACCCCCCAATCCGAGAGTTGGCCGCCGGTCAGGTTGATTTCGAGCGCGACCAACAGGCCCGCGTAGGTGCCGACGAGGTAGAGGGCACCGTGGGCGAAGTTGACGAACTTCAGGGTCCCGAGGATGATGGAGAGACCAACCGCAAGCAGGATGTAGATAGCGCCCTGCTGGAGGCCGTTCAACAGGACGGTAATCGCCTCAATGTGGAAACTCATCGTCTCACCCCGCACCTCCGAGGGCGGGATACAAGTGGTACTAGCATGTCTGCGTGTATCTTTATCATAATCGACTATAATCTTGCGCTACGGAACGCCGGGGGTGCCGGCGTCAGTTACTCGTCGCCGTACTCGCCGAGTTCGCATTCGGCCGCCGGCCCTTCGTCACAGGCGTAGCCGACGTCGTCCCGGCTCGTGAGGTTGATGAGTTCGTAATACTGCCCCGACTGCTGTTCGGACTCGGGCAGACCGCGAACGACGGGGACGGCGCGCTGGGCCTGGTGGTCGCAGGCGCGCATCGTCTCGGGACCCATGCCGATGTTGTCGTACTCGTAGCCTTCGAGTTCGCGGATGACCTCGGGCGGGTAGAACGTCTCCGCGCGCTCGACGGCCGCGGCGTACTGGAGCGTCTGGGCGTAGGCGAGCTGGGCCACGCCCGAGGGGATGCGGTCGTACTCGTCCTGGAACGCCTGCGTGAACTCCTCGGACGGCGTGTTGTCGATTTGGGAGTCCCACGCGACGGTCCCGAAGACGCCTTCGATGGAGCCGCCGGCGGCCTCGGCCATCGGGCGGTTGTAGAGCGGGAGGAGGATTTCCATGTCCTCGTCGAGGCCGGCGTCGACGGCCTGACTGACCGAGGTTGCCCCGTCGAGTCCGTAGTGGTTGAGGACGAGCACGTCGGCACCGGAGTTCGCTGCCTGCGAGAGATACGACGAGTAGTCGCTGGTACCGAGCGGCGTCGCGACGGAGTCGACCTGTGACCAGCCGGCCGTCTCGGTCAGGAACTGGTTCATCGACTCCTGCTGGGTCTGGCCCCAACTGTAGTCGGCGTAGAGCTGGTAGAACTCCAAGTCCTCACCGTACTCGTCGCGAACCACCGGTGCGAGCGCCTGTCCGGTCATGTACGCGTTGAAGACTTCACGGAACCCGTACCGGGCGCAGTCGACGCCGGTCGTGTCGTTGGAGTGTGTGAGACAGGCCATGAACATCACGCGCTCGTCCTGACACAGCCCTTGGACGGAGATGGCGACGGCGGAGGACGACCCGCCGGTAATCATAATCACGTCGTCGCGCTGAATCATTCGCGAGGCCGACTGGCGTGCCTGGTCGGCGTCGGTGGCCGTGTCGCCGGTCACCGAGTCGATTTCGTAGTCGAGGACGCCGTCACCGGAGAGGTCGTCGAACTGCGTGTCGACCCAGCCACCACCGTTGTTCAGGTGGTCGACGGCGAGTTCGTAGGCTCGAAGCTCGTCTTCACCTTCGGAGGCGTACGGGCCGGACTGGGGGACGTTGAACCCGAACGTGGCCGTATCTCCCTCGATTGGATAGTTGCCGAGCGCCGGATACTCGGACTCGCTACCACCACCGCCACCACCGGAACAGCCAGCCAGTCCCACGAGGCCGGCTGTCCCAGCGGCGCCGGCGGCTTTTATCACGTCACGTCGGTCCATACGGCCGTCATTGCTACCCATACACATAGGGCGAGAGAGAATGGTAATAATAGTTTCTGTTCCTAGGATAACTTTCGAGAAGAACTGAGTAGTGAAAGATGATTAATTACTCTCGCCGACGGCGGAGAGCGAGCGGACCGTGTGGTCCGGGCGCGCGCCGATAGACTCCGGCGGGTCGCGCGACCGGTTCACCCACGTCGTCGCCATCCCTGCGTTCCCCGCGCCGGCGATGTCCCACGCGTTCGACGACACCAATCGGCAGTCGCCGAGCGACAGGCCCAGCGACTCGGCGGCGTGTTCGTACACTGCCGGGTCGGGTTTGAACGTCCGCACGTCGTGGGCGCTCAGGATGCCGTCGAGATGCGGGAGGAGGCCGGCATTCTCCGCCAGTCGCTCCAGCATCGCGGGGTTGCCGTTCGAGAGGACGACCACCTCGTGACCGGCCGCGGACACTCGGTCGAGCGCCTCGGCGGCGCCGGGGAACGGGTCGAGATTGTCGTACGCCACCAGAATCTGCTCTCGCTTCTCGGCACTCGGGTCGAGGTCGTAGGCCGCGAGCGCGTAGTCCAGCGCGTGGGCGGTCACGTCCCAGAACGGCTCGTAGTCGTTCATCTGTGCGCTCTGGTAGGAGTACTGGAGCTGTTTGCGTCGCCACGTCTCGTCGACGGCGGCGACCAGTCGCTCGGGGACGTCCAGCGTCTCGCCGAGACGCGTCCGGACGCTACTCGTGTCACACAGCGTGCCGTACATGTCGAAACAGAAGCCGACCATGGCCGACCCGACGGGTGGCAGGGCCTTGATTCGTTCCCCACGATTCTTCACGAATAATTAAGTGTGTTACCGTGGTACACAGGGGCATGGAACTGACCGAGCAACTGCACTTCGACAACGAGGACCGCCACGACATCTACGACTACGTCGAGGCCCGTGGGTCGGTACGCGCGGACAAGGTACGCCGGGCGCTGAATCTCGACCCCGAGGCGTTCGGTCACCACGTCACGATTCTGCGCCGCGACGGGTACGTCACCCGGGACGGGACCCATCTCACCGTCGCGTATCAGGAGGAAGACACCGAAGAACACGCCACCGACGACTTCGCGTACACGATTCGGACGGCCGAACAGCGCGACCTCTCGGGACTCATCGGCGTCATCCGACAGGTGGCCGAGGAGGGGACGTACATCGAGGCGGAGTCGGTGGCCGACCTTCTCGACCACGAGGAGGTGATTCTCCGACACAACGAGGTGCGTTCGCGGATGGTCTTCGTCGCCTGCGTCGACGACGAGGTGGTCGGGTGGGTCCATCTCGACCTCCCCGAGATGGAGAAACTCGCGCATACGGCGGTGTTGACCGTCGGCCTCCTGTCCGAATACCGCAACCACGGTCTCGGGACCGCGCTCCTCGACCGGGGCGTTCGCTGGGCGGACGAACACGGCTTCGAGAAACTCTACAACAGCGTCCCGGCGACGAACGAGGCCGCCATCACCTTCCTCGAAGACCAGGGCTGGGAGGTCGAGGCCGTCCGCGAGGACCACTATCGCATCGACGGCGACTACGTGGACGAGGTGATGCTCGCGGCGTCCGTCTAATCGTACCGCTGACGCTCCTCGCTTGCGGCGTCCGTTCCGTAGCGCTCGATGAGCGGTTTGACCGCCTCGCCCAGCGAGCGCATACACTGCCGCGTCGAGACGTAGTCTAAGTCATCGGCCACCCGCTCCCAGTCGTGAGCCTGCAACGGCTTTCGCACGAGGAGGCGCTCCTCGCTCGCCGTGTGGTCGTCGACCGGGTCGAGCAGGCCTGCGAGCGCCAGCGACCGAAACGCGCCGGGTGCGGCGTCGTAGAGTCCCGGGCCGTACGCCGCCGCGGCGACGACCCGCCACTCGTGGGGTGTCAACTCGGGGTCGAAGTCGGCGTCGGTCGCCCGCAGTATCGCTCGTGCCACGTCGGGCGAGAGATCATCGAGCGCATCGGAGAGGCCGTCGCGCATCCGCGCGCGGAACCGGCGGGCGTGCCGGTCGTGGAGTTCCTGCCCGTCGGGGCTCGTCGGGCGCAGCATGAGCGCCGAGTACTCCCCACTGGTGGCGTTGCGCGTGGTCGAGCAGTGGACGGTCCGGTAGCCGTTGTCGGCCCAGAACCGGACGAGCCGCGGTGTGGCGCCGAAGCCGACGCCGAACCAGTCCACGTCGGCGTCGAACTCGTCGTGACAGGAGGTAAGAAGCCGGGAGCCGAACCCCGACGACCGGACGGCGTGATGCGTGGCAATCCGTAACACTCGATAGCCGACGGGCGCGCCCGCGTCGATATCCCGCAACTGGCTCGTCAGGACGTCCGGGAGCATGTTGCCGCGGACGCGCTGACCCTCGTACATCGACTCGCGCAGGGAGGCGTCGAGGCCGCCCTCCCGCGCCAGCAACGCGACGGAGACGACGTGCCCGTCGACACAGAGCGCCCGGCAGGTCAGGTTCGGCGCGTCGAGCAGGCGGTGCAGGTCGTCCGGCTCCGTCCGGTAGTGCGCGAGGACGAGGAGGCCGAAGGCTTCGCGGAGGAGGTGTTCGTCCCCGGCGAGTTCCGCGGCGTCGAGCCGTCGATAGGTGGCGTCGGCGGGGTCGGCGTCCGCGACGAGTTGGTCGACGGCGGGGCGGGCATCGAGCAAGAGCGCCCGGAACGCCCACACTTCGACGGGGTCGCCCGCGGCGTAGCGAATGGGGTCGTCGAGGCGGACGCTCGTCACCGCGTGGTCGCTCTCGGCCAGTCGCTCGCGAAAGCGCACGTCGAAGCCGCGACCCGTTCCCTCGTAGCCGTGGACGGTGGTGACGAAGGCGACGGCGGGGGCGTTGAGAAAGGCGGTCAGCCGGCGTACGGGCAGGGCCGCCGCCTCGTCGACGATGACCGCGTCGGGGTCGTCGGGCAGCGCCGTCGCCGCGTCGGGGTCGAGATACCGTACTCGGCCCCCGCCGGTCGCGGTGAGGACGTGGTCGTCGCGTCCGTCGAGAGCGTCGAGGGTCGAGAGGAGGGCCGCGGCTCGGTCGAACACCTCGGCGGCGTTGCGGTAGGCGGGCGCGGTGACGAGGATGTCACGACCCGCGGCGGCGAGGCTCCCGGCGGCGAGGCCGGCGGCGGCCGACTTCCCTCGCCCTCGGTCGGCTTCGACGACGACAGCCCCCTCGCCGTCGAGGGTTTCGAGCGCCTGCACCGCGTCGACTTGGTCGGTCGTGAGGCAGGCGTTGTAGGCGGCGTCGGGGAAGGTGGCGTCGGCGGGCGTCGAAGGCGGGGTGCAGGTCTGGGGTGGCTGTGGGTCGGTCAGCCCATCGCACTCGATTCGGCCGGTGTCCACGTCGACGACGGCGACGCCGGGATGGGTGCGAAGCGTCTCGGCCAGTCGCCGTCGGAAGTGCCCGGTCACGTCGTCGACGGTGAACGGCGGGACGGCGAGGCCCTCGTCGCCGGGGCGCTCCGGCCAGTCGTCCAGCGGCGGTGTCAGGAGGACGAGCAGTCCGCCGCCGTCGACGGCGCCGACGACGCGGCCGAGGCGGTTGGCCGAGAACCCCTCGTGACAGTCGAGGACGACGGCGTCTTGGGTGGTGCCGAGGAGGTCGGCGGCGTGGTCGGTGTCGCCCCGTTCGTGGGGGCTGACGACCGTCGCGTCGGCGTCGTCGAGCGCGGCCACGGCGTCGCTGGCGGCGTCGAAGCCGCGCTCCCGGTCGCCGGCGAGGGTGAGCAGTCGCCGCTCGTTCGCGCGCTCGGCTTCGGCCGCGAGCGCGGTGACGAGTTCGGCGCGGTCCATACCCGGCGTACCCCGGCGGCGACCAAGGGCCTTGCCATCTGTGTGCCGCGCTCTCACGCTCTGACGGCTTTGAAAGCGCTTTTATGGGGTCCCCAGCTAATGATGCGTACAGCCTGCCCGGGGTTGATGATGCGCCTCGCCATCAGGGACTCTGAGCCGGCGTCGGACGGCCGACGCCCGCTCGCACTCTGGTGAGGTGTGCGAGCCCACGGGCGGGGGGTACAATCATGTCAGTTTACGTCAATTTCGATGTCCCGGCGGATCTCGCCGAGAGCGCTATCGAGGCGCTCGAAGTAGCGCGAGACACAGGCAGCGTCAAGAAAGGAACCAACGAGACGACCAAGGCGGTCGAGCGCGGTAACGCCGACCTCGTCGTCATCGCGGAGGACGTCCAGCCCGAAGAAATCGTGATGCATCTGCCCGAACTCGCGGACGAGAAGGGCATTCCCTACGTGTTCGTCGAGACGCAGGACGACGTGGGTCACGCCGCCGGCCTCGAAGTCGGGAGTGCCGCGGCAGCCATCGTCGATGCGGGCGACGCGGAAGAACAGGTCGAAGACATCGCCACGAAGGTCGAGGACCTCCGGTAAGCCACCATGAGCGCCGAAGAGAGTGCCAGCGACTCGATGCCGGCAGAAGTCATCGAGATCGTCGGCAAAACCGGCATGCATGGCGAAGCCATGCAGGTCAAATGCCGAATTCAGGAGGGCTCGAATCAGGGGCGAATCATCACGCGCAACGTGCTGGGTCCCGTCCGCGAGGGCGACGTGCTCCAGCTGCGCGAGACACAGCGAGACGCCGACTCCATCGGAGGACAGTAATGGTCGATACACGCACCTGCGATTACACGGGCGAGGAAATCGAACCGGGTACGGGAACGATGTACGTCAAGACCGACGGCACCATCCTGCACTTCGTCGACTCCAAGGCCGAGAAGAACTACTTCCTCGGTCGCGAGGCTCGTGACCTCGAGTGGACGGCTGACGGGCAGGCCGCCGGCGGACAGAACGAATGAGCGACACCGAGCGCACCTTCGTGATGGTCAAGCCCGACGGCGTCCAGCGCCGTCTGGTCGGCGAGATTATCTCTCGCTTCGAGGACCGCGGCCTCAAGCTCGTCGGCGCGAAGTTCATGCAGATATCCGACGAACTCGCCCACGAGCATTACGGCGAGCACGAGGGCAAACCCTTCTTCGAGGGCCTCGTCGACTTCATCACCTCCGGACCCGTCATGGCGATGGTCTGGGAGGGACAGGACGCGACCCGGCAGGTCCGCCGCATGATGGGCGAGACCGACCCCGCCGAGTCCGACCCCGGCACCATCCGCGGTGACTTCGGACTCGACCTCGGTCGGAACGTCATCCACGGCTCCGACCACGCGGACGAGGGCGCGAACGAGCGCGAAATCGACCTCTTCTTCGACGAGGACGAACTCGTCGACTACGAGCAGGCCGACGAAGGCTGGCTCTACGAATAACCGCGCTTCGCGGCTCTTTCGCTGTTTCTTTCCGATAGTGGCGTCACTGCGACACCGAGCGAGATTGTGTCACTCACTACTCATTTAAGTCCTCGGGCGGCGTTGTCGGTACTGATGTCACTCAGTGCCCGGAACCGGCTGAGCGGAACCGTACAGAGCGTCGACACCGACGGCCTGATGGCCGAAGTCGCAATCGAACTCGACGCCGGACAGGTCGTCACCGCCGTCATCACGGCCGGGTCGGTCGACCGGCTGGGCGTCGAAGAGGGCAAAGAACTCAACGCGGTCGTCAAAGCGACCGAAGTGATGGTCGAAACCGAGGACTAGTCCGCGCGCATCTCCGGCCCGAGGTCGATTTCGCCGGCGTCGAGTTCGGCTTCGATTTCTCGGGTCGCCGTGACCATGTTCTCGATTTTCTGGTACGCGACTTCTCGGGGCAGGAGCTTCACGCCGCAGTCCGGACTGACCGTCAGGTTCTCCGGTGGCACGACCTTGAAGCCCTCCTTGATGTTCTCCTTGATTTCCTCGACGGACTCGACGTCCGTCGTGTGGACGTCGACGACGCCGAGCGCGAGGTCCGTCGTGAACTCGGGGTCGGTGAAGACGTCAATCTGCTCGTAGTCGCCGTTACAGAGTTCGAGGTCGAACTCGTCGATGGGGTACTCGAGGAGTTCGGGGTAGATGCGGGAGTAGTCGCCGTAACAGACGTGGAGTCCGATGCGCACCTCGTCGGGGATGTCCGCGACGATGCGTTCGAGACACTCGCCGACGATGGCGTGGTCGTCGGGCGTCGTCGCTAGCGCGGGCTCGTCGATTTGGATGTAGCGCGCGCCGGCGTCGACCAGCGCCTCGATTTCCTCGTTGACGAGGTCCGCGAGCGCGTAGGAGAGTTCGGCGTCGTCGTCGTAGGCCTCGTTGAAGGACCACGACGCGAGCGTGTAGGGGCCAGTTATCGGCACCTTGACCGGCTTGCTCGCGGCGTCGCGCGTGAACTCGAACTCGTCGACCAGCCACGACTCGTCGTACTCGACGTCGTCGACGACGGAGGGCTTGTCGAAGTAGTTGTGACCCCACACCTTCACAGGGCCGTTGAACTCGTAGCCGTCGATTCGGTCGGCGAAGAACTCGACCATCTCGTTGCGGCGCATCTCGCCGTCGGAGACGGTGTCGAGGCCCGAGCGCTCGTGTTCGTCGACGATGACGCGGCAGGCGTCGTCGTGAGCCTCGTGGAGGTGGTCCTCGGTGAACTTCGAGTCGGGGTCGTCGGCGAGGTCAGACACCCGGTTGAGCCACTTGGGCTTCGGGTAGGAGCCGACGATGGAGGTGAGCAGGAAGTGGTCGTTCGGGTGGTCGTCCGGGCGGAACTGCTCGCGGTTGTTCTCGCTCATGCGTCCACCTCCGCGAGCGCGGCGGCGTCACCGAGTGCCTGCAACTTGTCCTCGAACTTGTTCACGGGCAGGTAGAACAGTTCGGTGTTGGAGGTGACGTAGGCGCGGTCGAAGTCGGGCTGGGTCTGGTCCTGCACCCACTCGACTCGGTCACGGATGGTCTCCGGCGACTCGACGAGCGTGTTCTGGCCGTCGACCAGCCCCATCGCAATCTGGTCTTTGGTGCCGTACTCGTTGATGTTGTAGAGCGACGCGTCGGCGTCGGTCACGAAGTCGAAGCCGATGGCGTCGACGTCGGCGTCCATGAGGTGGGCGTAGGTCTTCTCCGGGACGGCGCCCCAGTAGGTGTGAACCACGACGTCGGCGTCGGTGGCGGCGGCCACGCGGTCGATGGCCTCGCTCGCCAGTTCGTCCACGTCGTCTTCGGGCGGGTTCTCGACCAGCGACGGTTCGAGCAGGAACAGCGTCTCGTGGCTCGGGAAGCCGTCGAGTTCGTCGGCGAGATACGTCGCGATGGCGTCGAGGAACGCGGCCTCGTCGCCGTAATGCTCGTCGGTCGCGAGGTCGGCTAGCGAGTAGGGACCGGGCAAGACGGCCTGCAGGGCGTCGGTGTCGACGGCGTCGAGTTCGGCCGCTACGTCGCCCGAGGGCGTGAGTTCGCCCTGAACCTGCGGGTCGCGATAGAAGTTGTTGTTGTCGTAGTAGCGGACGATGCCGCCCGTCTCGACGTTCTCGTGAGTCGTCAGCGGGTGGGCGAGCATGTCGTCCCAGCGGAGCTGTCCCTCGACGACGCGGTCCAGTCCGGCGTCGGTCTGGGCGTCGACGACTTCGCTCCGTGCGCGCTGGTAGGCATCGGCGATTTCCGGCCCCTCGTCGCCGCTGATGAGGTCGCCTTTCTGATGCCCTTTCAGGTCCGATAGGTCGTCTTTCGCCCAGTCGGGAAGTGGATACAGCCCCGGCGTCGTGGCGATTAAATCGGTCATCACGTTAGCGTTCGTAATGCCGTCGCTTAATATTTGCTAAACCAAAATATGTCCGAGAGTTATTCGAGGCGCAGGATAGAGAGCGTCTCGAAGGGGTAGGACTCTTGGCGGACCGTCGACACGGAGAAGCCGTTTGCTTCCGCGCGGGCGACGACGGTGTCGAAGCCGGTGAGACTGCTCACCAGCAAGAGCACGTGTCCGCCCGGGCGAAGCACGCGCCCGACCGTATCGAGGAAGGGGTCGATGACTTCACGGCCGGACTCGCCGCCCGAGAGCGCCCGCTCCATCCGGTCGTCCCACTCGTTGTCGGGGTCGGTGGGGAGATAGGGCGGGTTGAACGCCACGGTGTCGAAGCTGTCGTCGCGAAACGGTTTCACGAGGTCGGCCCGGACGACGGGCAGGCCTCGGTCACGCGCCTGCTCGCAGGCCGCGAGGTTGTAGTCGCTCGCGACCACCGTCGCCTCGGTTTCGCGCGCGACCTGTTCGGCGACCCAGCCGGAGCCGGTACCCACCTCCAGCGTTCGCCCGCGGGCGTGTTCGACCGCCGCCTCGGCGAGGAGACGGGAGTCCTCTGCCGGCTGGTACACGTCGCGCTCCAGCCCCCGTCGCGCGGCGAGGTCGTCGCGGGTGTCGTCAGTCACGCTCGCCCTCGCTCTCGGGCGGCCTCGCTCCCTCGGCGACGGCGAACCCGCCTTCCTCCGCTCGGCCCATGAGTTCGCGCTGCGGGAACGGGATTTTGATGCCCGCCTCGTCGTAGGCGTCGGTGACCGCTTCGATGACGGCGGTTCTGGCCCGCCACATCCGCCGCGCACTCGGGTTGTCTATCCACACCCGCACCCCGAGGACGATGGCGGAGTCGCCGAAGCGCTTGCCGACGACCTGCGGGGTCGGCACCTGCAACACCTCGTCGAGTTCTTTGACCGTCTCGCGGGCGATGTCCGCCGCCCGCTTGGGGTCGTGGTCGTAGTCGATGCCAACCTCCACCTCGATTCGGAGCCGGCCCTTGCGCGTCCGGTTGGTGATTGGCTGGCCGCTCACCTCGTCGTTCGGGAGCATCACGTACTCGCCCTCGAACGTCTGGATGCGCGTCGTGACGATGGTGATGTCGGTGACGATACCTTCGCTGTCTCCGATTTCGACCCAGTCGCCGATTTCGAAGGGTCGCGAGAACATGAGGACGAAGCCCGCGAGGACCGCTCCGAGCGTCTGCCGGGCCGCCATCCCGACGACGATGCCGAGGAAGCCGGCCCCGACGAGCAGGCTCCCGAGGTCACGGGTGAACAGCCCGACCACGACGAGGAGGGCGAAGGCGTAGAGACTCACCTGCGTGAGTCGGTAGACGATTTCTCGCTGGTGCTCGCTGATGCTGGAGCGTTTTCCCGTGAACTGGCCGATGATGCGGCCGACGAACCCCGTCATGGCGTACGTCGCCGAGAGGATGACGACCGCGAGCAACACCCGCCCGGCCATATCCTCCAGACCGAGACTCTGATACGAGCGCTGGAGCGGGTCGACTAAGTCCCAGAGAAGTACGACCCCGACGATACCGCCAGCGGTCGTTATCGTCACGCCCGCCGACACCGCGAGGTCGACGGCCGAGTGACTCGACGTCGATTCCTGCCGTCGTCGCCACCGCCGCGCCCCCATCCGAACGCCGAGGACGAGAATCACGATGACAGCCGTCGCTATCAGCCGGGTGACCGTCGTGTCCGCCGCCGTGACTGGCTCAACCATTCTCGTCCTCCAGCCCGTGTTCCATAGCGAGACTCGCCAGCGCCGCGAAGTCGTCGGGCGCCAAGTCGCCCGCCCGCTTCGAAAGCAACGACTCCGGCGCCGCGTCGACGACAGCGTCCGGGTCGTCGAGCCCCGAGATGTGTGCCGTGTTTCGAATCCCGTTGCGGACCGTCTTCCGACGCTGGGTGAACACCGCCTTCACGAACCGCAGGAAAAAGGCCTCGTCCTCGACTTCGTAGTCGGGGTCGCGCGGCGTCGTGCGGACGATTGCGCTGTCGACGGCCGGGGGTGGCGAGAACGCAGTGGGCGGCACCGGCTCCACCACCTCGACCGCCGCGTAGTGCTGGGCGCTGACCGAGAGGCGGCCGTACTCGCTCGTTCCCGACTCGGCGGCCATGCGCTCTGCGAACTCCTTTTGAAACATCAGGACGGTCGGAATCCCGAGCGGAAGCAGGCGGAAAGCGAGTTCGCTCGACACGCCGTACGGCAGGTTCGAGACGCTCGCGGTCACGTCGGCCGGCAGGTCACACTCCAGCGCGTCGTCGTTGACGACGGTCAACTGCCCCGACTCGATTTCGGGCGCGAACTCCTCGCGGAGGAAGGCGGCCAGTTCGGGGTCGCGCTCGATGACCGTCACTCGCTCGCTCGTCGCCAGCAGTCGGTCGGTGAGCGCCCCGGTCCCGCCACCGATTTCGAGGACGTGGCTCCGGTCGGCGTCCTCCGGGAGGTAGGTCGGCACCCGGTCGAGGACGCGCTCGTCGACCAAGAAATGCTGGTCACGGTCGGGGTTGCCGCGTACGCCTGCCCGTTCGAGCAACCGGTCCGGTGAGCGCGTCCCTGTCATCGTCCCCGATAGCGAGCGGGTCGGGGTAAAGTCCCCGTTTTGCGGCCATCGACTCTCACCGTCGCGCTCCGACGGGGCGAGCGACCGGCGCTCACTCCACGAACGTCCGGTACTTCAGGTCGTCGTCCCGGAGTTCTTCCAGAATTCGCTCGACGAGGACACCCTTCGGGTCGTGCAGCCCCGAAATCCGCTCTTCGAGTTCCTCGAAGCTCTCGAACGGCTTGCGCTTGCGCTCGTCCAGCACGTCGTTCCGGAGTTTCTTCCCGATGCCGGGCAGGAGGTTGAGCTGGTGGAGGCGGAGCGTGATTGGCTGTGCGTCGTTGTAGAAGTCGACGAACCGTCGCTCGTGTCGGTCGACGATTTCCTCGACGCCGTACTCGAGTTCGGAGTGGGCGGCGTTCGAGAGGTCGTCGAACCCCACTTCGCGGATGCGAGAGACGGCGTCGCGCTCCGAGTCGGGGCCGAGGACGATTCGGTCGCCGATGCTCACGTCCGCGTCGTCGTCGAGCGTGAGTTCGAGCAGTCGGAACTCCGACTCCCCGAGTGCGTACGCCAGCGGCGACTTCTTGTACTGGGGGCGGTCGTCGCCCGGCCGTCCGTGTGGCAGGTGGTCGAGCACGACCGCGTAGGTCCGCTCGTCTTCCTCCGCGGCGTCGACGCCCTGGTCGTCGCTGGCCTCTCCGCTCTCGGAGGTCGTCATACTCATCACTACGTCGACGGGATATTTAAACGGTCGGCCGGCGCGCTCCGCGACGCCGTCAGCCGAAGTCCTCGCCGAAGTCGGTCGCGCGGAGTTCGCCCGCAATCTGTGTCCGGAATCGGTTCTCGACCCGCTGCCACGACGGCGACTCGCGACCCGTCGCGTAATGCATCACGCCGACGGGGTAGCGGTAGGCGCCGTAGTCGAGTGAGATGCCCGCCGCGTAGTCGCCCGGCACCGACCGCTGGACGACGCGGTAGTTGCCCGACTCCGACACCGCCCGCGACACGGCCGTTCGGTCGACGCCGTCAAGGTGGGTGTCGAGCGGGTCGTGCTCGCTCGCCGCCACGAGGCCCTCGACCAGTTCGAGCGACGCGTCGCTCACGATAATCCACTGCCGGTCGCCGACCGCCGCCCCGTAGCCGCCGTTCGTAAGCAGGTCGTAGCCACCCGTAGAGCCCTGCTGGCGCCACCCGTCTCCGACCATACCCTCGACTGCCGTGCTGGCGTCGTAGTCGCCGCGCCCGAACGTCACGTTCGCCAGCCCGCCCGGCTGGACGTGGACGAGTTCGATCGCGTCGCTATCGGTGTATTTCGGTGGTCCCGCCCCGAGCCAGCCGTCGCGGAGTCGACTCTCGATGTTCTCGTCCTCGACGCTCCCGAGTACGCCCGCCGCGTTCAGATAGCGCGCCCAGACGTACGATTCGGCGGGCATCTCGGGATGAGTCGGCGTCCGGGCCAGCATCGTCTCGAAGCCGAGTGCTTCGCTCGGCGGCGTCTGGGGTGTCGACGTCGCGGTCGGTGTGGTGGTCGCCGTTCGGGTCGCCGTCCGGGTCGGCGTGGTCGACGTCTCCCCGTCGGCCGAACACCCGGCGAGCGTCGCGCTGCCGACTGCGCTCATCGCCGCGAGCACACGTCGGCGAGAGACGCGTGGCATACCCGTCGGTGGGACCGCGCCGGTTTATACTCTCGGCTGGTGCCCTCCGTTCCGGGACGTTTATCCGCCCGTCCGACGCCCGTTTGGGCATGAAAGCGACCGCGACGGCACACCCGATTCAGGGGCTGGTGAAGTACCACGGGATGCGCGACCCGGAGCTCAGACTCCCGTATCACGACAGCATCAGCGTCTGTACGGCCCCCAGTCGCACGACCACGACCGTCGAGTTCGGCGCGACGGACGAGGACGTCTACGTCGTCGACGGCGACCCCGTCGAGGGACGCGGCGCCGAGCGCATCGACGCCGTCGTCGACCACGTCCGCACTCTCGCCGACATCGACACACCCGTCCGGCTGGAGAGTGAGAACTCCTTCCAGTCGAACGTCGGCTTCGGGTCGTCGTCGTCGGGGTTCGCCGCCGCGGCGATGGCGCTCTGTGCCGCTGCCGACCTCGACATGACGCGCCCCGAAATCTCGACCGTCGCCCGCCGCGGGTCGTCCTCGGCCGCCCGCGCCGTCACGGGCGCCTTCTCCCAACTCTACACCGGCCTCAACGACGACGACTGCCGCTCCGAGCGCATCGAGACGGACCTCGAAGACGACCTGCGAATCGTCGCCGGCCTCGTGCCCTCCTACAAGGAGACGGAACAGGCCCACGAGGAGGCCGCCGACAGCCACATGTTCCAAGCGCGGCTGGCACACATCCACGAACAGATTGCAGAGATGCGGGACGCGCTCCGCGCCGCCGACTTCGACCGCGTCTTCGAACTCGCCGAACACGATTCGCTCTCGCTCGCGGCGACGACGATGACCGGCCCCGCGGGCTGGGTGTACTGGCAGCCACGCACCCTCGCCGTCTTCAACGCCGTCCGCGCGCTCCGCGAGGAGGGCGTACCGGTCTACTTCTCGACCGACACCGGCGCCAGCGTCTACGTCAACACCACCGCCGACCACGTCGACCGGGTCGAATCCGCCGTCGCCGAGTGCGGCGTCGAAACCGAGGTGTGGGAGGTCGGCGGCCCCGCCGAAGTGCGCCCCGAGAGCGACGCGCTATTTTAGGACTCCTCCCACTCGACGCGGTGTTCGTACGTCTCCGCGTCGGTGTGGAGCCACAGGAGCGCGCTCGAGACGTTCGGCTTTCGCTCCGTGCCGTGACTCGGGTCGCGCGAGCGGTAGTTGAGTTCGACCGTCGCTCCCGACGGATACTCGCGGGCGACGGTGACCGTGTGATACGACCGGTCGTAGCGGTCGACCGACGGCGTTACCGTCTCGAACCCCTCGGGCACCGCGTCGCGCTCGAACCGCCGACCCTCCCGTTCGGCCGCGTCGAGGCCGTCGAGGAGCGCGCTGAAATCTGCGATAGCGTCGGTCGCACCCGCCATCGGGAGGCCGCTCTGCTCGGCAAAGCGATGGGCCGCGGCCAACCCCGGCGCTCGGAGGGTCGTCCCCTCCAGCAGTCCCGCACCCTGCGCGTCGGCAACGGCGCGACTCCCCGCCGGTAACTGCGCGTCGAGAACGCGACGCAGTTCCGCGGGGTCGTCGACCGCGTGGGCCGTCCAGCAGACGAAGCCGTCGATAGCCATCGGTTCGCCCCTGACGCCGCCCGCACATAAAGCCCGCTCCGACCCTTCTTTGCCCTGCGGTCCAAGTGCGGGTATGCGCGTCGTCGTCCTCGGTGCCGGTTACGCCGGTCTCACGCTCGCCCGCCGTCTCGAATCGCGACTGCCCGAGGCGGCCGACCTCGTCGTCGTCGACGAGTCGGACACCCACCTCGTCCAGCACGAACTCCACCGCGTCGTCCGCCATCCGGGGGTCGCCGACGCAATCACGGTTCCATTGGACGAGGTGCTGGACTGGGCGACGGTTCGGACCGCCCGCGTCGAGAATCTGGACCGCGAGGCGCGGCGCGTCCACCTCTCCGACGGCGTCCTCGACTACGACTACGCCGCCGTCTGTCTCGGCGCCGAGACGGCCTTTTATGACCTGCCCGGCGTCGCCGACTACGGCCTCCCGCTCAAGCGCCTCGACCACGCTCGGGCCATCCGAGACGCCACGCTCGACGCCTGTGCCGTCGACGGACGGATGGTCGTCGGCGGCGCCGGTCTCTCCGGCGTCCAAGTCGCGGGCGAACTCGCGGCGCTGGCCGACAACCGGGACGCCGCCCTCGACGTGACGCTACTCGAACGCGAGTCGGCAGTCGCCCCCGCCTTCCCCGAGGCGTTCCAGACGGCCGTCCACGACGCCCTCGACGCCGCCGGGGTCACGGTTCGGACGGGCGAACGCGTCACGAGCG
Organism: Haloplanus sp. C73; assembly: GCF_051195115.1. Taxonomy (NCBI): domain Archaea; kingdom Methanobacteriati; phylum Methanobacteriota; class Halobacteria; order Halobacteriales; family Haloferacaceae; genus Haloplanus; species Haloplanus sp. C73. Next base: position 45,617 of record NZ_JBNTJZ010000001.1, on the reverse strand, counting down.
CCACCGCCGACGCCGTCGAACTCGACGGCGAGACGATGCCCTACGACGCCTTCGTGTGGACCGGGGGCATCCGCGGCCCGGACGCCGTGGGCGGTGAGCGGCCCATCGTCCGCCGTGACCTCCGCCTCGACGACCGCACGTTCGCCGTCGGCGACGCGGCGCGGGTCGTCGACGCCGACGGCGAGGCCGTCCCCGCGAGCGCCGCCGCCGCCATCCGCGAGGCGCGGGTCGCGGCGACGAACATCGACCGACTCGTGCGCGCGTCGCTCGATGGGGAAAGCGGGTTCGACCCCCGACTCGACCCCTTCCGGTTCGACGCGCCGGGGTGGATTGCCTCCATCGGCGACGACGCCGTCGCCACCGTCGGCTCGAAGGTCTTTACCGGCGCGTCGGCGCGGGCGATGAAAGCCGCCGTCGGCGCCGGGCACCTCTCCTCTATCGGCGCCGTCAGCCGAGCGGCCAATCTCGTCGCCGAAGAACTCGGCTGACCTCGTGACGACTGCGCGACACCGCCCGTTCTCACGGTCCCTATGACAAGAGGGTTTAATTGTCACCGACCCGGATTTGGGAGTAGGTGCCGAATATGATTGGGCGCGAGGGTGGGTCCATCTTGGGGGTCGACGACCGGCTGGTTTCGGTGTCGACACCACGGAGGCCGGCCGATGGCTGACGACGCCCAGACTGGGGCCTACCCAATCGCCGACGCCCTCCCCATCGACCTCGGCGAACTCGATTCGGGGCTGAACGTCTTGGTGTCCGGCCCGTCCATGTCCGGCAAGCGCCAACTGGTCTTCAACCTCCTCGCGCCCGACCCCGAGTCCATCGACCCCATCGTCGCGATGACGACGGACGACCCCGCGGCGCGCCTGCAGACGGAGTTCGACGACCGAAGCGTCCCTTTCGACCCGTCGACGCTCCGCGTCGTCGACGCCACGGGCGCGCCCGGCGACGCCGACCCCGCGATTCACCGCGTCAACTCCCCGGCCGACCTCACCGGCATGGGCGTCGCGTTCACGCAGGCGGTCGACCAGATGGGGACGCCCGACCGCCTCCGACTCGGCTTCGTCTCCATCTCGACGCTCCTCCAGTACGTCGACGCCGAGCGGGCGTTCTCGTTTCTGCACGTCCTCTCGCGGCGGACGAGCGCCGCCGGCTATCTCGGCGTCTACAGCCTCGACCCCACGACACACGAGGAGCGGTTCGTGAACGTCGTCACGTCGATTTTCGACGCCGCTATCGAACTTCGAGAGACAGAGGGCGACCGAGAACTTCGGGTCCGCGGACTGCCCGACGTCGACTCCGAGTGGACCGACTTCCCCTACTGAGCGTCTAACTCGTCCGGGTCCAGTCCGTACACCGACCGGACCGTCTCCGCCGACACTGCCCCGAGTCGTAAGTCGCGAGCCACGGCCGCGGGGTCTCGGTCGGCCGGGTCGCCGTACCCGCCACCGCCGGGCGTGCGCACGCTCACCACGTCGCCCGCGTCGAGGTCGTGTGTCGATTTGGCGGGGATGCGCTCGGGGTCGCCCTCCGCTCGCGTCAGGTAGTCCTCGCCGCGCGCGCCGTCGTCCCCGCCCGCGAGGCCGTAGGGTGCGTAGCGCCGGCGGTCGGCGAGCAGGCTGAACGCCACGCCGTCGACGAGGGCTTCGATGTCCCGTCGGAGGCCGAGGCCGCCCCGGAACTCGCCGCTTCCACCCGAATCCTCGCGGTACTCGTAGCGCCTGACGCGGACGGGATAGGCGGTTTCGAGCACCTCGACCGGCGTGTTGAGCGTGTTGCTCATGTGGGCGTGGACGCCGTCCATGCCGTCGCCGCTCGCGCGCCCGCCGTAGCCGCCGCCGATGGTCTCGTAGAACGCGAAGGCGTCGCCGTCGCGGTCCGTCCCGCCGAAGGTGACGCTGTTCATCGTTCCCTGTGCGGCGGCGACGGAGTTGGCCGGCGTCTCCTCGCCGAACGCCCCCAGCAACGCGTCCGTGACCCGCTGTGAGAGTTCGAGATTGCCGCCGACGACGGCCGCGGGCGGCGTCGCGTTCACGACACTACCCTCCGGCGCCCGAATCTCGATGGGGCGGTACGTCCCCGCGTTCGGCGGCACGTCCGGGTCGGTCACACAGCGCACCGCGTAGTACGTCGCACTCGCCGTCACCGCGAGCGGCGCGTTGATAGCGCCCGGCACCTGCTCGCTCGTCCCCTCGAAGTCGACGACGAGTTCGTCGCCGGCGACATCGACCGTCACCGCGATGCGGACGTCCTCGGTCCCCTGTCCGTCGTCGTCGAGGTAGTCCTCGAACGAGACGGTGCCGTCGGGAAGCGCCTCGATTTCGCTCCGCATCCGCCGCTCCCCGTAGGCCTTGATTTCGCTCGTCGCCGCGCGAAGCGTGTCGAGGCCGTGGCGCTCGGCCAAATCCCGAACCCGCTCGACCGCCGTTCGGTTCGCCGCGCGCTGGGCGCGGAAATCGCCCCGGCGCTCGTCCGGCGTCCGCACGTTCGACAGGAGGAGGTCGAACACGTCCTCGACGGGGTCGCCGCCGGCGTAGAGTTTCACGGGCGGCACGCGAAGCCCCTCCTGATATATCTCCGTCGAGTCGGCGGCGACGCTGCCCGCTCGCCCCCCACCGACGTCTGCGTGATGGGCGCGGTTGGCGGCGACAGCGACCAACTCGTCCTCGACGAAGACGGGCGTCACGAGCGTCATGTCCGGCAGGTGGGCGCCGCCGTGGAACGGGTCGTTGAGGAGGATGGCGTCGCCATCCGCCAGCGTCTCGGGCGGGAACGCCTCGATGGCCGCCGCGACGGAGTGGGGCATAGCGCCCAGATGGACCGGGATGTTCTCGGCCTGACTGAGTAGTTCCGCGGCGGGGTCGTCGCCCGACGTGACGTCGAACAGCGCACACGAGCAGTCCTTTCTGTCCTTGATGTTCGGAGAGTAACTCGTCCGGACGAGCGTTGCGTTCATCTCCTCGGCCACCGCGACGCAGGCGTTTCGAAGCACTTCGAGCGTGACTGGGTCTATCGCCGTCATGGCTCTATCACCACGTTCCCCCAGTCGTCGACGTGCGCGCTCGCCTCCGGCGGGACGACGGCGGTGCTCTCGCCGCCGGCCACCACCGCCGGCCCGTCGACGCCAGCGCCGGGCGCGAGCGTCTCGCGGTCGTACACCGGCGTATCAATCGCCTCGCCGTCGAACGTCGCTGTCCGCGTCGTCGTCGGCGCCGGGTCGGTCGTCCCCTCGTCGGCTACCGTCGACGCCGGTGGATCGACGACGCCCCGCGAGCGCAGGCGCACCGTCACGAGTTCGAGGGGTTCGTCCGGCGAGGCGTGTCCGTACCGTCGCTCGTGGCGGTCGTGAAACCGGTCGGCGACGGCCGCCAGCGCCTCGTCGTCCAGTCGTCCGTCCGGCACCGACACCCGGAGGTCGAACGACTGGCCGCGGTATCTGAGGTCGACCGCTCGCTCGAATCGCCGCCGCTCGGCGGGGTATCCCTCCGAATCCAGTCGCTCGCGCCCCGACGCAGCCATCGCCTCGAACCGCTCGGTCAGGTCGGCGGGGTCGACGTCGACCCACGGACGGACCGCGGAGACCCCTTCCTCGTAGACGGCGTCGCTGATGAGGAGGCCGTGGGCGGAGAGGACGCCAGCCGAACGGGGGACGACCACCCGCGGCACGTCGAGTTCGGCCGCGAGTTCGGCGGCGTGGAGCGGCCCCGCACCGCCATACGCGACGAGCGAGAAGTCGCGGGGGTCGTGGCCGCGCTCGACCGACACCACGCGGAGCGCTCGCTCCATGTTCGCGTTGGCAACGTCGAGGACGCCCTGTGCCGCCTCCGTGACGCTCAGGCCCAGCGGGTCCGCGACCCGGTCGGCCATCGCCTCGCGGACCGTCGCCTCGTCCGCGCTCCCATCGAAGAAGTCGTCGGGGTCGATTCGGCCGAGGAGGTAGTGGGCGTCGGTGACCGTCGGCGCCGTCCCGCCGCGTCCGTAACAGATTGGGCCGGGGTCGGCGCCGGCCGACTTGGGGCCGACCCGGAGGCTCCCGCCCTCGTCGACCCACGCGATGGAGCCCCCGCCCGCGCCGATGGTGTGGACGTCGACCATCGGCACGGTCACGGGGTAGTCGCCCACCTGTCCCTCCGTGGTGACGACGGGGTCGCCGTCCCGGACCAGCGACACGTCACACGACGTGCCGCCCATGTCCATCGTGAGGACGTCGTCCAGTCCCGCCACGCCGGCGACGTGCGCGGCGCCCCGAACCCCCGCGGCCGGTCCCGAGAGAAGCGTGTTCACCGGGCGCTCGCGCGTGGCCGACGCCGACGCCACGCCCCCGTTCGACTGCATCACCTTCACCGGCGCCGGCACGCCCGCGTCGGCGACGCCGCTCTCCAGCCGGCCCAGATACTGGTTCATCACCGGTTTGAGCGCCGCGTTGATAGTCGTCGCCAGCGTGCGCTCGTACTCTCGAATCTCGGGCAGCACCTCGCTCGATAGCGAGATTTCGCAGTCGACGCCCTCCTCGACCAGCAGTTCGCGCATCCGTCGCTCGTGGTCGTCGTTCTCGAACGCGAAGAGGAAGGCGATGGCGACGCTCTCGGCGTCGCTCTCGGCGATGGCCCGCGCCACGTCGCGGGCCGCGTCCTCGTCTAATGGCTCGACCACGTCGCCCCGGCGGTCCAGTCGTTCCGGAACCTCGTGACGGCGGTGGCGCTCGACGATGGGCGCGGGTTTCTCCGCGTCGAGGTCGTACAGGCTCGGGCGGGTCTGTCTCCCGATTTCGACCGCGTCGCGAAAGCCTTCGGTCGTCACGAGCGCCGTCTCGGCCCACGCTCGCTCCAGCAGAGCGTTGGTGGCGACGGTGGTACCGTGGCCGAAGAAGTCCACGTCCGCGGGGTCGAAGCCGACGGCGTCGCTCGCGGTGTCGAGGCCGTCGAGAACGCCCCGGTCGGGCGCGGCCGGCGTCGAGGGCACCTTCAGCATCGCGAGGCCCGACTCGGTGGCGACGACGACGTCCGTGAACGTCCCGCCGACGTCGACCCCGATTCGGATGTCGGAGTTCATACCGGGGAGCCACGGGGGTCGGGCTGATAAATCCCGGTTCGACATCCTCGCGGATAGTGTTCGGATAAACCGATACAACTAGAGCCACCTCGAAAGCCCCCGGTGTCTCGGCTCCCGGGACTCGCTGTGCTCCTCACTCCGTTGCGGTGCTTGCGTCGTCGACGGATCGCAAAGCGATCCGTCTGGCTCGTCAGACCTTCGGTCTGACGACCGTCACCAGAACGCTCCGCGTTCTGGTTGGCTCACGAGAGCTTCGCTCTCGTGAACGTCCGGGTACGCCGAGACACCGGCCCCTTTCAGTCCCGCCCGCGTCGGCTATTCAACCAGCCGCCGTCGGGCGGATGAAAGGGGCGACTCGTCATCGGGCGGCTTCGCCGCCCGATTGCCCGAGGGAGCTTTGCTCCCTCGCTGCTGGAGGAAGGCGGGTGACGTAAGCGCGCGAGCGAAGCGAGCGCGCGCAACGAGCCCCCCGACTCCAGCGAGTCGGGGCTTTCGAGGTGTCAACAGTCTCCTCGTACTTATCTGAACAGCGCCATCCTCGCGAGGCGGCAAATTGAAGCGACTGGCGATACGAGAGCAGAGTATGAGTACGAACGTCTCGAAACTCGAGGACCTCGGTCACGAACTCGGTGAGGAAATCGCCGCTACGCCCGCCTACGAGCGGTTTGAGGAGGCGAAAGCCGCCGTCGAGAACGACGACGACGCCCAAGAGAAGATTGCAGAGGTCGAGCGACTCCGCGACGAGTTCGTCGCCGCCCGCGAGACGGGCGAGGCGTCACAGGAGCACATCGGCCAACTCCAGCGCGCCCAGAACGAACTCCACACCATGCCCGTCATGGAGGAGTATCTGAACGCACAGGAAGCGCTCCAGAACCAGCTCGAAGCCGTCAACGAGGCCATCTCCGAGCCGCTCGATGTCGACTTCGGCGGCGAGGCCGGCGGCTGCTGTAACGACTAGCTTCTTATCCGGTCGAGCGGCCACCCCGCCCCATGCTCGCTATCGCCGGCGGCAAGGGTGGTGTCGGGAAGACGACGACGGCGCTCGGCCTGTCGACAGCGCTCGACGGCCCGGTCGTCGCCGCGGACGCCGACGCCGACATGCCGGACCTCCACGCGCTCGCGGGCGTCGACCGCACCCCGACGCTTGCCGCCCTCCGTGAGCGCGACGTGCCGACCGTCGCCCAGCCACACCCCGACGACCCGGACGTGACGCTGCTCCCGGCGCCGAGATTCGACGACGCCGAGGCGGTCGACCGGTCGTTGGACCGGCTAGCCAGATGCGACCGGCCGGTCGTCGTCGACTGTCCCGCGGGCGCCGGCCCGGACGCGGCGGCGCCGCTCCGGCGGGCCGACGCGACGCTCCTCGTCACGACGCTCTGTGCGCCCGCGCTTCGCGACGCCGCGAAGACGGCGGCCATGGCCCGGACGCTCGACGCCCCGCCGCTCGGTGTCGTGTTGACGCGCACGCGCTCGTCGCCGTCGGCCGTCACCGAACTGCTCGACTGCCCGGTCGTGGCGTCGATACCGACCGCCGACGCGCCGATACTCGACGACGAGGGCGCTCGCACCGCTTACCGCCGGCTCGCGACCGCTGTGGGCGAAGACATATTATGATGCCGCCCCTAGATGTAGCGTATGGCTGACCGTCTCCCGACGGGTATCTCCGTCCTCGACCGACAGCTCGACGGCGGCATTCCTCCCGGGAGTATTCTGCTGTTGACGGCCGACCCAGCCAGTCAGTCCGAGTCGCTTCTCTACGAAATCGCGGCGGCTCGCGGCACGCTGTACGTGACGACCGTTCGCTCCGAGCAGGCGGTTCGCGACGCTGTCGACCGCTACCGCGGCGACATCGGCCGCCTGACGGTTCGGGACGCGGGCGACTACCCGCCCATCGACAACGCCACCCGCCTCGTGAAGGACCTGCCCGAGAGTTCGAACCTCCTCGTCGACGTGGTCGACCCGCTGGAAGCGGCGGACCCGGCCCGATACCGAGCCTTTCTCAACGAACTCCAGACGCATCTGGTCAACACGGGCTCGATTGCGGTGTTGCACGCGATGCACCGCGACCCGCCCGAAAACCGCTCGCTCACCGAGCACATGGCGGACGTGGTGTTCGACCTCAAGACCGACACGGAGGGCTCGCAAATCGTCAACCGGCTGGCCGTCCCCAAGTTCCGGGGTGGCGGCGCGCTCGAAGAGACAATCAAGCTCAAACTCACCGACGGCGTCACCATCGACACCAGCCGCGATATCGCCTGACTACGCCACAGCGTAAGCGCCAGTCCCGAGTGTCACGACGACTGTGAGCAGCATCCAGAGCCGCGGGTTCTCGACGGCGCTTCCGGTCGACCCCTTGCCCAGAAACAGGTAGCCGAAGTAGACGGCCAGCGGCGAGAGGCGAAGGAGCGGGCTGGCGGACACGCCGAGTCCGTAGCGGAGTACGAGCGACAGCGCGACGGTACAGCCCGCGGCGACGGCGGCGACGCGGAGGTCCGCCGCCACGTCCGCTGACAGATTCATGGTCGACCGTCGACCGGCCGATACAAGAAATCGCTGATATCGACTACTCGTCGATGTCTTCTTCGAGTTCTTCGACGATTTCGTCGGCGTCGACGTCGACGTCTTCGAGGGCTTCCTCGACGTCGCCGCCGCCGGCGCCGCCCATACCGCCCATCATGCCGCCCATGCCACCCATCATGCCACCGGTGCCGTCGATGGTCTCTTGGACGATGACTCGGTCGAGACCGAGTCGGTCCATAATCTGCTGGGCAATCTGCTGTTTCTGGAAGAGCCACTGCTGGTTCATCGTCATCTGCGGCGTGGCCTCGATGTACAGCGTCTCTTTCTCGACGGTCTGGGTCTCGGTTTCGTACTCGTCGTCCTCGTCGTCGGATTCGACCTGAACTTCCTCTTCGACCTCGTCGGTCTCAATCCACACCTCGGGGGCGTGGTCGAGATGCATGCCGAGCAGGCCCTGTGCCTGTTCCTCGGGGTCGTCGACGACGTCGACGACTTCGTACTCGTATTCGAGGTCCTCGCCCGCGAGCGGGTGGTTGAAGTCGACGCGAGCGCGCCCGCCGATGATGGTCTCGACGTGGCCCTGCTGACCGTCGACGTTGACGTGGGCGCCGGGGTAGCGGTCGTCCTCGTCGATTTTGTTGGCGCTGACGGTGCGCACGTCGTCGGGGTCGAACTCGCCGAAGGCGTCGACGGCGTCGATGTGGACGGACCCGCTGTCGCCGACCTCCTTCCCGATGAGGTCCTCGTTGACGTCTTCGAAGACGTGTCCGGCGCCGACGACGATGATGCGCGGACTGAAATCGTGGTCCTCGTCGTCGATGCCGGCCTCCTCGGCCACGTCCTCGTACGTCGTGTCGACGACGGTTCCTTCGTCGACGGTGCGGACGGTGTAGTCGATACGGACGAAATCGCCGTCCTGCAGGCCGGCGTCGTCGGCCTCGGGTTCGGTCTCCGTCGCTGTCTCCTCGGGGTCATCGGCCGCGTCGGCATCGACCGGTTCGTCGGCCGATTCGGCCTGTTCGTCACTCATACAGTCCACAACTCTCGTGCGACCCTTAAGAATCACGTTTCCGCTCTCGCCGCTCGTCGGGGGGCTTTTGTCGCCCCGCGCTGACGCCCGCGTATGTACGAAGTCGAGTTGAAGGTCAGAGCGAGTCACGACGCGGTCCGCGACCGACTCGCGGCGCTCGACGCCGAAGCCGTCGAAACCGTCGTACAGGTCGACACCTACTACGACGCCCCGCACCGCGATTTCGCGGCGACCGACGAGGCGCTTCGCATCCGCCGCGAGTCCCACGAGGGCGACGAGACGGCTCGCGTCACGTACAAGGGGCCGCTCGTCGAGGACGCCTCGAAGACCCGCCGAGAGGTGGAGACGGGCGTCGACGACGGCGACCGACTCGACGACATCTTCGAGGCGCTTGGCTTCTCGCCCGCCGCGGTGGTCGAAAAGGAGCGGGAGCGCTACGCCCTCGGAGACTACACGGTCACGCTCGACACCATCGCCGACCTCGGCGAGTTCGTCGAAATCGAGCGCGAGGCCCCCGAATCCGACCTCGACAGCGCCCGCGACGGCGCCATCGAACACCTCCGCGAACTGGGCCTCGACCCCGACGACCAGATTCGCACGTCCTACCTCGGTCTCCTATTGAATTCTTCTCAGTAATACTTTGAACGCGAAAGGTTTCCGCAAGTTATAGAATCCGGCGGCGAGAAGTGCCGTCGATGAGCGACCGGAACATCCGCATCGAGTCCGTCGACCGCCGAGCGGTCGAGGACCAGGAGGTGGAAATCGTCGAGCGGAAGGGAATCGGACACCCCGACTCCCTCTGCGATGGAATTGCCGAGAGCGTCTCACGCGCCCTCTCGAATCTCTATCTCGACCGTGTCGACAAGGTACTTCACTACAACACGGACGAGACGCAGTTGGCCGCAGGTAGCGCCACGCCTGCCTTCGGTGGCGGCGAAGTCGTCGAACCAATTCACGTTCTTATCGTCGGCCGCGCCACCCGTCACTACGAGGCCCCCGACGGGACGGAGCACACGCTCCCCGTCGACTCGGTGGCGCTCGCGGCCGCCCGCGACTATCTCGCCGAAACCGTCCCCGAACTGGAGTTCGGCACCGACGTCGTGGTCGACGTCCGCCTCGGCGAGGGGAGCGGCGACCTCCAGACCGTCTTCGGCGAGGACGGCGCCGCCGTCCCCATGGCCAACGACACCAGTTTCGGCGTCGGCCACGCGCCCCTGACCGAGACGGAGCGCATCGTCCTCGAAACCGAGGAGTATCTCAACGGCCCGTACGCCGACGACAACCCCGAACTCGGCCCCGACGTGAAGATTATGGGCAAGCGCGAGGGCGAACACATCGACCTCACCGTCGCGGCGGCCATGATAGACCACTATCTCGACGGCGTCGACGACTACCACGCCGCCGTCGCGAGCGTCCGCGACGCGGTCCGGAATCTCGCCGAGTCCCACACCGACCGAACCGTCTCCGTCGACGTCAACACCGCCGACAACGCGGAGAAGGGCAAAGACGGGCTGTATCTGACGACGACGGGCACCAGCGCCGAACAGGGCGACGACGGCTCCGTCGGCCGCGGCAACCGCTCGAACGGCCTCATCACCCCCAATCGGCCGATGAGCATGGAGGCCACGAGCGGGAAAAATCCCGTCAACCACATCGGGAAGATTTACAACCTCCTCAGCACGCGCATCGCCGAGGCCGTCGTCGACGAGGTGGACGGCATCCGCGACTTCCGCGTCCGTCTGCTGAGCCAAATCGGTCGCCCAATCGACCGCCCGCACGTCGCCGACGGGTTCGTCGTCACCGACGACGGCGTCACCCTCGCCGACATCGAGGCCGACGTCGAGGCCATCGTCGACCGGGAACTCGCCGCCGTGACCGACGTGACGTGGGACGTCATCGAGGGCGACATCCGCACCTTCTGAGCCGGACCGAACCAGTCTAGTACGCTCGCGGCCTACGCTCTTCGTGACCGTGGCCGACACCCCGACGACCGTCCTCGCCAGTTTCGGCGAACTCGCCACGAAGAGCCGCGAGGTTCGCGGGAAGATGACCCGGCGCCTCCGGGACAACGTGGCCGCCCTCCTCGACGCCCGCGGCGTCGACGCGACGGTCGAGCGAGAGTGGGCGCGCATCGTCGTCCAGACTCCCGACGCCGACCGCGCCGCCCGCGTCGTCGCCGACGCGATGGGCGTCGTTTGGGCGCGCCCCGCCGTCCGACGCCCCGCCGACCTCGACGCCATCGCCGAAACCCTCGCCGCTCTCGCCCGCGACGACCCGCCCGCCGACACCTACGCCGTCCGCGCCCGCCGCGCCGGCGAAGCCGACGCCCACGACTTCTCCAGTCGCGACGTCGAGCAGGCGGGGGGCCGCGCCATCGGCCGCGTCACCGACGCCACGGTCGACCTCGATGCGCCCGACCAAACCTACCACGTCGAGGTGCGGGGCGACGACGCCCACGTCTCCGCGACGAGTTACGAGGGGCCGGGCGGCCTCCCTCTCGGAACGCAGGACCCACTCGTCGCCCTCGTCAGCGGCGGGCACGACTCCCCCGTCGCCGCCTACGAGATGATGCGCCGCGGGGCGCCGGTCGTCCCCGTCTACGTCGACCTCGGCGCTTACGGCGGCCCGGACCACGAGGCACGGGCCGTCGCCACCGTCGACCGCCTCGCGCGCTACGCGCCGAACTTCGACTACCGGACCCGCGTCGTGCCGGCCGGTGACCTCGTGGAGACGCTGCTCGATTCGGTCGATGACACCCGGATGCTCTCGTGGCGACGCGCGCTCCTGCGCATCGCCGAGACGGTGGCCGACCGGACGGACGCGGTGGGCATCGTCACCGGCGAGGCGCTGGGCCAGAAATCGAGTCAGACCGCGGCCAACCTCGCCGCGACCGACGCGGCGGTCGACCTCCCCGTGCATCGCCCGCTCATCGCGTGGGACAAGCCCGACATCCTCGCCCGCGCTCGCGAAATCGGCACACACGAGAACTCCTCTATCCCCGTCGGCTGCGAGCGTCTCGACCCGCCCTTTCCCGCGACGGGCGCGACCCTCGACGCCGTCGAAGCCGCCGAACCCGACGACTACCTCGACCGTGCCGCCGATGCCGTCGCGGACCGCCGCCTCGTCGACCCCGAACCGCTTTAGGCCCCGCCGCCGACGATGTGACCGTGACGCAGGTGTGTCTCGTCGGTGACGACGCCGTCGACCTCAGATACGAACTCCTCTCGCGCGAGACGGCGCGGGCGGCGCTCGCCACCTACGACCTCCACGAGCCGTTCGACAACTCCGTGGCCGTCGACACCGTCAGCCTCGGCGCCGCCGTCTCCCTGCTGAACGATTTGAACTGGTATCTCGTGCGCTTTGCCGACTGCGCGCTCGTCCGCGAGCCGAGCATCTCGACAGAGGAGTGGCTCTCTCGCGACTTGGCAGAGGGGGTCCGCGACGGCGACATCGCTCCCGAGGCGACCGACACCTACCTCCGAATCTACGGTATCGACGACGGGCAACTCGTCGAGCCGATGCACGCCACGCGCGTCGAGGGCGCCGTCCCCGAGTACGACCTTCGCGACGTGGACGAGACGGTCGTCGTCCGCGTCACCGAATCGGAGTTCGGCGGGCCAACTTAGTCGTCGAACAGACCCGTCGACATGTAGCGCTCGCCGCTGTCCCAGAAGACGGTCACGACCAGCGGGTCGTCGACCGTCTCGGTCAGGCGCTCGGCGACCCGCTTCGCGCCGATGCTCGACGCTCCGCTCGACTGCCCGACGAGAATCCCCTCCTCGCGGGCGAGGCGCCGACACTCCGCCTCCGCCGCGTCGAGCGTCACGTTCTCCACGTCGTCTAGCAGGTCCATATCGACGTTGTCGGCGATGAACTCCGGCCCCATCCCCTGAAAGTCGTTCTCGCCGGGGTTGCCGGTCAGGAACTGATTGGACTCGGGCTGGACGCCGACGACCGACACGTCGGGATACGCCTCTTTCAGTCGCCGTCCCGTCCCGGATATCGTGCCGCCGGTGCCGACGCCACAGACCAGCGCGTCGACGGGACGGTCGGTCTGCTCCAGTATCTCCGCGCCCGTCGTCTCGTAGTGAGCCTGCGGATTGGCGGGGTTCTCGAACTGGTGCATCTGGACCATCCCCTCGGCCTCCAGTTCGTCTGCCCGCGCTCTCGCCTCGTTCATCTCGCCGTCGACGAGTTCCACTTCGGCGCCGTACGCCTTCATAATCTGGCGACGCTCCGGCGACTTCGAGGACGGCATCACGATGCGCACGTCGTAGCCCTTGGCGGCGCCGACGACGGCCAATCCGATGCCCGTGTTCCCGCTCGTGGGTTCGACGATGGTGTCGCCGGGTTCGAGTTCGCCCGCCTCCTCGGCGGCTTCGACCATCGCCATCGCCGGGCGGTCTTTCGCCGACCCGCCCGGGTTCTTCGATTCGAGTTTCGCCGCGACGGTCGCGCCCGCCGGCGACTCGATTTGGACCAGCGGCGACCCGATGGCGTCGAGGACGCTGTCGTACATGGGGTCTGATTCACGGCCGCCGCCTAAATCGGTGATGGATAGCTACAACTGCGAGAGGATTCGCTCCTCGAACGCGTCGGGGTCGAGCGTCTCGACCTCCTCTTCCTCGGCTTGCTCCCGCTTTCGCGTGCCGGGGTTCTCGCCGACGACGAGGAAGTCCGTCTCGCCGCTGACCGACGACGTGACGTTTGCTCCGTGGGTTTCCAGTCGCTCCGTCAGTTCCGAGCGAGTGTACCCCGGGACGCTCCCCGTGAACACGAGGGTCAGCCCGTCGAGTTCCGCGCCGCGTTCGCGACGCTCGGGCGTGACCCCGGCATCGAGCAGTCGCTCGACCATCTCGACGTTCGCGTCGACGTCGAAGTAGGAGACGACGGCCTCGGCCACCTCCGGTCCCACGTCCTCGACGCTCTGGAGTTCGTCGGCGCTTGCGTCCAGCAAGTCGTCGAGCGAGAACGCCCCCGCGAGGGCGCGTGCCCGCTCCGTCCCGACGTGGCGGATGCCGAGCGCGTAGACGAACGTTCCCAGCGTCACGTCCTTGCTCGCGTCCAGTTCGGCGAGGAGGTTCTCGGCGGAGCGCTCGCCCCACCCCTCCAGTTCGATGAGGTCCTCGCGGTCGAGGGAGTAGAGGTCCGCCGGCGATTCGACCAGTCCGGCCGCCACCAGTTGGTCGGCGGCCTCCGCGCCCAGCCCTTCGATGTCCATCGCGTCCCGCGAGCAGAAGTGTTCGAGCGACCGCTGTAACTGCGCGGGACAGGACGCGTTCGTGCAGTAGTGGTGTTCGCCCTCCCGAACCACCTCGCTGTCACAGACGGGGCAGGCGTCGGGCATCTCGAAGGCCTCGCCCTCGCCGGCGTCGACCACCTCGACAACCTCGGGAATCACGTCGCCCGCGCGCTCGATTTCGACGGTGGCGCCCGGCGTGACGCCCAGTTCGCGCGCTTGGCCCGCGTTGTGCAGGGTCGCGCGGCTGATGGTCACGCCCTGTACGTCCACGGGGTCGAGGAGGGCGACGGGGGTGAGTTTCCCCGTCCGGCCCACCTGCACGACGATGCGCTCGACGGTCGTCTGCCCCGTTCGGGGCGGGAACTTGTACGCGAAGGCCCAGCGGGGGTGGCGCGCGGTCGACCCCAACTGCTCGCGCGCGTCGAACTCGACCACCTTGGCGACGACGCCGTCGATTTCGTACTCTAAGTCGTCGCGGGCCGCCATGAGCCTGTCACGGTAGTCGAGGACGGCGTCGACGTCGTCGACGATGGTCGTCTCGTCGTTGACGCGGAAGCCGAGAGTGCGGAGCAGGTCGAAGGCCTCCCGCTGTGAGTCGAGGGCGGCCGACGTGTCGATGATGTCGTAGAAGAACACGTCGAGCGGTCGGTCGGCGACCGTGTCGGGGTCGAGCATCCGGACCGTCCCCGCCGCGGCGTTGCGCGGGTTGGCGAAGGGGTCGTCGCCGCGTTCGACCCGGCGCTCGTTCAGTTCCTGAAACCCCGTCCGGGGCATGTACACCTCGCCCCGAACGGCGAGCGTCTCGGGCGCGTCGTCCGGGAGGCGGAGCGGGACGCTCCCGATGGTTCGGACGTTCGCGGAGACGTCTTCGCCCGCTCGACCGTCACCACGGGTGACCGCTCGCTCGAAGGCGCCGCCCTCGTAGACGACTTCGATTGAGAAGCCGTCGAACTTCGGCTCCGCGGAGTAGTCCACGTCGCCCACCGTCTCGCGGATGCGACGGTCGAAGGCGCGAATCTCCTCGGCGTCGCCCGACGACTGCAGGCTCAGGAGGGGCTGGACGTGTTCGACCGTTTCGAGTTCGTCGAGGGGTTCGCCGCCGACGCGCTGGGTCGGCGAGTTCTCGTCGTGCAGGTCGAAGGCGTCTTCGAGCGTCTGGAGTCGCTCGAACAGCGTGTCGTAAGCGCTGTCGGCGATGACGGGGTCGTTCTCGACGTAGTAGCGATAGTCGTGATACGATATCGCCTCGCGCAACTGCGCGACCTGTTCGCGGGCCGTCGCCTCGTCCAGTTCGTCGGCTGGCGCGAACGACGTCTTCGGGTCGCGCACGTACGGGTTGTCCGCAGGTTCCTCGACCATCTCGCTGTCGAGACAGGGAGCGCCGGGTAGGAATAGCCAGCGACTCGGCGGCCGCGAGCGCGAGGATTAAGCCGCCGGACGCGGTAGTGACCCCCATGTCACTCGAAACGATGGAGCCGACCGGCGAGTGGACCGGCGACGACGACGTCCTCGACGCCCTCGGGCGCGAGGGACTGACCTACCTCGTCTGGGGCGGCGACTGGTGCGGTGACTGTCAGGACCAGTTGCCCGACTTCGCGGCCGCACTCGACGCCGCGGGCGTCTCCGACGACCGAATCGAGGAGTTCGCGCTCGACGAGGACAAACAGGGGGAGGGTGTCGAAGCCTACGGCATCGAGTACATCCCCACCGTCGTCGTGGAGCGAGACGGCGAGGAGATTGCCCGGTACGTCGAAGAGGAGCCAGAAGGCGCCGCCGCGTATCTCGCCGAGCGAATCGCCGCCGACGAGGCGCCGGCCAACTAGTTCAGCCAGTCGACCGCCGCCTCCAAATCCGTCTGGGGCGGCGAACACGTGAAGTCACGGCAGGCGTAGGCCGTGGGGTCCCCGCCCTGTGCCTCGCGGTTCGCCCAGATGGGCGGCGCTTCCTCCAGTCCGAGTTCGTCTAGCCACGCGTCTAGGTCGTCGTCGCTCGCGGGTCGGGGCGCGACGACGCCCGTCGGGAGCGGCGTGTCGGCGAGCGTCTCCCGCCACGACGCCGGCATCTCGTCGGCCGCGAGCGTCAGTTCGACCGGGCCGCGGGCGTGGGCGTCCGCCGCCAGCACGAGCGACGCGTGTTCGAGCGGGCTGCTCCGAATCCGGTCAGCGTGAGTCGCGAGCAGTTCCTCGGTCATCTCGCCGAAGCCCTCGTCGGGGGCAAAGAGGTCGAGTTCGTCGAACAGCGCCGCCGCGACGCCGAGACTCGACGGCGTCGACTGGTCGTTCAACTCCTGTGGCCGCGTCACCAGCCCCTCGCCGCTCTCGGGCGTGTAGTAGAGCGTGCCCGCGTCATCGTCCCAGAACTCCTCGCGGACGACCCGCGCCAAATCGAGCGCGAACGCGAGGTGCTCGACTTCACCGGTCACCTGATAGCAGTCGAAGGCGCCGCGCGCGAGGAATGCGTAGTCATCGAGATAGCCGTCGACCTTGACGTCGCCCGCCTTGAACCGTCGGAACAGGCGCTGGTCGTCGGCGTCCCAGAGGTGTTCGCGGACGAACGAGAGCGCGTCTTTCGCGGTGCCGACGAGCGCCGGGTCGAGCGTGCGCGCCCCCGTCGCGATGGCGGAGATGGCGAGCCCGTTCCACCCCGCAAGCACCTTCTCGTCGCGGGCGGGGCGCGGGCGCTCGGCCCGCGCGTCGAAGACGCGCGTCCGCGCGGTCATGAGCGTCCGTTCCACCGTCTCGACCGATAGGTCGTACGCCTCGGCCAGCGAGTCGTACCCCGCGGAGACGGTGAGGACCGTCGTGCCACCCTCGAAGTTGCCGCCGTCGTCGATGCCGTAGCGGTCACAGAACAGGTCGGTGGCCGTCTCGGCGTCGACGCCGTCTATCGGGTTGTCGCCGACGGCGTCGCGAACCTCCTCGGGCGTCCAGACGTAGAACGCTCCCTCCTCGTCTTCGGGGTCCTCGTCCTCGTCGAGTCGGGACGGCGGCGTCTCGCTCTGTGCGTCGAGCGTGCTGAAGAAGCCGCCCTCGGGATGCTGGAGTTCGCGTTCGAGGAAGGCGACCGTCTCGGATGCGGCGCGGGCGTAGCGGTCCGCGTCCATCGCCTGCGCCGCCTCGAAGTAGACGCGGGGGAGTTCCGCGTTGTCGTAGAGCATCTTCTCGAAGTGGGGGACGGTCCAGTCGCGGTCGGTCGCGTAGCGGTGGAAGCCGCCGCCGACGTGGTCGTAGAGGCCGCCCGTGGCCATGGCGTCGAGCGCTTCGCCGGCCACCGCCGCCGACGAGTCGTCGCCGTCGAGAAGCGCCGCCCGGAGCAACAGGTCGAGTCGGCGGGGCTGGGGGAACTTCGGGCCGCCGCTTCCGAAGCCGCCGTGGGTGCGGTCCGCGCTCCGAATCGCCGCCGACGTCGCCGTCTCCAACACGTCGGACTCGGGCGGGTCGCCGGGATTCTCCGGCGTCGATTCGAGTTCGTCCGTGATGGCCTCGGTCCACTGGTCGGCGCGGTTCTCTATCTCCTCGCGGTCCGTCTCCCACGACTTCGTGATGTCTTTCAGCAACTGCAGGAACCCCGGTCGGCCGCGTCGTGGCTCCGGCGGGAAGTACGTCCCGACGTAGAAGGGCTTGCCCTCGGGCGTGAGAAAGACCGAGAGGGGCCACCCGCCGCCGCCGGAGACGAGTTGGCAGATGGTCTGATAGACGCTGTCGACGTCCGGGCGCTCCTCGCGGTCGACCTTGATTGGGACGAACTGCTCGTTGAGGACGTTCGCCACCGTCTCGTCCTGAAAGCTCTCCGACTCCATGACGTGACACCAGTGACAGGCGGCGTAGCCGATAGAGAGGAAGATGGGCACGTCGTGGTCCCGCGCCGCCTGCAGCGCCGACTCGTCCCACGGCTGCCAGTTGACCGGGTTGTCGGCGTGTTGTTCGAGATACGGGCTGGCCTCCTCGTCCAAGCGATTTCGGTCCGTCGGCGTCGGCGCGGTCATGGTCGGGATTCGAACCCCCAGACAGGTATACTCTCGGCTCTCGACTCCGCGTCACGTCACTAAAGCAAGACAATCTGGCGACATGGCAAATGGTTTTGTAGGTGCTAGCTGATTCCACCACATGGACGGGACGGCGTTGGGACGGCGGCTCGCCGGTCGGGCGCCGTCGCTGATTGCTATCCTCGGCGTGGCGGTAGTCGTCGTCGCCATCGCACACTTCCTCCACGACGTTCGGACGCTCGGATTCGGGCTCCTCCCCGTCGCCTCGCTCGCTCTCTGTCTCACCCTCTCGATTGGCCTGTTCGGACTGAGTTACTGGCTCGTCGACAGCGACTTCCCCGTCGACGACACGTGGACCGTCGTCCGCTGGTGTCTCGGCGGCATGGTCGGGTTCGGGGCACTCGCGGCGCTGACCGTCGGCATCCGTCTCGCCGAGGGACAGACCGTCGAGGGTGCGGGACTGACGCTTCTCGTGTTGTGTTCGGGTGGTGGCATCGGCGGCGGTATCGCCGGCATCTACTACACCCGGGCGACGCTTGCGGCCCGCGATGCCGACAAGCGTCGCGACGCCTTGGTCTTTCTGAACAGCCACCTCCGCCACAACGTGTTGAACGCGGCGCAGGTGATTCAGGGATACACGTCGGTTCTCGCGGACCGAACCGACGAACCCGAGTATCTCACCCCGATTGAACGCCGGAGCGACGCCATCGCGTCCCTCATCGACGACATGAAGGAGTTGTCCGACCTCTTCGCCGGCGAGCGAACGCCGACGCCGCTCGATATTTCGACCGTCATCCTCCGCGAAGTCGAGAGCGCGCGCGAGACACACGAGTCGGCGACGTTCGACGTGGACGTGCCCCCCGAACTGTACGTGATGGCGACGGGCGCCGTCTCCGCCGTCTTCGCGAACCTCATCGAGAACGCCGTCGAACACAACGACGCGTCGTCGCCGTCGGTCACTATCCGCGCGGACCGCGGCCCGCGGACCGTCTCGGTCCGTATCGCCGACGACGGCCCCGGCATCCGCGACGACGTGAAGGCCAATCTCTTCGATTCGGCCATCGAATCCGGCGAGGGACGCGGCATTGCGCTCGTGAAGACAGTGATGGGCCACTACGGCGGCGACGTCTCCGCCTACGACAACGACCCCCGCGGCACCGAAGTCGTCGTCGAGTTTCGCCGGCCGCCGGGGCGCTGAGCCGTCAGGGGCCCAGATACCCCCACGCCAGCAGTCGGTCGCCGTCGCCCGCTATCCAGCGCTCGCCGATGTCGTCGCGGTAGTAGAGGTTCGGCACGACGATGTCGTCGATTCGGCCGTAGGCCTGTTCGCGCGCCGCCTGCATGGTGTCGCCTTTACCCGTCACGACGAGTGGCATTCCGTTCTCGCCCGCGACCCGCCACTGGCCGTCGACGCGCTTCGCGTCTTCGATGTGAATTCCGTCGCGACTCGCCGTCTCGAACACCACCGCGGCGTTCCGCGAGTTCTCGTCGTACGTCTTCTCGTCGTCGAACGGGAAGGGTGGCAGGACGATTCGGACGGCTATCTGGTAGCCGCCGTGAACGGACGGGTCGGGGTCGTCGCCGTGAGCGAGGTCGTAGAAGAACTCCGCCGTCGACGATTCGAGGGATTCCTCCTGCAGTGCGATGGTCGGATACCCGAATCGGGGCGTGAACTCCAGCGGATAGATGCCCGTCTCGTTGACGATGCAGTTGAGGTCGATGCTTCCGACGTAGCCCTCCGCCGCCAGCCAGTCTTCGAGTTTGCCGAACGTCTCTTGGAACAACCGGTTCTGCCCCGCCCAGAACATGCTCGTCCCCATCTCGCCGGTCGAGGGGCCGATGTTGCCGGGAAACAGCTTCTTGTGCTCGAAGTTGAAGTTGACCCGGTCGATGAACCGCTCACCGTCGAAGAAGCCACAGATAGCGATTTCGACGCCCTCGACCTTGCGCTGGAGTTGAAACCCCTTCATCCGGTGGCCCCACGCCTTCTCGTAGGCGCGAAGCACGTCGACGACGTCGCTGCCGTCGTCCTCGTTGCCGACGTACAGGAGGCGCTTGACGTTCTGCACCTCGCCGAGGGGCTTGATGACGTAGGGGGCGGGATGCTCCTCGACGTGGTGGATGCCGGCCGCGAAGTCGTGGAAGACGTGGTGTTCGACGGTGTTGACGCCGTGGTCTTCGAGTACCTCCATCGCGTACTCCCGATCGGCTTCGAGGCGGTCGGTGTTCGGCGTCCCGCCGACGACTGCTTTGCCTCGCTCGCGGAGGTCCTGCGCGAGTTCTCCCGTGCCGATATCGTCGCCGACCCAGATGTCGTCGAAAATGATGACGTCGGCCCACTCGATTTCGGCCCGCCAGTCGTCGGTCTTCGGGACGAAGCCGTCGCCGATTTCCCCGTCCGAGTCGGCTTCGATGTAGTATTTCACGTCGTGGCCCTCCTCGTGAATCTGCCACGCGAGGTCGGTGATGAGCGCGGCGTCCATCGAGACGAAGAGGAAGTTGTGACCGGCCATAGGCCCCCGACACGCGGCGGCGACAAAATCTCACCGCCCGTCAGCCCAGAAACGTCGCGACGAACAGGAGCGCGAACCCGAGCGAGATACAGAGGCCGCCGATTCGGCCGAGCCACGTGTGTTCCGTGACGCCGGGGTGGCTGTCGTCGACTCGATAGTCCTGCACGTCTGGCTTGTACTCGACGTAACTCGGATACTGGAAGAACTCGATGAACACGAGCGCACCGCCGATGGTTCCGAGCGCCGCTCCGAGCAGTCGAAGTGCGTTCGCGACTGCGACCATACTCGAAGGGCGGGCCGAGCGACGGGAAAAACCTACCGAGGTTTATCCCCGATGGCGCGGCCACCCGTCCCATGGCTCGAATCTGGGTCGCCGCGCTCCTCGTCTGCGCGGCGCTTCTCGCTCCCGTCGGTGCCGGTGCCGCGCCGCCCGACGCCGGCATCGTCGCCGCCGTCCCCAACCCCGTCGCCGACGGCGACGCGGGCGAGTTCGTCGTTCTCGACGTCCCGGCGGCGTCGACGGCAAATTGGACGCTCGGCGACGGCGAACGCGTCCATTCTCTCCCCCACGACCGGCCGGCGTCCCGCATCGCCGTGAGCGACGACCCGGCGGCGGCGCGCCGCCTCGCCGATGCCCCCGTACTCGCCGTCGCTCGGCTCTCGCTGGCGAACGGCGGCGAGCGTCTTCGGCTCCGGCGCGATGGAACCGTCGTCGCGACGCTCACCTACCGCGACGCGCCCGAGGGGGAGCGACTCGTTCGCACCGACGACGGCCGCCGGTGGCGCCCCGTCGGCTACCAGCCTCGCAACGTGACCCGTCACGGACCCGCGTCGGTCACGGGCTTCGTCCTCCCCGACGACCCGGCCGTGCCCATCGAGACGCTCCGCGGCGCCGAGCGACGCCTGTTTCTCGCGGGCTACACGTTCACCAGCGAGCGAGTCGCGGACGCCCTCGTGGCCGCGGAACGCCGTGGCGTCGACGTTCGCGTCCTCGTCGACGCCGCCCCCGTCGGCGGACGGACGCGACGCGGCGCCGACACGCTGGACCGTCTCGCGGCCGCCGGCGTCGACGTGGCGGTGCTCGGTGGGCCACGTGCTCGCTTCGACTACCACCACCCCAAATACGCCGTCGTCGACGACCGGGCGCTCGTCCTGACCGAGAACTGGAAGCCGTCGGGCGTGGGGGGCCACTCCAGTCGCGGGTGGGGCGTTCGGGTCGCGTCGCCGTCGCTCGCCGCCGACCTCGCCGGCCTGTTCCGCGCCGACGCCGGGTGGGCAGACGCCATTCCGTGGCGCCAGTACCGCCGCGGTCGAACGTTCGAGGCCGGGGAACCGGCGTCCGGGGACTTTCCCTCCCGAGTCGAGGCGACCGAGGCGACGGCCGCCGAGGTTCGGGTGCTCACCGCGCCCGGCAACGCCGGCCCGGAGCTCGTCGGCGTCATCGACCGCGCCGAGAACCGGGTCGACGTGATTCAACCGACGGTCGGCAGTCGTGAGGAGCCCCTCCTGCGCGCGACGGTTCGCGCCGCCGAGCGCGGCGTGGACGTGCGCATCCTCCTCTCGGGAGCGTGGTACGTCGCCGAGGAGAACGCCGCCCTCGTCGAGTGGCTGAACGGCGTCGCCGAGCGCCGCGGCCTCCCCCTTACGGCTCGCGTCGCCGACGCCGGTGGCCGGTTCGAGAAAATCCACGCGAAAGGCGTCGTCGCCGACGACGTGGTGGTCGTCGGGAGCCTCAACTGGAACGCCAACGCGCGCACGGAGAATCGCGAAGTCGCGCTCGCGATTCGGAGCGCTTCGCTCGCGTCGTACTTCCACGAGTCGTTCGTCGCGGACTGGCGCGGAGGTGGGAGCGGCGGGTCGACGACGTGGCTCGTCGTCGGGGGCGCACTCGCGGCGCTGGTGCTTGCCCTCATCGTCGCGCGGAAAACGATTCGGTTCGACTAGTCGCCGTCGTGGGCGTCGAGCGCCGCCGTACTCGACAGCGCCTCGTCGAGTTCCGCGTCGGCCATCTTCTCGACGAGGCTGTCGAGCACCTCGCTACGCATTCCCTTCACGAACTTGATGGAGCCGACGACGAGGTGGCCGCCGCCGGAGATACCGCCGCCGACGACTTCCTCGTCGAGTTCGGCCACCATCTCCGGGATGTCGAGGCGGACGCCGTCGGAGCGGAGGACGGCGAAATCAGGCCCGTAGCCGATGGTGATGACGGGGTCGCCCGTCTCCTTGACCTTGCGGTCGTGGAGGTTGCCTGTCGTCTTCCCCGGCGCGGGGTAGGTGAATCGGTGGGCGAAGTCGTCGAGGTCGACCCGGTAGAGGTGGGCGTCGTTCGACAGCCGTTCGTGTTCGACGTGGGGTTCGAGCGCGGCGAGCTGGCGGTCGATGTCGCGCTCCGCACGGTCGGCGAGGAAGTCGACGAGTTCCTCGTGACGCCCCGCTTCGTCGCAGTCGACGTTGAGCACGTCGCTCACGAGCGTCTTGCCCTCGCTGTAGCGGAGCCAGTGGGCGGCGTAATCCAGCGCCTCGCCGATTCGAACGAGGTCGGTCCGGTCGTAGCCCGCCTCGTTCGCGAGGTCGACGAACGACGACATCGTCTCGGCCTTCGACCGGTCGGCCAGTCCCGCGACGGCGGGGACGTGCTGGAGTTCGTCGGTCATCTCGGGGTCTATCATCCGCGCGAGTTCGACACACATCATCCCCGTCGTGATGCGGTAGTCCTCGTCGCGGAGGTACGGGTTGACGTGGGCATCGAGCAGGTCGTCCACCGCCTCGGGGTCGGGATGGTGGTGGTCGACGACGACGATGGGGACGTCGTAGTGTGCGAGGTTCTCGTATGCGGGGACGTCCTCCTCCGTGCTGCCGTTGTCGAGCATGAGCAGGAGGGGGAGCTTCTGGCCGTGACGTTCGCGGCCTTCGAGCGCGAAGTTGAGGTCACGGGTCACGTCCTCCATCTCGTAGTACGGTGCCTTGCTCGGGAGGCGTTTGATGAGGTGGCGCGGGGCGTCCTCGTCGTCGTGAACCGAGCGGATGAAGCGTTCGAGCGCCACCTGCACGGGCAGCGAGGCACACATCCCGTCGCCGTCGGCGTGGTGTCGAACCCGAATCGGGCGGCCCTCCAGAACCGTTCGCCTGAGCTGTCGCGCCACGTCACGGAGGTCGGGTCGGAGTTTGTCGAAGGCCTCCCACTCGACGAGCGGGTCGACGTCGTGGGGGGCGGCACGCTCGGTCAGCCCGGCGTCGATGCGCTCACGGACAGTCTCGGCCTCCTCGCCGTCGAGTCGGTCGAGCGACTCGACTTCTATCTGCGGGCTCCCCTCGTGTTCCTCGACGGTTCCGGAAATCCGGACGGCGTCGTCGAGTTCGACCTCGGGGTGGGCGCGGACGCCCGCGTCCTCGAAGGCGGTGCAGGCGACGATGCCCGTCTCGTCACAGCAGCGGAACACCGTCGGCCCGGCGGTCTGTTTGATTTGGCTGACCGTGGCTTCGATGGTCGCCGTCTCGCCGATGTCGAGTGCGTCGATGGTCGTGATGTCCGGCTGGTGGTCGACGGCGACGGTCCGGTAGTCGTCGAGCGTGGCCTCTTCGAACGCCATGTCGCCGTTCTCACGAACTTCGTCGAGGCGGACGAGCAGACGGTCACCGACGTCGTACTCGCCGGTCAGATTCGACTCGTGGACGAGGCCCGACACCTCGTCGGAGATGTCGACGAAGACGCCGTAGGCGACGACGCCGTTGACGACGGCGTGATAGTACTCGCCGACGTCGACGTCGTCGGCCGTGCAGTCGGGGGCGAGGTCGTACACGACGGGACGGGAATCCTCGTCCGCGTCGGTGCCGGAATCCCCGGCAGTTTCAGCAGTCATACAACTGTGTGATTGGCGCCCGAAGTTAAGCCTTGCAGAATCCCCCGCTCCCCGACGCGTATCCGGAACCCTTAGAAGGAAACGCGTCCGACTCGGAGACATGCGGTTCCTCCGGTCTGAGCTTCCCGTCGGGACCACCGAACGACTGAGACGGGGGGCCGACCCATGACGACGGTCGTCGCACAGGGCACCTTCGACATCCTGCACCCCGGCCACGTTCACTACCTTTCTGACGCCGCGTCCATGGGCGACGAACTCCACGTCATCGTCGCCCGGGGGCAGAACGTCACGCACAAGCCGGACCCGATACTGCCTGACCGACAGCGCCGGGAGATGGTCGCCGCACTCGGCGTCGTCGACGAAGCTCATCTCGGCCACTCCGAGGACATCTTCGTCCCCATCGAACGCATCGACCCCGACGTTATCGTCCTCGGCTACGACCAGCATCACGACGAAGACGGGTTAGCGCGGGCGCTCCGCGCTCGCGACATCGACTGCGAAATTCGGCGGGCGTCGGCACGCGAGAGCGAGGCCGACGAACTCTGTTCGACGGGCCGTATCGTCGAGCGAATCCTCGAACGGCGCTGTTGACGGAAGAAACGGTCGAGAAGAGGTTAGGCGCGAAGCGGTGCCTGCGACAGCGTCTCGTCGTGCGCGTGGACGAGGTCAGCGTCTGGTTCGAGATCACCTGACGACTCGCCGCTGCTCTGTTGCTCGTCGATGAACTCCTGGTACCTGTCCTGCGAGACGACCTGAATCTCGAAGTACATCTGCGAGTGTGCCACGCCACAGAACTCGGCGCAGTAGCCTTGGTAGGTGCCCTCTTCGAGCGCCACGGTCTTGATGACGTTCGACTGACCGGGCATGGCGTCCTGCTTCAGGCCGAGTTCGGGAACGTGGAACGCGTGTAACACGTCACTCGATGTGATGTTGAAGTAGACGTCTTGGCCTGCCGGTATCACCACGGTTGGGGACGTACTCGAGAGCCGCACGTCTTCCTGTGGGTACTCTGCTTGCCAGCCCCACTGGAACGCGTCCATGTGGACGACCACGTCGTCACCCTCCGGCGCGATTTCCTGTTCGTCCTGTTCGAAAGAGACGTTCTCGTTCGCGAGCACGCCGTAGGAGGCGACGCCGACGAACAGGAGGACGATGGCCGTCGCCACCGTCCACGTGATTTCGAGCCGGCGGTTCTCCTTCGTCGGCTTCGCTTCGTCGGCGTCCTTGAAGCGGTAGACGGTGTAGATGAGGATGCCCTCGACGAGGAGGGTGATGGGGACGGCGACGAGAAGCAGTTTCTCGTTCAGATGGTTGATGAGTTCTGCGGACACAGACGACTGGGCCGCCACGGGGTCGGCAGCGAGGGACAGGACCACTGCCGAGAGCAGCGACGCCAGCACGAGGCGCGACCGTTTCATACTCTATCGGCCGTTAGAATCTCCTCCGTAAATAGCTACTGATAGGGACGAGGATGACACCCACACGGGCGCGCTGTCAGCTAATGGGAAGAAGCGGGGCACATAAATAGTCGGATTTCCAAACGCCGCCAGTGATTGATTCGTGCGAGACGTGACCGACCGCTTCCCGGCCCTGCTCGCGGCGAGTGCGATGGGGGTGTATCTCCTCTTGCTCGTGGGGACCACTGTCGCCGTGACCGATGCGGTCGAAACCTGTGGCGCGTGGCCCCTCTGTGGCGGTGGCCTGACGGTCCCGACCACCGTCGCCGGCGCCCTCGTCGTCGGCCACCGAATCGCCGCCGTCCTCGTCGGGATTCTCGTCCTCGCCGCGGGCGTCGCGGCGTGGCGCGCACCCCGTCGCCGCCGCGTCGACGTGGCCCTCGGCGTCTCACTCGTCTGTTACCCCGTACAGGCCGCCCTCGGCGCCGTGGTCGCCACCACCGGCGCGGCGGGGCTCCTGCCCGCGGTCCATCTGTTCGTGGGCATGGTCATCTTCGGCGGACTGGTCGCCGCGCTCGCGTGGACGCTGGAATCCGAAACCGGCGACCCGGACGACGGTCCCGTCACCGACCCCGAGGCGCTCTCACCGCCCGAGGCGCCGTCGGGGCCGGTCGAGCGACCGTCGCTCCCCGACGCCCCTCTCGCTCGGGCCCGGGCCCTCGCCGCCGCGTACTTCCGACTCATGAAGCCGCGGCTGATGTGGTTGCTCTGTCTCGTCGCCTCCGCCGGCATGGCGCTTGCGGTGGGGACCCAACTCCAACCCCGGACCGTCGTCCTGACGCTTCTGGGCGGCGTCCTCTCCATTGGCGCGAGCGGGACGTTCAACCACGTCCTCGAACGCGACGTGGACCGGCGGATGAACCGAACCAGCGACCGACCGCTCGCGACTGACGTGGTGTCGGTGCGCAACGCGCTGGCGTTTGGCTTCCTGTTGACGCTCGCGTCGCTCGCCGCGTTCGCCGCCGTCAACCTCCTCGTGGCCGTGCTCGGCCTCGTCGCTATCGTCTTCTACAGCGTCATCTACACGCTCATCCTGAAGCCCAACACGGTCCAGAACACGGTCATCGGCGGGGCGGCGGGCGCGCTCCCGGCGGTCATCGGCTGGGCGGCGGCGACGGGCGAAATCGGGCTCGGCGGCCTCGTCCTCGCCGGCATCATCTTCCTGTGGACGCCGGCGCATTTCTACAACCTCGCGCTCGCGTACAAGGACGACTACGCTCGTGGCGGCTTCCCGATGATGCCCGTCGTCCGCGGCGAGACGGAGACGCGAAAGCACATCCTCTGGTGGCTGGGCGCGACGTTCGTCGGCGCGGGCGTCCTCGCGACGTGGAGTTCGCTCGACTGGCTCTACGTGACGACGGCAGTCCTCCTCGGCGCCGTGTTCCTGTGGGCTGTCGTCAAACTCCACGTCGACCGCACCGAGTCGGCGGCGTTCCGGGCGTTTCACGCCTCCAACGCCTATCTCGGCGCGCTGTTGCTCGCCGTCGTCGTCGACGCGCTGGCCGTCTAGAGGGTAAACGGTAAGCCGGTGGCTTGCGCGAACGAGTGTATGGAGAACGTAGCGATTATCGGAGCCTCGATGACCCAGTTCGGCCAGCGAGACGGCTGGGTTCTCGACCTGCTCGCAGAGGCCGGGACGGCGTGTCTCGACGACGCCGGCGTCTCGCCCGACGCCGTCGACCACCTCTACGTCTCGAACATGGCGAGCGGCGAGTTCGAGGGGCAGACGGGCGTCGTGAACGCGCTTGCACACGACCTCGCCGCGATGCCGGCGTACACCGCCCGCATCGACCAGACGAGTTCGAGCGGTGGCGCCGGTGTCAAACACGCGTGGCAGTCCGTCGCCAGCGGCGCCAGCGACATGACGCTGCTCGTCGGCGGCGAGAAGATGACCCACCGGTCGACGGCGGAGGCAACCGACGTCATCGCGTCGCTCACTCACCCTGTCGAGTACAAACACGGCGTGACGCTCCCGAGTTTCGCGGGACTGACGGCGCGACTGTATCTCGACACCTACGACGCGCCCCGCGAGAGTCTGGGCAAGGTGGCGGTCAAGAACCACCGCCACGGCGTTGACAACCCGCACGCGCAGTTCCAGAAGGAAGTCGACTTGGAGACGGTGTTGGAGTCGCCAATCGTCGCCGACCCGCTTCGACTGTACGACTTCTGCCCGATTACCGACGGGAGCGCGGCGCTCATGTTCTGTCCCGAATCGGTCGCGAAGGAGTACACCGACGACTACGTCGTCATCTCGGGCATCGGCGGCGCGACAGATACCCACGTCGTCCACGAGCGCGCGGACCCGACGACGATGCGCGGGGTCGTCGAATCGAGTCAGATTGCGTACGACATGGCCGACATGGGACCCGACGACGTCGACGTCGCGGAACTCCACGACATGTTCACCATCCTCGAATTCCTCCAGAGCGAGGACCTCGGATTCTTCGAGAAGGGGAAAGGCTGGAAAGCGGTCGAAGAGGGCCGAACGGAGCGCGGTGGCGACCTGCCCATCAACACGTCGGGCGGGTTGAAATCGAAGGGCCACCCGCTCGGTGCCAGCGGCGTCGCACAGGTGTACGAAATCTATCAGCAGTTGCTGGGCGACGCGGGCAAGCGACAGGTCGACGCCCAGACGGGCTTGGCCTGTAACGTCGGCGGGTTCGGCAACTGCGTCATCACCACGCTCATGGAGGCAAACTGATGATGGAAGCACATCGCTACCCCGACGGCAGCATCACCTACCCCGGCCATCCCATCGGTCCGGGCGGCGAGGAACCGGTTGAGACGGTCGACCTCAGCGAGTACACGGCGGAGGTAATCACGTGGACGACGAGTACCGCGACGCCGCCGGGCGTTCGCGAACCCAACACGCTCGCCATCGTCGAGTTCGACGTCGACGGCGAACCCGTCCGCGCCATCGGCGGCACGACGACCGACGACGTCGAAATCGGTGACGAGGTTCGACCCGTCTACGTCGAGGAACTCCGCGAACCCGGCGCGGGCATCCGCGAACCCGACAGTCAGGAGTGGGACGGCTACCGATTCGAACCGGTCTGACCGCTTGCGGTGCCCTCCTTTCGAACCAAGCGCGGCCGCTGTCACCTCGATGGCGACGCGCTCCGCCTCGAATCGAGTTTCCGCGGCCAGTTCCGTCGCTACCGCGAGGGCGGACTGTGGCCGACGCTCCTGCTCTGTGGGTCGCTACTGAGTGCCGCCGTCATCCTCGTGACGCAACTGCTCGCCGGGGACTGGCGACCCCTCCTGTTCGGAATCGGTGCGTTTCTCGCACTCTGGGTCGCCGGTCGGGTGAGCAACGCGGTACGCGGATTCACGTCGACGACGGAGATTCCGCTCGACGCTATCGACCACGTGACGGCGGTGCCGGGGACGAGTGGCCTCACCCGTCCGCGGTTCGTCGTCGCGTACGACGCGAACGGAGAGACGAAGCGGCGATACGTGATGATGCCGTCGCGGTGGCTCTCCTACGGGGACACGGAGTTCGAACGCGCGAAAGAGACGTTTCGAGACGCGGGTATCGACGTCGAAACGGGGTGAACGCGATTACGCGTCGGCTTCGGGCAGGTCGTCGATGAGGACGGTGGCTTCGCCGTCGATGACGGTGTCGCCGTCCTCGTTTTCGACGACAGTCGTGACGCGATAGCGGTCGTCGCCGAGGTCCTCGACGATTTCGCAGATTGCGGTGACTTTCTCGCCGATGTGAACCGGCCCGAGGAACTCGAGGTTCTGGGAGAGATAGATTGTCAGGCCGGGCAGGCGCGCAAGTGCGGCGCTGATGACGCCGGAGACGAGAGTTCCGTGGGCGATGCGGCGACCGAAGCGCGTCCCCTCGGCGAAATCGGCGTCGAGGTGGAGGCGGTTGGTGTCCCCGCTGGCGTCCGCAAAGACCTGCACTTCGTCGTCGGTCAGGCGCTTCGAGAACCGAACTCGGTCGCCGACGCCGAGGCCGTCCTCCTCGCCGACGTGTTCGAACGTCCAGTCCGCCTTGGAGTAGGTCATCTCGGGTGACGACGCCGGCTGTCGGTCGGCCGCCTCGTCCTCGTCGGTGGCGAGACCGGGGAGCATCGCCCGGTTGGCCGCCAGCAGGCTACTGTAGAGGTGGCCGG
Source organism: Haloplanus sp. C73 (assembly GCF_051195115.1). NCBI lineage: Archaea > Methanobacteriati > Methanobacteriota > Halobacteria > Halobacteriales > Haloferacaceae > Haloplanus > Haloplanus sp. C73. The sequence goes on along the minus strand of NZ_JBNTJZ010000001.1, from coordinate 15,834 downwards.
CGCTGTTCGAGAGGTGTTTCTGTGACTCGCGCCACGTGTCCGCGGTTGTCGATGAGCGTTCTTGCATGAGTGTGGGTTCGGGGTGAGTGGGTAAAGACTGGTCGCTTGCCGCAACCGGGCACGCCCCGGCGTGACCATTGAATGTCTTTGAGTGGTATAGAATGGTAACAGAAGTAAAACTTATGCCTCTCCCCCGCCTTTGGTGGTACAAGGATGACGCAAGACGAGGACGATGGTGCGCCGATGTGGCCGCAGATGCCCTTTGCCCAGCAGTTTCAGGACGCGAGCGAAGACGCCGTCGAACAGCAGATGCAGCTGTTCAAGCAGTTCATGTCGGCGGGCGCCGGCGGTGGTGGATTCGACGGCTTCTCGCAGCTCGGCGCGATGAGCATGGGCACGGCGATGTTCAAGACCCGCGTGCAGAGCGGGGGTCGCATCAGCATTCCCGACGCCGAGCGCGAGACGCTCGACATCGAGGACGGCGACATCGTCCAGACAATCGTCATCCCCGTCAAACGAAACTCCGAGTAACCAATGAGCAACAGCAACCCATTCAGTTCGGCCTTCGAGATGCAGCGCACGATGATAGACCAGAGCCGCCGCGCGGCGGAGACGACTCTCGACGCCCAGCGCGCCGCCGTCGAGACGTGGAGCGACTCCCTCGAGTCGGCCAAGTCGCTTCAGGAGAGCGGCGTCGCCCTCTCGAAGACGGCCATCAACGCCTACCTTGACGGGCTGGGCGCCGTCTTCCCCGAGGAGTCCATCACGGAACTCGAAGCCGCCGTCGACGAGCAGTTCGAGGCCGGCGAGGAGATTCACGAGGAAGCGTGGCTGTCCTTCCTCGAGAGCGCCGACGAGGCGGAAGCGGTCTTCGACGACCTGACCGAGACACAGAGCGAACTGCTCGAAGAGAGCTTCGACGCCATCGAACAGATACAGACCGATGCCGCGGAGTCCGCCGAAGAGGCCGTCGAATCCGCCGAAGAACTGGCGGAATCGGCCTGACCGGAGCGTTTTCACGCCCACCCTTCCTATTTGCACACCATGACAGACAACGCTAGCGGCACGGTCGATGGACAGATGGACGCGTTCTTGGAACGCATGACCGAGACGTACATGAACGCGCTCGACAGAAATCTCGACGCGCAGTCGGCTTTCCTCGAATCGTGGATGGATTCGATGGAGGACAACCTCTCGGAGGAGCGGATTCAGGAGGGATACGAGGGGTCGATGCACGCCTACGAGGCGTGGATGGACGCCGCCGAGACGTCGTTCGAACGCATGGGGAGTGCGTTCCAAGGGGAAGAGGTCGAACCCGACGAGTTCCGCGACATCTGGCTCTCGGCCGCCAACGAGGCGTTCAAGGAGATGATGACGACCACCGCCTTCGCGGCGGCGACGGGCCAGAGCGTCGAGGAAGCGATGAACATGCGCCAGAACATCGACGAAGCCTCCGAGGAGACGCTGCACGCCCTCAACTTCGCCACCGTGGGCGACGTGCGCGAGGTGGGTGAACGGCTCGTCGAACTCGAACGGCGCCAACACTCCATCGAGCAGAAACTCGACCAGTTGCTCGACCAGCAATGAACCCCTTTACCTTCCCGCTCGACGCACAGCGTGACCTCTGGGAGCGCGCGGCGGACGACGCCGCCTCCGTCGGCGCCATCCCCGAGGGACTGGAGACGATGGCCGACGTCGAGGTGGGCCAGACGCCGAGTGAGGTGGTCTACCGCGAGAACAAACTCGAACTCCACCACTACGAACCGCTCGTGCCCGAGGAGGAGCGCCACGACGTGCCGCTTCTGTTCGTCTACGCGCTCATCAACCGGCCGTACATCCTCGACTTGCAAGACGACCGGAGCGTCGTCCGCCGGATGCTCGAAGCCGGCTTCGACGTGTATCTCATCGACTGGGGCGAGCCGTCCGAACTCGACACGTCACTCTCGCTGCACGACTACGTGAACCGCTACATCGACAACTGCGTCGACGTGGTTCGCGAGCGCTCGGGACAGGACTCCATCAACCTCCTCGGCTACTGCATGGGCGGGACGATGAGCGTCATGTACGCCGCACTCTACCCCGAGAAGGTCCGCAACCTCGGTCTGATGGCCGCCGGCCTGTGTTTCGACGACACGGGCGGCATCCTCGAACTGTGGGGCGACGAGGACTTTTTCTCCCCCTCGGCTATCGCCGAGACGTTCGGCAACGTCCCCGCGGAGTTCCTCGATGTCGGCTTCGCACTCATGGACCCCGTCCACAACTACGTCACGAAGTACGGCAACCTCTACGACAACATCGACGACGAGGACTTCGTCGAGAACTTCGCGCGCATGGAGCGGTGGCTCAACGACCCCATCGACGTCGCGGGGACGGTCTACTGCGAGTTCATGGAGCAAATCTATCAGGAGAACGCGCTCCACCGGGGCGAACTCGAACTGAACGGCGAACGGGTCGACCTCGACGCCATCACTATGCCCGTCTTGCAGGTCATCGGCGAGTACGACCACCTCATCCCGCCGACGGCGAGCAAGCCGTTCAACGAGCAAATCGCGAGCGACGACACCGAAATCATGGAGTTCTCGACGGGCCACATCGGCCTCTCGGTGTCGCGGTCGAGTCACGAGAACCTCTGGCCCGCCGTCGCCGAGTGGTTCGCCGAGCGCTCGGGTGACGAAGGGGCGCCGGCCGAACCGCCCGAGGAGACGGCGGCCCATCCCGACGCCGCCGTCGTCGAAGACGTCGAAACGACCGAGGACGACGCCGCCACCAACTTACAGGAACTCGACGGTGTCGGCCCCGCCTACGCCTCGCGTCTGGAAGGCGCCGGTGTCGTCGCCGTCGAAGACTTGGTCGGCGCCGACGCCGCCGTCCTCTCGCAGGAGACGGGCATCGACGAGGGGCGGATTCGTCGCTGGATAGACGCCGCGACCGAACGCGCGTCGTGACGCTTTTTCGTGACATTCCTTGCCACGCGATGCACGTGACATACTAGTACATAATAGGTCTATATTGTGTATTGGGCATATATTGGAAGCGTTTATTGCATATGCGATTGACAATTCTGACGAGACATGAGCCAGACACAGACGATTGGCAGCCGACCCACGACCCAACTCGACGTCCCGGACGAACTGAACGCCAGCGACTCGAAACTCGTCTACCTGTTCGTCGCCGCCTCGGACGGCGCGACCGTCGACGACTTGGCAGAGAACCTTGACCTCAAGAAAATCACCCTGTTCCCGGTGCTCGATATCCTCTCCAAGCGGAACCTCATCGACCGCATCGACGGCGAGTACGTTCCCACGTCCGCCTGACGCGTCTGGCTGCTACTCGTCTCTCTGCTCGTCTTCGACCGACTCCCTGATGGAGTCGAGTTCCGCGTCGATGTCGGTCTGGTCGGCTTCCTCCTCGACATCGATAGCGACGCCGCGTTCGGCCTCTGCGGCGTCACGTCCTTCGCCCTGATTCGCCGCCGATTCGCCGAGCCGCCTCTCGATAGTCGCCGTCAGTTCGCGCGCGTCGGCGACGATAGACGCCGCCGCCGCGTCCTCCGGCAGGTCGGCACCGGTTAGTGCGTTCCGCAGGTCGGCGACCGTCTCTCGGAGCGCGGCGTCGGTCGGGCCGCGTTCCTGTTTCAACCGCTCGCGGAGGCGGTCGCTCGTCGCGTCGGGGTCCGTGAGACGCAGCACCGCCCGGAGTAGTTCGAGCGACTGGACCGTCGCTTCGAGGAGGGCAATCAGCGTCGGGAGCGTGTACGACTCGGTGAATCGGAGTATCTCGCTGGGCGTCGGGGGGCGTCGCCGTCGCCGGACGTCGTCGTCGACGGCGGTCCGGAGGTCTGTCAGCGTCCGCTCCAACTCGGCGAGTAGGTCCGCAAGGTCCTCGTCGTCGCGGTTCGACATGCCTCCTCGTTGGGTCCCGACGCGGATATACTGACGGGCGGTCAGTCGCCCCGACGCGCGACGAGCGCTGCGCCGGCGAGCGCACCCAGCGCGGCGACGAGGCCGAAGCCAGCCCCGTCACCCGTCGTGGTGGTCGTCGGCGATGGGGTCGCAGTCGGCGCGTCCGTCGGCGTCGCCGTGGCGGGGCGGTCGGTAGCCGTGGGCCGGGCCGTGGCGGTCGGCGTGGGCCGCGCGGTGGCGGTTGGCGTCGCCGTCGCCGGACGCTCCGTCGGCGTCGGTCGCGCCGTGGCCGTCTCCGTCTCGCCGGCGACGGTCACCGTCGTCGAGGCCGCGCCGGCCTCGATGTTGCTCCCCTCGACGCTGATTCGGTAGGTGCCGGGGTCGGCGCCGCTCGTGTCGATGGTGAGTTGCCCGCCGCTCGTGGTGATTCGGCGGTTGCCGGCGAGGTCGAGGCCATCGGGCGTCTCGACGGTCACTTCGAGGTAGTCCGCTTCGGCGAAGTTGTACTCCGCCGTGAGTCGGACCTCCTCGAAGTCGTTGCCGTCGACGGTGTCGCCCGCGATGTCGACGCCGCGCTCGTTGCGAACGTCGAACTCGGTGATTCGGGGCTGGACGACGAGCAGGTCCGCTCGGTTGTCGTCGTCGCTATCGGCGTCGTACGACCCCGGCGCGACACCGTCGAAGTCGGCCGTTTCGGGATTCACCGTAAACACCTCGTCACCGTCGACGGAGACGAACGTCGTCTGGTCGGTGCCGACCGTACCGCCGCCCGTGAGTTCGGCGTTCGAGATGTCGAGCGTCTCGCTCACGTACACCCGGACGGGCGGGTCGGTGTTCGACGGGGCGTCACGCGGGTCGCTGACGGCGACGCTCGCGCCCGTCGCGGCCACGAGGAGTGCGGCGACGACGGCGACGACGGCGACGACGAGATATCGTGTCGGGAGGGCCGAAAGTCGCATCGCCACCGCCTACGCGGCGGACGCTAATGGCTGTTGCCCGTCGGATAATGGAAACGCTCTTTTGACAGTCACACCGACTGTGTACGTATGACCGACGGGGACGACGAGACCGACCTCCCAGCCGAGACCCTCGACTCGCGCCTCGACGAGGCGGCCGAGGAACTCGACGCCGCCGAGACCGAAGCCGACCTCGACGCCGTCGAGGAACGGTTGGACGACATCGCCGCCGACCTGGAGGATGCAGACCTCCCGAGCCCCGACGACGAGGACGAAGACGACCCCGCCGAGGAGTTACAGGGCCGTCTCGACGACCTCCGCTCCGACCTCGACGAGGCTCGCGGCCCCTACGACACCGACGTGGTCGACGCCATCGAGGACGCGACGGCGACGCTCACCGACACGCGGTGGACCGAGGCGGGCACGGACGAAGTCGCCGCCGCCGTCGACTCGTTCCTCGCCGACGTGAACGAGACGCTCGACGCTGACCTCGCGGGCGACGACGCCGACGCTCTCGATGCCGCCGCCGAGGCCGTCACCGACGCGGGTCTCGACCCCGACGACGACGCGGACACCATCGCGACCCTGCTCGACCACACCGACGCGCTCGCCGCAGACCTTGACGACGCCGAGGAGTGGGCCGACCTCGAAACCCATGAACAGCTTCGAGCGGAGGGCTACTACGACGTCCTCGGTCACTACAAGGACTACCCGCCCGAGTGGGCCGCGCTCAAGGAGTGGGAACAGCGCGGCAACGTCGAGATGGTCCTGCTCGCGCTCGACAGCTTCCAGTCCGATTTCATGGAGCGCCATTGCCTCGAAGCGCTCACCCGGATGAACGACGACGCGGCCTTCGAGGAGATGAACCAGCGCGCGGGCAAGCGCGACGAACCCGGCATCCGCGCGCTCGGGAAGATGGCGGCGACCGAGGCCGTCGAGACGCTCATCGAGTACGTCGACGCCGACTCCGACCCCGGTCTCCAGAAAGTGACGTTCAAGGCGCTCGGCGAAATCGGGAGCGAGGAGGCCACCGGCCCCATCGCCAACAAACTCGTCGCCGAGAACGAGCAGATTCGACCCCACGCCGCCCGCGCACTCGGCCTCATCGGCGACACGCGAGCTATCGACCCGCTGGCCGACACGCTCGCCGACGACGAACACGACGAGACGCGCGCCGCGGCGGCGTGGGCGCTCCGCCAAATCGGCACCGAGCGCGCCCTCTCCGCCGCCGCGGAGTACGCCGACGACCGCGCCTACCTCGTCCAACACGAGGCCGAACAGGCCGCCGACGCGCTCTCGGTCGAACAGACCGCGTAACCCGGCGCTCTTCCCCGTCGCGTCCGTACCCCGTCTATGGAACAGAACGCTCTCGGAACCGACCTCGAACCCTGTTGTACCGACCCCGAAACCGGCTATCTCCGCGACGGCCACTGCCGCCATCTGGATGCCGACCGGGGCCGTCACGAAATCTGTGCCGTGATGACCGCCGACTTTCTCGAATTCTCGAAAGCCAACGGCAACGACCTGACGACGCCCCGCCCCGAATACGACTTCCCGGGTCTCGACCCCGGCGACCACTGGTGTGTCTGTCTCGGCCGGTGGGTCGAGGCCGAGGACGCCGGTGTCGCGCCGCCAGTCGTCCTCGAAGCGACGAGCGAGGCGGTGCTCGACGTGATTCCCTTCTCGACGCTGCTCGATAAGGAGTACGAGACGTAGTTATCGGTGGATGCAGTCCACCTGATGCGTCTCGTCGCCCTCGAAGGGGGCGAGGCCCATCTCCGCCGTCTCGCACTCCGCCGTCGCCTCCGGGCACCGGGGCGCGAACGGACACCCCATCTCGTCCGTGTCTATCGGGTCGGGCATGTTGCCTTCGAGGACGATTCTGTCCCGGTCCGTGTTCGGGTCGGGAACGGGATTCGCAGACAGTAGTGCCTGCGTGTACGGGTGCTGCGGGTTCTCGAAGATGTCGTCGACGTCGCCGTACTCGACGATGCGCCCGAGATACATCACCCCGATAGTGTCGCTTATCTTGCGGGCGATGCCGAGGTTGTGCGTCACGTAGACGAGGCCGAGTCCGAACTCCTCTTGCAGGTCCATCAGGCGGTTCAGAATCTGTGCCTGCACGGAGACGTCGAGACCGGAGACGGGTTCGTCGGCCACCAACAACGAGGGTTCGACCGCGAGCGCACGCGCGATGGCGATGCGCTGTTTCTGCCCGCCGCTGAAGGCCGAGGGTTGCTGGTCCTTGTCCGCGGGCGAGATGCCGACGCGTTCGAGCAACTCGTCGACCCGGTCGTCGACCTGTCCGTCGGGGACGACGTCGTGGAATCGAATCGCCTCCGCGATGGCCTCCCCGACCGACATCTTGGGATTGAGCGTGTCCTGCTGGTCCTGATAGATGAGCTGTGCCTCGCCGCGGAGTTCTCGCTTGTCGTAGGTGAGAATGTCACGACCCTTGAAGCGGACCTTTCCGGCCGTGGGCTCCTGATGTGCGAGCGCCGAGAGGACGGCGGTGCTTTTCCCACACCCCGACTCGCCGACGAGTGTGAACGCTTCGCCCTCGTCGACGCTGAAGTCGATGCCGTCGACGGCTTTCAGCGTCCGCGTCTGCCCGAGTAGTCCGCTCAACATCCCGTCTTCGACGGTGAAATGCTTCGCGAGGTCGGTGACATCGAGTAGCGTCATCGCTCGTCACCTCCGTCGGTCGGCTGGCCGCCGTCGGGTTTCGAATCCGCCGTCGGTGTCGGCTCCGGCGCACTGGGCGACGGGGGTCGGGTGGGCTCTCCCTCGTGGAGGAAACACTTCGACACCCGCTCCCCGTCGTCGCCTACCTCGTAGTAGGGTGGGCGCTCGGAGCGACAGGTCTCCATGGCCTCGGGACACCGCTCTTGGAAGACACAGCCGGTCGGCAGCGACTGCAGGTCGGGGGGCGTGCCCTCGATGGTGTCGAACCGCGGTGCGGTGTCGAGGTGGCTGGGGACGGTGCGGAGCAACGCCTCGGTGTACGGGTGCTTTGGGTCGGCGAAGACGGACTCGACGCTACCGTACTCGACGATGTTGCCCGCGTACATGACGCCCATCGTGTCACACGTTTCGGCGACGACGCCCATGTCGTGAGTCACCCACAGTATCGACAGGCCGAGGTCCGCCTGCAGTTCGGTCAGGAGGTCGATAATCTGGGCCTGAATCGTCACGTCGAGCGCCGACGTGGGCTCGTCCGCGAGCAGGAGGTCCGGTTCGCAGGCCAGCGCCATCGCGATACAGACGCGCTGGGCCATCCCGCCGCTGAACTCGTGGGGGTACGACTCCGCCCGTTCCTCCGGCGACGGAATGCCGAGACGGCCGAGCAGGTCGTAGACGCGCTCCCAGCGCTCGTCGGCCGAGAGGTCGGTGTGGGCCTGCAGGACGTCCGTAATCTGGTCGCCGACCGTGTACGCCGGGTTGAGGTGGGCGGTCGGTTCCTGAAAGACGAAGCTGATGTCGTCGCCGCGGAGTTCGCGGAGGTCCGCGTCGGACATCTCGGTCAGGTCGCGCCCGCGGTACTCGATGCTCCCCGAGACGATTTCACCGGGGTCGTCGACCAGCCCCATCACCGAGCGCAGGAGCGTCGATTTGCCCGACCCCGACTCGCCGACGATGCCGAGGACTTCCCCCTCGTGGAGCGTGAGGGAGTTGTCGTCGACGGCCTTGACTGGCCCCGAGGCGGTCTTGAAGTGCGTGCTCAGTCCGTCGACATCGAGCAGTGGCGGCGTCACTCCACCACCTCCTCGTGGTCCTCGCCGTAGAGGAGAACCTCTCGTAGCCCCATGCCGAGGAGGTTGAATCCGAGCACTGCGATGGCGATGGCGATGGTCGGGAAGACGATGGGCCACGGCGTCACGAGGATGTACTCCTGTGCGGCGTTGGCCATCGCCCCCCACGAGGGCCGGGGTGGCTGGATGCCGAGTCCGAGGAAACTCAGCGTCGCCACGTCGATGAGAGCGTACGCCACGTCGGTCGTGCCGAGGACGACGATTGGCGGCACGACGTTCGGAAGGATGTGTTTCAGCATGACGCGCTTGCTGTCGTAGCCGAGGCCTTCGGCCGCTTGGACGTACGTCTCCTCGCGAATCGACAGCGTCGACGACCGGACCGTCCGCGACATCATGGGGATGTAGACGATGCCGATGGCCAACATCGCGTTCCAGATGTTGATGCCGAACGTGGTGACGATGACCATCGCCAACAACAGCGGTGGGATGGACACCACCACGTCGAGCAAGCGCATGACGCTCTCGTCGACCCGTCCCTTGTAGTAGCCGGCGACGAGGCCGAGGCTCACGCCGATAACGGTTTCGAGCGTTACGACCACCAGCGCGATGGCGAGGGCGTAGCGCGTTCCGAAGACGATGCGCGAGAAGATGTCTCGGCCGGTGCTGTCCGTTCCCATCGGGTGGTCGGCGCTCGGAGACGCGAGGGTGTTCCCGAGGTCCTGTGAACTCGGCTCGTACGGCGCTATCACGGGGGCGAAGATGGCGACGACCACCAACCCCATGACGATGGCAAAGCCCACCGTCGACAGCGGGTTCGAGCGGACGATTCGCCATCCTTTGGTCGCGCCGGCGACGAGCCGTGACCGCTCGCTCTGTCCGGTCGATAGGTCGGCCGATGGCTGGCTCATGTCGATACCTCCGGTCGGTCGCTGGCTGAGAGATGCATATCAGGGTCCGCCTCCGATGACGACGCGTGGGTCGATTTTGGTGTAGAGAAGGTCCACGACGATGTTCGAGACGACGAAGACCACTGCGGTGATGATGGTCCCTGCCAAGACGACGGGCGCGTCCTGTGCTTGGACCGCGTGGACGATGAGCCGGCCGAGCCCACCCATGCCGAACACGTACTCGACGACCATCGCGTAGACGATGAGGAAGCCAATCCACAGCCCCGACACCGTCAGCACGGGTGCGAGTGCGTTGATGGTCGCGTGCTTGAGGACGACTTTCCGAGTGGGAAGGCCCATGGCGACACACGTCTCCATGTAATCTTTCTCGAGTACGTCCCGCATGCCGGCGCGCATCATCCGGAACATCAGCGCCCCAATCATGCCACCGAGGAGCAAGGAGGGGACGAAGATGTGGCTGAGTCGGCCGACGACGCCGCTTCCCGCGCCACCCGACGGCAACACGTTCAGGTGGAACGAGAAGACGAGGATGGCGAGGACGCCGCTGACGAACACCGGGACGCTGACGCCGACGATGGCGACGACAGTCAGCACGCGGTCCAGCGTCGACCCGTGCTTGTAGCCCGCGACGATGCCAGTCGGAATCGACAGCACCGTCGCCAGCACCATGCTCAGACTCACTATCTGGGCCGTGATGGCCCACCGGTCGGCGATGAGCGTCGCCACCGGTCGCTGCTGGGCGAACGAGTACCCCAAGTCTCCCGTGACGACGTCTTTCAGCCACAGGAAATACTGGACGTACCACGGTTCGTCGAGGTTGTACTGCTCGATGACCGTCTGGCGCATCTCCTCGGTGACGACGCCGCCGGACAGGAGGATGTCCGCGGGTGAGCCGGGGGCGATGTGCAACAGGACGAAGACGAGAAACGTCACTGCCCAGACGATGAACACACCGAATCCGAGTCGTTTGAGTAGGTATCCAATCGTTTGTCCGGAGACCATCGTCACTCCGAGATGTACATGTCACGAAGGAAGGTCGTGAAGTACGTGACGAAGGCCGGCACTTGGCCGTCGTACCCCTCGAACTTCGTGTTGAACGCCTTGGTCGTGTCGGGGTGGAATATCCAGACGCCGGGGGCGTCGTCGACGACCATCTGGTTGGCCTGTGTCGCGTACTCGGCGCGTTCATCGGTGTCGAGGGTGGTCTTGAACTGCTGGAGGAGTTCGTCGACCTCCTCGTTCTGGTAGCCGAACCAGTTGTTGCTCGGGGGGAGTTGCTCGGAGTCGAACAGCGGTCGGATGATGGCATCCGGCGAGGGGTAGTCCGAGGCCCAGAGCGTCATCTGCATGTCCGGGCGCTCCGAGAAATCCTCCTCGCCCCAGATGGTGTCGACGTACGTCGACTGTGACACCTCGCTGACGCTCACGTCGATGCCCACCTCGCTGAGATACTCCTGAATGGCGATTGCCGGCCGCTGTCGAACCGTGTCGGTCGGCGTCATCAGCGTCGCCTCGAATCGGGGGCTGCCGGTGTGGCCAGCCTCGTCGAGCATCGTCCGCGCCCGCTCGGGGTCGTAGGGGAAGCCGTCGTACTCCAAGTCCTCGGGTGTGACGTGTCCCATCATCCCCTCCGGCAACATGCTGATGGCGTGGGACCCGTACTCGCCCACGACGCTGTCGGTGATGGCCTGCGTGTCGATGGCGTAACTCGCCGCGCGGCGAACGTTCGGGTCGCTGAACGGCCCTTCCATGCAGTTAAACGCCAGATGGCTCGTCTGGTAGGACGTCGCCGTGTAGAGTTCGACGTTGTCGATGCTGTCGAGGACCGATAGCTGGTCGATTGGGATGTCGTTGGTCCCGCCGTAGTTGCCGTTCTGCAACCCGGTGATGCGCGAGGTGCCGTTGGGGACGATTTGGAACGTCGCCTCATCGAGGTACGGCAGGTCGCCGTCCCAGTAGTCGTCGTGTCGACTGAGCCGCACGTAGTTGCCGCTCTGCCACTCCTCGAACTGGAACGGCCCGGCGCCGACGGGGTCCTGAGCGAGGTCGATGCCCCGCTCCTCTATCAGCGACGCCGGTGCGACGGACCACGCCGTCGTCGCCGGGACGTACTTGAACGAGGCGTCCACCTCGCTCATGTTCACCTGCACGGTGTAGTCGTCGATGCGCTCGAAGTTGTCGACGGCGCCGAACATCCAAGCCAGCGGCGACCGTGCCTCGTCGCGGAGCGTGAGTTCCGCGCTCGCGATGACGTCCTCCGCCGTCATCTCGCTGCCGTCGTGGAAGGTCACGCCCTCACGGAGTTCGTAGACGTACGTCGTGTCGTCTTCCGCTTCCCAACTTTCCGCGAGCGCCGGCTGAAGCTCCATGTCGGGCTCGCTGTACTCCAGCAGGCTGTCCCAAATCTGGGTGGTGAGGTTGTTGGTGACGGTGTCGTAGGACTGCCAGTACGAGAGGTTCGTCGGCGACCCGCCGAGAGCGAAGGTCATGCTCCCGCCGTGTCGGCTGTCACTCGAACCGCCATCCGAGCCAGAGTCGGTGTTCGATTCCGAGTCGCTGCTCGAATCTGTGCTGTTGCTCGTGCTCGAATCGCCGCCGCTACAGCCGGCCAGCGCCGCAGAGCCGGCTGCAACCGATGCCGCCTTCAGAATCTTCCGTCGGCGGTAGGTGTCGTCGTTTGGTCGGTTCTCCATTTGCACCCGACAAGAGCGAGTGCCCCCACATATACTTTGGGATGAATCTGGACAAATATGGCTATTATTGAGAGTACTCTAGACGAATATAGGAGTAATGGTCTAGAATAAGGAATTACTCTAGAAATAATGGGGAATAGGTTTAGCAACGCAAACAAGATTTTGTGGGGGTTCGGGTGGTTCGCAACGCCAAATTCGGTTCTAGATACAAGATTATACTGGACATAAAAAGATATTTGTACGATTATAGTGGAATAGGATATCGAATGAAGGAACTAAAAAGAGAAAATTCTGGACACTTCGAGTTCGGGCGAGATATGGAGCCGGCGTTGCGCGTCGAGCCGGGCGAATCGTTCTCCATCGAAGTCTGGGATTCGTTCAAAGACCAGTTGTTCGAGCACGGACTGGGCGAGTTCGACGAGACTGACGTGCCGACGATGAACACGCCACCGCCGGGCTTCGACGCCAACCCGGTGAGCGGGCCGGTGTACGTCGAGGGCGTCGAACCGGGGGACACCATCGCCGTCCACGTCGAGGAAATCGTGCCCGAGCGAGGCTACACGACGACGCTCGAAGGGCACGGCAACCTCGCGGGCAAGGAGGGGTGGGAGACGTGCAAGACGAACCGCGCTCACGAAGTTTCGCTCGAACCGGGACCCAGCGGGACGACGGCCGACGGTACCGGCCGAATCGAACTCGACGGCCGCGAGTGGGAGTGGGAACTGAACCCACACATCGGGACGATAGCCACCGCACCCGGCCGAACCGTGCAGGACCCGCTCACGACGCAGGGGCCGTGGGGCGGGAACATGGACGTGCGTGACCTCCAGCAGGGGAGTACCGTCTGTCTCAGCGCGTACACCGAGGGGGGACAGCTCTTTGTCGGCGACGTCCACGCGTCACAGAGCGACTCCGAGTACACCGGATTCGCCGTCGAAGCGCGGGCGACGGTCACGCTCAGCGTCGACGTCGTCGACCACGCGGTCCCCGGCGTCTTCCGCGTCGAAACGGACGACTCGATAATCCACGTCGACTCCGCGAAAAACGCCGGCAGCCCCAGAGCCGCACTCGACGGTTGCTTCGCGGCCACGATGGATGAGCTAATAGACGAACACGGCTTCAGCGAACGGGAGGCGTACGTTCAGATGAGTATCAACCCCAACGTCACCGTCCGGATCTACCAGTTCATCCGCCCCGACTACTTCACCTTCGGCGTCAAACTGGACAAAGCGCTGTTCGACGGCCGCTCCGGCTAACCTCACTCCTCGATTCGCGGATACGACTGCGCGCCGCCCGTCGAGTTCCGAGCGACGAGCGTCGCCACCGCCTGCGTCCGCCCCTCGGCGTCCGGTCGCGTCCGCTCCGCGTAGTGGAGAATCGTCAGGTCGAGACACGCGTGCAAGAGGTGATTCGAGGGGTAGCGATACCGGTCGCTCGACGGGCCGATATCGATGTCATCGCTCGACCGGAGGTGGTGTTCGTAGACGAGGACGCCGCCGGGCTTGAGAGCCTCGACGAGGTCCGGCAGGCGGTCGAGCATCGCGAAGAAGCTCACCGTAATCACGTCGTAGGCGTCCGCGTCGAACTCGAAGGCCTCGATGTCGGACCGAATCCAGTTCACGTCGACGCCGTCGGCGGCCCGCCGCGCCCGGTCGAGTGCCTCGTCCGAGACGTCGACGGCGTCGACGTCGTACCCCTCGGCGGCCAGAAAGCGGGCGTTGCGTCCGGTCCCCGTCGCCACGTCGAGCGCCCGGCCCGCTGGGAGCGTGTCGACCCGGCGCGCCAGCTCGGGAATCGGGTCGTCGGGAAGCCCGAACTCGTCGTCCGCGCTGTACTTCTCGTTCCAGCGTTCGCGGTCGTCGGTCACGCTCGAAACGAGGGGTGCCTGCGGGTTAAGCGTCCGTAATCGATACACCCATCCGCGACGACGACCAAGGCTGGCTGTGTTCCCCGGTCGATATCGCAACGCCGGTCTGTTCGTCCTCCTCGGAGCGTTGTTCGGCTGTTCGTTCGCCGCAATCAAGGCGGGTCTCGCCGCGCTGCCGCCCGTCTTCTTCGCCGCGCTCAGGTTCGACGTGGCCGCGCCCATCCTCCTCGCGTACGCCGCGTGGCGATACGAGTCGTGGCTGCCTCGCACTCGTGCCGACGTGGCCGGCCTCGTCGTGGGCGCCGTGACAATCGTCGCCGTGAACAACGGCTTCCTCTTTCTGGGCCAGCAGACGATTACGCCCGCGGCGGCGTCGGTGATGTACGGCCTGAACCCCATCCTCTCGCCCATCTTCGCGGTGTTCGTCCTCGAATCCCGACTGGACCTGCGCGGGGTCGTCGGCATCCTCCTCGGCCTCCTCGGCGTCGTCATCATCGTCCAGCCGACGCCCGAGACGCTCACGTCGAGTTCGACCCTCGGCCAGTTGTACGTCCTCGCCGCGGCGGCGGCCATCGCCCTTGGGAGCGTCCTCACGCGCCGCATCGGGTCGACCATCCCGAGCATCTCGCTGACCGCGTGGGCGATGGCGCTCGGGGCGGTCATCCTCCACGGCTGGAGCGCCGCCATGGGCGAACACGCCACGACGGCGGCGCTGACGCCGACGGTCCTACTCGCGATTCTCGTCGTCGCCATCCCCTCGACTGCCGCCGCCTACCCCATCTACTTCACGCTCATCCGACGTATCGGTCCCGTGCGGACGAATCTGGTCGCGTACGTCGTCCCCGTCTTCGCCGCGCTCACCGGCTGGCTTCTCCTCGATGAATCGGTCACGCTCGCGACGGCAGTCGGATTCTGTGTCGTCGTCGCTGGCGTGGCCCTCCTCGAACGCCGCGTCGTCGCCGCGGAACTGGGGCGTCTCACGAACTGACGACGCGGCCGCACGTCCCGTCACGAGCTGACACCAAGATTTACTATTCTCGATGACACATAGTCCTACGCTCGGAGGCGCATTTGGGCCGAGACGACTCGTCACTGGTGCCGACACACAGAGCCGTTCAGTGTACCCCGAGCAGCGTGCGACATGCCACCCCAGCGACGGAGCGAGGCGGCGTCGACCCACCGCTGCCGGCCGGCATGCCCCTGCCGGCCCATCACGCTCCGAACGCCGACGCCGCGAAAACTGACGCATTCAACATTATTTTTAATTATACTAACCACTTACGAGATGGCCCCACGACGCTCCCCTGCCCGACGGGACGCCCGCCGACGCACGGGTCTCTGCCGCGTTCGTCGGCGGTGGGGCTCCCTTTCCAGTGTGGACACGTACGCGACTGTCGGCGGATGGATTTCTGACGGCGGGCGCATCCGCGGTCGAATCGACTCTTTTGTATCAGTCGACGAACGACCCCGACGGAGACAGTATTCATCGCGTTCTTCGGCGCACTCTGACTTGGTCCCTCTCTCGATGAGCCTCGTTTCCCGGTGGATGACGCTCTCACTCCATGGCTACGGTTGTTCTCCACGACGCTCGAAAAATAGGATTCAGTCAGCCAGTGTGTCGAACCGGTCGTTACAGTTCGACGGATTCCTCGCCGGAGAGGGACTGGGGCACCTGGATACGGATGATGGAGGTCGCACCGCTTTCCGTGTTAATCCGCAGGGTTGCAGTCTGACCGGATTCGAGGGGCGCGTTAGC